>NZ_CP036515.1:2047500-2697069 GCF_004323635.1 Lichenihabitans psoromatis
CCTGTCCCCGCAACCAAATCACACCACAACCCACAACCACAAAGCCCGCCCGCCCAAACAGCGCGGCGGGCTTTCGTCGTCTCAGAAGCAGCACAACCCAGCCAAACAAGCCAAACCGCAAGTGGAGGGGAGGGCAGGGCAGGGGAGCAAGGACATGCAGGATGAGCAGGGGAGAGGGGAGGGGAGGGACACACCTGCCACCTCGATGTCCCGCCTTCACGTCAAACGGTCTTCCAGCGTAAACAGATGACGGGCGCGTCGAACACCGCGTAACGCATAACGCCCGACGGATACGCAACGCTCCCGCTGCGACGGCGCGACGGAGGCGACGAAATCCTCCGATAGAACCACGCTCCGATCAACCGATCGACACATGGCCGCGATGCGGCTCACCTCGTTGACGGCCGGTCCGATCACGGTGAAGTCGAGCCGCTCGGCACTTCCGATATTTCCATAGAACACGTCGCCAATATGCAGGCCGAGATAGGCATTGGTGACGGGACGCCGTTCTGCGGCGCGTCGTTCGTTTAGCTTGGCAAGACGATAGCGTAGCTTGGCTTCGGCTTTCAGCGCAGACGCGCAGGCGTCTTCCGGGCGATCGGCCTTGAAAATCGCCAGAACGCCATCGCCGATCAGCTTTAGGACGTCGCCGCCCGCATCGTGGATCGAGGAAATCACGGCATCCGCATAATCGTTCAGCATCGGCAGAATTTCTTCCGGCGCGACCGATTCCGAAATCGCCGTATAGCCGCGAAGATCCGAAAACCAGAGGACCGCATTGATCCGGTCGGTCGTCCCCCGCCTGATCTTGCCTTGCAGCACCATTTGACCCGCGTCACGCCCGAGATAGACCCCGACGAGGGTCTCGGCGATCCGCGCCAGAGAGGTACACTTCACCGCCAGCGCCAAGGTCGGAACGAGGTGCCTCAGAGCCTCCAGCTTGCTGTCGTCGAATCCGGCGGCCTCGCGGGTGCACCAATAGGAATAGACGCAATCCATCTCACCGATGACGCCGCGGCTGGCAAACCGATGCACAGTTGCGACGAAATCCGTATGGCCTTCGGTCCGCATCGTCTCGAGCGCCGGAAAGGGGAGCGGGTCGTTGCCGGTCAGGCGAATTCGGTATTCCGACTGATCGGTCTGCAGCATCGTATAGAATATGCTCTGTTGCTAGGTGACTGCCGCATCGCCGTCGGAGCTGAACCCATATTCGACTACGGCTTCTTCAACGATACCATCATTGCGCCAACGAAACGCCCGGCCCTCGTAAACCGGATGCAATGTGTCGATGATCAGCAGCGATCGCGACAAGGAGAGACCCGTGCAATGCGGACTGTCGCAGAAACCGTGCAGAAGTTCTTGTTCGGTCGCGCCCGCCAGCCCTTGTTCGGTCAGCCAGGACGAGAGGGCGCGGCGTTGTGCATCGTCCATGCGGTTCGATCCGATCATATCGGCGGTGCTGCTCTTTGCAGATGCAGCTCCGCTCCTGGTTGTAGAGACAGCCGTCAAGCGAGGAGGTGGTCGAGGGCTCGGGATGCCCCTTCGGCGTCGATCATCGCGACGGCGGCCGAATAGAGTCGCACGAATTCAGGATGATCGGCGAGGCCGAGCTTTTCGAACGGGCTCGTCCGCAGCAAAGCGAGCGGGTCGTGGCTCTTCAGCAAAGCGTGATCCGCCGGAGTGAGACGGGGTTCGTTGACCAAGAAGCTGTCGCCCTTGTCGTCGCGCCCGCGGAGATATCGCTCGAAACACGCCAAGAAATAAGCCTCGCGCCGCAGATCCCCGTCGCGGCTCAACAACATTTCGATTGTCTTGGAATGAAAGACTGGGATCTTAGCGGCGCCATCATGCGCGATGCGAAGCAATTGATCGTTCACGGCCGGGTTAGCGAAACGCTCCAATACGGCGCTCTTATAGGCCTCGAGCGACACGCCCTGCGGCCCTTCCAGATTCGGGATCACGTCGCGGTCGAGGAAGGTTTCGAGCAGGCGGCGCAGACGGTCGTCGCCCATCGCGTTGTGGACGATGCGATAGCCGCAAAGCAGACCCGGATACGACAAAAGCATATGGCATGCGTTCAGCATACGCCCCTTCATGAATTCGAAGGCCACGACGTCGTCGCGGATTTCCACGCCGACGGTGTCGAGGGGAGGCCGTCCGGCCGCAAAGCGATCCTCGATCACCCATTGCATGAAGCTTTCCGACATCGCCGGCACCGCATCCTCGATGCCGCTCCGGCGGTTGAGCTCATCTCGCATCGCGGCCGGCACCTGGGGAGCGATGCGATCCACCATGCTGTTGGGGAACGTCACGGTCGTGTCGATCCAAGCCGCGAGCTCGTGATCGAGAGCCTTGGCAAAAGAGACGACAGCCAGCCGCGCCGTATCGCCATTGTGCCTGAGATTGTCGCAGGACATGACCGTGAACGGACCCGTGCCGGATGCCCGACGGCGCCGCAGGGCTTCGACGATGAAGCCAAACGCTGTCGACGGCGCTCTGCCCGCAAGATCCTGCGCGACTGCCGGGGACGTCAGGTCGAACGCGCCCGTCGTTTCATCGATATTATAGCCCCCTTCCGTGATGGTCAGCGAGATGATCCGGGTCTGCGGTGAGACCATGATGGCCAACACGGCCTCGGCATCCGCCGGCGCATGGCGGTAGTCCACCATCGCTCCAATGACATGCGTTACCGCCGATCCGTCCGGCGCAAATTCAGTGACCGTGAACAAACGATCCTGCGCCAGATAGGCCTCAGCCTTGGCGCGATTGGCCTCACTATCAATCAATTCAACGCCGCAGATGCCCCAGCCGCGTGCCTGCGGGTCGCGGAGACAACGGTCGATATAGACGGCCTGGTGCACGCGGTGAAAGTTGCCGACGCCGAAATGGACGATCCCAACGTCCACCAATGCCCGGTCGTAAGGCGGCAGCTCGATGCTTTCGCCGAGCCGATCCAGCGTCGTTTGCGACAGCCTGTTCAAGGCGTTTCTCCATCTATCGGGCGATCCACAGTCTGGGCTCGACGGCCATCAGTGGATCCTTTGTTTGGGACGAGCCGCACGGCTCACGGGTTATACCGTGCCCGTCATGGCTCCATTAGGCCAGGGGTCGCGATTGCTCAACAGGGTCGACGATCCACGTCAGCAGGCGACGGCTCGCACCTGTTTGTCTCGCCGCCGTTCGACCGAGGAGGGAATACGCAGGCTCTCTCGATATTTGGCGACGGTGCGACGGGCGATGACGATGCCGATGGTCTTTAACCGCACCACGATGGCGTCGTCGGACAGGACGTTATCGGCCCGTTCGGCGTCGATCATCTGCTTGATGCGAAAGCGTACCGCTTCGGCCGAATGTGCGTCGCCACCGGCAGTCGCCGCGATCGAGGCCGTGAAGAAATATTTCAACTCAAAGAGGCCGCGCGGGCTGGCCATATATTTGTTGGAGGTCACGCGCGACACGGTCGACTCGTGCATGCCGATCGCATCGGCAATCGTTTTCAGGTTGAGCGGCCGAAGATGTTCGACGCCATGCGCAAAAAACGCGTCCTGCTGGCGGACGATCTCGCTCGAGACCTTCAGGATGGTTCTGGCACGCTGCTCGAGGCTCTTCGTCAACCAGTTTGCGGTTTGCAGACACTCGGTCACGAACGAGCGATCCCCGTCGCTCGGGCCGCCACGGGTCACCCGGGTGTGATAACTCTGGTTGACCAGGACCCTCGGCAACACGTCGGTGTTGAGTTCGACATTCCAACTGCCATTCGCGGCCGGCCAAACATAGACGTCTGGAATCACGGTCTGGACCGGCGCCCCTCCAAAAGCCCGGCCTGGCTTTGGATCGAGGCTCCGAATTTCGGCGATCATCTCGTGCAGATCGTCGTCGTCGACCCCACAGAGCCGGCGGAGGCTGGAATAGTCGCGCTTGGCCACGAGCGCCAAATTTGCCAGAAGGGCTGCGATCGCCGGATCGAAACGATTATTCTCCCGCAATTGGAGCTCGAGGCATTCGGCCAAGGAACGTGCTCCGATCCCGGTCGGCTCGAAGGTATGAACGATCCGGAGCACAGCTTCCACGCGCTTCGGACTTGCGCCGAGACGATCCGCGACGCTCGCGATATCCTCCGTCAGATAGCCGGCCTCATCGATGAGGTCGATCAGACTGTGGCCGATCATCAGATCGGTCGGATCGTGAACCGCCAAGGCTAATTGTTCGCTCAGCCGGTCGTGCAGCGTCATGGCGGCGGCCACATAGGTGTCGAAACTCGACAATTCGCCATCGCCGGTTCCGGGGCTGCCCGTCCAGGATGTGGCCGATAAGCCGTGAAGGTCGGCCGATGTCGCAAAATCGTCCGGTTTCACACTGCGGTCCACGTCGAACGTGTTGTCGAGCTCCGTTCCGAGTGCCGCCTCCAGCGAGCGATGGTCGGTTTCGAGATCGGTCGAGTCCCAATTTCGATCACTCATATCCTCGGCATCGCGCGAATCGAGACGATCGTTGGTCGCGGGCTCGATCAGGTCGGGACGATCTTCGGCGCGCTCGAGGAGCGGGTTGCGTTCCAGTTCCTCTTCGACGAAAGACGCAAGTTCGAGATTGGAGAGTTGAAGGAGCTTGATGGCCTGCAGAAGTTGCGGCGTCATCACCAGGGACTGGCCCTGCCGCATCACGAGTTTGGCCGACAGTGCCATCTCACCTACTCAACGCAAACGACTAACGATCACGGCTCTCTCAACCGATCGCTCAAGTTGTAGCACAAAAAATCGGCAGCGCATGCGCGGAATGATTTTTGCTTAGGGTGGGATATGGGTCTCGACAGCTCAATCGGGAAGCCCGTATATTCGATGATCTCCGGATCAGAAACGCCGAACATCATCCTGAGACGGGGGGGAGACGCTGGGCCGTCGGCAACGACTAAAGCCGGAAATCCTCACCGAGATAAAACCGCCTGACATCCGGATCGTTGACGATGTCGTCGGGACTTCCTTCCGTCAAAACGCGGCCGGAATGGATGATATAGGCGCGGTCGATCAGTCCCAGTGTCTCACGCACATTGTGATCGGTGATCAGCACGCCGATGCCGCGCCCCTTCAAATGGATCACGAGATCCTGAATGTCGCCGATCGCGATCGGGTCGATGCCCGCAAAGGGTTCGTCGAGCAGCATGAAGGACGGGTGTCCCGCCAGTGCACGCGCGATCTCGCAGCGGCGACGTTCCCCGCCCGACAAAGCCACCGACGGTGACTTGCGAAGCCGCCCGATGTTGAACTCATCCAGCAACGAGTCGAGTTCGGCCTCCCGCTCGTCCCGGTCGCGAACCGTGAGTTCGAGAACCGCTCGGATGTTGTCTTCGACGCTCAACCCCCGAAAGATCGACGCTTCCTGCGGCAGGTAGCCGATCCCGAGACGGGCTCGGCGATACATCGGCAAGCCGGTCACGTCATGACCGTCGAGTTCGATCATGCCCTTATCAGGTCCGACGAGGCCGGTGATCATGTAGAAAACGGTCGTCTTGCCGGCGCCGTTGGGGCCGAGCAACCCCACGGCTTCGCCTCGCCGCACCGTGAGGCTGACGTCTTGGACGACCTGCCGCCCGCCATAGGCTTTGCCGATGTTGTAGACGCCGAGCTGTGATTGCGGATCGGCCGCGGGGTGCGGCGCCGCAGCCGCATCAGCGAGAGCGGATCCGACCGGATGATCCGCATAGAGCGATGGCTCGGCCCAGGTCGCGACCGGCGCCGAGCGTCGGCCCGGCAACAACCCCATCAGCTGCCGCATCATGCCACGCCCCGTTGGTTTCGACGCCACGTCGCGGCTCATGGTGATCGACGGTCTGGCGATCGACGATCCGCCAAGCGACGGCTCATCACTTATCGGCCTTGGCGGGTGCCGTCTTCGGGGTCACGTGTTTCGGTTTCTTCGCGTCTCCCGGCGCGCCCGAACCAGGCGTGAACACGCTTTTGACGCGACCGAGCGTCTGGCCGGACGAGACTTGCGCCTGACCGGAGGTCATGTCGTAGACCAGCTTGTCGCCCTTGATCACGTTCGTGGCCTGGCTGAGCGTGACATTGCCCACCAGAGTGATTTTGTTTTCAGCTTTGTCATAGACGCCGTTATCACCGGTGCCGACCTGATCCTTCGAGATGATCGTGACCGGGCCCTTGGCCTCCATGCGGCGGACTGAATTGCTCGACGCCAAGGGTGATGCCGCGGTCGCGGCATCTTGAGGCACGGGCGTCGCCGGAGCTACTGCTGGCTTTTCCTCAGCCGAACCGGCCGCGGCGGTCGATTTGGCCGAGCGGTTGAGGAAGATCGTCAACACGGAAGCCCGAAGGGTCGAATCGCCTTGTTTGGCCACGACTTCGCCGGTGTAGACGAGCTTCTGCTCCTTATCGAAATAATCGAGCTTCCCGGCATCGACACTGACCGGATCCTTGGAATTGGCACCGGGCAGCAGCGATCCCGAGGATGAGGTCGCCTTCTTGGCCGGCGCCGCAATCGTGGTCGGGACCTGCGCCAGGGCACTACCCGACGAGACCTCGAACGAGATCGCAATGAGAGTTGGGATCGCCGCAAGGGCGAGGAGACGCGCAAACACGCGATGCAGGGGCGTCATGGCATTTGGGCGGGCTTGACGTCAGGTGTCTTGTCCGACCCCGGCAAAAACATCGTGTGCACGTGGCCTTCGAACGTCACTTGCTTGCCCCCGTCGACCATCTGCATGCTGTCGGCATCGATCGTATTGCCACGCATAGCAACCGTCACGGGGTTCTTGGTCACCACCGAACCCGTCTTGAATTCGATATGCGCATCGCGGGCCTTCATCTCCAAGCCGGCATCGTTGGTGATATGCACGTCGCTGGTCAGCGACATCGTGTCCAAGGTGCTGTCGTAGATGCCGGTCAGCGCCGTCACATGGGTCAGCGTCTTGTCCTGCATGGTCAGGTGCGCATCCATGTCGCGCAATTCGAAAATGTTGGGGACCTTGATGTCCTGAACGGCTGACGACGCCGAGATCACGTAAGGACGCCCATCGTTATGATAGCCCGCCAGCTTCGGCCGGGACATGGTCACCTTGGTGCCGTCGAGCGACGTTTTCTCGACCGACAGGCCGGGCAGGATCTTATGGAACGGATCGAAAATCGCGAAGACGATCACCAGGAGCGTGACCACAAGGGCGCCGCCGAACAGCACCGAGCGCATCAGCTTCACATGCCGGCTATGACGACGCGCCGCGCGAAACGCGCGCGTCTTGTCGGAGGCCGCGGGCATCGAAAAGGGGAAAGCCAGGGGCGGGCTGACGCTATCGGTCATTGACTATCTGTCATCGAGCACAGAGCGAGAGGCTCGATGCAAAGGCCATTAACAAAGGTCGCCGGCTCTGGACGTCGGCTCGAGCGTGGGTGATCACCCCACGCCGTGGCCAAGTTATGGCGCAGTGCACCAATCATGTCGATGCGGCGTCGCGAGCCCTCACGCATGGGCAAACATATCGGTTTCGGGCCAGCCGAGAAGATCGAGACGCGCGCGGGTCGGAAGAAACGAAAAACACGCCTGCGCCAGATCGGCCCTGTTCTCACGGGCCAGCAACAGGTCGAGCCGCTCACGCAGTTGATGGAGATACAAGACGTCGGAGGCCGCATAAGCGACCTGCGCCTCGGAGAGCGACGAGGCGCCCCAATCGGAAGATTGCTGTTGCTTGGACAGGTCGATGCCGAGCAATTCACGACAGAGATCCTTCAGGCCATGGCGATCCGTGTAGGTCCGCACCAGCTTCGAGGCGATCTTGGTACAATAGAGGTTTTGCGTCATCGTGCCGAATGCGTGGAACAAGACCGCAACGTCGAACCGACCATAGTGAAACAGCTTCACGACTGCGCGGTCATCCAGCAGCCGCTGCAGGTTTGGTGCACTTGTTTGGCCGATCCCGATCTGCACCACGTCGGCGTCGCCGTCGCCCCGCGACAGCTGCACCACGCAGAGGCGATCCCGATGCGGATTCAGCCCCAGCGTCTCGGTATCGATCGCAACGCTCGATCCCGCAGCCCAGTCGGAGGGGAGGTCGCCGATATGCAGGCGTATCGTCATGGATGTGTCCCGGGGCCGACGAGGTCGGCACAAGCCGCTTTCGGTTCTGGCCAGTCGATCTCGCTGCGATCCCCCGCCGACCGATCCGGCCAGGGCCGCACATGCTCTAGACGACTTTCGCCCACATCGAAAGCCTGAACTCCAATCCGCTGGTGCAACGGATCATTCGGTTCGACGGCGTGTCCTCGCCGCCGCTCGAACGCTGCCGAAATCATGGATCATTCATCAACAAACACTTAGGATGATGGCGTGCTCAGACGCAGCCCACATCGAGCGATCATGTTTAAAAGCGACCAACAGCCAAACGTCTCCCGCAGCGCCACAGAACATCTTGAGGCAGATATGTTTGATCTCGCTCCGGTGTCGCTCTGGCTTGAAGATTATGGCGCGCTCCGGTTGTTGTTCGAGCGATGGCGTGGCCTCGGCATCACGGATCTTCGCCGGCATCTGACGGAGGACCGCACTCGCATCGAAGAATGTTCGGCCGTTCTCCGCGTCATCAAAGTCAACCAGCGAACCTTATCGCTGTTCGATGCCCGCGATCTTGCTCACCTCGTCGACAATCTCAGCCTTGTGTTTCGCGACGACATGCTCGGCTCGCATCTCGAGGAACTCGTCAGGCTGTGGGACGGCAATACCGACTTCTTCAGCAACACGGTGAATTACACGTTGGCGGGACGCCGCCTCGATATTCAACTGAGTGGCTCGATCCTGCCGGGATATGAGGCGAACTGGTCCCGCGTTCTGATCGCGATCGAGGACGTAACCGACCGCGAGGTCGCTCGCGCGAAGCTCGCGGTCAGCGAGGCATATGCGCGTGGCTTATTCGAGCATTCTCCCGTGTCGCTTTGGGCGGAGGACTTTCGAGGCGTCAAGCGCCTTCTCGACGAGGCCCGGCGACAAGGCATCCAAGACTTCCCTGTCTTTACCGACGTTCACCCCGTCTTCGTGCAGCAATGCCTGAGCGAGGTCCACGTGCTCGACGTCAATCGGCAGACGCTCGACCTCTTCGCGGCACCCGACAAGGCCACGTTGTTGCGCCGTCTCGGCGATGTGTTTCGCGCCAACATGCTCACTCACTTCCGCGAGCAACTGATCGACCTTTGGAACGGCAAGTTGTTTCAGCAGCGCGAGGTGGTGAACTACACGCTCGACGGCGGGGAACTTCACCTCTTGATGCAATTCTCGGTTCTGCCCGGACATGAATCGGATTGGGGTTTGGTTCAGGTCGCTTTGACCGACATCACGGCGCGCAAGAGGGCTGAAGCCTATCTCGAGTTCCTCGGCAAGCACGACGTGCTGACCAAACTCTACAACCGCTCCTTCTACAATGATGAGATCAACCGGATCGAACGCAAGAACATTTACCCGGTTACCGTCATGATCGCCGATTTGAACGGTCTCAAAGCCGCCAACGACAGCCTTGGCCATGCGGCGGGAGACAGTCTGCTCAGCCGTATGGGTGAGGTGCTGCAAAAGGCGGTCGATCGGCAGAGCTATGCTGCCCGCATCGGCGGAGACGAGTTCGCGATTCTGATGCCGGGGGCTGACGAGCGCGATGGTGCCGCCATGATCGACACCATCGATCGGATGATCGAAATCAACAACCAGTTCCACTCCGAATCGATTCTCAGTTTCTCGATGGGTGTGGCGACCAGCCGTCCGGGAGAGCGGCTCGAAGCGCTGCTCAAACGGGCTGACGAAGAGATGTATAAGGCGAAACGAGCGTTCCAGGCCCTTCAAGCGAGTGACGAAGCCGCTTTGTAGCGTCGTCGATCAAGCCTGACGGTCGTTCAACATCGACTTGACCAAAGCGCTGGCTTTGCCGAAGTCGATCTGTCCGGCGTATTTTGCCTTCATGGCCGCAATGACCTTGCCCATGTCCTTCGGTCCGGCCGCGCCGGATTCCTCGATCGCCTCGGCGATGGCGGTGCGGACCTCGGCCTCCTCCATCTCCTTCGGCAAGAATTCTCCGATGATGGCGAGTTCTTCGCGCTCTTGGCTGGCAAGATCGTCGCGGCCAGCTTGGTCGTAGATCGCGATCGAATCCTGCCGCTGCTTGACCATCTTCCGGAGAACGGCCGAAATATCCTCCTCGCCAACCGTCTTGCCGGAGGGGCGTAGCTCGATGTCCTTGTCCTTGAGCGCCGATTGAATGAGCCGAATGGTGCCGACGCGGCGCTTGTCTCCCGCCTTCATGGCGACCTTCAGCATGGTGGAGAGTTGGTCGCGCATGGCTCGTCGTCTCTGATCTAATCTGTGAAAAAGGGGCCGTGGCGTGTGCCGGTCATCGGCCAAGCGGCGTGTCTACTCCAAGCCATGCCGCTTCTCAATCCGGCGCCGGTTGGCCCGACGACTAGCCTGCGGCGGCATCGCGCGCTAGGCGAAGATCGGCAACGAAGCGATCATATTCGACCCGTTGCTGGTCCTCGTCAGGCAGTCGCAACAGAAAGGACGGGTGCACCGTGACCAGCACGGGGCCAATGAGCGGCGAGTCGATCACTTGCCCTCGCAGGCTGAGGATCGAGGCGCTCTTGCCGGTCAGGCTCCGCACGGCTGTCGCGCCGAGCGCCACCGTCAGTTTCGGTTTGAGGGCGCCGAGTTCCTGTTCGATCCACCAGCGGCACGCATCGATTTCGGCGATCCCCGGCTTCTTGTGGATGCGGCGCTTGCCCCGCGGCTCGAATTTGAAATGTTTGACCGCATTGGTGACATAGGCGCGTCGTCGATCGATTCCGGCCTCGGCGAGCGCCCGGTCAAACAGCGCGCCTGCCGGCCCAATGAACGGCTTGCCGGCCAGGTCCTCCCGATCCCCTGGCTGTTCGCCGACGAAGACGAGATCGGCGCTAGCGAGGCCTTCCCCGAACACCGTTTGGGTGGCGTCCCGATAGAGTGGACAGCGTTGACAGCTTCTGGCCTCGTCGCGCAACGCCTCGAGCGTCCCTGCCTCATGACTTGGCCGTGGCTCGGCCTTCGCCACTCTCTGCTGCGCGATGATCTCGGCTCGCTTGGGCGGTGTGACTTGCGGGTTATCCACCATGGCGTTCTCCTTGCCCTGGGCTGACCGGATCAGGGGCGTGATCAGGCTGCTTTCCGGCAGGTTCTTCCAATATTTCACCGGCATTTCGCGCTTCATGGCCCCGATCTTCAATCGGGCTGGATTGAAGATGTTGGCGTAATAAGTCCGCCAGAGATCGTCGCCTGCCTCATCGTCCGGCACATCGGCCTTGCTGCCGCCCGGCTCGAACGTGAGCGCAAGCCCGTCCCAGCGCGCGCTCAACTGGGGCGTGATGATCGACCAGCGCATGTTGGCGAATCGGTCGACGAAGAAGGGGACCGTGAGGGCGACGATGTGATGTTCGGGCTCGAACCAAGCCACGTAAGCTGGTCCATCCGCCGCATCCACTTTCTTGAAGCGCACAAAGGCCGTCATCTTATGGCGATCGCGGCGCACCGCCTTGGCCATTCCTTCCAGCCGAAAGACATCGTCGTCCGTCGCGATGTCGATCAGCCGGGGCTCGGATTGGAACCGTAACAACAGTCGATACAGCAGGGTGAAGCGCTCGGGATCGCGGTGGCAAACCGCCAATTCGGCGAGCTCCAAAAACCGACGCGGCACGCTCAGCGGCTTGTGGCCGGGCCTCGGCTCGGGCAGTTCATTGTTTTGGGTGGCCTCCACGAAGAGATCACCATCCTGTTCGCCGGTTCGCCATAGAATTTCGCTCGGGGGAATATCCGCCTCGGCCAATCGCCGGGCTGCGACACGCCACCCGTCGAGATCGACGTGACTGTCGAGATCGATCCGATAGATCAAAACAGGCTCAATTGTCGGGGCGGCGGTTTGAGCGCGGCCGTCAGATGAGGGCTGTCCAAGATCGCGCCCGGGTTCCAATCGCTGGCCTCGATGAATTTCGAAAGCGTCTTGGCTGATCCGGCAAGGCGGGCCACGCCCGACAGGTCGAGCCGCCCCCATCGTCGGATCCGCAAGATCTTGTTGACGCTCTTGACCCCAAGGCCCGGAATCCGCAGCAGATCTTCGCGGGGCGCCCGATTGACGTCGATTGGAAACCTCTGCCGATGCTTCAAGGCCCAGGCAAGCTTCGGGTCGATGTCGAGATCGAGCATGCCGTCGTCGGTTGCGGCCAGAATGTCGTCGATCGAAAAGTCATAGAAGCGATAGAGCCAGTCGGCTTGATAAAGCCGATGTTCGCGCATCAACGGCGGCTTCTGCGCCGGCAGCAACTGGCTTGATCCGGGGATCGGGCTGAAGGCCGAGTAATACACCCGTTTCAATTTATAGCTGCTGTAGAGCGACACGCTCGATCGGACGATATCGCTATCGGTTTCTCCGTCGGCCCCGACGATCATTTGTGTGCTCTGCCCGGCCGGCGCGAAACTCGGCGCGTGGCGCGACCGACGCTTTTCGTCGGTCGCTTCTTCAAGGCGCAGCCGAAGACCGCCCATGGCACGGCGGATCGAGCCTGCATTCTTCTCCGGCGCCAGCTTGACGAGGCTCGCCTCGCGCGGCACCTCGACATTGATTGAGAGCCGATCGGCGTAGAGGCCCGCCTTTTCGATCAGCAGCGGATCGGCGTCCGGGATCGTCTTAAGGTGGATATAGCCCCTGAACCGATGGGTCTCGCGGAGCGTCTGCGCCACCCGCACGATCTGCTCCATCGTGTAATTCGGTGACTGGATGATGCCGGACGACAGAAACAGCCCTTCGATCAGATTGCGCTTGTAGAAGTCGAGCGTGATGTCGACGACTTCTTCGGGGGTGAACCGCGCCCGCTGCACGTTGCTCGACAGACGATTGACGCAATAGAGACAATCATACACGCAGTGGTTGGTCAGCAGCAGCTTCAGCAGAGAGATGCAGCGCCCATCGGGTGCATAGGAATGGCAGATTCCCGAGCCCGTGATGGACCCGATTCCTTTGTTGCGCGTGGTGGATTTGCGCGACTCGGATCCGCTCGAGGCGCAGGACGCATCGTATTTCGCCGCATCGGCCAAGACCGCCAGCTTTTCCGTGAGATCCAAACGACCCATGACCCACCCTGTTCCTGCTCTGTTCTAGAGCGGGGGTGCAGAGCCTTCAAGACCCCTCTGGCAAAAGTTGCGTCGCCCGACCAGCCCCGATGCCGCTCCACATGCCGACGAGCGTGATGCAGACGAAGAGAAACCCGGCAGCCGCGTAAGAGCCGGTGGTTCCACGCAGCACACCGACCAGAAGCGGGCCGAGGGAGGCCAGCGTGTAGCCGACACTCTGCGCCATGCTCGACAGGCGCGCCGCCACCTGCGCGTCGGGCGAGCGAAGCACGATGGCGGTCATGGCGAGAGCGATCAAGCCACCTTGGCCGAAGCCCTGCAGGGTCGCCCAGAGCCAGATGCCGCCGAGAGGCGCGAACATGCAGGCCAGCAATCCAAGCAGCGCCACGGCGAAGAAGGCCGCATTGACGACGCGTTGATCGCGCTGGCGAACCGCGATGACGGGCGCAAGCATGCAGGCGATGCACTGGACGATGACCGAGAACGACACGACGAGCCCAGCTGTCGTGCCGCTCAAGCCGCGTTCGCGCAGGATCGGGGCGAGATAGCCGAAGACGCAATAAGCGAGGGCCGATTGCAACCCCATGAACAGCGTCACGCGCCAGGCTAGGCCGCTGCGCCAGAGAGAGGGGCCTCGCACGCTCGTGCGCGCTGGCACGTGCCGAACGGCCAACGCCTGGGGAGCCCAAAGCAGCAAGACGAGCCCGACCGGCGCGGCCCAGATGGCGAGCGCCGCCGACCAATCATTGCCGAGCCAGTGTTCGAGCGGCACCGTGAACCCGGCGGCCGCTGCGGCACCGGCGCTGAGCGCCATGGTGAAAAGGCCTGTCATCAGGGCGAGACGGTCGGGAAAATCGCGTTTGACGAGGCCCGGCAGCAACACGTTGACGACCGCGATGCTGCCGCCCGCCAAAATCGCACCGGCCAGCAAAGCCGGAAACGTCCCGAGCCCGCGGAGAGCGGTGCCGATCCCGAGCACGAGCAACAGCATCATGATGGTGCGCTCCGCACCGAAACGCCGCGCGAGCCCGGGCGCAAAGGGCGCGAACAGGCCGAGGCAGAGGACCGGAAGCGTGGTCATCAAGCTGGCCGCACCCGGATGCAATCCGGTCGATTGCGTAATTTCCGGCAGGAGCGCCGCGACGCTGGAAAAGACGGGACGCAGGTTGAGAGCGATGAGGACCAGGCTGGCACCGAGCAAAAGCCGTGACCCGGACGCCTGGATCGGTTCGGGCGAGAAGGTGTCGGCTTCGGCGTCGATCAACGGTTCGCCCAACAACTCCGCGTCGCTCGTTGCCACATGACCGATCGCCTTCTTCATCTTGGGGTCACTCGCGTTGGGCGTCGCCGATGGCGGTTTGGTGATGGCTCGCTCTCCGACAGGGTCTTACGGTTCCTGTGCCGTCGAGACCAGCCGTCGCGAAGGCGAGCGCGGAGGCGAGCGTGGATTCAGCATCGGGATCGCATCGCGCGCTCGCTGAATCCGAGGAGGCCTGCTATTTTGGCCGGATGCGTTTTTCACCCACGTTCCTCGACGAATTGCGGAACCGGCTCGCCGTGTCCGACGTGGTCGGCCGCCGCGTCAAGCTGAAGAAGCAAGGGCGCGAATGGCGTGGGTTGTCGCCGTTCAACACCGAGAAGACGCCATCCTTCTATGTCAATGACCAGAAGATGGCCTGGTTTGATTTCTCCTCGGGGCGTAACGGCAACATCTTCGATTTCGTGATGGCGACCGAGGGCGTGAGCTTCCCCGAAGCCGTCGAGCGGCTTGCCGGGGAGGCGGGGCTCGCCTTGCCGAGCCGCAGCGCCGACGACGTGGTGCAGGAGGGTAAACGAGCAGGATTGATCGACGCCTGCGAGTGGGCCGCGCAATATTTTCAAAGCGCGCTGCAGGGCCGCGAGGGTGGCCGGGCACGGATCTATCTCACGGAGCGTGGCCTGGGTTCCGACGTTCAGGCCGAGTTCCGCCTCGGGTTTTCGCTGCGTGAAAAATTCGCCCTGCGCGATCATCTGGCGGGGCGGGGCGTTGGTGCAGACGTGATGATCGAGGCCGGGCTGCTGGTCCATGGCGAGGGGATCGCGGTGCCGTATGATCGCTTCCGCGATCGCGTGATGTTTCCGATCCAGGATCGGAACGGCCGGGTCATCGCCTTCGGCGGCCGGGCGCTCGACAAAGATGTGCCGGCCAAATATCTGAACTCGCCGGAGACGCCGCTCTTCCACAAAGGTGGGATTCTGTACAATCACCACCGCGCTCGAAAACCCGCGTCCGACAAAGGCACCGTGGTGGCGGTCGAGGGCTATATCGATGTCATCGCCATGACGATGGCGGGTGTCCCCAATGTCGTCGCGCCCCTCGGTACCGCGCTGACGGGGGACCAATGCGAAGTTATGTGGCGCATGGCGCCCGAACCATTGCTCTGTTTCGATGGCGATGCAGCCGGCCGCCGCGCCGCTTTCAAGGCGGTCGATACGGTGCTGCCCTTGATTGCGCCGGGCCGGAGCCTGCGCTTTGCCTTTCTACCCGAAGGGCAGGATCCCGACGATCTGGCCCGGTCGGGTGGCGCCGGTGCGATCGAGACCGTGCTGGATCAAGCCAAGCCGCTGGTCGATGTGCTGTGGCTCCGCGAAACCGACCATCTCGTGTTGGATACGCCCGAGCGGCGCGCCGGGCTGGAGCGGCGGCTCGGCGACCTCGTGCATGAAATCAAGGACGAGGCGTTGCGTCGGCATTACGGGTCGGAACTGCAGGCGCGTTTGCGACAGGTCATCGATGCCGGCCGGCGTGGTGCTGGCGGGACACGCGGCCCGGCCGACAAGAGAGCGCCATGGCGACCCGGCCGCCCACGCGGTGGGCCGGAGCCCCTGCGAGGCTATGTGGCGTCTCCGCTCAACCTCAATCCCGGGACGTCGCTCGCCCGCGCCGTGATGCCGCCGCGCGAAACCCTGATCGCGGCATTGATCCTCAACCACCCCGCGCTCCTCGAATGGCATGCCGAGGATCTGGCCCACACCGAATTTACCAATGCCGATGTGGCTCGTCTCAGGGATGGGTTGTTGCAATGTCTCGGCGACCATCCGCGCGACCACGACGCGCTCCGAGATGCGCTGATCGCCAACGGGCATGGTGGATTACGCGAAAAAATCATGGCGGCTGCCGAACGTTTGCCGCATTGGTGCCTCAAGCCTGAAACTGCCGACGTCGATGCCGATCAGGTTTTGCGACAAGCTTTGGCCTTGCACCGGAAGGCCGGCACCTTACATAGGGACCTTAAGGCGGCAGAGCACGCGCTTGGCCGTGACGCGAGCGATCAAAATTTCGCCGCGTTACAGGATGTTCAGGCGCGTCTATCCGCTCTAGAGGGGACCGAGGCGTCCGTCGAAGGCTTTGGCGCATCCTCGGGTCGGGAAGCGACAGACGTCTAGCAGATGTTGGATTTCGGTGGCGGCGATTGCCATGGTTAACGGTGACTTCATGCCTTCCGTTTAATCACGATCAGGGCCGTCTTAGGTTGAGTTGCGTGTCGTGCGTTTGAACGACACCGTCGTTTCACCGGACCGAGGCGTGGTGCGGTCGACGGGAATGGAGCGATTGAGAATGGCGAAAAAGGACGACGACAAGACCGAGGGCGACGCAACGGCGACAGAAGCTGCGACCGATAGCCCCCTGCTGGATTTGTCGGATGCCGCCGTCAAGCGAATGATCAAGCTCGCCAAGCGGCGAGGCTTCGTGACCCACGACGAATTAAATGCCGTTCTGCCGTCCGAGGAAGTGACCTCCGACCAGATCGAAGACATCTACGCCATGTTGAGCGAGATGGGGATCAGCGTCGTCGAGAGCGAAGAGGCCGACGAGGCGGGCGAAAAGCCTGAGGAGGCTGCAGCCGGCGAAGAGGAAGAGGCCGAGGGCGGGGAAGTCGTGGAGGCAGCGCGCCCGACCGCCGTTGCGACCCGCACCAGCGAGCCGACCGACCGGACCGATGACCCGGTCCGTATGTATCTGCGCGAGATGGGGTCGGTCGAACTCTTGTCGCGCGAAGGCGAAATCGCCATCGCCAAGCGGATCGAGGCCGGCCGCGAAGCCATGATCGCTGGCCTGTGCGAGAGCCCGCTGACCTTCCAGGCCATTATCATCTGGCGCGACGAATTGAACGACGCCAAGGTGCTGTTGCGCGAGATTATCGATCTTGAAGCAACCTACGCCGGGCCGGACGGCAAGAATACGCCGAAAATCGACATGACGGCCCCTGACGCGGCAGAGCTCGTGGCGGCACGCGCTGCTGCGGCGCCTGCGACGGCGCCTCGCAATCCGCCGCCCGGCCTCGATGGCGGGATGCCGATTCAGGAAGACTCGTTCGACGACGAGGACGACATGGAAAATTCCGTGTCGCTTTCGGCGATGGAATCCGAGCTGAAGCCCAAAGTTCTTGAAACGTTTGATCGCATTGCCGACGCCTATAAGAAGCTTCGTCGGCTGCAGGATCAGGATATCGAGAACCGGCTCGGCGGAGAGTCGCTGTCACCAGCCCAAGAGCGCAAATACCGCGAGTTGAAGAAGGCTGTCGTGGCCGACGTCAAATCGTTGTCGCTGAACCAGAACCGCATCGATGCGCTGGTCGAGCAACTCTATGACATCAACAAGAAACTCATCGGACACGAGCTGCGTCTGATGCGCCTTGCCGAAAGCTCCGGCGTGGCCCGCGATGACTTTCTTCGCAACTATCAAAATTCCGAACTCGACCCGAAGTGGGTGCTGCGCGTGTCCAAGCTCGGCAGCCGCGGCTGGAGAGAGTTTGTGGCGCGCGAGAAGGACGGGATTCACGATCTCCGCGGTGAAATCCATGCCTTGTCGAGCGAGACGGGCCTGGAGATTCAGGAATTCCGTAAGATCGTGCATATGGTCCAGAAGGGCGAACGCGAAGCCCGTCAGGCCAAGAAAGAGATGGTCGAGGCGAACCTTCGTCTCGTGATCTCGATCGCCAAGAAATACACCAATCGCGGACTGCAATTTCTGGATTTGATTCAGGAAGGCAACATCGGTCTGATGAAGGCGGTCGATAAATTCGAATATCGCCGCGGTTATAAGTTCTCCACCTACGCGACATGGTGGATCCGGCAGGCCATCACCCGTTCGATTGCCGACCAGGCCCGCACGATCCGCATCCCGGTCCATATGATCGAGACGATCAATAAGATCGTTCGCACATCGCGCCAGATGCTGAACGAGATCGGCCGTGAACCGACCCCGGAGGAACTGGCCGAAAAGCTCGCAATGCCGCTCGAAAAAGTGCGGAAGGTGTTGAAGATCGCAAAGGAGCCGATCAGCCTCGAAACGCCGATCGGCGACGAGGAGGATTCGCATCTTGGTGATTTCATCGAGGACAAGAATGCGATTCTGCCGATCGATGCGGCGATTCAATCCAATCTCCGCGAGACGACGACTCGCGTTCTGGCGTCCCTCACACCGCGTGAGGAGCGCGTGCTTCGCATGCGGTTCGGGATCGGCATGAACACCGATCACACACTGGAAGAAGTCGGCCAGCAGTTTTCCGTGACGCGCGAGCGCATTCGGCAGATCGAGGCCAAGGCGCTGCGGAAGCTGAAGCATCCGAGCCGATCGCGTAAGCTGCGGAGCTTCCTCGACAATTGAGCGCGTCACACGAGCCGAAACCCATCAAGTCGGTGGATTCGTCATGGACCGACGTCGTTCTGGTCTGCCGCAAATGCTCGAAGAAGCTCGATGGCGGCTTCGGGCCTAAACACAAGCAGGCTTTCGGAGCGGCATTGACCGAAGCGCTGTGGGCTGCACAGCAAGATGTCGGCGGCCGGAAGCAAAAGGCCCGGCGCCGCCGAACCGGTGTCGTCGAAGTCGAGTGCCTCGACTTATGCCCCAATGGTGCGGTGGTGGCGCTGCGGGCCGGCGCACCCGGCGACTGGCTGGTGATCCCGCGCGGCACCTCCATGATGGACAGTATGCGGCAGCTCGGTTTAAACCAGCGAGCGAGCATGAATGAGCATGTGGGATCAGGTCAAGCGATGGTCGACCCCGCAGACGCGCCTCGACTCAACCCTTGAGGAGGGTCGGCCATGTCGTTCCTGAAATCTCTGTTTGGTGGCGGCGTCCCGAAGGCGACCGTTGCTCCCGCGCCTGACAAGACGACGAGTCAGATTGAACATAAGGGTTTCGTGATCCGCGCCGTTCCGTTCAAGAGCGAAGGGCAGTATCAAACCGCCGGTATCATCGAGAAAGAGATCGGGGGGACCATGAGGTCCTACCGCTTCGTCCGGGCCGATCGAAGCACGATGGTCGAGGACGTGACCGAACTGGCGTTGAGCAAAGGCCAGAAGATCATCGACGAGCAGGGTGACGCGCTGTTCGACTAGAGAATGATCGGGCGCGATCGAGAGGCCGTGCTGCCTGATCGCGATGAGTTGGTCGCGATAGAGAGCCTGGAGAATGGTGTCCCAGGCGAAGGCGCTGGAGGCGATATCCCATGAATGACTGGAACCCCGCCCTCTACCGTCAATTCGAGGACGAGAGAACCCGACCCGCACGAGATTTGCTGGCGCGCGTCGACGGCACGTTCCACAGGATCGTCGACCTTGGCTGCGGCCCGGGTAATTCGACCGAGTTGCTGGCCCGCCGCTTTGCCGGCGCCGACATTCTCGGCATCGACACCTCGGCCGCAATGCTGAACGACGCGCGGTCCAGGCTTCCAGAGTGCCGCTTTGAACTGGCCGATATCGAGACATGGTCTCCCGTGACGCCGCCTGATCTGATCTACGCCAATGCCTCGCTGCAATGGCTCGGGGATCACGCGACGCTCGTCCCGCGCCTCTTCGCGGCCTTGGCGCCCGGCGGGGTCCTCGCGGTGCAGATGCCGGACAACCGGGATGAGCCGTCTCACCGCTCGATGCGAGAGGTCGCGGCCGAACCGGCGTTCGCGGCACATCTAGAGGACGGCGCAAGCAGCCGTGTGAAGATCCTGCCGTTGACGGCCTATTACGATCTCGTCTGCGACGAGGCCGATACGGTGGATGTGTGGCGAACCACCTATCATCACCCGATGGCAGATGCCGCGGCGATCGTCTCTTGGGTGCGGTCGACCGGCCTCAGGCCGTTCGTCGATCCGCTTCCTGACGACCTCCGGCTCTCGTTTCTGACCCGCTATCAAGCCCGAATCGATGAGGCTTATCGGCCGCGGCCCGATGGCCGCCGGTTGCTCGCTTTTCCGCGACTTTTTTTCGTCGCGGTTCGGCCATCCGCGTGATCGAGCAGCCTCAGGCGCGAGCGAGACGAGCCATCGCGTAGGTGTCCATGTCAGCGGCGCGTGGCGGCTCGCTGAAACGCTCCGTCTTATCGCGACTATCGATGTTCTCGGCTTTCTTGAGTTCATCCATGGCGGTCTCATAATGCGACCGCGCCTCCTCGATCTGGCCGCGTAATTCATCGGCCGATCGCTTGAGATTGTCACGCCGAACAACCGCTGCCCGCGCATAGGTCGGATAGGCGAAATGGGCCGGATCGGTGATGCCCGACCGCTGCTCTTCGGTCGCGATTTCGCGATCGAGGTCGGCTGCCATGCGATTGAAATCTGCAATCATGGAGTCGATCTGCGCCACGCGACGGCGCCGCTCTTCGACCTGAAAGCGTTTCAATCTGAGTAGGTGATCCCGCGACTTCATGACGCGTAACTCCAAACGACGCGAGGGTGGACCCAAACCGCGAAGCGGCTGGGCGGCGACAATCCGCGAGACGGTGGAACTATCGCGCATGTTAGTTGCGCCTTCCTTACTCTCCGATCTAAAAGCAGGTTAATGCATCGCGTTGATGTGAGTCGCTGTTCCGACCGTCGGATGCACGAAGTTCGAGTCTCATTGTGATCGGCCGATATCGGTCATTCAAAGCGACAGGCTCGTTGTCGCGTTGAATGAGCGCGTCGTTAAGGTCCTGCAAGGCTTATGGTCAAATTTCGTCAGGAAGATAAAATGCTTAGCCCGATCCCTTAATAAGACGATGGAACAAGGCGAACGGATAAATTTCGTTAACCATTCCCGGTTACCTTTAACTTACTGCCAAGTATTGGCGACGGCCTTTTCGCCCAGCAACGTCCGCGAGCCTGCCTCTCGGGGACGGCGTCGCAGCCAGGTCAATCGAGGCTAGGGTGGGGATCTCATATGCGCGTTCTATTGATCGAAGACGACGGCGCTACGGCCCAAAGCATCGAGCTGATGCTGAAATCCGAGAACTTCAACGTGTACACGACCGACCTCGGCGAAGAGGGGATCGATCTCGGCAAGCTCTATGATTACGACATCATCCTGCTCGACCTGAACCTTCCCGACATGTCGGGCTATGAAGTCCTGCGGACATTGCGGGTCGCCAAGGTTAAAACGCCGATCCTGATTCTGTCCGGTCTCGCCGGCATCGAGGATAAAGTGAAGGGTCTTGGTTTCGGCGCCGACGATTACCTGACAAAGCCGTTCCACAAGGACGAGCTCGTCGCCCGCATCCATGCCATTGTGCGCCGCTCCAAAGGGCACGCCCAGTCGGTCATCACCACGGGCGATCTGATCGTCAATCTCGATCAGAAGACGGTCGAGGTCTCAGGCTCGCGCGTGCATCTGACCGGCAAGGAATATCAGATGCTGGAGCTGCTCTCGCTTCGCAAGGGCACGACGCTGACCAAGGAAATGTTCCTCAATCATCTTTACGGCGGCATGGACGAGCCGGAACTTAAGATCATCGACGTTTTCATCTGCAAGCTTCGCAAGAAGCTCGCCAACGCGAGCCACGGCCGCAACTTCATCGAAACGGTTTGGGGGCGCGGTTACGTGCTGCGCGAGCCGAACGAAGCGGAAGATCGTATCACCGCCTGACGGCTGCGACGCCGTCCTGAGCATGCTCAAACGCCAGGCCTCGTGCCTGGCGTTTTGCGTTGCGGGTCGTGACGCTTTCTTACTTCACAGCAGGCCGAGAGCGACGACCTTGGCGCGCAGGATCTCGCCATCGAACGGCTTCATCACATAATCGTCGACGCCAGCCTGGAGCGCGCGCTCGATATGCGCCACGTCGTTTTCCGTCGTGCAAAGCACGAGCTTTGGTGCGAGGCCGCCGGGAAGCGTCCGGAGTTTCCGCGCGAAAGCAAAGCCATCCATGACGGGCATGTTCCAATCGAGCAGGATCACGTCCGGCATACGCGCCAAACAAGCGCCGAGAGCCTGTTGGCCGTCCTCAGCTTCGAGCGTGTCGAACCGGAGATCTTGGAAAATCCGGCAAGCGACTTTGCGGATCACTGCCGAATCATCGACTACGAGCGCCTGAACCATGATGATCTCCGCAGCGACCGGGACCGTCGTCCGTTCAGAGAGCAGTATGACGGCCGACGCTTAACCGCGACTGAAAGTGCCGCGCGGTGACGAGCCCTTAGAGATCGAAAACGTCGTTTGGGTCACGCTCGGTCGCGGTCGCTGCGCTGGGGACCGTATCGGCATGCACCGGGGCCGCAACCGGCTTGGCTTCGATCAGCACGACATCGTCGAGTGTGCCGATGCTGATCTCATAAGCGATCTGCCGAGCCACCAGTCCGGTGAAAAACGGCTGGATCGCGTGAGCGTCGATCGTATCATTCTCCGGCTTGCCGGCGAGCAGACCGGCCAGCGCATGATTGACCCGCGGATTAATCCCGCGTGCGACGAGCCGGATGTCCGGGGCCTCGCTGGGGCCGGACGTCGAGACCGTGACGACGCCGCCACGCGGGATGGTGCCGGCCGCGATCACGCAGAGATTCAGGATCAGTTTGACTTTGTTCTTGGGCATCAGGACGCGCGGTGCTGTCCAGTCGAGTTTGACCTTGTCGTCGCCGAAGAGGCCACGCGTCACGCTTTCGGCGTCGCCCGTGTCGATCGAGGCTCCGGCGGAACCAGCCGCGCCGAAAGCCAGCCGGCAGAATTGAAGTTTGGCCGAGGCGGTGTTGGCGCTCTTCTTAATGAGGTCGAGCGCGAAAACGCGGGTGTCTGCGTCGTTATCGTCTTCGAGCACCTCGAGGCCGTTGACGATGGCGCCGACCGGGCTGATCACATCGTGGCAAACGCGGGAGCAAAGCAGGGCCGCGAGGTCCAGAGCGTCGAGCGCGAAGGTCGTCATGGCGGGTCCCGGATCTGGCGCCGATGCGCCGCAAGATATAACCGCCGCCCAGGGCGGCCGTGCCAACGGGCCCACACCCATCGGAGCGTCGATACCCGGTTACGCCGGAGCATCGCCGAATCAAAGGTTTGCGACCGAAGCGCCTTTTTGATACCGTAATGGTCTTCGGTTTGAAAGCCGATCCTCCCTCGACGCGGCGGGCGATGGTCCCGATCGGTGTTGTCAGGGCGTCCCATCCCATCAAGCTCGGACAAGGTATGACATCCCAGTGACATATCCTTCTAGCGAGGCTGACCTCTCCGAAGACGCTGGGCGTGAGGTCGATACGACCGGCATGATCGATCGCGTGCGATTGGCTGACGATTTCGCCCAGTTGGCGCTCGATGCCGCCGTTGCGATCATGCGGGTCTACACGACGCGGGGATGCGCCTTTCACCTGAAAGCGGATCAGAGCCCCGTGAGTGAGGCAGACGAGCAGGCCGAGGTCGTGATCCTGGCGGGGCTGAAACACTGCGCGCCGGGGATTCCGGTGCTGGCCGAAGAGGCAGCGGCGCGGGGGTCCAAGCCGGCCCTCGACGGTCAGTTTATCCTGGTCGATCCCGTTGACGGCACAAAGGAATTCATAGGCGGAAGCGGCGAGTTTACGGTCAATATCGCCTTGATCGAAGCAGGTCGCCCGGTCGTCGGCGTCGTTTATGCGCCGGTCTTGAAACGCCTCTGGTCAGCTGCCGGGGGCGTTGCCACGGTCTGTCGCGTCGAGCCAGGGCAGAGATTGGCCGATGCCACGGAGCGGCGGTCGATCCACGCACGCACGGCGCCGAACGGGGCCTATGTGGCCCTTGCCAGCCGTTCGCATTCGGATGCGCCGACGGAAGCGTTCTTGGCTAACCTTCCGGTTCGCGAGCGGCGGGAAGCGGGATCGTCGCTAAAATTCTGCGCCATTGCGGAAGGCGATGCCGACCTTTACCCGCGTTTCGGACCCACGATGGAATGGGATACGGCGGCGGGTGATGCGGTGCTGCGCGCCGCGGGCGGCGTGGTTCTGTCGCTCGCTGGCGGTCCGCTGCTTTATGGGAAGACTGGCGAAGATTATCGCAACGGCGGTTTCGTGGCTTGGGGCGATCCGATCGCGGGTGAGCGCGAAGAGCAGGATCGGCTCGCCGACGCCCCGTGATTGATCACAAAGCGACGGATTTGTTGTGATCCATTAACCAAAACGGCACATCATCGCTCGAAACGCCGGTTTTGAGCTTTGACGTTGCCATGTCGCCGACATGTTCACGTCCCAAGAGCGTTTCGGCCAGTCTGGATCGATGTAAGCTGTGCCTTTGGAGACCAACATGGTTGGATTGTCGCGGCGTGAGGTGATGATCGGTTCGGCCTCGGTGCTGATGAGTGCAGGCCTGGGGCCGGCCTTCGCCTATCAAGGCGACGAGCGCCCGCAGCGTTTTTCAACCGGTGAATTGGTCGAGAGCGGCCATAAGTTTTTTGGATCCGTGTCGCGCGGCTTGGCACAAGCGGTCGAGGAAGCCGGCCGTCGCTGGGGTCAGCCGAACGGCTATATCTTGGGGCAGGAGGCGTCTGGCGCCTTCATCGGCGGCGTTCGCTACGGCGAAGGCGTCATGTATACCCGCAATGCTGGCGACCAGCGTGTCTACTGGCAGGGTCCCTCCATCGGGTTCGATGTCGGCGGCGATGGCGATCGCACGATGATGCTGGTTTATAATCTGCCGGCGACGCGCGCGATTTTCCGCCGGTTTCCTGGCCTCGACGGATCGGCTTATTTCGTCGGCGGTTTCGGCTTTACGGCTCTGACGGACCAGAACATCGTCGTCGTCCCAATCCGCTCCGGCGTCGGCGCACGGCTCGGCATCAATCTCTCCTATTTGAAGTTCACGACGCAATCGACGTGGAACCCCTTCTAGCCGTCGCCGTCGCGTGCCATGAAGACGGCTCGACCCGAGACCGGTCTACGGTCTCGGACGCTGCGGCTTGGCGAGGCGTGAGGTTAAATCGGGCGTGATCGAACAGGCGATGATCTTCGCGCTTGGCTTTCTGATCGCCAGCTTGTTGTCTCTGCTGATGCTGCCCATCGTGTCGCGTCGCGCGGTTCGCTTGGCGACACGGCGGCTGCAGATGCTGGTGCCGCTCTCGATGGATGAGATTGCGGCCAATCGCGACCAGATTAGAGCCGCTCACGCTGTCACGGCGCGTCGGCTCGAGCAGCGGATTGAACGTCTGGTCGGCGACAAGGCCAAGGCAATGAGCGAAGCCGGTCGGTTCTCGGTCCAGTTAAAGACGCTGAACGAGGAGCATGCGCGCGTGTTGGCGCGGGCCGAGGTCCTGCAGCGAAATCTTGAGATGACGACGCTCGATGCTCACGAGGCACGGGCGACGCTTGGGCTAGAAATGCAGATGCTGCATGATGCGCTGGGCGTCGGCGAACGGCGTCTCGCGATTCTCCGGGGCATCGAGGCGCGGTTGGCGGCCGCTGAGGCGCTGATCGACCAGCAGAGCGGCATCATCGAGGGGCTCGAGATGCGCGGCACGGGACATGATCTCCGCATGAGGGCTTTGATGGCCAAAAATGTTACCGCGGCCCGGCAGTTCAGTGATGCGCGAACCCAGATTGCAGCCGTGACGCTCGATCTCGGTGCCGCGCGGGCCGAGATCGCGATGCTAAGCGGCAAGCGCGACGAGCTTCAGGCCGACCTCGACATCGCGCGCACCAGCGCCCTCGACGGTGAGCGGCGGTTTGCGGCTCAAGCCGCGCAGATGGCTGAGCTTGCGTCCCGCTTGGCCGACCAAAGTCACGAGCTTGTGATTGTGCAGGACGCGCTGGTCGAAGCCAAGAGGCGGGTGCAAGCGCTCGAGCAGGAGCGCGACGCCAAGCTGGAAAACGTCGCTCCTTTGTCAGACCGCGTCGATGATCTTGCGGCGCTTCGCGAGACGATCAAGACTCTGGCGGCCGAGATGCTGCTGATGACGCACAAGGTCGGATCGCAGGAGGGCGTTGCGCCACCGCTATCGTCCGATCCCGTGGCCAGCCCTCAGAACACCGCTCCCGTCTGATCGCTGCCGTCCGACGCTCGTCACGGGATGGCGCAAAGACCCTCGCAGGTGTCGGTCGACATGGCTTTGACGAAGACCGCCATTTTGGACTGACGATCGGGCGGAAGCGACGGGATCACCGTGTTGACCGTCGCGACGAATGCCGATCGATCGCCGCGCGGCGCCGCTGCGGCGAGAGCCGGAGCCTCAGCCGCAAGACTATCGATCAAGAGCGCGCGATTATCGGTCGTCAACGATGGGCTTCGAAGCATGAGCGTAAAGCCCGATATCAACTCCAGCATACCCAACCGAAATCCCTTGAGACCCTGGCGGCGCACGTCCGTCATCTGGTCGGGCGGGAGGTGGACGATAAAGTCGCCGATCGCCTCGGCTTCTGCCGCCAAGGTCATCGTGGTCATGATGCTTGCGCGGGTGATCTCGTCTTGAAACAGAGTGGAGTTTTGCGCCATATCCGGCAAGGTGGTCGGATTGGCCGAAAACAAGACGTAGGTCTTGTAGATCGCGCTTTGCTGTTCGCCGATGCCGATCAACAAAGGCACATCTTTCGCCGTGTAGGGCGGTGTCCCAAGGATCGCGGGCGCGTTCCACACCTGCTCCAACACGGCCCTGTCGCTCACGACCGACCAGCGCGGCAGCGTTCCCTTGGCGCGTGTCTGCCGCGCGCGGGCGTCCATGGCTGCATAAGCCGTCGTCATGGCCGCAACGCCGTTCGGTGGCACCTCGGCCCGAGCTTGGATCGGAACCGCGATCAAGCAGAGCGCCGCGATCGTGCGGACTGTCGTGAACGCGTTCGGACGACGCAAGCTCATGGCGCGTCGACCATGATCGAGGCCAGCAACGCTCTGGCTGTTTGAAAGCGGCTTTCTCCGGTCGCACAGGTTCGGCAGAGCGCCCACAAAAACCGACCGTGCACCACGGCCCGCGCGTGCAGAACCGACTTGAAGCCGCGCGCAGCCGTTGTCTCGAGCGTGAACCACGTGTTTTGACCCAAAACCTCCCGCCCGAGCGGCTTGGCCACGGTGGCGCCTTTGCTCGTTTTCTTGAGGATGATCTGCGTCGTCTCGTCCATGCTGCCTTTCGTCGGAAACAGCAGAGCGTTGCTGGCGATATCCCACAGATCGATGATGTCGTCGTAGGTCATCACCTCGCATGTGTCCTGGCTGATCGCACAGGCGGCCGACGTGCAAGAGGCTTCGATCTGGGTCTGAAACGTATGTTTGTCTGCCTTGATCACGTCCGGCGCAGGAGGGACCTTGCCGATCCAGCCCTCCGGTAGAACCAGGCTGACGCCGAATAACGGCAGCTTGATCCGTTCGGCCGCTCCTACGCTCGTCGCCAATGTCAGCAGCAAAACCACGGACATCAGGCCGCGCCGGATCAAGGCTCCCTCCCAAGACATGACACACCCTAAGGCTTCAAAGCAGTTTCGGCTCGATATCCTCCGCGCGTGACCAAGTCGCGACGCAAGTGACGAGAGGTGCCGGCTCGGCTCAGAGCCGAGCTTCGGTCATCTCTTGCGGCTTCACCCATTCGTCGAATTGCGCGTCCGTCACGAAACCGAGCGTCAGCGCCGCCTCGCGAAGGCTGATATCCTCCTTATAGGCCAGCATTGAGATTTTGGCGGCCTTCTCGTAACCGATATGCGGGTTGAGTGCCGTCACGAGCATCAGCGAGTTTTCGAGGTTGCTGGCAATCTTCTTGCGGTTCGGCTCGATGCCCCGCGCGCAATGCTCGTCGAAGGCGCGGCAGGCGTCGGATAGCAGCATGATCGATTCGAGCAGGTTGTGCAGCATCACCGGCTTGAACACGTTGAGCTGGAAATTGCCCTGCGAGCCCGCGAATGCCACCGCATGATCGTTGCCGAACACCTGAACGGCCACCATCGTGAGGGCTTCGCATTGGGTCGGGTTGATCTTGCCCGGCATGATCGACGAGCCGGGCTCATTCTCGGGGATCGTCAATTCGTTGAAGCCGGCGCGCGGTCCGCAGGCGTACCACCGCACGTCGTTGGCGATCTTCATACAGGCCCCGGCGAGCGTGCGGAGCGTGGCGCTTGCGGCCACCACCGCGTCGTGCGCCGAGAGGGCCGCGAATTTGTTGGGCGCGGAACAGAAGGGTTGGCCGGTCTCCGTCGCGATCTTGGCGGCTGCGACATCGCCGAACTGGGGATGCGCGTTGAGGCCGGTGCCGACGGCGGTGCCCCCGATCGCCAGGGCATAGAGGCCGGGCAGGGTGCGACGTACGCCCTCGATGGCGTCATCCAGTTGCGACACCCAGCCCGACATGACCTGCTGCAGGGTGAGAGGCGTCGCATCTTGCAGATGGGTGCGACCGACCATCACGACGTCGGCGAATTCAGCGGCCTTGCTGGCGAGTGTCTCACGCAGGGCCGTCACGGCGGGGATCAGGTCGCGCTCGATCTCTTCGACGGCGGCGATATGCATCACGGTCGGGAAGGCATCGTTCGAGGACTGGCCGTGATTCACGTCGTCGTTCGGATGGATCGGCGTCTTGGAGCCGAGCATCCCGCCCGCGATCGCGATCGCGCGGTTGGCGATCACTTCATTTGCGTTCATATTGGTCTGCGTGCCTGAACCCGTTTGAAACACGACGAGCGGGAATTCCGCGTCCCAGCGACCATCGATCACCTCCTGAGCGGCCTGGACGATCAGCTTGACCTTTGAGTCCGGCAATTGCCCGAGGTCGAGATTGGCGAGTGCGGCGCATTTCTTCAGGACGCCGAGCGCGCGGACGACAGGACGCCGCCACTGGAAGCGCTCGACGCCAATCGGAAAATAAGTCAGCGAGCGCTGTGTCTGCGCCCCCCAGAGATGATCGGCCGGGACTTGGACCTCGCCGAGCGAGTCTTTTTCGATGCGGATCGCGTTATGGCTGGTGTCGGTCATGATTCTGGAGTCCTGGTCCGAACAGATATGGTGCGGACATAGACCCAAAAGCCGCAGCGTTCAAAAGGCTTCGTAAGGATCTCGTTTCGCTCGGCGCCATTGTGCGACGCAAGGCTTCTTCGGTAGATTGCGGCGCAAGCCGGTCCGGCGGCGGGATGGGACGTTCATATGAGGCGGTTCATGAGTAAGACGACAACACGGCAGGCTGCTCGGCTGCTCACGTCCTTGATCCTGGCGGCGACGCCGATCGCTCCTGCCCTGGCGCAGTCGGTCGCGACGCCAGCGCCTGCAAGCCAGGACACGACCTCCGCTCCGCCCGTTCAGGCCCAGGCACCCGCGACGCCAGCCGTGACGCCGCCGGTCGCTCCTGCTCCCTCGACGCCGGTCGCTTCTCCGGCTGTCCCTCCGGCGGCTGCAGCCCCTGTCTCACCCACACCTGCCGTCCCCACACCGGCTGCGCCTGCACCCAAGACGGAGGCGACCTCCCCCGACAAGACCCCGCCCGACACGTCGATCAGCCAAACCATGACGTTACCGGCACGGCCCGCCGTGGTGATCTCCGGCAAAGCCACATGGGACGAGGGCTTCAAATCGATCACCGAGGCTTTCGCAACCCTCAACGCGGCTCTGGCCCAGAACAAGATCGCGGGCGCGGGTCGCCCACTCGCGGTCTTCACGGAAACCGATGATTCGGGGTTCAAATTCTCGGCCATGATCCCGATCGACAAAGCGCCGGAGGGCAAGACCGAGCTGACCCCGACCGTGTCGATCGGTGAAACGCCGTCCGGCAAGGCGATGCGGTTCCAGCATCGCGGTTCCTATGACGACATCGACTCCACCTACGAGGCCATCACGGCCTATCTCGACGAGAAGGGTCTCGAGGCAAAAAACATGTTTGCCGAGGAATATCTCGATCAGGTCAAGACGTCCGACGACAATTCGCTCGAGGTCGACATCTACGTGTTCCTGAAGTGAGATCCTGCTTTTGAGCATGATGAGGGTTGGCCGCCTCGCGCTGTTGAGTGTGACGGTCGGCCTTTTGGCGGGGTGTTCGAGTGGCGTGCTGCCCTCGCTCGGGCCCATCGAGCATGGGTCGACCACCGTCCTGCCGGTCGATCAGGCTGAAGCGAGTGTGCTCGTCTCCGACTATCGACGGCAGCATGGGCTCACAAGCGTCGGCACCGACACGGCTCTGCAACGCGTCGCTCAGGCGCAGGCCGATGCGATGGCCTCGGCCAATCAACTCAGCCACACGGTGGCAGGGTCGCTGCCGACCCGGCTTGCGGTTTTCGGACGCTCGCGCGGGGCCTCGGTCGAGAATGTCTCGGCCGGCTATGCCAGCCTATCGGACGCGCTCGCCGGTTGGCGGCGGTCGGCGCCTCATAACGCCAACCTGGTGTATGCCCCGATGCGGCGCATCGGGGTTGCGGCCGCCAGCGCGCCGGGAACGCGCTATAAGACGTTCTGGGCGCTGGTCATGACCGACTGAAGCCGCGCGTTTTGACGACGGCGGGTCACCCCATCGGCTAGATCGTCGAGAACCCTCACCGTTGTGGTCCAGTCGATACAGCCGTCCGTGATGCTCTGGCCGTAGACGAGCGGTTGACCGGGCACGAGCTCCTGCCGACCGGCGACGAGATGGCTTTCGACCATGGCGCCCATGATGCGCCGATCGCCCGACGCGATTTGTGCCGCCACATCGGCGATCACGAGCGGTTGGTTCTCGGGTTTCTTGGCGCTGTTGGCATGGCTCGCGTCGATCATGATGCGGACCGGCAAGCCGCATTGCGCCGCGACCTGTGCTGCGGCCGCGACGCTCGCGGCATCGAAATTCGGCCCGCGCCCGCCGCGCAGGATGATGTGGCAATCCGGATTGCCGGTCGTGGCCGCGACGGCCGCGCGTCCATCCTTCGTGACCGCTAGAAAATGGTGCGGGTCGGCGGCTGCGCGCATCGCGTCGAGCGCGATGCGAACATTCCCATCCGTGCCATTCTTGAACCCGACCGGGCATGACAGGCCCGAGCTCAGCTCTCGGTGGACCTGGCTCTCTGTCGTGCGGGCGCCGATCGCGCCCCAACCGACGAGATCGGCCAGATATTGCGGTGTCGTCATGTCGAGAAACTCGCAACCCGCCGCCAGCCCCATGCTGTTGATGTCGACCAGCAGGCTTCGAGCGAGCCTAAGCCCCTTCTCGACATTGAAGCTGCCGTCGAGATCGGGATCGTTGATCAGTCCCTTCCAGCCGACGGTGGTGCGCGGCTTCTCGAAATAGACCCGCATGACCAGAACGAGCCGATCGTCGAGGCGCTGCTGTTCGTCGTTGAGCCGGGCCGCATAATCGAGCGCCGCATGAGGATCGTGGATCGAGCAGGGACCGACGATCACGGCGAGGCGGTCATCGCGACCGTGCAGAATGTCATGCAGAGCGTCGCGGGTCCGCAACACCGTTGCGGTCGCGGCAGGCGTGCGGGGAAATTCGCGCATTACCTCGGCGGGGGTCGAGAGCGCCTGAATGGAACGAATGCGGGTATCGTCGGGCGAGGGAAGCATGGCCGGGATCCTGTTGGGTGAGGCATCCGGCGGCATAAAAAAAGCCGCCAGATGGTCTGGCGGCTGTTTGAGATGGTCGTTTTGGCTTTGTCTAAAGCACGCGCACCCCTACCTCCGCCTGTGGCCTCGGATAGCCATAAAACCAGGTTGAGGAAAAGATCTGCGCCATGGCCTCGTGCTTAGACCAACGTCGCGGCCTTGTCACGTTCCATCGCGCAGGCAATGGCAGTGTTACACGCTCAACGAGATGGTAACCGGAATCGATTTTGCAGCCGGCACCTTGCTGTGCTCGGCATGGTGCCAGAGCGGGATCAACGGGTTGCATTCGGGGTAGTAGCCGCCGCAGCAGCCTTCCGGGATGTCATAGGCGATGATCCGAAGGCCGGACACCTCGCGCTTCATATCGGCCGCGATCGTCGTGAGCGTCACGATATCGCCATCCTTCAGGGCAAGGCGATCGATGTCATGCTGGTTCATGAACACGATCTTGCGAGTTCCTTTCACGCCGCGAAAACGATCGTCATATCCATAGATCGTCGTATTGAACTGGTCGTTGCTGCGGAGCGTCATCAACCGCAACACATCGATGCTGTCGGACGGCATATCGGGGTTCTCATCGAGACCGCGCGGGACGATGAAATTGGCTTTGCCTGTCTTTGTCTTCCAGACCCGATTACGCGCCGGTACCGGACGCGGGAACCCGCCGGGCTTGAACATCCGAGCGTTGAAGTCCTTGAACTGCTCGGGGTAGGTCGCCTCGATCTTGTCGCGAACGAGCGCATAGTCGTCGCACCATGCGTCCCAATCGATGTGGGGATTGGGTGGCAATGTCGCCTTAGCCATTTCCGCGACAATACGCGGTTCGGACAGAAGATCCTTGGACACCGGGGTGCGGACGCCCCGCGAACCATGGATGAAGGCTGTACTGTCCTCGATCGCGACCGCCTGTTTGCCGGTTTTCTGCAAATCGATGTCGGTTCGCGCGAGACACGGAAGAATGTAAGAGACCTCGCCCCGGATCAAGTGGGCGCGGTTCAGCTTGGTCGAGATCTGCACACTCAGCCGAATGCGGCTCCACGCCGCTTCGATCGCATCTGTCTCTGGGATGGCGCGGATGAAGTTGCCGCCGAGCCCGATGAACGCCTTGACGTCGCCCTTGAGAATGCCTTCGCAGGCCTCCACGGTGTTGAGGCCCTTGTCGTGCGGGGGCTCGAATTTGTAGAGTTCGCGCAGCTTATCCATCGGGACGAGTTCAGGCTTTTCGGTGATGCCGACGGTGCGCTGGCCTTGCACGTTGGAATGGCCGCGCACCGGGCAGATGCCGGCCCCGGCCTTGCCGATATTCCCTCGCAACAGCAGCAGGTTGATGAGCATCTGGCAGTTTTCGACACCGGTCCGATGTTGTGTCAGCCCCATGCCATAGACGCCCATCACGGCAGACGAGCGCATGTAGACGGCGGCTGCTGCCTCCAGGTTCTTCCGCGTGAGGCCGGACTGACGCTCGAGGTCGGCCCAGTCATGACGCCGCGTCTCGGCTGCGAAGTCCTCGAAGCCATGCGTGTGGGTCGCGATGAAGTCGACATCTAAAATTCGCGGATCACCCGAAGCGATCGCCGCATCGTCTGCCGCCACGATGGCTTTGCACAGGCCCATGACGGCCGCGAGATCGCCGCCGGCTTTGACCTGATGATATTGCGTGCTGATGCGGGTGGATTCGCCGCTGAGCATCTCGGTCGGCGATTGCGGATTGGTGAAGGTGAGCAGCCCGCGTTCTTTCAGCGGGTTGAAGGTGATGATCGGCACGCCGCGCTTCCGAGCATCCTGCAATTGGTGCAGCATGCGCGGGCTGCTGGTCCCGACATTTTGACCGAAGAACATAATGCAATCGGTCTTCTCGAAATCCTCGAGATCGACGGTGCCGACGGGTGAGCCGATGCTCGCCGGAAGCGCGACCGACGTGCTCTCGTGGCACATGTTCGAGCTATCCGGGAAATTGTTGGTGCCCATCAGGCGGCCGAACAGAGCGTACATGTAGGAAGCTTCGAGCGACGCGCGGCCGGAGAGATACAGCACGACCGCTTTCGGATCGCAGGCGCGCAGTTCACGTCCGATTTCGGCGAAAGCATCGCCCCACGACACGGGTCGATAGCGGTCGGTTTCGGGGTCGTAGCGCATCGGATGCGTGAGGCGACCGGCTTCTTCGAGGTTATAGTCGGGCCACGTCAGCAACTCGCTGACCGTATGCTGCCGGAAGAAGGCCGGCGTGACCGTCTTTGGCGTCATCTCCCAGGCGGTCGCCTTCGCGCCATTCTCGCAAAACTCGAACGTGTTGGGCTTTTCGGGTTTGGCCCAGGCGCAACTCGGGCAAACGAAGCCGTTGGGCTTGTTCTGCAGCAGCAGGGCGGTGCCGCTCCGCAACAGCGAACCTTCGCGAGGCAAGATGTCGACAAGCGACTTGACCGATCCCCACCCCCCGGAGGGCGCCTCATACGGCTTGATCGTGACGGGTTCGCCGGTATCCGGATCTTTGCTCATGCTCACGCTGCCCGTCGTTTCCGGTGGCGGCGCGGATCGGTCCTCACCGAGCCACCCCCAACCGGTCATATGTTACGGCTAAGATCGGCGCGCTCATGCAGCGTGCCAACTCATGTCGCGAACGCTTCGGGTTTTGAACGGTTCCAGAGACGTTCGCGTGGCAAGCTGTAGCAAGGGCGCGCTGAGACGTTGGGCCGGCAGCGCCTCAGCGCGGAGCGACGTCGCAAAAAGGAACCCGCGCTTCAGTCGTGTGGATGATGATGATCGTGGTCATGACCGCCGTGATCGTGGTCGTGGTGCTTGTGGTCGTCAGCCTTATGGCCGTGCGCCTCGTGTCCGTGACCGTGACCTGAATGGTCATGCCCATGATGATCATGGCCGGCATGGTCGTGATGATCATGGTCGTGAGCCGCCGCCGCATAGGCGCCGCCCTCGGGATCGAAAGACGTCTCGATCGACGTGATCTTGACCCCGAGCGCTGCCAGCACCGTCTCGATGGCGGCATCGGGGCGGAGGCGGATCCCGTTCGGCAGCACCTGCGCCGCAAGATGCTGACTGCCGATTTGCAAGGCGGCCCGAACGAGATCGCCGGGCGTTCGACTGCGAAGTTCGATGAGCTGTTCCGGTGCGGCGACGACGTCCACAAGGCGACCGTCATCGAGCACGAGGGCATCGCCGCCACGCAGCATGATGGCCTCCGGAAGGTCGAATTCGATCGCGAGGCCGCGCACGCCGCTCGTCTTCAGTCCGGGTCGGTTCCGGTCGGCAAAATCCAGCACCACCGTATCGGCCGGCATGGCGGCCCCAAACTCATGCTGGGCCTTCACGGCTATCGCACGCGCCATCACTGTCGTTCCTTCAGCATCGCGGCTCATGTCAAAGCGTCTCGACATGATCGGGCGAAATAATTTCGACCTTGACCTTCTCGACAAAGTCGGCCGACACGCGTTGCCAGGCCTTGAGGTGAGGGGTCTCGAAATGCTGGGCGAGAGCCTCGCGCGAGCCCCAACGCTCCACGAACACGAAACAGTTCGGCTCGGTGATGCTGCTGAGAAGATCGTAGGAGTGGCACTCTGCCTCTTTCACGCTGGCGCCGATCACGGTCCGGGCATTCTCGAGAAAGTCGGCGCGGTGTTCCGACCGCACCGTTATGGTTGCGACGACATAGATCATGACCATCTCCCAATTCGTCCCGCGCGGCCCTGCGGGTGTCGTGTTGTAAGCCGCGGGTGCGGAGCGTCAATGAGCCGGAACGTTACCGGCGATGCCATATTGCGCGTCATGCAACCTGCGATAACTGCTGTTGCGCGCCAGAAGCTCAGCATGTCGGCCCTGCTCGTCGATGCCGGCTCCATCGATCACGACGATCCGGTCGGCATTCTGGATCGTGGCCAGCCGATGCGCGATCACCAGCGTCGTCCGCCCCTGCGACAACTCCGCAAGCGAGCGCTGGATGGCGCGTTCGGTTTCGGTATCGAGCGCCGAGGTGGCTTCGTCTAGGATCAGGATGGGCGGGTTTTTCAGGAACATGCGCGCGATGGCGATCCGCTGCTTCTGGCCACCCGACAGCTTGACACCGCGCTCTCCCACGATCGTGTCGAGACCCGCGGGCATGCCGGTGATCATGGTGTCGATCCGAGCCCGACGGGCTGCATCGAGGATGTCCGCGTCGCTGGCGCCGAGGCGACCGTAGGCGATGTTGTCGCGGATGGTGCCGCCGAACAGGAACACGTCCTGTTGCACGATGCCGATATGTCGGCGGAGCGACGCCAGCGTCATGGCCCGGATGTTGATTCCATCGATCGTGATGCGCCCGCCGGTCGCATCGTAAAACCGTGGCAACAGCGAGCAGATCGTGGTTTTGCCTGCGCCAGACGGACCCACGAACGCGACCGTTTCGCCCGCCGCGATCGACAGGTCGACGTGCTGCAGAATGGGCCGGCCTGCCGTGTAGCCGAAGCTCACATCCTCGAAGCGGACGTCGCCGCGCAAATGATCGATATCGCGAGCGCCGGGCGCGTCGGCGACATCGGGTTCGGTGTCGAGCAACTCGGTGTAACGACGGAACCCGGCGATGCCTTTAGGGTAGCTTTCGATCACGGCGTTGATCTTATCGATCGGCCGGAGAAATACGCCGACCAGAAGCAGGAAGCCGACGAAGCCGCCGTTAGACAATTGGCCGTGTAGAACGAACCAGGTGCCGGCCACCATCACGGCCATCTGGATGATCCGCATGCCGAGGTAGGATAGCGACTGGTTGGCCGCCATGATGCGATAGGCTTCGAGCTTGGTGTCGCGATAGCGCGCGTTGTCCTCCGAGAAGAGGCTGCGCTCGTGATCCTCGTTGGCGAAAGCCTGGACGACCCGCATACCGCCGACGTTTTCCTCGATACGGACGTTGAAGGCCGCCACGCTTCCATAAAGCCGGCGCCAGTTATGGGTCATCTTGGCCCCGTAATGACTGGTGATCCAGGCAATCGGAGGCACGACGGCTGCGGTGATGAGCGCCAAGTCGAGATTGACCCAGGCCATCAGCACGAAAGCGCCCGCAAAGGTCATGACGGCGATGAACAGGTCTTCCGGCCCGTGATGCGCGACCTCGCCGATCTCCTCGAGATCCTTGGTGACGCGGGCCACGAGATGGCCGGTCTTCTCGTTGTCATAAAATCGGAACGAGAGCTTCTGCAGGTGATCGAAGCTCTTCCGCCGCATCTCGGTTTCGATATTGATGCCGAGCTTGTGGCCCCAATAGGTCACGATGGCCATGAGGCCCGTGTTGAGCAGGTAGACCGCGACGAGACCCGCGGAGGCGAGCAGGATCAGACCCCAGTCCCGGCCCGGCAGCAACGTATCGACGAAGACCTTCACGGCGATCGGAAAGCCAAGCTCCAACAGACCGGAGAGAACCGCGCATGAAAAGTCGGCCAGGAACAGGCTGCGATAAGGCCCGTAATAGGCAAAGAAGCGCTTCAGCATGCCGGCTTTGTGGACCACACCCGTGTCGGGATCAAGCCGGCGATCGGTCACGATTGCTGTCACGTGAGATCGCTCTGTTGACTGCTCTCTACACGATGTGTGCCTCGACCAGCGTCTCGCCTCGGGCGACGCGGCCGGGGTCGAAGCCGGAGAGATCGAGTGTGGTGTAGCGTCCGGCTGCGATGAGTTCGGCGACGCCGCGCCCGACCGCCGGCGATTGCTGCAGGCCGTGGCCCGAAAATCCGGCCGCGAGGATCATATTGTCGAGGCCGGGCAGGGGACCGACAAGCGCGTTGTGATCATGCAGATTCATGTCGTAATGGCCCGCCCAGGCGCGGCCGGGACGGATGCGCTCGAAAGCGGGCACGCGGGCTGCGAGGCCGGGCCAAATCACATCCTCGAACAAGGGCCAGTCGACATCGAAATCCGTCGCCTCCGGATCGCGGTCGGCGCTCGGCTGCACGCCGCAGAGAAAGCCTTGACCTTCCGGCCTGACGTAAAGGCCGGTCGGGTCGATCAGCAACGGACAATTCTCGATCTTATCCTCGGCCACGAAGGTGAAGATGCACCGCTTGCGCGCCTCGATCGGCAGTGGAACGCCGGCCGCGGCCGCAAGATCGCGGGCGCCCACCGCGCCGCCCGCATTCACCAAGGTGCCGCATGCCACGGTGTCGCCGCTCGCCAACGTGACGGCGGTGATCCGTTGGCCCTCCCGCGTGATCGCGACGACGCGGTCCTGCACATAGGTCACGCCGAGCGAGCGGGCTTTTCGCCGAAACGCCTGCATCAATCCATATCCGTCGTACCACCCTTCTCCCGTGCGGCCCCAGGTGCCGGCCGCGAGGTCGTCGGTGGTCAGCCAGGGAAAGCGTCGTTGCAGCGCCTCCGGGTCGAGCAGCAGAATGTCGGCCCCGTCTTCCACTTGACGCCGATGATTGTCTTGCAGAGCGGATGCGCCGGCTGCCGTGGCGAGCGTGAGATAGCCGCCTTCCCTCAGGCCGATGTCGGGTCGCTCTCCCTCCACCTCGAGGATGGTGCCAATGTCGCGCAAGAATTGAATGCCGAACAGCGACGCCCGGATATTGATCGGGCTTGAGAACTGCTGGCGGATGCCGCTCGCCGAGAGCGCGCTGGCGGCGGTCGCGTATGTCGGGTCGCGTTCGACGACGAGAATGCTGCCGGAAAAATCCGCATGGCTCGCAAGGTGGAAGGCGATGGAACTCCCCACGGCAGCCCCGCCGGCGATCACCACATCGAACTTGGTTTGCATAGCCGCGATCCGTTGCACCAGAATAACGACATCCTCCATGCCATGGCGTGCCTGCTTCGCCCAGCCTTCGTGCGACGCCGCACCGGGTCACGCCATAGATTGCGGCAGTGTCCGGGCCGCCTTACAAACGCGCGTTCCGACGTCGCCGACGTCGGGTGATTTGGAGAGCGACAGATGCGGCCGTCAAAACGGACCTTCGATGAATTGCGACCCGTTTCGATGGAACGCCAAGTGGCGCGCTATGCGGAAGGCTCGTGCCTGATCAAGTTCGGAGACACGCATGTGCTCTGCACGGCTTCGCTCGAAGACAAGCCGCCGCCATGGTTGCGCGGCCAGGGTCGCGGCTGGGTGACGGCCGAATATTCCATGTTGCCGCGCGCGACCGCAACGCGCACGCGCCGCGAATCGACGTCCGGCAAGCCCTCCGGCCGCACCCAGGAAATTCAACGCCTGATCGGCCGCAGCTTAAGGGCGGTGGTCGACCTGCAAGGGCTAGGCGAACGGCAGATCACGCTCGATTGCGACGTCATCCAGGCCGACGGCGGCACCCGGACGGCTGCGATCACCGGCGCTTGGGTCGCGCTGCATGATTGTCTTGCCTGGATGCGGAGCCGCAGCATGGTCAAGGAGAGCCCGATTCGCGACCATGTGGCAGCGATCTCATGCGGCATCGTCAAGGGTGAGGCTGTGCTCGATCTCGACTACATCGAGGATTCAAGCGCCGAGACGGATGCGAATTTCGTCATCACCGGGTCGGGCGGCCTGGTCGAGGTGCAGGCGACGGCAGAAGGCTTGCCCTTTTCCAAGGAGCAGCTGAACGCGCTGCTGAGCTTGGCCGAAGGCGGTATCGGGCAACTCGTCGCCCTTCAGAAGCAGGTCATCGGCAAGGCCTGACCCGGCGTTTCGCAGCGCAACCGTTCAGGGAAACGGCCCGGCCTGGATCGTGATCCAGGCCGGGCCGTTCGTGGTTTTGGGACGATGATGTCTTACGAGCCGGAACCGCTGGCCGCCATACGGGCCTCCGGCATCGGATCGACGTCGCTCTCGAGTTGCTTCGATACCATGCCGCGCAACGTATGCAGATCCTTGGTGAAGAGCCGGATGCCTTCGGCCAGCTTGTCGGTCGCCATGGCGTCGTCGTTCATCAGCAGCCTGAACGTCTTTTCGTCCAGGGTCATGCGGGCGGGCGCATCGACGAAGGACGCGTTCGGATCGAGCTTGCGGGTCAGCGTGCCCTGATCCTCACTGAGTTTCTCGAGCCATTGCGGCGCGATGGTCAGGCGGTCGCAGCCGGCAAGCGCTTCGATCTCGTCGAGGTTGCGGAACGATGCGCCCATGACGACCGTCTTGATGCCATGCGCCTTAAAGTAGGCATAGATCTGCCGCACCGACTTGACACCCGGATCGGTCTCGCCCGTGTAGGTCTTGCCTTCCAGCTTGGCGTAGAAATCCATGATGCGGCCGACGAAGGGCGACACCAGAAAGACATTCGAATCCGCGCAGGCGGCAGCCTGAGCTAGCGAAAACAGCAGCGTCAGATTGCAGTCGATCCCCTCGGCCTGCAGGACCTTGGCGGCCTGAATGCCTTCCCAAGTCGACGCGAGCTTGATGAGAATGCGGTCCCGCCCGATGCCGCGGCTTTCGTAATCGGCGATGAACGCGTGGGCTTTCTCGATTAAGGCGTCTTTGTCGAAGGAGAGGTCGGCATCGACTTCGGTCGACACGCGGCCGGGGACGATCTTGGTCAATTCCGTGCCGAAACTCACAGCGAGCCGATCGCAGATCTGGCTGGCGACCGCATTGTGGCTCCGACCCCAGACAATGCCTTCCTTGATGATCTCGGCGCCGGCGGGGCTCTGAGCGGCCTTGAGGATCAGGCTCGGATTTGTGGTGCAATCGGTCGGGTGAAACTTGCGGACGGCTTCGAGGTCGCCCGTATCGGCCACCACGGTCGTCATCGTCTTCAATTGATCGAGCTTGGAGGGCATATGATTCTCCTATTCGTGAACCGCGCCGGACGCGCGCGATGTCGGCGCCGCAAGGCGCAGGCGTAGCCTCAGGCCGGGTGGGCGCGCCCGCCCACACACCTTTCGTCCAGGTTCATTGTCAGAGCCGCGAAGTTGGTTCAAGTTCGCCCCAAATCGCGCGTCCCAGGCGGGATGATCGCAGATCCCCGCGACGTCTCGTCCCACCTGGCGAGCTTATCAGATCAACACGCGCCGGTCGCCGGAAGATCGCGCAAGGAGACAGAAGATGCTCAAAGGCCTTGATCCGTTGCTGTCGCCCAACCTGTTGCATGCGTTGCGGGCCATGGGCCATGGCGACGATATCGTGATCGTCGATGCGAATTACCCAGCCGAGGCCTCGGGGCGGCCTGTCCATCGCCTCGATGGCCATTCCGCGACGGCGGTGCTCGATGCCATCCTATCGGTGCTGCCGCTCGATACCTTCGTGCCGGATCCGGCGATCGTCATGGAGGTCGTGGGCAACCCGGACGCCGAGGAACCGATTTTCGGTGAATTTCGCGCCGCCATCGACAAGCATGAGGGAAGCGGGTTTCTGCTCGGCAAGATCGAACGCTTCGCCTTTTATGCCCGCGCGCGCGCAGCTTTCGCTTTGGTCGCGACGGGCGAGCGGCGCCTCTATGGCAATATCATCCTGAAAAAAGGTGTGATTCGTCAGCAATAAGCAGCCGGCCCCAGCGCGTCAGAGGCGAGGCGGCATCGTTGCCTCGCGACCGAACGCGACATGGTTAACGTAACCTCAACTAGTTCGGACCGATCCTGAGTCTATACAGGCGCGGACCGTCTTGATTCGGCTCACGATCGAGGACCGGCTTTTCATACGAACATTGGAGACCCGGCGCTGAACCGTTCACTCGTCTCAGAGCGTTTGAGGTTCGCCGCCTTCGTCGTGCTCCAGATCCTGGGCGCCGGTTGGCATCGAGCGCTCGCGCCCTTGCTTTGGCTTCTCGACCGCCCGAGTCGCAGCCCGACGCGCCTGCTCATCGCCCCGCAGGACATCCATACGGCTGATCCAACCGTCGCGAGCGATATCTATGCGGGATATTTTTCGTTCGGCGGCAAGATCATCAACGCCCACGGCCAATCACCCTTCGACATCGAACCGCCATCGGTGGGATGGGACGAGACGCTGCATGGCTTTGGATGGCTGCGGCACATGCGTGCAGCCGATACGTCGCTGGCGCGAGCCAATGCGCGGGCTCTGGTCGAGGACTGGATGAGCCATGGCCAGCGCGGGCGCCTCGCGTGGGAACCCCGCGTCGTGGCGCGCCGGCTTCTGTCCTGGCTGAGCCAGTCCCCCGTGATCCTCGATGGAGCCGACGGTCCGTTCTACCGCCGATTGATGAAGAGCCTCGGGCGGCAGACCGCCTTTTTGCAACGCCGTATGAACAACGGCCTCGTCGGCGAAAGCCGGCTTTGGGCGGCGCTCTCGCTGGCCGAAATGGGCATCTGCGCCGATGGACTGCCAACCCTTCAAAGGCTCGGCTCGCGCATGCTGCTCGAGGAATTGGGCCGGCAGATCCTGACCGACGGGGGACATGTCAGCCGAAATCCTCAGGTTCTCGGCGATCTCCTGCTCGATCTCTTGCCTCTCCGCCAAGCCTATGCGGCACGCGGCGCCGAGGTGCCGGTCGCGCTCCTGAACGCCATCGATCGCATGATGCCGATGCTGCGGATGTTTCGGCATCCGGATGGCTCGCTCGCCTTGTTCAACGGCATGGGCGTCACCCGGCCCGAAACTCTGGCGACCGTGCTGGCCTATGACGACGCCCATGCGATGCCGCTCGGCAATGCACCGTATTCCGGGTACCAGCGCGTCGAAGCAGGCGAGGCTGTGCTGATCTGCGACATGGGCCGTCCGCCGCCGCCGATCTTTTCGAAGCGGTCGCATGCCGGAACCTTGTCGTTCGAGCTCTCGGTCGGTGGACAGCGGCTCGTGGTCAATTGTGGAAGTCCGGATCCGGATCGCCGCGATCTGTCTCAGGCCGCGCGCGTCACCGCAGCGCATTCGACGCTAACGCTCGCGGATATGTCGTCGAGCCGGTTTGCCGGATCGCACGGCTGGGTCCGGGCGCTCGACGGGATGGTGTTCGCGCCGCCGCAGGCCGTCACCGTCGCTCGCTCCGACGTGGCGGAGGGCGTCTGGCTCGATGCGCTGCACGATGGTTATGCGCGGCTCGGCTTCGCTCATCGGCGCCAGATGTGGCTGTCGCATGCGGGCACCCGGCTGTCCGGCCAGGATCACCTCGTGCCCATCGCGGGCCGACCGGATGCGGCGGCTTTGCCGTTCGCGGTCCGCTTCCATTTGCATCCCCTCGTCCGCGCCGCTTTCGCGGCCGATGGCACGACGATCACGATCGGCATGCCGAATGGCGACGAATGGCTGTTCGAGGCGGGCGGTCTCGCGATCGAGATCGAGGAGAGCATCTTCTTCGCGAGCGCCGAGGGGCCTCGCCGCACGGAGCAACTCGTCGTGCAAGGCGAGACCGCGACGCTGAGGCAGGTGGCTTGGTCGTTCACGCAGCGGCTCGAGACGCCACCACCGGAGCTTTGACGACGGCCCTCTGGTGCGCGCCGACCGATCCATGATAGATCGCGCGCTTGCAGCCTGACATGACTGCTGGATTTTGACGGCAGCGGCGTCGATCGCCTGATGAGGCGGCTCTGCCAGTGGTTCAAGAATTGGAACGCATGGCCAACACTCGTCCCATCACGCGGGCTCTCCTTTCTGTTTCGGATAAGACCGGACTCGCCGATTTTGCCGCGGCGCTCCATGCGCGAGGCATCGAGCTCGTTTCGACCGGAGGAACCCGGAAGGAGCTTCTCGGTCACGGCTTGCCGGTTCGCGACGTCGCGGATCTGACTGGCTTCCCCGAGCTGATGGATGGCCGCCTGAAGACGCTGCACCCGAACGTGCATGGCGGACTTCTGGCGATCCGCGAGAACCCCGCTCACGAGGCCGCGATGCTGGCCCATGACATCGCGCCGATCGATCTTCTCGTGGTCAACCTTTACCCGTTTGAGGAGTCCGTCGCGACAGGCGGCACCTTCGAGGATTGTATCGAAACCATCGACATCGGCGGCCCGGCCATGATCCGCGGCGCCTCGAAAAATCATGGCGACGTCGCCGTGCTGGTCGATGTGGCCGATTACGCCAAGCTGATCGAGCAGCTCGACGCCTATGCGGGCGGCACGAGCCCCGAGTTTCGTCGCTGGCTGGCCCAGAAGGCCTTTGCCCGAACCGCAAGCTACGACGCCGCGATCTCGAACTGGTTTTCCCGGTCGTTGGCCGGCAACGTCCCGACCTATCGCGCGCTCGGCGGGACGTTGGCCGAGAGCCTGCGCTACGGCGAAAACCCACATCAGTCGGCCGCCTTCTACAGAACGGCCGAGCAACGAATCGGGGTCGCAACGGCGCGACAAGTGCAAGGCAAGCCGCTGTCCTACAATAATCTCGGCGATACGGATGCGGCTTTCGAGCTCGTGGCTGAATTCGATCCGGGCGTGAGTGCCGCGGTGGCGATTATCAAACATGCCAACCCGTGCGGCAGCGCGGAAGCCACGACGCTCGCCGAAGCCTATCGCCTGGCGCTTCGCTGCGATCCCGTATCGGCATTCGGGGGCATCGTGGCCCTGAATCGGCCACTCGACGCGGAAGCCGCGACCGAGATCGTCAAGATCTTCACCGAAGTCATCATCGCACCCGAAGCCAGTACCGAAGCGATCGCGATCGTGGCCGCGAAGAAGAACCTGCGTCTCCTCCTCACCGGCGGTCTGCCCGACCCCCATGCGCCGGGCAGCATGGTCCGCACGGTCGCGGGCGGGTTCCTGGTGCAGGACCGCGATGCGGCCGATGTCGATACGATGGACTTGCGTGTCGTGACCAAACGAGCCCCGAGCGAGGCGGAATTGGCCGATCTGAAATTCGCCTATCGGATCTGCAAACATGTGAAGTCGAACGCCATCGTTTACGCCAAGGCGGGCGCGACGGTGGGGATCGGCGCGGGCCAGATGAGCCGCGTCGACTCGGCCCGCATCGCGGCATGGAAATCAGGCGAGGCCGCAAAGGCCGCAGGTTTGAGCGACCCGCTGACGCATGGCGCTGTTCTGGCCTCCGACGCCTTCTTTCCCTTCGCGGACGGTATCGACGCTGCCATTCAGGCGGGCGCGACAGCCATCATTCAGCCCGGCGGATCGGTGCGCGACGACGAAGTCATCGCGGCGGCCGACGCGGCCGGCCTCGCGATGGTGTTCACAGGCATTCGCCACTTCAAGCATTGAAGAGGTTCGGCGACCGCCGAACCGCACGCGGGTTCGGCCATCAGACCATATGCTGGCCGCCGTTGATCGTCAGGGTCGAACCGGTGACGAAGCTGGCGTCCTCCGACGCAAGATAGGCAACAGCCTTGGCGACCTCGTCGGGGAGACCGAGGCGGCCCATCGGGATCTGCGGAAGCACACGCTTCTTCAGAACCTCGGGGTCGATCGCCTGCACCATCTCGGTCGCGATATAACCGGGGCAGATGGCGTTGACCGTGATGTTCTTGCTCGCGCTTTCGAGCGCCAGGGATTTGACGAAGCCGATATCGCCGGCTTTCGCGGACGAATAATTGACCTGGCCGAGTTGGCCTTTCTGACCGTTGATCGACGAGATCACGATGACGCGGCCCCAGGCGCGCGCCCGCATACCTTCGATCAACGGGCGCGTCATGTTGAACAGGCTGTGAAGGTTGGTGTCGAGCACAAGGCTCCACTGGTCCTTCGTCATTTTATGGAAGAAGCCGTCTCGCGTGATGCCCGCGTTGTTGACGAGCACGTCAATGGGACCGATCTCGCTCTCGACCTGACGCACGCCGCGCTCGCAGGCCTCGAAGTCGGTCACGTCCCATTTGAAAACCGGAATACCCGTCTCGTGCCGAAAGGCCGCCGCGGCCTCGTCATTTCCCGCATAGGTCGCGGCGACACTCAGGCCCTTGTCCTTCAAGCATCGTGAAATGGCGCCGCCGATGCCGCGCGTTCCGCCCGTGACCAATGCCACACGTGCCATGTGCGCCCTCCTTGTTCGGCTCCGGATCGACCGGAGACCTTCGTGTCGACGCTAGCCGGAGCATCGTTGACGTTTCACGACAATGCCCTGCCGCCCCGCTTCCGAAAAGCTGATTTTTCTTGGATGGTGCAGTCCTCGATCGCAACGTTGCGCCACGTCCCGCGAGTTATCACCAGCCTTGCGCGAGTGATCGGTCATGTTCCTCTTTTGATCAAGATCTATGTTGACGTTTATGGCCTGTTCTGTTCTTAATTTGTTCTAATCGAGGGGGGCGGACCAATGATCGGGACGAATCAGAGCCGACAGGCCGGGCAGAGATACGAAGCAGGTCCGATCGGTAGCCAGACTGGGACTGTCAGGCGATTGTTTCACGCGACGCCCGGCATGGCGTATCAACCCGCTGCGTGGGATGGCGACGACCTGGCCGCGACCCTGGGGGGCTCTGACGCACCCTTGCTCGGATTGGCGGGCAGTAGCGTGGCGGATCGTTTTCGCTCGTGGACCGGTCGCTCGGGGAAGCGTTATGTCTTTTCGGTGTTTCGGCTCGACGACACCGCTCGATTTGCGGATTGGTTGCCGACCGATGGTGGAGCGGTCGTCATCGCGGCGCGGCGTGATAGGGCCTCGACGCTGACACCGCTTTTCATCGAATCGACCGGACGGTGCCCGCAGGCTTTCGCCCGAAGCGAGCACATTAGGGCGTTACTGTCGAAAGGCGGATGCGAAATCCACGTCCATCTCTTGGCCAGCAACGCGACGGAGCGCCAGGCGATCGTCGCTGATCTTCGACGCAGCGCTCCACAGGCGCGGTAGGCCCATAATCGGCGCCTGCGACGTCAAGCCCGAAGACGATCGCCGGTCGCGGGTGAGAACAGTAAGACATCCGCGGGTTTGACCGTCAGCCCCACCGTGTCACCCACCGTGAGGGTCAGTCGATCCGTGGTGAAGAGTTTGAGGGCCTGACCCCCGATCAGGAGATGCACCACCATGCCGAGTCCGGTCGGCTCGACGAGATCGATTGTCGCCTCGGTGCCGTTTGGGCTTCCGGGCGCCACGAGGGTGATCCGCTCGGGTCGAAGCCCGACCGTGACGATGGCATCGGCCGGGAGTGCCGCTGGCCGTGCGATGTCGCATAATTTGGCCTCGCCGATCGTGATCGTGACGCCGCCTCCCGCCGGCACGGCTGTCGCTTGGACAAAGTTCATGGCAGGCGAGCCGATGAAGCCGGCCACGAAGATGTTGGTCGGATCGTTGTAGAGGTCCGCCGGCGGGCCGATCTGCTGGGCGACGCCATCGTTCATGGCCACGATCCTGTCGGCCATCGTCATCGCCTCGATCTGGTCATGCGTCACATAGATCGACGTCGCCCCGAGGTCGCGATGCAGCTTGCGGATTTCGTAGCGCATCTGTTCTCGCAGGCGCGCGTCGAGGTTCGACAGCGGCTCGTCGAACAGGAACGCCTTCGGATCACGGACGATGGCGCGGCCCATGGCGACGCGCTGGCGTTGCCCGCCCGAGAGCGCGCGTGGCTTGCGGTCGATCAGGGGCCCGAGACCAAGCTTGCGGCTGGCGCCGTCGACCGCCGTGGCAATGCGTTCCTTGGCGACGCGGCGCAGCTTAAGGCTGAAGCTCATATTGTCCCGCACGGTCATGTGCGGATAGAGCGCATAGGATTGAAACACCATGGCGATGTCGCGGTCCTTCGGCGGGAGGTCGTTGACGATCGTGTCGCCGATCCGGATTTCGCCATCGGTGATATCTTCAAGTCCGGCGATTAGGCGCAGCAGGGTGGATTTTCCGCAGCCCGAGGGGCCGACCAGAACCACGAACTCACCATTCTGAATGTCGAGATCGATGCCGCGTAGAACCGGAACGTCGCCATAGCTCTTTCGCACAGCGTTGATGGAGATCGACGCCATGGATCAGCCTTTCACGGCGCCGGCCGTCAGGCCCTGCACCAGATACCGTTGGATGAGGAAAAAGAAGCCGCAGACCGGGATGAGAGCCAGGACGCCGGCCGCCATCATCTGCCCGAAATCGACCGAGAACTTCGACACGAAAGCCAGCAGGCCGACCGGGAAGGTGCTGGCGGCGTTGGATGAGTTCAACATCAGCGCAAAGAGCAATTCGCTCCAGGCCGCCGTGAAGACGAAGCCGATCGTGGCCGCGAGACCCGGGAGCGTCAGCGGCAGGATGATTTTGCAGAGCGCTTCGAAGCGCGTCGCGCCATCGATCATGGCGGCTTCCTCGAGGTCCTTCGGGATACCGTCGAAGAAGCTCTGCATCAGGAAGCTGGCAAACGGCACGTTGAAGGCCGTGTAGACGATGATCAGGCCGGTGAGGCTATTGGTCAGCCCAAGCGGGGCCAACAGGCGGAAGATCGGCGCGACGATCATGACCAGCGGAAACATCTGTGTGACCAGCATGATGCCGACGATCCAGAACTTGCCGCGAAACTGGAACCTCGAGAAGCCGTAACCGGCCCCAGCCGCAATCAGCGTCGAGATCACGGCCGTGCAACCCGAGACGATGACGCTGTTGCGGAAGAACAGCGGAAATTGCGTGTGTTGCAGCACCGACACGTAATGGTCGAGGGTCGTGCGGGACGGCCACATGCGAACGCCCTCGCTGTACAGCAGGTCGTTGGGCGTGATCGAGACCTTCAGCAGCCAGAACAGCGGAAACAGCGCAAAAGCCAGGAAGGCCGCCAGCATGGCATAGTGAAAGACCCAGTAGGAGGTGCGGCGGAGGCTATAGGCTCGCATGGGCTAGTTCCGCGCCATGAGGGTCTGCCGCAGCACCACCAGGGCAAACGCATAGGCGAGCAGAAGCACGAGCAACACGGCCGCGATCGCCGACGCGTAACCGAAATCGAGCCGCTGAAACGCCTGGGTGAAGATGTAGCTTGAGAGAATCTGGGTGGAATCGGCCGGGCCGCCTTTCGTCATGACGACGATCAAATCGGCGAAATTGGCGACCCACACGGTCCGGAGCAGAACCGTAATTGCGATCGTGGGTGCGAGGAACGGCAAGGTGATGCTGCGGAACCGCTCGAACGGCCCCGCGCCGTCGATCGCCGCGGCTTCGTAGATATCCTTCGGGATCGCCTGCAACGCGGCCAGTAGCGTGATGGCGAAAAACGGAATGCCCCACCAGACATTGGCGACGATCGGACCCCAGATGGCGTGATTTGGGTCGGACAGGATGTTGTCGGGCGCGGACATGAGCCCGACGTCATGCATCCAATAGGGGAGCGGCCCGACCACGGGGTTGAACAGCCAGGCCCAATTCAGGCCGGATAAGAAGCTCGGGACCGCCCAGGGGAGGAAGACAAGCGCCTGGATCAGCGAGCGACCCGGAAATGGCCGGTCGAGCAGCATCGCGAGGATCAGGCCCAGACCGAACTGCAAGACGACGGATGTCACGGTCCACGTCACGGTATTGTGAAGGGCGTTCCAGAAGCTCGCATCCGCATAGATCTCGCGAAAATGATCGAGCCCCACGAAGCCGCCGCTGAACGGATCCAGCAGCGTGATGTCGCGAAACGCGTAGGACAGCCCGATCACCAGCGGCACAAGCATGATGATGGTGATCAGGAACACCGACGGAATCGTGTAGAGATAGGGCTCCGCCGCAAGCGCCATCCGGCGGAGAAGGGGGCGGCGACGCCTCGTCGTCGCACCCGTCGTGATCGTTGTCATCGTGGCTTGCCGCTGCGGATCGTCACGATCACGGCGCGCTCATCTGTTTCTGCTTCGCCTTGGTCAGATAGGCGGCCCATTGCGTGTTCATCTGCTCGGCCGTGATCTGGCCGAGCAACGCCTGCTGGCTGGTCTTCACCGCGAGCGAGTCGGCGAAGAAAGCGAAGCCCGGGAGGTTGGTCGGCATGATGGTCGGCACCTCGTCCTTGTCGGCAAGTTCGGCAAACCAGCCTTTGAACTGATCGCCCGAATAGAACGGGTCTTTGGCGGCGGCCGTATAGACCGGCAGGGCGCCCGTGCGTTTGTTCCAGGCCAAGTTTCCGACCGGGCCGTCGAGCGCTTGGATCAACTTCCAGGAGAGGTCCTTGTGTTCGCTGCTCGAGAACATCGACCAGCCCGTATAGCCAAGGGTCGGGAAGGCCTTGCCGGCGGGGCCCTTCGGCATCGGGGTAACGCCGAAGTCGTCCGGCTTCATGCGCTCGGCGACGGCGATCAACGCGTCGGGGTCCTGGTCCAGCATCGCGCAGGTGCCGGAGTAGAAGCCGGCCACGATTTCATTGAAGCCCCAGTTGACGCTGTCTTTCGGGGCGAGGCCGTCCTTATAAAGATCGATCAACCAGGCCGAGCCTTTGACCCAGTCGGGATCACTGAGCGTGGAGGTGCCGTCCGGTTTGAAAAAGTCGTTGTTACCGGCCATCGTGGCGCCGAACATCATCCATCCGTTCAGGCCACCCGGCCCGCCGCGAAGGCAGTAGCCGGACTTGCCCGGGATAGCCGAGATCTTTTTCGCTGCGTCGCGGAATTCGTCCATCGTCTTCGGCGGCTCGGCGATGCCGGCCTGCTTGAACAAGACCTTGTTGTAGAACATGGCCCGCAGATAGAAGCCGTAGGGGAGCATATAGGCTTTCTTGTCGACCGCGCGGGCCACCTCGAGCGCGCGTTCGTTGAGGCCGGCCGTCTCGCTCCAGGTCGCGAGATACGGATCGAGGTTTTCGAGCTTGCCGTTCCCGGCATAGAGCGACAGCCATCGATCGGGCATTTCGACGACATCGGGCGAGTCCCCGGCCGACACCATGGTGGCGAATTTTTCGAAGGCCGAGCTCCAGGCCAGCGAGGTGATCTCGACGTGAGTGCCGGGGTTGGCCTTCTCGAACGTATCGACCAAACCCTTGAGGGTCTCGGTCCTTTCCGGGCTCGTCAGGACCTCGACCAGCTTGATCGTGGTGTCGGCATAAGCATGCGATCCGAGCAACAGGCAGGCGGTGGCGGTCAACAGCAGGCGTTTCAACATCGTGGTCTCCCTCGCGTTCGGTGCGTCGACGGCGTCGAGGCCGCCGACGGGGTTCAGTGACGTGCCTCGTTCAAGGCTCTGGTCAGGTCGTCCCAGAGCGCATCGGTACCTTCAAGCCCGACATGCAGGCGGATCATCCGGTCGGACACACCGAAATCGAGAGCCGAATTCGGGCCGGCGGCTTGCACCCGGGTGATCAGTGCCGGCACGACGAGACTCTCATGCCCACCCCAACTGACGCCAAGCTGAAACAGGTGAAGCGCGTCGCAGAAAGCCGGGATGTCGATCGTGTCGTCGACCACGAAGGAGAACAGGCCGGAGGTTCCGGTCAGCCCCGGCGGTAGCGGGCCCGCAAGCGCCGGATGGTGCATCGCCGTCACGTTCTTGTGGTCGGAGAGGCGCTGCGCCAAGGTCATGGCGGAAGCTTCGTGCGCCTTGAGGCGAGCCGGCAACGTGCGAAGGCCGCGCAGCAACAGCCACGCCTCGAAGGGCGCAAGTTTTGCGCCGATGTAGGGGCAGATCGTGCGGCGGATGTGGGACACGAGCTCGGCACGACCCGCGACGACACCCGCGACCGTGTCGCTGTGGCCGCCGATATATTTGGAGGCCGAGTGAATCACGAGATCGACCCCGAGCGTCACCGGCTGCTGAAACAGCGGCGTCGCATAGGAATTGTCGATCATGCTCATCGCGCCGTGCTGGCGGGCAAGCGCCGCCAAAGCGCCGACGTCATGGGCTTCCATGGTCCAACTGGTGGGGCTTTCGAGGTAGAGCAGCTTGGCGCCCGGCAACGCCGCCGCGACTGCCGCATGGTCGGCGCCATCGACATAGTTGGTCGTGACGCCCCAGTCTTTCAGCAGCGTCTCGAACAGCCGATAAGCGTCGGGATAGACATGGCGCACGCTGACGATCCGGTCGCCCGGCTTGACGAAGGCCAGAACGGCGCCCGAAATCGCCGCCATGCCGCTTGGAAATCCGATCGCGTCATCGGTCGCTTCGAGCGCGGCGATCTTCTGCTCGAACAGCGTGACAGTGGGGTTCGTGGTGCGGGAATAGACGTTGCGGCTCTTCTTGCCCGCATAAGTGTCGGACATCTCCTGAAAGCTCGAGAAGGTGAAGAGCGAGGTCTGCACGATCGCCGGCACCACGGCGTCGAAAGCGTGAGGCTCGTCATGCGCCAGGATGAGGCGGGCACGCGCCAGAACGTCGGCGCCGGTGGATCGGTCGGATGTGCTCATAGCAAACGTCTCACGGGAACTCGCTCATTGCGACATGGCCTTGATGTCTTCCTCGACGATCGCCAAAATCGCGATCGTCTTGTCGCGGGCCAGGGCGGTGTTTCGGCTGCGGATCGCGTCGAATAATTCGCGGTGGAACGGAAAGGAGCGGCGCGCGAAATCGGGCCGATCGAACGGTTTTTCGAAAAAATGCTCGAACGCCTCGCGGATTTGCTCAAGCAACTGGCGGAACAAGGGGTTGTGGGTCGCGTCGTAAATCGCGAGGTGGAAGGCGAGGTCCTCCCGGCCGGCGGTTCCCTTGTCGAAATGGACACGTTCCATCTCGATGAGCTTCTGCTCCATAGCGGCGATATCGGCGTCTCCGGCGCGGCAGGCTGCCACAGCACTGGCTTCGACCTCGAGACCGCGCCGCACTTCGAGCGTTTGCAACAGGCGATCGCGCAATGCGCCCGTGTCGATCGTCATCGGAAACGACACGCTGCCGGCCGTAAGGGCGCGCAGCAGATAGGTACCGCTCCCCTTACGGGATTCGACGATGCCGCGTGCCTGAAACTGCCGGATCACCTCGCGCACCGTCGACCGTCCGACCGCGAGTGCTTCCATCAAGGCCCGCTCGGTGGGAAGGCGGTCGCCTGGTCGTAGCGCCGACCGCACGATGAAATCCGCCAGAGCGCGCGAGACGCTCTCCGCCCGATCGAGCGCGGGCAGAGGCGTCAAGGTCGCAATCGCGGACTCATGGGCGCGGGCAGCGTGCAAGCAAACATCCGGGCGTGGAAAAAAGAGATCGGTTCAGACGTCAAAATTGGTCTGATGTCTGATTGAATGTGTCTGTCGCAATCCTGTCAAGGTTTTAGTTCTCGCGATCGATCGCCGCGACGATCCAAGCGAGATTGGCGTCCTGCAGTCCCATCTGCTGCAAATGCAGATGGGTGTTCCGCACATAGTCGGCGTTCGGACCAGCGCTTCCGGCGCACTGTCGGATCCGGGTCGCCATCTGTTCGCGCGGCAGCTTGCCGGCATATTGGACATGCGCGCGATCGGCCACATAGGTGACCGCCGACACACGGCTGCCATTCTCGAGCAGCATCGGAGCCTGCACTTCCCGATAGACGCCGGTCACAAGTTCGCGTGTCCGCACGGCATCGAGGGTCGCGGCCCGATGTGTCTCGGCGATGCGAAACCCAATGCCGACACACGAGCCGCCTCGGTCGAGCCCCAGGACAAGCCCGGGATTGGCGGGCGTGCCGCGATAAAGGTGAGAAAAGATGCAGAGGCTGCGGTGGTAGCCGGAAAGCCGCGCCTTCTGCCTCTCGACGAAGTCGAAATCCGGCCGCCACATCAGCGACCCATAGGCAAAGATCCAGAGATCGTCGATATCCACCATGCCTCCGCCTCGCCGCTGTTTCGCCCGATCGGCTTCGTAACAGCTTCGCGAGCCTTCTCCAGCACCCTTGCCGCACATGCTGGCGCGCCAGTGGATTCCCTCTGATGCCATCCTGCTTTATGGGGTGGGATCCGCACGTCGAGCCGACGCAAGTCGATGGGCGTGGCGCTGCGGCACGGCAGAGCAGAACCAGCAGGGTGGCCGACCGCCGGTCTGCCGCAAGACGAAAGAGCGTTTGAATGTCCGCACCACAGAATGGCGTTCGGCAGCGGCGGTCGCGGACGATCCCGATTGCGATCGCAAGCGTTGTCGGCGTCGTTGCGATCTGGTCGGGATTGTGGGGCCTGGCCGCCAACAGGGCAGGGGCGGCTTTCGACGATTGGCTTGCACAGCAGGCTCATGCGGGGCGCCAGTGGACCTGTCCTGATCGCCATATCGGCGGCTACCCGTTCGCCTTGCGGATCCGATGCGACAAGCCGACGTTTCAAGGCGAGATCGCGGGTCGTCAAAGTACCGGTAACGTCGAGGGTCTTCTGGCACGCCTCGGGCTCGATGCACCCCGGACCATTCGGGTCGACCTCATGGGCCCGATGCATCTCCGGGCCGATAATGGCGATTACGATTTGATGGTGTCGTGGGCGGGGCTTCGGGTCGCCGCCTCCGGGTTGCCGGATATGCCGCGCGGCGGCGAGATCGAAGCGACCCGCCTCGCCGTGACGCTGAGCCAACCCGATGCGGCCGATCTCAATGCACGGGCGGCGCAACTGTCGGCTCTGGCGACGCCGAATGTATCCGACGCGGCGGACGCGGATTTCGACGTCAAGGCGCTCGGTGTCGGCCTACCGACCCTCGACGGGTTCACGGGCGGCAACGATCTGATCGAAGCCTCGCTGAATGGAACATTGACGCATGCAGACCTGCTCAGTGCACCGACCGTCGCACGCTTGGAAGCGTGGCGACAGGCCGATGGGCAGTTGCAGGTCACCGGTTTGAGTGTGAGGAAAGGCGATTTCGTGGGTCAGGCCAGTGGTGTGCTGGCCCTGGACGAGGCTCATCGCACGACCGGCAAACTCGACACGGCGCTGACGGGCTTCGAGCCGATCGCCGAGCGCTTCGGACTACCAATCTCGAGCGTGAAGCTTGGCGGTCTCCTGTCGAGCCTGCTCGGCGGCAAGAAGGCGCAGACACCGCAAGCCGGCAATGCCCTCCGCCTGCCAGTCATCTTCTCCGGCGGGCGGCTTCGTCTCGGTCCGATCGCGCTGCCGGTGCGGCTCGACCCGATCTACTGATCGGCCCGCGTCGCCGGATCACGCTTTGGCGGCGGGATCGCTCGTGGGTCCGCGTCGCCCGAAATCCGGAGCTTGCGTTTCTTGTCCTTGCGCGATGATGCCGCGCCGGATCGCCCGTGTTCGCGTGAACAGATCGAAGAGACCGTCGCCGTCGCCCCAGCGCACCATCTTGGCAAGCGCCGCAAGATCCTCGTTAAAGCGGCCGAGCATTTCCAGCACGGCCTCTTTGTTGTGGAGGAACACGTCGCGCCACATGGTGGGATCCGAGGAGGCGATGCGAGTGAAGTCACGGAAGCCGCCAGCCGAAAATTTCATGACCTCGGATTGAGTCACGGCTTCGAGATGGGCTGCCGTCCCGACGATGTTATAGGCGATGAGATGCGGCACGTGGCTGGTGATGGCGAGGACCAGATCATGGTGGGTCGGCGTCATGGTTTCGACATTGGACCCAAACGCGCGCCACAATGCCGTGACCGCTTCCACAGCAGCGTCGCTCGACCGGTCGCAGGGCGTCAGGATGCACCAGCGGTTCTCGAACAAAACCGCAAAGCCGGCGTCCGGCCCTGAATATTCCGTGCCGGCGACCGGATGGGCCGGCACCAGCCAGACACCTTCGGCGAGATGCGGCGACAGTGCCTCGACGACGGCGTTCTTGACCGAGCCGACGTCGCTGACGATCGCTCCCGGTTTGAGGGAAGCCCCGATTTCGGCTGCGACATCGCCCATGACGCCGACCGGAACGCAGAGGATCACGAGGTCGGCCTCCGCAACCGCCTCGGCCGCAGATTGGGTCACGACATCGGCGAAGCCGAGGTCGCGGACGCGCCGACAGACAGCCTCGTCGCGATCACCCGCCACCACGATCGACGCGGCGCCATAATGTTTGGCCGCGCGGGCGATCGAAGAGCCGATCAGCCCCATGCCGATGATCGCGACACGCTCGAACAGGGGTGCCGACAAAGCGTCAGCCATGCGCAGATTCGCCCTGGCGCGCTGCCTGTCCCAGAAACTCCCGAAGCGTGTCGACCACGAGCCGGTTGGCGTCTTCGGGGCCGACCGTCAGCCGCAGGCAATCCGGCAGGCCGTAAGCGCCGACCGCGCGCAGGATCAATCCGCGGCTAGACAAGAACGCATCGGCCTCGGCCGCGGTGTGACCCGGCTCACGCGGGAAATGCAACAGCAGGAAGTTACCGGCGCTGGGCGAGACTTTCAGTCCGAGCTCTCCCAACCGATCGGTCAACCAGCCGCGCCAAAGGTCGTTATGCGCGACCGCTTTGTCGACATGCGCGGTATCCTGAATGGCCGCGATGCCGGCCTCAATCGCCGGCCCGTTCAGGTTGAAGGGGCTGCGAATGCGGTTGATCGCATCACAGATCGACTCCGGTCCATAAAGCCACCCGATTCGCAGGCTCGCCAATCCGTAGATCTTTGAAAAGGTGCGGGTCATGACGACGTTCTCGAACGTCGAGACGAGCTCCATGCCGGACGAGTAATCGTTCTGCCGTGCATATTCGGCATAGGCCGCGTCGAGCACCAGCATGACGTGGGGAGGCAGCGCTGCATGCAGCCGCTTGACCTCGTCGAACGACAGATATGTCCCGGTCGGATTATTGGGATTGGCCAGGAACACGATCGTCGTGCTCGGGGTGACGCAGGCGAGGATCGCATCGACATCGGCCGTGCAATCGCTCTCACGGGCCACGACGACCGTGCCGCCCGCCGCCTTGACCACGATCGTATAGACCACGAAGCCGTGCTCGGTGACGATCGCCTCGCGTCCGGGGCCGACATAGGCCTGCGCCAGCAGATGCAGCAGATCGTCCGAGCCGCAGCCGCAGACGATGCGGGCGGGATCGAGACCGTATCGAGCCGCGATGGCCTGCCGCAGCCGTGTCGCTGCCCCGTCCGGGTAAAGCTCGAGACGACCGACGCTCTGCTGATAGGCCTCGATCGCGGCTGGCGATGGCCCGAGCGGCGTTTCGTTCGCGGAGAGCTTATGGACCTTGCCGCCGCTGGTTCCGGCGCTCTTGCCCGGAACATAAATCGCGATGTCGAGGATGTGCGGGAGCGGGGTCGGGCGCACGGCGGCAACAGGATTTGACATGGATCAGCAGCTCTTCAGCGAGAATGTCAGGACGGAAAGATGAAAGAGGCCGGAAGCGGTTGCGTATCGTAATCGAAGCGAGCGGCATGGCTTCCAATTTCGGCGATCCTGGCCTCTCCGACAATGGGACGCAGCGTATCGGCGAGCGTGTCGGGCGGCAGTGCTCCGGGTGTCGCGACCAACAGCACCAGACCGATCCGATCTCCGACGTTTCCAATGATCGAACCGCCGATCGCCCCGATCGCGGCCGGTAGCCCATCGCGCCAGCGCTCGACCGATACCGAGTGGAGCACGACATCGCGAACGGCCGCGACGCTGGTCGAGCGGGCGATGACGAATACGGGGAGCCCCGCCGGATGATCGCTGCGTTCGACGAACGGAAGCCGCGCGATGACTTTCGGGGCGTCGGGTTCGGTGAGGCGTGCCCACCACGCGCCGCCCGAGGCTTCCGCGTCGATGCCGATCATGCCGAGGTCGCCATTGGCCCGATTGACCGCCTCGATGACGCCCGTCGCGCCGAGATGGGGCACAAGCGGCACCGTGAAGCCGAAGTGGAACCGCGCCGAGTCACGCATCGCCGCATCGCCGGCCGCCATGTCGGCATGCACCGAATAAGCCGCCTGGACGAATGTGAAGGTTGCGATGATGACGCGCCAGATGCTCTCGACCGTGTCGAGCGGCAACGGGCCACGATGTCGCTCGGCGATGCGCCGCATCATCTCGGCCTCGCGGCCCGGACGAAACGCCGATCCGCCGCCCTGCCTGGACTTGACGGCGATCAGACGTTCGATGATGCCGCCGCGCTCGATCAGAAGATTGTGCATGGCCGCATCGATGCGGTCGATATCGACGCGCAATTCGTTGAGGACGTCGGCCGGGCTTTGTTCGGTCATGATCAGACAGGCGAAGGCGGCCCAGGCCCTGTGCCCGTGCCTGATGGATGTGTATCTAGTCGGCTCGCGCCGGCTTGGCAAAGTTTGACATTGCTGGGCGCACGGGGCTGCCAGAGGGAGGCTCGCGACGGGCTGCACCGCCACAAATGAAAAGGGGCCGCCCGTTAGAGCAGCCCCTCGACATTGTTCGGCTCGGGTACGAACCGTAGGCGACTAAGCGATCTCAGCTTTCACCGAGAAATCGATCGTCCAGGCTCGGGTACCAAGCATGAAACAATGAGACACTGGATCACCTCCTTTCGCTAGATCAAAGACATAGGAAGGATACCGATTCAGAGATCAGGCGCAAGCGCCTTTTATGACAGCCACGCGTCATCCACAGATCCTGGTCGATGCGTGATATTCTTGCACCGTCAAAGCGGTGCGACGCCACCACATGTGCGTTCGAAAGTCAGCCTGTTCGCAGCAAGACCGTGGCCACAATGTAACCTTGTTGCTCATCGCGCGTAACTGTCAGGTCAGGTGGGTTCGAGCCGAACGCGCCGACATGCTTTGTGGAGGCAGTTTTGACCAAGACCAAGAGCCTGATTTGTGCGTGCACCATCCTGATCGCATCGCTCGGTGCGGCTGCGGCTCCCGCCAGCGCCGAAATGATGCACCACCATGGCATGATGCATCATCGCGGCATGATGATGCATCACGAGCGGATGATGCACCACCATGGCATGATGCATCATCGCGGCATGATGATGCATGACCGTCGCATGATGCGTCACCACGCAATGTGATGATTTAAAACGCGAATCCTTCCGGGATGGTCAATCCGCCCGGGAGGAGTCTCCCAACACGGTCCAGGCCGGCACCGAGCCCGCGATTTGAGGTCGAACCCCTTCCCGCCGTCGAGCCGCTGACCAGATCGAGAAAAAGTCGCTGTGGTAGCACCAGCCTCTTCACGAGCGGCGGCCAGCGATCTCCGCCCAGGGATCTTGCTCGGCGGACCCGCTGAGGTCCATGCCCGATCCTTCAACCACCCGCAGTCGCATCATCGACAAAAATAGTCGTTCTGGATGGGCGGCTATCCAACTCGCGGTCGAGTATGGCGGCCCTTGCGGGGTGTAGACACAGCGCCCTGCCGTAGCGACATCATTAAACGTCATTGCAACCTCACGTTGCGTGAAGGGGTGCCTTGATCACCCTCGATACTTGACAGTCGATTGCCCGATGGCCCATCCCGCTTGGGAAGCATGTGGCGTTGTCTTAAAGGTCGATCGTGCACGTCATCTTGAAACGCTTAGCATCGATGGCGGCCAGAGCGGTTGTCGCAGCGTCGACGTCGACGAAAAATTCGGCTTCCCTGATCGCTTTGGCTAATGGCTTCCGAGATGCGGGAGCGACAGAAAAAGCGGCGGAGCTCTATGGTTCCGTTCTCCAACTTCTTCCGGAGCGGAACGACATCCGCCTGCAATACGGCAATATGTCGAAAGACAGCGGTGAGCTCTGCGAGGCCGAGGCGGCTTATCGGCAGATCATTGTGAGCGATCCGCAGGATGCCGAAGCCCATCTTCAACTCGGCCATGCCTATAAGCTGATGGGGCGTCGCGGCCTGGCGTTGGACTCATATCGATCCGCCGTCGCGGCCGATCCGACGTTATTTGCGGCCGCGAACGAACTTGAGGCTGCGGGCGAGAGGGCACAGCAGGCCCGCTTATTCGACGCGCAACTCCGCGCTGGCGCGCTCGATCCGTTGCTGTGCGAACGTCCACTCGTTCAGGTCGCTGCTGCTGAGCACCCCGACGCGCTAAGTGGACTTTGGGATGAAGTTGGGCTATTTCAGTCGCCAACCGGAGACTTCGCCTGACGTTGATGGATTTCCTACCGCCGGCAGGGCGTCGTCCGGCCTTGGGGGAAACTGGTTTTCGTAATCGAACTCTTTCCGAACGTCGCGCAAGCTCGTCTCGCGTGCAGGATGCTCGGCGAAGGAGACGAACTCGTTGCCGAGTAGGAGCATGTCTATATCCTGCGCCGTGGAGACCGCTGGCGAGTCTCGCTGACGATCGCGGATAGTGAAATGGTCGCATGTACGAAAGGCGCGCAACTTCGTTCCGAGAATGCTTTCACCCTTCAGAAGGCCATCCCGACCAACGCTTTCGGAAGTCTCAAGCGTTTCGGACGGCAGCTATCGCCCACCTCGATCCTGAAACCCGCCTGACGAGGCTCGCTGCCTTTTTCCTCACCCTGCGCCAAGCGCAGATGGGATAATCGGCAAGGTCGTGGCGTTGTTCGACTTCACGCAACATCACCTCAGCCTCGTCGGCTTCCGCCAGAACTGTTGTCCGCTCAGACGGGCTCCTATCGCCGGCATACCCGTGAGCAAGGGAATCAGTTACACCCAGAACCGACCGCGACGTGGACGGGCGTTGCGGGCAGGTTGTAGCCGTGCCGGTCGTCAACGTACCCGGTGTAGAGCCGAGTAGAGAAGATCGTTTTCAAGTTGTTGGTGGGGAAGGGCAACCGCTCATCGCGTGCATCAACCCCTTCGGTCGCCACCCGCAAACCGCGTCGGCTTCCTAGATCGTGGCGGCAACTCGCATGTCCCGTGCTGATCGTACAAGGTTTCGTGCAAACAGCATCACAGAAACTGCTCTGAAAACTAGGGCTTCAACGATCATAACGGTTGATCAATCGGTGGGGGAAAGCTGGTGGAGCCAGACGGAATCGAACCGACGACCTCTTCAATGCCATTGAAGCGCTCTCCCAACTGAGCTATGGCCCCACGTTCCGCGCCAACGCTGCTTGGGAGCAACGATCCTGTCGATGGCAGGACGGTCGGATCGAATATGATCGGAACCGAAGCCTGCCGCCGTTCAGCGGAGCGGCTGTATAGACTTGATTCGGTGCCTTTCACAAGCCCCGGAGGTGCACTTTTTTGCACCCCGGGTCGGTCACCCTCAGGCTTCCTCGTCGTCCTCGATATCGCCGTCGATAAGATCGGCCACATCGTCGTTTTCTTCTTCTTCCTCTTCGAGGAATGTGTCGTCCGCGGGGACATCATCGACCTCGATGTCATCCTCGGCGGCCGCTTCGACCTTTTCGCCGGCTTCCACGTCTTCCAGCGACACGATCTCGGCGCCTGCGGCTTCCGCCTCGACATCGCCTTCATCGCGCGCGGCGGGTGCGGCTCTCGCCACCCGCGCCACAGGAAGAGCCTGGAACACCGTCCCGCAATTCGGGCAGACGATCGGATCCTTGTTCAGATCGAAAAATTTAGTGCTGCAGTTTTGACACTGGCGCTTGGCGCCAAGTTCCGGTTTTGCCACGTTCAAGAAATCCTTAGGCGACGCCGGGGACGGGACGCGTCCGTTTTGATCGAGCGCACCCCGTTAGTCGGCTCCGACACGCCTGTCAAATGCGAAGTGTTCCCGGCGACGGGCCATGCCAGGCCTGGACGAGCCCACACGAGAACTTTGCGGGTCGCGATCGATCGATCGAAACCGCTGCTTGGCTTGTGGATGACAGCTCTGACGCCCCATGTTACGAGCGCAGTGGTCCGTCGAGCGTCGCCTCGCACGCGGCCGTCTGTCTCATGCCGGCCTTCGCACAGCCTTGCCAGGGTGTGTCGGTGCGGTTCGTCTTTCACGCGATGCTCGATCAGTGATCCAGCGTCGGACTATTAGGACCGGGTAGCACGTGGCGTCGGAACAATCGCAGGATGGTGGAGCGAGCAACGGGGGCGGCACGGCCGCTCATGGGCAGAACCCGCGTCCTTTGACGGCCCGCAAGAGCGTCGCCTTACGCGGGCGCTTCAAACCGCCGGGCGATAAGTCGATCTCGCACCGTTGCTTCATCTTCGGGCTCCTCAGCGTGGGAACGACGCAGATCACCGGTCTGCTCGAGGGCGACGACGTGATGCGGACCGGCGAGGCCTGCAAAGCGCTCGGCGCGCGAATCGAGCGACACGGACCGGGACAGTGGACGGTCGATGGTGTCGGCATCGGCTCGTTGCTCCCCCCGCGCGAGACGCTGGATTTCGGCAATGCGGGGACGGGGTCGCGTCTCATGATGGGCGTCGTCGGGGGTGGCGGCGTTAGCGCCGTGTTCGATGGCGATGCCAGCCTGCGGAAACGGCCAATGCGGCGGATCCTCGATCCGCTGGAACAGATGGGAGCCGAGGTTCTCCACCAGGGGGAGGGTGGCCGTTGCCCCATCACCCTGAAGGGAACATCGGAGCCGCTGCCGATCACCTATCAGACGCCCGTCGCCTCGGCGCAGATCAAGTCGGCCATTCTGCTGGCCGGCCTGAACGCGCGGGGCACCACCACGGTGATCGAAGCAGAGGCAACGCGTGATCACACGGAGAAGATGCTGACGCATTTCGGCGCCGACATTCGTGTCGAGCCTTTCGGCGAGACCGGTCGCCGGATCACGCTTGCGGGGCGCCCCGCGTTGCGGCCCTCGCCGATCGCGGTTCCGGCTGACCCGTCGTCGGCCGCTTTTGCGCTCGTGGCGGCCCTGATCGTGCCGGGCTCCGATATCCTGCTCGAAGGCGTGATGATGAACCCGTTGCGAACGGGGCTGATCACGACCCTGATCGAAATGGGCGGATCGATCGACATTCTCGATCAGCGGATCGAAGGGGGCGAGACGGTGGCGGATCTCCGCATTCGTGCGTCCGACCTCACGGGCGTCGATGTGCCGGCCCCACGCGCGCCCTCGATGATCGACGAATATCCGGTCCTTGCGGTCGCGGCGGCCTTTGCCAGGGGTACGACGCGGATGCGCGGGCTGCATGAGTTGCGGGTCAAGGAATCCGATCGGCTGGCCGCGGTCGCGGCGGGGCTTGGCGAAGTCGGCGTGTCGTATCAGATCGAGGGCGACGATCTCCTGGTTGAGGGCGGCGAGGGGTGTGTGCGTGGCGGCGGCACCATCGCGACCCATCTCGATCACCGCATTGCCATGAGCTTCCTCTGTCTCGGGCTCGCGGCCGAGACGCCTGTCACGATCGACGACGAAACCATGATCGCGACCAGCTTTCCGACCTTCAAGTCCAGCATGACGATGCTTGGCGCGGTCTTCGCGTGACGGCCCGGTGATTATCGCCATCGACGGTCCGGCCGCGTCTGGCAAAGGCACTCTGGCACGCAGGCTCGCGCGGCATTTCGGATTGCCGCATCTCGACACCGGCCTGCTTTATCGGGCGACGGCGCGCGCCTTGATGGAAGCGGATCGCCCGCTGGAGGACGAGATCGCGGCGGTGGCGGCGGCCCGCAGCCTAGGCTTGATCGATTTCGACGAGACTGTGCTGCGCGGGCGGGAGATGGGTGAAGCCGCCAGCGTGGTCGCGGCGATTCCCGATGTGCGCGCCACCTTGATCGAGACGCAGCGCGCCTTCGCGCGCCGGCCGGAGGGCGCGGTGCTCGATGGCCGCGACATCGGCACGGTCATCTGCCCCGACGCTGACGTCAAAATTTTCGTCACCGCCACGGCGCGGGTCCGGGCGCAACGGCGCGCGCTGGAACTCGCCGGGCGCGGCGAGCCGGTCGATTTCGAGGCCGTGCTGGCCGACATCATCCGCCGCGACGATCGGGATTCGTCGCGCGGCGTGGCTCCGTTGCGCGCGGCCAGCGACGCCGTCACGCTCGATACGTCGGTGCTCGATATCGACGCCGCGTTTCGGGCCGCCCTCGCGGTCGTCGAATCCCCAAAAGTCGCGCAGAGTTAGATAAGAGGGCGCGCGAGCGGCTGTCAGGTCCCCGTGGGGTCGATCATCCGCACAACGTCGAGGACGCGCCGTTGTCGTTCGTCGGATAGGGGCAGCACGGGGCGGGGCGGCAAGCTGGACGTGAGCCCAAGCCCGTTGGCGATCGCATAGGCGACCCGTAATCCACTATGCTCGACGCAGAGATCCCAAAGCGGCCGCAAAGCCGCGTCGATCCGTCGAGCCTCCGCCGCATCGCCGGCGCGAACGGCTTTGACGGCCGCGACGCAGGGCGATGGAAGGATTCCCGCGATCACGCTATACCAGGCGGCACCCCCGGCCAGCATCGTCTCGATGGCACGCGCGTCGACGCTGCTGCCGAGCGAAAAGCGCGCCGGTACGTGCTGCCTGAGATCGGCGAAATGCTCCGCCATTATGCCCAGCGGTGGTGCTGGATTCTTGACCGCGACGACGCGTGGTAGCGCGCTTAGCCGGCCCACCAGGGCGGCCGAAAAGGTGAAATGCGTCGTCGCGGGATTGTTATAGATGCAGATCGGTAGCGTGATCGATCGCGCGACCGTCGCGAAATGCGTGAAGACCTCGTCGTCGGTCAGCGGCGCGTAGGAAACCGGGGCCAGCAGCGCCGCCGCGGCGCCGGCCGCCTCGGCATCTTGCCCGAGCCGGATGGTCTCGTCGGTCCGCAACGCCCCGATGCCGACGATCACCGGCGTCCGGCCGGCGAGTTGATCGAGCGCAGCGTCGATCGCGCGCTTCCGCTCGTCGCGGGTGAGATAGACCGCCGTGCCGGTCGATCCGAGCAGTCCGATCGAATCGACATCCGCCGTCGCCAGTCGCTCGATCAACCCGCGCAGCGCCGCCGTATCGACGCGGCCTGAGGGGTCGGCCGGCGTGATCGGAAAGGCCGAGAGCCCTTTGAATGGAGCCATGTCAGGCGCCATGGCGAGGGCTCCGCGCCTGCGGCGGGGTTCCAGCGGCTTGTCCGATGAGCCGACGTTTCAGGCCGGGCGAGCGGTCGACCAAGCCGAGCCCGAAGTCGCGCAACAGTCGCAGCGGGGTGATGTCATTGGAGAACAGGCGGTTGATGATGTCGGTGGCGGCCGCCATGGCGGTCGCGTCAGCGCGCCTTGCACGCTGATAGGGTTCGAGCACGTCCGGAGCGCCGGGGTCGAGGCCGAGCCGCATGGCCTCAGCGATGCGGCTCGAGAGAGCGTCGACGTCGCGGAGACCGAGGTTCAGGCCTTGGCCCGCCAGCGGATGAATTGTGCGGGCCGCGTCTCCGATGAGAGCGAAGCGGGGCGCGATCAAAGTGCGGGCGAGGTTGACCCGCAGCGGATAGGCGCGCGGCTTGTCTTCCAGCCGCAAGTCGCCGTAGCCATGGCCGATCAAGTCACGCAACTCGCTCAGAAAGGCCGCATCGTCGAGGGTCAGCAGACGCGCAGCTTCCTCGGTTCGCTCCGTCCAGACCAGCGAAAACCGGCGGCGAGACCCATCGGGCGCACACATCGGCAGAATTGCGAGCGGTCCGCCTGGCAGGAAATGTTGTGTCGCCCGGCCGCCGTGATCTTCTTCGTGCGCGATGGTGGCCACCACCGAAGCTTGATCATAGTCCCATCCGGTCGTTTTGATGCCGGCTTTGTCGCGTAGACGCGAGCCACGCCCATCGGCCGCGATCAGCAGGCGCGCCACCAATGAGGGCTCAGCGCTTCCCAGATCAATTCGGACGCTGTTCCGATCGGCCGTGAAGTCGACCACTCCCTGCGGCATCAAAGCGATGCCGGCCTTCCCGCAGGCGTGACGGAGCGCCGCGCGCAAGTCGTCCAGCAGCACCATATGGGCGAAGGGCTCGCCGGGAGCGGCGTCGCCGGTAAAATCGAGAAAGACAGGCGGCGGCACCGCACCCGGTCGGGCGTCGGTCAGCACCATCTCGGTCATCGGTTGGGCCTTCTCGGCCACTGCCGCCCAAACGCCGAGCCGCTCGAGCAGGCGGCGCGAGTCGGCCGCAATCGAAACGGCGCGGAGCGTGTGCGCTGGGTCGGCCTCGAGCCCCGCATCGCAGACCGCGACCCGCGCGCGGGTGCCCTGGCGAGCCGCCAAGGCCATGCTCAACCCGGCAACGCCAGACCCTGCCACCACGATATCGAACCGGCCGGGCTTTGGCGCGAGCATGCTACATCTCCATCGACGTTGATCGTGCGTCGGGCGGACATTCGGCATCGCTCGGGGCCGGGTCAAGCCTGCCGTTCGACGCGCCGGACCGGGAGTGACCGAGAAGGCCGTTGTTAAGGCGGCGTCGCCAGAATGTGTCGCAGTTTTACGTCCCATGGAGCGCCCGCCGCATGAGCCTCGTCTTCCCCGGAGCCGCCCCGGATCTCGTCGCCGAAGCCGAGGCCTGGATCGTCGCGCTCGAGACCGAGCGGCGGCTGTCACCCAAGACCTCTGAAGCCTATCGTCGCGATCTGCGGCAGTGCCTGTCATTCCTCTGCGAGCATTTTGGGGAAAGCGTCACCCTCCAGCGGTTCGAGGCTCTGACGCCGCCGGATCTCCGCGCCTTCATGGCGGCCCGCCGACGGGAGGGCATCGAAGGCCGCTCGCTGATGCGCGCGCTGGCGGCCTTACGGTCCTTTGCGCGTCATCTTGAACGCGCCGGGGTCGGCAAGGCGGCGGTGTTCGCGGCGGCGCGCAGCCCGAAGCTCAGCCGCCGGTTGCCCAAACCGATCCCCGTGGCAGAGGCACGCCAGATGGCGACGGCCGACGCCCTAGCCGAAGAGGGGCGGCCCCCCTGGGTGGCGGCGCGGGATGCCGCCGTGCTGGCTCTCCTCTATGGGTCGGGTCTCCGCATTTCCGAGGCGCTGGGTCTTCGTCGCGATCAGGCTCCGCTCGGCAAGGGGCATGTCGTTGTCCTCGGCAAGGGCAACAAGACCCGGATGACGCCGGTGCTGCCGGTGGTGGCCGAAGCGATCGAGCTCTATTTGTCGCTCTGTCCGCTGCCTCTTCCGCCGTCTGGCCCGCTTTTCGTGGGGACGCGGGGCGGCCCGCTTTCGGCGCGCGTGGTGCAACTCACGGTCGAGCGGTTGCGCGGCACGCTTGGGCTGCCGGCCAGCGCGACGCCGCATGCGCTGCGCCATTCCTTTGCGACCCACCTGCTCAGCCGTGGCGGCGATCTTCGCAGCATCCAGGAGCTGCTCGGCCATGCGTCTCTCTCGACGACGCAGATCTATACTGCGGTCGATAGCGCACGCCTCATGCAAGCGTATCGCGACGCCCATCCACGCGCCTGACCCTTCAGCGGCAGGGTCCAGACACGCAAAAGCCGCCTCGGTTGGGTCGAGACGGCTTTCGCTTTCACCCTTGCGGGTGGGTCCGGTATTAAAAGAATGCCTGCGACCCGGAAAAGTTCACATGACGAAAACTTTTGTGCCGACCCGGACGCGGCTGAACAGGTCGGTCACGTCGTCGTTGGTCAGGCGGATGCAACCGGACGAGACATTGGTGCCGATCGTGTCGGGTTCGTTGGTGCCGTGGATGCGATAGAGCGTCGAGCCTAGATACATGGCGCGGGCGCCGAGCGGGTTGGCAATGCCGCCGTCCATATGGGACGGCAGGTCCGGGCGACGCTTGATCATCTCGACCGGCGGTGTCCAATCCGGCCATTCGGCCTTGCGCGTGATGGTCTTTTCGCCGTGCCAAAGAAAGCCGGGTCGACCGACACCGATGCCGTAACGAAGCGCCCGGCCGGGCGCTTCGACGAGGTAGAGAAACTTGTTCGATGTGTCGATCACGATCGAGCCGGCCGCCTGCTGCCCGTCGAAAGAGACCTCCTGCTTCACGAAGGCGGGATCGACCGCTTTGTGAGGCATCTCGTAGCCGGCTGGTCCCGACGAAAAGGCCGGCGGCTCGGCTTCCCCGGTCGCGGCGCTGGCCATGTAACGCGGGGCGCGGGGCAGCGCGCGAGCAGGCGGTTGGGGGGAGCGGCCCGTCATCATGAATTCGATGAGGCCGCCACCATAACCGGACGACTGCGCTTGCGGCGCGACCTCCGGGGCTTGTCGATCGGAGCCTGCGATCGCCGGGCTCAGCGCGCTCGAAAGCCACAGAACCGCGATCGCGGACACCAGCTTGGAATGAAACATGTCGGGTGGTCCGATACACTGATCCGGACGGCAGGACGCCACCGTCCCATCAGCCTGGCCTCGATGTTTAAATCGATTGGCATCGTCACGACCCCGTCGCGGGAAACTTGAGCGACGTGGTTACGAGATCTTTCAAAGTGTCGACGAAACCGAAGCTTTCGTTAGCCTTGACGGTATCTTAACGCGATCGCTGGCGGGCAGATCACAAACCGTCGACCAACTGCCACCCGAGGCAGGGCTGGACGCCACAGTTGCGCGTGGCGCGTGCATTGTCGGACGCGATCACGGCGAGAAAAACGCTTCCGATCAGCACGACGAGGCGTTTGCGAAGGCTCATACGAAAGGGTCTCGGCGAATCGGTCGATCCGTTCGTCCCGAGGTTTATCGCCCGACACTGGAGAGCGACAGCGCCAGCGGGTCGGTTGTCGCCGCTGTCCACAGGCAAGCCGAGCGCGCCCGCAGCAGCTTATGCCGGTCTACGCCAGCGCGACAGGCGGGGCCTGACGCGCGCCATCACGGCCTCGCGGAGGCCGAAGAGATTAAACGCCATAGCGAGACCCGCATAGACGACGGCTCCAGCGACGACCTGGACCATGAGAGCCAAAACCCCCGGCTCCATGCCGCGCGACGGACCGACCACGGCCACCATGAGGGCGGTCGCCAGCGTCGCCAAGCCGAGGTCGCGGGGAGGGGGCCAAACTGGCGCCAGTCTCGTGGCAAAGAGCAGCAGCGCCACGAGCCCGACCAGCAAAGCGCCCGATTGGGCGATCGCATAGGTCGACGCATCCGATGAGGCGGGCAGCACCAGCAGAAGGAAGCCGTTGGCGAGGCTCGCGATCAGCGCGACGGCGATCAGCGACCGAGTCTGCTTGCGAATTTGAAACATCGGGTTCACGGCCCAATGGATCATCGCGTAGCAGAACAGCCCGGGCAGCAGCAGCGTGAAATAATGCGCGAAGGGACCGCGAAATTCCTCCGGCACGACGAGACGCTCGAAGCTCGGCATCACGATCCAGCATCCGGCACAGGCGGGTGCCAAGATCGCAAAGACAACGCCCATATTGCGCGCGATCGCTTCGCTGGCTCGTTCCGCGCCATGATGTTCGTCGAGCCGGACCGCCATCTGAAACAAGAGGACGTCCATGGTCGAGCCGATCGCGGCGGCGATGCGGAAGCCGATATCGTAGGCGAGCGAGAATTGGCCCGAGACCGCGAAGCCGTGCTGGCTGGCCGCCATGGCCCGATCGGTCAGAGGGATGATCTGGTAGAGCATATTGGCGAGCACGATCGGGGCCGCATAGCCGAGCACGCTGGTAACGAACCGCCGGGTCGCCAGTCGAGGCCGGGCGTCGACGTCGTTGAGCGCGCTACGGCTGAGCAGCAGCGATCCGATCATGCTGGCGCAAAGCCCGACAATGGCCATTTCGGCGGATCCGAACAGGATCGCGGCCCCAACTGTCAGCGACACCGACAGGAGGTTCTTGCCAATGATGAGCCGCGCGTAGGTGCGATCGTGAAAGCGCGCCCGAACCAGGGCCGTATGATAATCGAAGAGGCCGTTGGCGATCGACGCCGCGATCGCGAGGCCGATCAGCGCGTGCGACAGGCCGACGTCGACCCCTGACACCAGCACCCCGATGCCGACGACGCAGACGACCGCAATCAGGGTCGCAAAACTGGCGTCGAGGGTGGCGCGCACATGCGGTTCGGTGCGGCGGGTCCGCTCCGAATAGAACCGGATCGCGGCGAGGCGGAGCCAGTCGAACCCCAGCGTCTGAATCGCCATGCCGACCGCCAGCGTCAGCGCGAGGCGGCCATATTCGGCCGGGCCGAGAAATTTCGCCAGCAACAACCCGGTGATGAAATTCAGCAGTGTGTTGCAGAGGAACGGAACGATCACGCGCAAGGGACGGTGACCCTGGGCCGGGGGCCAGAAGGATGGCCCGACCAAGGCTTGCCTCGCCCGGGTTGCACGACGGAGGCGCGCCGACGCAATCGATTTGTCGTTCGGATGATCATCGAAGCCCCATGGCGTGATCCTAGTCGAAACGAGGTCGGTTGCCACGTCGTTTGGCGCGGAGGAAGCCGACATGGTAGAGCGCCCTCGGCGATCGATGCGCGGCGGTGCTGTCGTTCGGCGACATGGTAACTTCTGGACAAATTCATGTGGTTCACGCGTAAACCGGTTCCAGTCGAGAAGCCCGTCAGCGGCTATCTTGGTGTCGAGGCTCTGTTGAAGGAGGCCGACCGGCTCCGCGACGAGGGGGATGCTCCGGCGGCGGCCGCTGTCTACCGCAAGGCGCTCGCGCTGGCGCCCGACCGCGTGGACGTGAAGGTTCAGCTCGGCAACATGCTGAAGGATTCGGGGCTGCTCCGGGATGCCGAAGCGGTGTATCGCGAAGCGGAGGCGGCCGACCCGACCGATGCCGACGTCTGCATCCAGCTTGGTCACGTGTTGAAACTGATGGGTCAGCGTCCGGAGGCTCTGCGTCTCTATCGTCGCGCCGCCTCCCTCAATCCCAATTCCTGGGCCGCTGCCGAAGAGCTTGCCGAGGCGGGCTCCTCCTGGCAGCAGCAGCAACGGTTCGAGGTGCATTTCCGCGCCGGCGGCGCCGAGGCCGTCATGGCGGTCAGCCGGCAACTGGCAGACATGCGGCAGACTCTCGATCGTCTGGCCGCGACGCTGCCCGACGTGTTGGCGCAGACGGCCTATCCGGTCGATCTCTACGGCATTTTTCGCGACGCCTTTCAGATCCCACCGCCGCCTGTGGGCGCGGCCCTTCGCGTCGCGGTGCTCCTGCTCGCCGACCGTGAACCGATCGACGGACTCTATGCTCAAATCGCTGCGATCCGCGATCAGACCGCCGATTCGTGGAGCTTGACGGTCTTGGGTCGCGATCCGGAACGGCGCCGCATCGTCGAGAGCGCCGCATCGGGCGACACGCGGATCACCTGGACCGAGATCGAGGCCGATCGCATGCCGTGGGTCGCGGAGTGGGACGCGGCGCGATCGCATGAGGCCGGATGGCTGTTGCTTCTGGCGCAGGGCGCGGTTCTGTCGCGTTATGCCCTGGCTTGGTTCGCGGCCGCGAGCCGGCTCGGTGCCGCGACGGCCTTCGTCAGCGATCAGGACGAGAGCCGGACGGATGGCTTTGCCCTGACGCGGTCGCGGCCGATCTTCCGGCAGGTGGTCGATCATGACACGTTGCTCGATCTCAACACCTTTGGGGAAACGATCGCGGTCGAAGCCTCGACCTATCGGCGTGCGGTGCCGGATGCTCCCGAGGGCTCAGTCACGCGCGCCCGGAGCGCGCTTTTGCTTGAGCTGTCGGCCGACAGGACGGTCGGGCACGTGCCGTTCCCGCTGGTGTCGATGCGCGACACGCCGCGCTTGTCCATGCCGGAGCATCGGCTCGCGATCGCGGCGCATCTGAAACGTCGCGGTCTCGATGAGCGTGTCGCCATCGCCAAGGGCGAGACCGGTCATACCACCTGGCGTCCCGCCCGCGCCAATACGCCGATCGTCGTCATCCTCCCGACGGCCGGGGACGCCCATGCGCTTCAAGCCTGCATCCGGAGCTTGCGCGAGATGGCGGACGTGCCAGATGCTGTGCGCTTCGTCGTGGTCGAGAACGTCGATGTCGGAGACGAGCATCGGGCGATCCTCGAGGATCTCGCAGCCAAGCGCTATCTCACACTCTTGAGTCGGGAGGGCGCCCCGAACTGGTCCGCCTGCTGCAATCGCGCCGTGCAGGCGGGCGACGCGCCGCTCCTGCTATTTGCTCACGAAACGTTGCAGATGACGACCGATGGGTGGGATCGTCGCCTTCGCGGGACGCTCGAACGGGACGACGTCGGGGTGCTCGGCGCACGGTTGCTCTATGGCGACGATACCGTGCAGCATGCCGGCATTCTGTTCGGATGGCGGGACGGAACCGTCAATGATGGGTTGTATGAAGCGGCCGATGCACCCGGACCGGCCCACCGCTGGCACGTCAATCGGGCGACCGGCGCCGTCACGGGGCAATTCCTGGCGACCCGCCGCGATCTCTTCGCCGCGCTCGGCGGCTTCGACGCCGCCGCCTTGCCGGCCCACGGGTCCGATGTCGAATATTGCCTGAAGGTCCGTGAAGCCGGGCTGATCGTAGCCTGGACCCCATCGATCACGCTGCGCAATCATCAAGCCAAGACGGAGGATTTTCGCCTCCATGCGGAACGGATGCCGCCCGGTGAGATCGCCGCCAAGGCCGTGCTGGACGCTCGGTGGGGCGCCGCGATGCGGGCCGACCCGAGCCTGCATCCCGTGTGGTATCCGGCAACCCTGCCGTTTCGCCTTCTTGCGGCGCCCTCGACCTCGCATGTGCTCGACCATATCGGGCGAACGGCTGGAACGGAGCCGTGGCGCGTGCGGCGGGCGAGTGCCGGTTCCGCCTGACATTAGCCCAGCTTGCCACGATCGTCAGCTCGGTGCCAGAACGCGAACCCCTGAACCAGAAGGTCAAACGCTTGGTTAGTCTCAATCGGCCCATTCCGCGCGGCGCTTACGAAGTCCTAGCCCCGATTGAAATCGCGGGCGGCGATCGCTTCGCGCTCGAGCATGTGTGTCGGGCGCAAGTTCAGCCCGTCTATCTCGGAGACCATACCGCGGTCTGTCGCATCCTCGGACGCTACAAGTTCTTCGTAGACACGCGCGACCATGGGTTTGGAGTGAACCTGCTGCTCGACGGGTTCTGGGAGATGTGGCTCACCATGGTGATGACCCGTATCCTGAAACCCGGCATGACGGTCGTCGATATCGGTGCCAACTTTGGCTATTACGCCGTCCTGTTCGGCGACATGATCGGCCCCTCCGGCCGCCTCATCGCGGTCGAGCCCAACCCGGCGGCGCGGACGCTGTTGGAACGGTCACTCGGATTGAACGGGCTTCTGGCGCGCACCACCGTCGTGGCGGCTGCCGCATCGTCCACCGATGTCGGGAGCGCCTTGTTCTACGTGCCCACGAACGAACCGAAGAACGCGCTGGTTCTCGCCGACCGCAGCCACGCCAATCTCGAGCTCGGGACGTTGAGCGAGGTGCCGCTCTGGTGTCTCGATAAGGCCGTCGATTCGAAGCAGCGGATCGATCTGATCAAGATCGATGCCGAGGGCGCCGAAGAGGCGATCTTGGAGGGCATGCGACTGACGTTGCAGCGTCATAAGCCCATTCTGGTGCTCGAATATAACCCGCTGCGTTACACCGATCCGGGCGCGCTGCTCGATCTGCTGATCTCGATCTACGGCTTCTTTCACGCCATTACGTTCGAGGGAACGTTGCAGCCGATCAGCAAGTCCGAGGTGATGGCCGACCATGGCGGCGAGGACTGGCTGTTGTATTTCAGCGTCGATCCCAAGCCTGCTATGCAGGGACAGAGCGAGATCAAGCTCCGGAGCCTGCGCTAAGGAGAAGCGGCCAGATCGAGTGTCGTGAAAGCCGAGCCAAGGGCGTGAAGCAAAGTTTTGGCATCATAGGGTTTTGCGACGACCGTCACGTTTCGGAACCGCGCCGGAATCATGGTGCTTTCGCCGTAGCCGGTCGCGAATACGAAGGGGACGCCCCCGGCGAGCAGGGCGTCGGCCACCGGAAAGCTTGTTTCGCCCGAAAGATTGACGTCGAGCACCGCGGCATCGAAGGCGCCGACCTTCAAGGTCCGCAAGGCGTCGGCCACATTGCCGGCGATTTCCACCCCGAGCCCCGCATCCGACATCATGCCCTGAGCGTCGAGCGCGATCATCATGCTATCCTCGACCAGCATCAGTCGTTTGCCCATGAGATCCGTCCGCGTGAGCGGGGTGGCGATCTCGCGCCGTTCGGGTTCGGCCTCGAGGTCGCAAGGCACCAATTGGCTTGCCGGAACGCGGAAGCGACCGACGACGCCCTCCGGCCGGTATTCGACGGAGCTGTCTCCCTGCAATTCGAACGGGATCGTCTGCTCGACGATGATGGTGCCAAACCCGCGCCGCTTGGGCGTCGTCACGATGGGGCCGCCAGCCTCGGCCCATTCGAGCATCAAATCCCCCTCGGGCAGGAGCGACCAGGTCACGACGAGTTTTCCGGTCGGCGTACTGAGCGCACCATATTTCGCCGCGTTGGTCATCATCTCGTGCAGCACCAACGCCAACGTCTGGTAGGCGCGCGACCCGAGCGTGACAACGGGACCCTGCATCTGCACGCGCTCGCCGGCCTCACCGGCCCAGGCCTGCACCTCGGCTTGCAACAAGCGAAGCAGCGGCGCACCGCGCCAACCGACTTGCGTCAATTGATCATGGGCAAATGCCAGCGCCCGTATACGTTGCTCGAGATTTTCGGTGAAGTCCTCGACCGATCCACTCTCCTGCCGGCTTTGCCGCACCAGCGACCGCACCAAAGCCAGCACGTTTTTGACCCGGTGGTTGAGCTCGGCGATGAGCAGCGATTGGCTTTCCTGGGCCGCCTTGCGCTCGGTGTTGAGCAGGTCCGCGCGGCGCAGGATGACGTCCAGCAGCGACACCCGAAGGCTTCGCGCGATTTGAATTTCGCTCGGGCGCCAGGGGAGTGCCTCTCCGCGAACCGTCTCGCGCCAGGCTTCGAAGCTCTTGCGCGGGCTGATCCGTGTGCCGTCCGTCGTGATTGTGACCGGCTTGTTGGGGTTGCCGCCCCACGTGACCGTTTGGATCAGTTCGCGCCGAAAGAACATGAGATAATCGCGCGTGCCGCGCCAGAACGGCACCGCCATCATCCCGCTGACGCGGTCCGTGAACGACTGCGCCAAGGGCATGAGCAGGCCGAGCGAACAGGTGACGGTCGGCTCGTGCGGGCCCTGCTGATCGAGCAATGCGATCAGGGCCGGCATGCCGCTCATGGGCGGGACGTGACCGACGCCTGTGAATCGGCCTTCTGACCAGACCCCGACACCGTCGCATTCGATGAGGGCTTGGAGCGTGCTCTCGAAGCTCGGCAGGTTATCGAACAGGGTTTCCTCGACCGGCATGGTGGCGATCAAACGGTCGAGCGCATCGCGTGCCTTTGCGGCGTTGGCGAGTTCCTCGTCGCGCTGTTTTGCCTCGATCTGCAACGAGAAGATCTGCCCGAACAATTCGCAGGCCGCGCATGTCGTTGCCGCGAGACGGCGCGGCGCTTCGTGATGGCAGGCGATTAGTCCCCAAAGCTTGTCGCCGGCCATGATCGAGACCGTGAGGGTCGCGGCCGACCCCATATTGCGGAGATATTCGAGGTGGATGGGTGAGACGCTGCGCAGCGACGCCAGACTGAGGTCGATCGGTGCCGCGTCGCTGCCCGGAAGGCCGATGAGCGGCACCGGCGTGTAGCCGACGTCGACGATCATCCGCAGCCATTGCCGTTTATACAGTGCGCGCGCCTGAGCCGGGATGTCGCTCGCCGGATATCGCAGACCGACCAGCGGTCTTATGCCGGGACGCAACGCCTCCGCCACGACCTCACCGCTGTCATCGGGCAGAAAGCGGTAGATCATGACATGATCGTAGCCGGTGACGGCGCGCAATTGTCCGGCGGCCGTCTGCAGAATTCGAGCGAGGGTGGGGGCTCGCTTGATGCGGCCGACCATGCTCTTGACCAAAACGATCGGGTCGGTGGTGCTGGTGTCGGCGCCCGCATGGTCGGTCACTTCGATGATCGCAACGTCGCCGGTCGAATGAACCGTAAGATCGACGCGTTTGCCGCCTGTCACCGCGATCACATCGGTCAGCCGCTCCGCCGTTCCGGACACCATCGAGCCCTGCAGCGTATTGCGAAGATCGTGGACGGTGGTGCCGTCGAGGATTTTGTCGAGGTCTTGTCCCAGGATGGCGGCATCGGGCGCGAGGTCGAGGACGGTGGCAGCATTCAGAGAGGCTTGGACAACCGTCCAGTCCGACATTCTGCAGACCAGGAGGCAGCCGTGAGGCTGCACTGCACCAGAAAGGTGGATCGGCTCCCTCGCGCAATCGTCTAGGTTAAGGCCAGGCGAAAGGGCATCATGCAATTGAGCGCTCAAATACCGGTCCAATATTACGCTGCGCCACGCTTACATGCGGACGTCAAGTCAAGCCTTATCCTTTATAAGTCCATTGGGGAATTTTCGTTCAATCATCGACAAGTGCCTGCTCATGCGATGACAAGGCACCTTAACATCACCCAGCGACCATTTTGGCGCTTTGCGTAAAGAGACGGAACCCTGCAATGCCGGTCTCCTGCAGGTGAGCCTGCTGGTCCGGCTGACCGCGATTTTGGCGCAGAATGTCGAGAAAGATCGTCCATTGCTTGGCTTGAAACGGTTGTCCAAGAAACATCGTTGCGTCGGCCAAGACCGCATCGCCAGTGAGCATGCGTCGGAGCAGGACACGCGCGCCATGGCGCGAACCCTCGAGCACATAAGCGATCGCGAGCGGGTCATAGGCCCCAACCGGTAAGTGGCACGCAGGGATGCGCTCCAGCGGCACACCGAGCCTCTCGAGATCGGCCAGCACGAAGCTGCCGCGTCGCCGGACGCCCCAATCGGCGATGAACCGATCGATTCCGTTTTGCTGGACCGCATCCTCGAGCGGCAGCAACGCCCCAGCTTGTGCCAGCAGGAACGCCACATAGCCCTCCCGATGGCGCAGATCGAACTGCTCGAAGGCGCGTTCGGTGGAGGCATGCCACGGTGCCGTCGCGTCCCTCAGACCAAGGTGGGGGTTGATCGCGCTGCGTTCGGTCGAGACGTCGTTATCCATTGGGGTCCATTGGATAGGGCGTTCCTCGTCAAAACGGAAGGCCATGCGACGCGGCTGGAGTTTGACGCCGCGCGACGGCAGAAGAGCCTTGACGGACGCGCTACTAACCGGAAGGCAGGACCAGGGCTCGCGACAAGCGATCGGCAGAGGCGTCGTTGAATGAAGACAGCAGTGGTGGTCCGGCTCGCGATCGCTTGGATCACGGTCGGGGTCGCGTTCGTGTTTGGCGATGCGATCTATGCCGCGTCCGCCTCGCTGATCGGTTCCTGTATGGTCTTCGCGGCTCTGCTCGCGATCATCATGTGGTCGGCCTTCGGGGTCGTCGAGGAGGCCGATCATCTCGCCGACCGATTGGGTGAGCCCTACGGCACGCTGTTGCTGACGCTCTCGATCGTCTTGATCGAGGTGGCGCTCATCGGAGCGGTAATGCTTGGCTCGGCCGACCCGACGCTCGGCCGCGACACGATGTTCGCGGTGCTTATGATCGTGCTCAACGGCGTGGTCGGCCTCGGGCTGCTGGTGGGCGGGTGGCGATATGGCGCGCAGGTCTATAATCTCGAAGGCGCAAGCGCTTATCTGGCCGTCATCATGCCGCTGACCGTCATCGCGCTGGTCCTGCCAAACTTTACCGTGTCGACGTCGGCCGGGACCCTCAGCACCGAACAGGCCATCTCACTGATGGTCTTCACGGTGCTGCTCTACGGCACATTCCTGGCGCTGCAGACCGGGCGACATCAAGACTTCTTCACCATGCCCGAAAGCGTGTCGCACGGCGACCTCGAACCCGCGCCGTCCGACCACGCGGGCGGCGGCTCCATCCTGCCGCGCATGGTGTTGCTGATCCTGTCGCTGCTCCCGGTCGTGCTGCTGGCCAAACGGCTCGCCAAGGTTCTCGACCGGACGATCGAGACGCTGCATGCCCCGACGGCTCTCGGCGGCGTCATCATCGCCATAATCGTGTTCACGCCCGAAGGTCTCGCGGCGCTGCGCGCGGTGTCGCTCAATCGCCTGCAACGCACCATCAATCTCTGCCTGGGCGCGGCGGCCTCGACCATCGGACTGACGGTCCCGGCCGTACTGGTGCTCGGCTTGCTGACGGGCCAGAATATCGTGCTCGGCCTCTCGCCGTCCAACATGGTGCTTTTGGCCCTGACGCTGATCTTGTCGACGCTGACGTTTTCGGGCCCGCGGACGACGGCGCTGAACGGCGCCATGCATCTCGTCGTGTTCTTCGTCTACATCACGCTCATCTTCAGCCCATGATGCGGCGGCATCTCGGACGCGTGGCGGGGAGACCGCAAGAATGACGAGGCGGGATCGTGATCCAGGCACGGTCGATTTGTCCACACGGGCGCCGACTGTCGTCGAAGCGGCAGAGGCCGCGATCGTCGACGTCGATCGGTTTATCGCGCGAGGCACGCGGGAGTTTCGTCTAACCAACGTGGCGCTGTTCGCGTCTGGGTTCACCACCTTCGCGCTGATCTATTGCGTGCAGCCGATCATGCCGGTGTTCTCGCAGGAGTTCGGGATCGGCGCGGCCGCCGCGAGCCTGTCTCTCTCGATCACGACGCAGTGCCTCGCCGTGTCGATGCTGATCGCGAGTTCCCTCTCCGAGGTCTTCGGGCGCAAGCCCGTGATGGTGGCATCCCTCTGCGCCTCGTCGCTGCTCGTCTTGGCCTCTGCTTTCGCGCCGAACTGGCAGGTGTTTCTGGTGCTGCGCGCCCTCGCCGGTATCGCGTTCAGCGGCTTGCCCGCGACCGCCATGGCTTATGTCGGCGAAGAAATGGAGACCCGCTCCCTCGGCCTGGCGATGGGCCTCTATATCGGCGGGACCGGCCTCGGTGCGCTTGGCGGCCGTCTGATCGTCGGCATCCTGACCGATGTGGTGAGTTGGCGGGCCGGGATGCTCACGATCGGCCTGTTGGCCTTGGGATCGAGCCTGATCTTCACGGCCTATCTGCCGCAATCCCGGCATTTCGTCGCACGGCCGTTCAATATCGCGGCGCTGGGGCGGTCCTTCGCGGCCCATCTGCGAGATCCGATCCAGCTTCTCCTCTATCTCGAGGGATTTCTGCTGCTCGGCATCTTCGTGGCGCTGTATAATTACATCGGTTATCGTTTGATGGCGCCCCCTTATGGGTTCAGCCAGACGACGGTCGGGCTCATCTTCCTGCTGTCGCTGGTCGGCATCGTGAGTTCGGCCTGGGTCGGGGATCTGGCGGGGCGACTCGGGAGAGGGCGTGTCTTCTGGGTCTTCGTGGCGATCATGCTTGGCGGAATGGGGCTGACGCTGTTCGATCATCTCGCCGCGATCCTGGTTGGGCTGGCGATCGTCACCTTCGCGTTCTACGCGGCCCATTCGGTCGCGTCCTCCTGGGTTGGCGTCAGGGCCAAGCATGCCAAGGCGCAAGCCTCCTCGCTCTATCTGTTCAGCTATTACAGCGGATCGAGCGTCATCGGCTCGCTCGGCGGCCTCGCCTGGCAGCACGACGGTTGGCTCGGGGTCGTGCTGTTGGGCAGCATCGTCCTGATGATCGCTTTGGCGGCCGCTCTCGTCCTGGCACGGTCCGATCCGCCGCGCGTCAGCGGCTGAAATGCGAGCCGCCTGTGTGCTGCGGCGTTGCGACGGCCTGCCATGAGACCCGACCCCTTCTCGCCAAGGCATAAAAAATCTATAAACAAGCCGTTCCGTGCGGCATCCGCACGCTGGTGAGTAAAGAATCGATGCCCCAGGATACGGTGCAGGATCTGCCCGTCGCGGAAGCGGCGAGGCCGGTGGTCCACGACCATGGCCACCCGGTCGGCGGTTTCCCCATGATCTTGGGGTCGATCGGCGTCGTCTATGGCGACATCGGCACGAGTCCGCTTTACGCCCTGAAGACGGCGTTGGCGCATGCCTCGACGACCGGCGCGACCGTGGAGGAAGTGGTCGGCATCGTGTCGCTTCTGATCTACGCCCTGTTCTTCACCGTCACGGTGAAATATGTGCTGTTTCTCATGCGGGCCGACAACAAAGGCGAGGGTGGCACGCTGTCGTTGATGGCACTTGCCCAGAAGGCGCTCGGCCATCGTGCCCAGACGGTGTTCCTGCTTGGGGTCGCGGGCGCCGCGCTATTCTCGGGCGACGCGATCATCACCCCGGCGATTTCGGTGCTGTCGGCGGTCGAGGGACTCGGTATCGCGGAGCAAGGGCTGATCCCCTACGTGATCCCGATCACGGTCGTGATTCTCATCTCGCTGTTCACGGTCCAGAGTTTCGGAACCGCCAAGGTGGCGGCTTTCTTTGGTCCGATCATGGTGGTGTTCTTTTCGGTCATCGGCGCCATGGGACTGGTGCACATCTTCGACGCCCCGATCATTCTCACGGCCTTCAATCCCCTGAACGGTCTGGCGTTTCTGTTCGGCAATGGCGCTACGGGCTTCGTCACGCTCGGTCTGGTGTTCCTTGCCGTCACCGGTGCCGAAGCCCTTTATGCCGATATGGGCCACTTCGGCCGGATGCCGATTCAGCTCGCCTGGTTATTCTTCGTGCTGCCGGCGCTGCTGCTGAACTACCTCGGGCAGGGCGCCCTCGTTCTGCGCTATCCCGAGACCATCACGCAGCCGTTCTTTCTCATGGTGCCGAATTGGGCGTTGATCCCGCTCGTGATCCTGTCGACGGTCGCGACCGTGATCGCCAGCCAGGCCGTCATCACCGGAGCTTATTCGCTGATCCGGCAGGCCATCCAGCTTGGCCTGCTGCCCCGCATGGAGATCCAGCACACGTCGGAGACGACCGAAGGGCAGATCTACGTTCCGCGCGCCAACCGGTTGATGCTGATCGGCGTGCTGGTTCTGGTGTTCCTGTTCAAGAGCTCGGACAATCTCGCCAATGCCTACGGCATCGCGGTGACCGGCACGATGGTGGTCACCACTTCTCTGTCGTTCTTCGTGGTGTGGAAGCTGTGGCGCTGGCCGCTTTATTGGGCGGTCCCGTTCGTGGCGTTTTTCTTGGTGATCGATCTCGCCTTCCTGTTCGCCAACATGGTCAAGGTGCTGGATGGCGGCTGGGTGCCGCTGCTGATGGCGGCCTGCTCGATGTTGCTGATGTGGACCTGGGTGCGGGGCACCGCCTTCCTGTCGGAAAAGACGCATCGCGACTCCATCTCGACGCGCGACCTCATCCGCATGCTGCAAAAGAGCAAGCCGATCCGCGTTCCCGGCACCGCCATCTTCCTGACGAGCGATCCTGAGGTGGCGCCGTCGGCGCTGATGCACAACCTCAAGCACAACAAGGTCATCCACGAGCGGGTCATCATCCTGTCGGTCAAGACGGCCGATCAGCCGCGCGTCGCGCAAGCGAACCGCTATCAGCTCGAGAAGCTGTCGGACGATTTCACCAAGATCATTCTGAATTACGGCTATATGGAACATCCACGGATGCCGAGCGCCCTCGCCAGCCTGAAGAAGGCCGGTCTCCGCTTCGACATCATGACGACGTCCTATTTCCTCGGGCGACGCTCGCTGAAGGCCTCGCCAAATTCCGGCATGCCGGTGTGGCAGGACAGGCTCTATATCGCGCTGTCGAAACAAGCCGCCACCGCGCCGGACTTCTTCTCGATCCCGTCCGACCGCGTGGTCGAACTCGGCGCCCAAGTCACCATTTAAGGCAGGACCGACGTCACTATCTCGGACGCGGTCCGAGGGCCCTCCCGCGCGAACGCGGGAGGGGTAATCGTTGCGGCTTAGTTTTGCGCCGGGGCCGCCGGAGCAACCGGGGCCGGAGCTGCCGGGATCGCCGACAGCTTGTCGATCAACTGCGACGCGATATCGCCGCAGGCCTTCACCGGTTCATCGTCGGCGCACTTCACATCCACGACGGTGTCGCCGCGCTGGAGGTGGAAGTGTGCGGCCTTCGAGGGCGGCGGCGGGGGCGGGGGCGGGAAGCCGAAGCCGCCAGGGCCTCGCATGCCAGGACCACCGGGTCCACCGGGTCCACGCAGACCGGGGCCGCCGGGCGGCGGCGGGGGCGGCGGTGCGCCAACGCCGGGTTGATTGTTTTCGCCGGGCGGCACCTGCGCCAAAACGGCCGGGGTCAAGAGAGCCAAGCAGGCTCCCGCGAGCAGCAAACGCTTGATCATCGTTCATCCTCATGGTTGCGAAGCGACGCTTCGTCCGGTCGGGCCTGGACAGGCCGGTCTCGACCGATGACGTGTTTCTAATCCGTGGGCCTGGAACCCGGGCTGAACCAAGCGGTTCAGCTTCGGTTCAACCGATCAGCATAGTGTTTCCACAACACCCACCCGGCACGTCGCCGCAAGAGAGACCGATGCGTATTCTGCTGGTCGAGGATGACGAGACGTTGGCGCATGGAATCGCAGACGTGCTTCGACGTGAAAAATTCGCAGTCGATGTCGCACGGAATGGCGAGGATGGCCTCCATCTCGGCGAAACGGAAGCCTTCGATGCGGCGGTGCTCGACCTTGGCCTGCCGAAGATCGAGGGGACCGCCGTGCTGCGTGAATGGCGCCGCAAGGGCCGCACGATGCCGGTGTTGATCCTCACGGCTCGGGATGGATGGTCCGACAAGGTCGAAGGCTTCAAGGCCGGCGCCGATGATTTTCTGACCAAGCCGTTTCGGATCGAAGAGGTTGTGATGCGGCTCCGGGCCTTGATCCGCCGCTCGCGCGGGCATGCCGAAACCCGCATCCAATGCGGACCGCTGGTGTTCGACTCGCAACTTGGCGTCTTCGAACTCGACGGGTTGCCGCTTCGCTTGACGGCGCTCGAATGGCGCATTTTGGCCGGGCTGACGCTCCGAAAAGAGCATGTGGTTGAACGGCGCGATATCGTCGAGCGTGCCTATGAAGGCGATGCCGAGGTCGATTCGAACTCGCTCGAGGTCATCGTGGCGCGCCTGCGCCGAAAGATCGGCCATGGCATGATCGAGACGGTCCGGGGGCGCGGCTACCGCCTAACGGCCGACGGCCATGATCAGAGCGGCGCATGATACCAACCTCTCTCGCCGGGCGCCTCGTCGGCGGGGCCGCGATCTTTATCATGCTGGCTTTGCTGATCGCCGGCGGGGTGATCGGCGCGGTGCTGGAGCATTTCGTCCGTGGTCAGATCGATCAGCGGCTCGACGGACAATTGCATGCGGTTGCGGATGCGCTGGTCGCGCCAGGCGGGCGGCTGGATCTCACGCGAAACGTCGATGCGCCCCCCTTCGATCTTCCCGGCTCGGGTTGGGCATGGCAGGTCGGGCACGACGGCATCCCCGTGTTGCGCTCGCGCTCCCTCGGGCCAGCGTCGCTCGGGCAACCCGCCGGTCCGGTGCCGGCGCTCGGGCTGCCGCCGCCGTTCGCACCCCTTGATCCCCAGGGGCGGGAGCTAGCACGCGACAGGCCAAAGCCCGCGCCGCCGCTGTCGCAGGAAATGGCTGCCCCGGATTGGGGGCGAGCCATGCCGGACGGGGGTGGTCCGTGGACCGACACGCTTCTGACGCGCTCGGTCCAAACCACGATCGACGCTGTGCCGGTCGTCATCACCGCAACGGCGCCGCAGCGCGCATTGCGCGGTCCGCTGCGGGACGCGCTTTTGACGGTTGGGGCATCGCTGCTGGTTTTGGCGGCGGCGTTTCTGGCCGCCGTCCTGCTGCAGGTTCGGGTCGGGCTGCGTCCCCTCACGGCGCTCCGGTCCAGATTGGCGGAGGTTCGACACGGTCGGACGGATCGGATCGCAGGATCTTACCCGCAGGAGTTGCAACCGCTGGTCGATGAACTCAACGCGCTTCTCGAGCAGAATGCCGAAAGTCTGGTGCGGGCGCGGCGCCATGTCAGCAATCTCGCGCACGGCCTCAAGACGCCGCTCGCCAGCCTCGCGGTCGCCTTGGATGGCCCGGGCCACGATCCGCAGGGACGGTACCATGCGCTGCTCGACCTGATGGATCGACAGATCCGTCATCATCTGCGACGCGCGCGGGCCGCAGCGCTCGGCAGCCCGGCCCGGTCGCAGGTCGCGCTGGCGCCGCGTGTGGCGGATCTCGCAACTGCCCTCGTCAAGATCTACGCCGATAAGGCTCTGCGATTCGACAATCATGTGCCGCCCGGCATCGCGGTCGCGTGCGATCAGCAGGATGTCGATGAGATGCTTGGCAATCTGCTCGACAATGCGTGCAAATGGGCCAGGGGCGTCGTCACCATCACGGCTGTCGAAGCGGGGCGTCTGGTGGCGCTGTCGATCGCCGACGACGGCCCGGGCCTCGCGCCGGATCGGTTGCCCGATGTGCTTCGGCCGGGGCGGCGGCTCGACGAAAGCACGCCCGGCTATGGTTTCGGCTTGCCGATCACCCGCGAGCTTGCCGAACTTTACGGTGGCGCGCTGTCACTCGGCTCATCCTCCAGCGGTGGATTATCGGCCGTGTTGACGCTCCCGGCGGCCGCGGCGCTCTGACGGCCGAGGATCCAACCCTCCCATTGGCGCAGATCCGCCGAGAGGTCCGGGGAGGGCGGTCGCTCGCCCTCGACCACTGCAATCATCGCGAGCAGACCGACCACCGCATCGAAGCCGTTGTCGATGCCATGCTTGGCCGCAAAGCCTTTCTGGATGGCTTTGTCGAGATGCGGTGAAAGGCGCAGGTTGTGGCTCGTCGCCCAGTGGAGCAGGGCGGGCGCCAGCGTCCGCCGATCTTCCCGGTTGGTCTTGGACTTTCCAGCCATCGACAGGCCGATCTGGCCGTAGGCATCGCCGGGATAGCTTTCGGCTAAGACCAGCCCGCCTCTGGCCGCAAGATCATCGAGGTCGCCATCGAACGGCCAGAGCGAGGCACCCCTTTGTCTCGCCGGGGCGATCACATCCCGCCAGCCACAGATCGTCGCCTTGCCGACGGCCGCTGCGCCAAGCGTCCAGAACAGAGGGGAGGCCGTCCTCATGCCGGGACCGCCGAGCTCGCATTGACGGTAGGTCTGCTTCTTGGTGAGGCCGAGCCCGTGCAGCAATTGAGCGTGGCTCTGGGTGCCGCTCGGGCCGGATTTCGCCGGATAGAACGGCCGCATTGGGGTGATGTCGGCAGGGGTTTCGGCCACGTCGTAGAACGTTGCCCAATCCCCGGTTCCGAACAGACGGAGCGCCTCGGAAAAGTCGGCACAGCCGGTCTTGTGCCCAAAGGCCAGCGGCAGGCCGATGGGAAAATCGAAGCCGGCCAACACCCCGCCATCCGCCGAGGCGGTCAAGAGGTCGCTCACATAATGGTCGAGGTCCGGCACGCGGGTCGGCCCGGAGAGCAGCCAGCTGCCGTTCTCCCAGACGGCGCTGGCAAACCAGCGCCCATGCGGATGCATGCTCCAATCCGCATGGAACAGTTTGTGAAAGCGCGGGCTCGATTCAACCACCGATGTTGAACGCCGCGAGAGCCGCCATATTGACGATGTCGCTGTCTTTGGCGCCGAGCGACACGATCTGCACCGGGCGATCCAGGCCGACGATCAACGGCCCGATCAGCGTCGCGCCGCCGAGCTCCTGCAGCATGTGGGTCGAGATCGAGGCCGAATGGAACGCCGGCATGATCAAGACATTCGCCGTATCGGACAGGCGGCAGAACGGATAGGAGGCCATCCGCTCCTTGCTGAGCGCGACATCGACCGCCATTTCGCCGTCATATTCGAAATCGACATGCTGGGCGTCGAGAATGCGGACGGCCTCTTGAACGCGCAGCGACCGCTCGCCGGGCGGATGGCCGAAGGTCGAGAAGGCCAGCATCGCCACGCGGGGCTCGTAGCCGAGCCGTCGCGCCACCCCGGCCGCCTCGATCGCGATGGCGGCCAGTTCCTGCGCGTCCGGCATTTCCGTAATGGCGGTATCGGCCACCAGCACGGTCCGGCCGCGCGCCAGCACGAGCGATACGCCCATGACGCGATGGCCCGGCTTTGCATCCACGACGCGTCGCACCTCCTGCAGCGCGATCGAGAAATTGCGGGTTACGCCGGTCACCATGGCGTCGGCATCGCCATTCGCGATCATGGCGGCGCCAAAATGGTTCCGGTCCTGGTTGATCAGGCGCTGGCAGTCGCGCAGCAGATAGCCTTGCCGCTGCAGCCGCTCGTAGAGGAATTGCGCGTAGACGGCGTTGCGATCCGACAAAGCCGCATTGTGGATCTCGATATTCTTGTCGCCGAGATCGACACCGGCCGCCGTCGCCGACGCCTTGATTCGATCCTCGCGGCCGACCAGGATGGCGGTGCCGAGCCCTTGGTTGACGAACGACAGGGCGGCCCGGATGACCTGCTCTTCTTCGCCCTCGGCGAAGACGACGCGCTTCGGGAAGCGCCGCACCCGCTCGACGATGCGCTGCAACGCGCCCGCCACGGGGTCGCGCCGCGCCGAGAGTTGCGCCTGATAAGCCGGCATGTCGGTGATCGGCCGACGCGCCACGCCGGTTTCCATCGCGGCGCGCGCCACGGCGGCCGGAATCTTGGTGATGAGGCGCGGGTCGAACGGTACCGGAATGATGTAATCGCGCCCAAAGCGCGGACGAGCGCCCTGGTAGGCGGCCGCGACTTCGTCCGGCACGTCCTCCCGCGCGAGATCGGCCAGCGCATGGGTCGCCGCGATCTTCATTTCCATGTTGATTGTGGTGGCCCGCACATCGAGTGCGCCACGGAAGATATAGGGGAACCCGAGCACGTTGTTGACCTGGTTCGGATAATCCGACCGGCCCGTCGCGATGATGACGTCGCTCCGCACCGCCATGGCTTCCTCGGGCGTGATTTCCGGATCCGGATTGGCCATCGCGAAGATGATCGGGTTGGGGGCCATGCTCCGGACCATGTCGGCCGTCAACGCGCCCTTGGCCGAGAGACCGAAGAAGATGTCGGCATCTTCCATCGCGTCGGCGAGGCTGCGCTTGTTGGTCTCGACCGCATGGGCCGACTTCCACTGATTCATGCCCTCGGTACGGCCGTGGTAGACGACGCCCTTGGTGTCGCAGAGCAGGATGTTGTGGGGCGCGAACCCCATCGCCTTGATGAGATCGAGGCAGGCGATGCCGGCCGCGCCGGCGCCGTTGCACACCAGCTTGGTTTCGCGGATGTCGCGGTCGGTCAGCCGAATGGCGTTGAGCATGCCGGCGGCCGCGATGATGGCGGTGCCGTGCTGGTCGTCATGGAACACCGGAATGTCCATCAATTCGCGCAGGCGTTCCTCGATGATGAAGCACTCGGGTGCTTTGATGTCCTCGAGGTTGATGCCGCCGAAGGAGGGGCCGAGATAGCGCACCGCGTTGATGAACTGATCCGGGTCCTCAGTATCGACTTCGAGATCGATCGAATCGATATCGGCGAAGCGTTTGAACAGGACCGCCTTGCCCTCCATCACGGGCTTGCTGGCGAGTGCACCGAGGTTGCCGAGGCCGAGGATCGCGGTGCCGTTGGTGATGACCGCGACCATGTTGCCGCGCGTCGTGTAATCGAAAGCGAGCGAGGGATCTTTGTGGATCGCCAGAACCGGCACGGCGACGCCGGGCGAATAGGCGAGCGCGAGGTCGCGCTGCGTCGCCATCGGCTTGGTGGCGATGATTTCGAGCTTGCCGGGACGACCCTTCGAGTGAAACGACAGCGCTTCCTGGTCGGTGATGGTCTGCCGCTTCGGGCGCTTCGGTGTCAGGTCGTTCATGGCGTCCTCGGTACCGGCTCTTCAGCGGCCGGGTGGCCCATAAAACATGCCCGGCCGGAGGCGACAAGCACTGGTGGCGGCGCGCGCTGAAAACGCGCGGCGGACCGCTCGCGCTCGCGCCCCGAACCCGGTCGGCGGTTTGCGCTTGCCAAGGCCGCCGCACCGGACTAGAAGCGCCTTCCGGAACGGCTTTCTGTGACGCGCTCCGCGCGTGCATGTGGCTTGCTGTTTTCCGACCCTGGATTTCGATCCGGTGGGGGATAGTTCAACGGTAGAACAGCGGACTCTGACTCCGTCAATCTTGGTTCGAATCCAGGTCCCCCAGCCACTGTTTTCCCTAAGTTGTTGATTTCATTCATGTCCGCGTCGTCCGCTCCAGCGGATTTGAGCCTAATGCTACAAACCGCTGCTACAAAGCCTAGATCGGCTGAGGTGCAGTTTGGGCAGATTAGATCCGTGGATCACTAGGCGGAGCGGCCGCCTGACCTTCAGGCGGGTGGTGCCGGTCGGCCTTCGCCAGCAAGTCGGCAAGCGGGAGCTGACACGCGGTCTCGGCACATCGGATTTTCGTGCTGCTAGGCCCGTGGCTCTTCAGCTATACGTGGCGTCAGAACACCTTTTTGATATGGTACGCATCACGCCAATGCTCACCGAAACCCAACTTGCCCAGCTCGTTCAGGACTTCTACGACACGGTCCTGAAGCGCGAGAACGCCATTCGCCTCCGGGGTGGATTCTTGGATGACGACCAAGTCAAAGCTCGGGCCGCGTATTACGCCGACCTCGCGACGGACACGCGGCAGTCGCTCGCGGCTAACCGGCTCTACGACTCCCAGATCGTCACAGAGGCCTTGTTGAGGAAGCATCGGGTACCGCTGGATGAGCTAACACCAGAGGACTGGAATTATGCCCGCCAGGTCATGCTGCGAGCCGGTATAGACCTCGCAGAGGCATTGCAGGCGCGCTATTCTGGCAACTTCAACCATGAACCTACAGACAAGCTGCTAAAGCTCAATCGGGACGTCAATGCTTTGAGCGCCGGCCATCTCGCTGACGGTCTCTACAAGGCGACGAGCGATATTCGGGCGGCCGAATCAACACCATCAGAGGCCGTTACACCGGTTACCACGGGGCAATTACTGACAAAGTTGGCGCCAATCTTTCTTGAGAATCAAGTCTCGACGGGAGCCTGGGAAAAGCAATCTGCAGCACAGGCGAGCGCTACTATTCGGCTCTTCACGGAGATCTGCGGTGACAAGCCAATAAAGTCATACACGCGGAAGGAAGCAGGTCTATTCAAAGACACGTTGCACCGATTACCTAGCGATTATGGGAAAGCAGCGCTGTTCAAAGGACTTAGCGCGAGGCGGGTCATCGAAGCAAATGCAGATCGTCCTGCAAATGCGCGCTCTGCCCCGTTGACGATCAAGACTATCAAACGACACTTTTCCGCAGTGTCGACGATGTGGCAAACTGCATTGTCCAGAGGTGAGGTTGAAGAGAATATCTTCTCCGGTTTTCGATTTGGCGGCGCTCAGAAGGCGGCCGTCGATCAGCGATCCATGTGGGAAACGGAGGAGCTTGCCAAGCTGTTCAGCACCCCGGTCTGGACGGGCTGCTTGTCTTCCTCCCGCCGGAGCGAGCCCGGTCGCCATCTTTTTCGCGACGAGAAATTCTGGCTACCACTCATCGCAGTGTTCTCGGGCATGCGGCAGGAAGAGATATGCCAGCTGCGACACGAGGACGTTCGCCAAGAAGAGGGCATCTGGTTCTTCGACATCAATGGCCGCGGAACTCGCAAGGTAAAGAACGCAACAGCCGTTCGACTCGTACCGATCCACGACGAACTGCTGCGACTTGGGATCTTGCGCCTGATCACCCCAAGTGGAGCCACACAGAGCTTGATGTTTCCGCTGCTGAAGCCTGGCGGCTCCGATGGGCGATTTGGTCATGGCTACACAAAATGGTTCACGCGGTACCGAAGGGATGTCGGGCTTTACCGCAGAGGACTCGATTTCCATTCGTTCCGGCACAGCGCTACGACAATCATGCACAGCGCCGGTGTGGAGGACTCTGTCGTCGATCGACTTACAGGTCACGCTACGCCGGGCGAGACCGCTCGGTACACGAAGAAAACGTCGTTGCAGCAGCTCAAGAATGCCATCGACAAGATCGACCTCCGCTTAGACCTGACGCGCCTTCACGTGAGTCGATAGCCTAAAAATTGCGGCGGATTACGCTGCTGCACTGTCCCACAAGAAAGCGCGAATCTGAAAAATACATTCTAGAATTCTGGCTTGTGGTGGAGAGGGAGGGACTCCAGCCATTCCCAAAAAAGCTCAACAATAACAGTGACTAACGACGTCGATCCAGGGCCCTCGTGTATCACCGCCGTGTGTCACTCCGCAAGGATCGAATTTACGATCCTTGAGCCTTTCCACCGACCTGTCCGAGCCTCGTCCGTCATCGGAAGTTTCGAGGAAATCGTCCTTCGGATCGAAGGTCCGTCGGACCCTGTTCGCCTAACCCTCCGCCGTTCGATCCCCGATGTCGGGCTCCCACTCGTCCTGGTCCCGCATTCGCCGCGCGAGGTCTCTCAAGGTGCCGCGAGGTGGAAGTGTCGGCCGCTCGTCGGGCGGCGGAACGTCGGGAAGCGTGAGGTCCACAGGCCTGGGGTTAGACACGGCCTCGACAACATGTCCGGATCTGCGGCGGAAGAGACCCTTCTTGGGCTCCTCGATGAGATTCGCCCGGCGGAGCTTGTCGACGAGCAGTGACGGACACCACACCTGCCTGATCAGGCCGAGCGCCTCGGCCTCCGTCTCTGCGCTCACGAGGGCCATGATCTCCTCGGGACCAAGCTCGTCGTCCCCCATCAGGCCAACAAGCTCCTTGGTCGCGCGCTTCCAGAACGCGGTCGTCACGGCGCGGTCGACGGGGACTCGGTTCGACCTGATCGATTCGATCTCTTCCAGAAGCCTGTTCCGCTCGTTCTCCAAGCCGTCTGCCATCGCCAGGGCCTCGACGAGCAAGGTCTCCCGCTTGTCGCGCTCGATGGCGAGGAGGTCACGCTGATCCTGGCCTGCCAGGATCCCATTCCGATGACCGTCCCGCCAAACCTCGGCCGCGACCGTCGCGAGACGCTCCCGGAGATAATCGGGCAAGTCGCTCGTCTTCGGTCGGGGTCGGAAGTCCCGCTCGATGGACCAGTCTAGAAAAAGCTGGCCGACATCCCTGAACGAGCCACCGGCCTTGAGGCGTGCCCGTATCAGGCGAAGGGACGGCACCTTCCCTTCGCTTCGAATGGCATCAGCGACCTCGAAAAGCTCGGTGCGATCGACCATGACAGGAACTCCGACTCAATAGGAGCGTGCCTGGCGGAACTGAGGGAATCGTAAAGGTAGCGATTTTGGTAGCAGGTAGCGGGTAGCAGCAAGCAGGTAGCGTATTTCCCCTCTTCGTTTGGGAGGGAGGCGCCCGGCCCTCCCTCCCCACAAGGCCCCCTTCCGCGGTTCGCCACGTGGCAAGCCGCCTTTCGGCGCTAGGGAGAAGAAGGGATTGTGCGAGGGTAACGGCCGGCACCAGACGGAGGTGCTGTCGCTCGGGCAACCTCCGCCGCATGAGGTTCCAGGCATAATAACTCGTCCTCTCTCAGTGAAAGATACTACACATGAGCGCCCGGCCAGTTTTCCTTTTCAACTCGACCCCAGAACGCGCAACCGTGTTTCGTAAAGCGTTCGAAAGAGAGCTGCCGGCCGTCGGGTTCGCGGACGACCCGACGACAGTCGACCCGGACGACGTCCGCTACTTCATCACTTGGGAGATGCCCGAACGCCTCGGTCGCTTCCGGCACCTAAAGGTTGTCTTCTCGATTGGCGCGGGCGTCGACCAATTCGCCGCCGCGAGCCTCGCGCCCGAGGTCTCGGTCGTGCGCATGGTCGAAGACGGCATCATTCGCATGATGCAGGAATACGTCACTCTTGCGGTCCTGGCGCTCCACCGCGACTGGTCAGCCTATGCCGGGCAGCAGGCAGCAGAGGTCTGGCGCGCCCTGCCTGCGCGGCAGGCCAATGACCGGCGCGTCGGATTTCTGGGCTTTGGCATGCTGGCGCAGGCGGCTATGGAGCGACTGGCCCCTTTCGGCTTCCCGCTTGCCGGTTGGAGCCGCTCGCCACGTTCGATCGAGGGCGTCCAATGCTTCCAAGGGGCCGATCAACTGCCGGAATTCCTTGCCCAAACGGACATCCTAGTCTGCCTTCTGCCGCTAACAGCCGAGACGCGTGGCTTTCTCGACGCGCCCCTGTTCGCGCGTCTGCCGAAAGGCGCGGCGCTGGTCCATGCTGGACGCGGTGCCCAACTCAACGCGGCGGCGCTTCTGGCCTCTCTTGAGTGCGGACATCTCTCCGCCGCCATCCTCGACGTGACCGATCCCGAGCCGCTGCCGCGGGGGGATCCGCTCTGGCGCAATCCGAAAGTCATGGTCACACCCCATGTGGCTGGAGTCACCCAACCCCGCACGGCTGCACGGGCTGTGATCGAGAACATTCGCCGTTTCGAAGCCGGCCAGCCGATGATCGGTCTCGTCGATCGAGCCCGCGGCTACTGAGCTTCGGACATGAATGCGTAATGCTTCTCATAATCAAGGATCCCGAACGGAGATCTACGCCGGGGACGATCCTGCCGCCACCCGAACGACTGGTCTCAGGTTAGCCCGAGTTCAAGGCATGGGCGCTGGCAGAAGCGCGCGGCGAAACGGTCGGCGTCTGGGAAGCGATGCTCGGCGTGACCTGTTCGATCCGGGCTCGGCCACAAGATCCGCTGTATCCTGCCAGGCGTCGACGGGATCGAGGGTAACGGCTGCGGTATACGAACCTACCTGAATGGCGACACTCAGAAGGTCACTATACTTGAATTTGGTCGAACGATTGAGGGTCTATTGGCGCGGAAAAGCCTGTTTTAACCCGGTCCATGATGACCATGGTCTTAAAGCCCTTTATGTCATTATTTTCATAGAAGAACCTCCTGGTAAACAATTCATAATCTTCCATGCTTTCAGCAGTCACGATAAGCATGAAGTCACTGTCGCCCGTCACGTAGTATCCGTTCATCACCTCCGGCGTCTGCCGGATGGCCTGTTTGAACCGGTCGACTATGTCGGCGCGCTCGCGCTCCAGAGTCACCAGGACCACCATCGAGACTGTGCGTTTGATGGATTTCAGGTTGATCACCGACACGTCGCCTTCGATGACGCCGGTTTGACGCATTCGCTTCAGCCGGCGCTGCACGGCCGTGGCCGAGAGACCCACGACAGCGCCGATTTCTTCCGACGTGGCACGATTATTGATTTGAACGATCCGAAGGATACGGGCATCCACGCTATCGACTTGCATCCGAGGCTCCGAAAATCATCGTAAGTGAACATATAAAATCTGAATTTCCGCGTCAAACGCCAAAGGTTGCAGCTTTTGATCGTTACGGCCCATTAGAGTGTCGATATGGAGCTGTGGTCGGCCGAGAGGCTCAAGCGACTCTCACCGTTGTTGGACGTGTAGAAATGACAGATAGCATTGCCGAAATGGATCGCAGGTCCGTTCTGCATCCTTTCACGCCACTGAAGGACTACGCGTCGGGCACGTCGATGCAGCCGACGATTATGCGCGGCGGAAAAGGTGTCAGGGTCACAGATGCCGATGGACGCGAGTACATCGATGGCTTTGCGGGACTATACTGCGTAAATGTAGGTTATGGTCGAACCGAAGTTGCAGAAGCAATCTCCCGACAAGCTCATCAACTTGCGTACTATCACACCTATGCGGGGCATACGACTGACGAACTTGCCATTCTCGCCGACCGGCTAGTTCGAATGGCGCCAGGCCGAATGTCAAAGGTTTTCTTTGGTCTTTCAGGGTCGGACGCGAACGAGACGCAGGCCAAACTTGTATGGTACTACAACAATCTACTTGGACGGCCTAAGAAAAAGAAAATCATCTCACGCGAACGGGGCTACCACGGATGTTCCGTGATCTCAGGCTCGATGACAGGATTGAGCTTCTATCACGACCACATGGATCTGCCCGTGTCGGGCATTCTGCGGACCGGCGTACCGCACCATTATTGGGGTGCGACGGTGGGCGAGACCGAAGAAGCCTTCTCACAAAGGCGTGCCGACGAACTTGAGGCGCTCATCGTTGCTGAAGGTCCCGAGACGGTCGCGGCCTTTATCGCCGAGCCAGTCCTAGGCACGGGCGGCATCATCCCGCCGCCGGCAGGGTACTGGCCAAAAATCCAAACGGTGCTTCGAAAATACGACGTGCTCTTGATCGCCGATGAGGTTATCTGCGGTTTCGGCCGAACGGGCGCCGCTTTCGGATCCGACCTTTATGGTATGCAGCCGGATCTGATAACGGTCGCGAAGGGCTTGACCTCGGCCTATGTGCCCATGTCGGCATGCATCGTCAGCGAAGCGATCTACGGCGTCATGGAAGACGCGACCGATCGTGTCGGCAGTTTCTCGCATGGTTACACCTACTCGGGCCACCCTCTTGGGGCGGCGGCGGCGAACGCGGTGCTCGACATCGTGGAACGGGAGGACCTGGCCGGCGCCTCGGCTCGCAACGGAGCCCACCTCCTGGCCGCCCTGACGAGGGAATTCGCCCAGTTACCTATCGTGGGAGAGGTCCGTGGGGTGGGCATGATGGCAGCCATTGAGTTCGTGGCCGATCGCGGCACGAAGAGGCGGTTCGATCCCGCGCTCAAGGTCGGGGCACGCATCTCGCAGGCGGCCCGCAACCGTCGTCTGATCGCCCGTGCGATGCCTCATGGCGACATCCTGGGTTTCTCACCTCCACTCGTTATGACGGTCGCGGAAATCGACGAAATGGTGGCCATCGCGGCTTCCGCCGTACGTGAGGTGATGGACGATCTCTCCCGTGAGCGGACCTGAGGCGATCCCATGGATCGGGTTGACGTGTCCACGGCAGGGCCGGAACTCAGACCGGGGCGGGATCGATCATCGGCGCTTCTCAAGGTCTGGGGTCTTCGGAAACGATTCGGAACCATGGACGTCCTCGACGGTATCGACATCAAGGTGGGCGAAGGAGAGGTGGTATCGCTCATCGGAGCTTCGGGTTCGGGCAAGAGCACATTCCTGAGATGCATAAACTTTCTTGAGACTCCAACTGCTGGAACGATCGAAGTGGCGGGGGAGGGTGTCTCGGTCGCTTGCGAGCCCGACGGTCAGCCGAGCTTCACAAACAAAGCCAACATCGATCTGTTCAGGCGCCGCATCGGAATGGTGTTCCAGGACTTCAATCTCTGGCCACACCTGACGACACTGGAGAACGTGATTGGACCGCTTCTTTGGGTCCAAAAACTGGACAAACGCGAAGCCGACGATCGAGCCCGCGCCGTACTCCGGCGCGTCGGCATGCTGAGCCAAGCCGATAAGTATCCGGAGAGATTGTCCGGAGGCCAGCAGCAGCGGGTCGCAATCGCGCGCATGTTGGCACTTCGGCCGCGTATCATGTTGTTCGATGAGCCGACCTCGGCACTGGACCCGGAACTCGTCGCCGAAGTCCTGCAAGTGATCAGGCGACTAGCCGAGGAGGGCAACACTATCCTCTTGGTCACTCACGAAATGCGGTTCGCGCGAGATGTGTCGACTCGCGTGGTGTTCCTCCACCAAGGACGCATCATAGAGGATGACACGCCCACGGCGCTCTTCGGCGCACCCAAGACGGCCCAGGTCCGCGCCTTCCTGTCCACGACGGCGATGCGCCTAAACTGACCCATGATCACAGGAGATCCCTCATGAGCAATCGATATTTGACGGCATTGGCTTGCGCGGCAGCGCTTTCGATCCTGACCGGCGCCGCTTCAGCCAAGGAAGGCGTACTGACCGTGGGAACGGAGGGAGACGCACCGAAGTTCAGCATGGCGGACGCCGAGGGTCATGTGACTGGCTTCGACGCTGACGTCGGCAATGCCATCTGTGGCGAACTTAAAGTAAAATGCCAGTTCGTCGTGCAATCGTTCAGCACGCTAATTCCATCCATCGACACGAACCGGTTTGACGTCATCATCTCGGGCCTCGGCATCACGCCTGAGCGGCAGAAAAGAATCGACTATTCGGTACCCTACGCCTCGTGTCCGCAGTACTTCGCCGTACCAAAAGGTTCGCCGATCGCTAACTTGACGACATTGCCCGAAATATTAAAATCATTGGACGGGAAGGATGTCGGTGCGGTCAACGGGACCACGGATGCCAAGTATCTAGCCAAGAACGCCCGGAGCAAACCTCAAGACCTACGATTCGACTACGCAGATGACAGCTGACCTTGCAGCAGGAAGGATCGTCGTCGGCTTCAGCGATCTTCCCACATGGGACGATTTCCGCAAGAGCCCTGACGGCAAAGACTTTCTTGTGCTGAACGCGAAGGTGAAATCCTCCGACGACCCCTCCACGCTCGGTCAGGGTATGGGGGTCGGCTTGCACAAGGGGAACGCCGACCTGAAAGGCAAGGTCGATCAGGCGCTGTGCACCATCATCAACGACGGCACAATGACGAAGATCAGTCAGAAGTGGTTCGACGAGGATTACACCCTTCCCTGCAAGCAGTAGGCTCGCGACACGGTCGCCGCGCAAGAGCAGGAGGAAAGCGGCGTATGCCCCATGATCTCTGGGTACTGCTGGTAGACAGGGGCTGGGCGCTCGCCATGGTGCGGGGCAGTTTCATGACGGTCGCGGTTGGGGCCCTCGGCATGCTGCTGGGGCTCCTCCTGGGCTTTCCACTGGCTCTTGTTCGCTGGCTCAAGATCCCCGTCGCCTCCCAGGCTATCGAGGCCGCAGCCACGATCGTGCGCAGCGTCCCAGGGCTTCTGGTGATCTATCTGTTCTTCTTCGGCTCCGTCGAAACCGCGGATGCGATCGGCTCCTTCTTCGGGTTCGAAGATGCCGTGCAGGGTACGTACCCCTTCGTCATGGGCGTTGTAGCGATTGGCGTGATTGCCTGCGCCTACGCGGTGGAGGTGTTCCGGGGTGCCCTGCAGGAGATCCCGTCCGGACTGATCGAGGCCGGTCGGGCGCTCGCGTTGCCTCGTTGGGCACTCTACCGCACGATCGTCGCCCCATTAATGCTCCGTTTGGCTCTGGGCGGTCTCAACAATGTCTGGCAATCCACCATTAAGGAAACGTCCCTCGTCTCGGTGGTCGGTCTACAGGAAGTGATGCGGATCTCAGCAATCGCTGCTGGCATCACCCGCTCACCCTTGCTGTTCTACCTGCTTGCCGCCCTGGTCTTCCTGGCCATCACTGGCCTCAGTCAGTTCACCTTCTCTGCAATAGAGCGCCGACTGAACGTTGGTTTCGGGAGCCGATGATGGACTGGGATCTGATCTGGATGATCGTCCCCCCTTGAAGTGGTCCATCCCGATGTATGGCTTTCGAGCCTGGAGGATGGATCGATGGGAAGACGACCGAAGCCTGAAGAGATCGTGAGCAAGCTGCGTCAGGTCGACGTGTTGGTCTCACAGGGGAAGACCGTTGCGGACTCGGTTCGCTCGATCGGGGTGACCGAGGTCACCTACTACCGGTGGCGGAAGGAGTTCGGCGGCTTGAAGCTTGACCAGGTCAAGCGCCTGAAGGAGCTGGAGACGGAGAACATGCGGCTTCGCAAGGCGATCGCCGACCTCACGCTCGACAAGCTGATTCTGAAGGAGGCGGCCTCGGGAAACTTCTGAGCCCCGCGCGCCGGCGCGTCTGCATCGAGCATGTGCGACAGCATTTGCCTGTCTCCGAGCGCCGCGTCTGTGCGGCGCTCGGTCAGCACCGCTCGACGCAGCGCAAGGCGCCGCGGGGCTTTGACGACGAAGAGGCGTTGACGGGCGACATCATCGAGCTGGCGCGGCAGTACGGCCGCTACGGCTATCGCAAGATCGCGGCGTTGCTGCGCGATGCCGGGTGGCTGGTAAACGACAAGCGGGTCGAGCGCATCTGGCGATGCGAAGGGCTGAAGGTGCCGGCCAAGCAGCCGAAGAAGGGACGTCTCTGGCTCAACGACGGCTCCTGCATTCGCCTCCGGCCCGAGCACCGCGATCACGTCTGGTCGTACGACTTTGTCGAGGATCGCACGCATGACGGCCGCAAGTTCAGGACCCTCAATGTCGTCGACGAGTTCACCCGGGAGTGCCTGGCCATCCGGGTCGCGCGCAAGCTCAACTCGACCGACGTCATTGACGTTCTGTCCGACCTGTTCATCCTGCGCGGCGTGCCTGGTCACATCCGTTCGGACAACGGCCCCGAGTTCATCGCCCAGGCTGTGCAAGACTGGATCACGGCGGTTGGAGCAAAGACCGCCTATATTGCCCCAGGCAGCCCGTGGGAGAACGGCTACGTCGAGTCGTTCAACGCTCGCTTCCGAGACGAGCTGCTCGACGGAGAGATCTTCTACTCGCTCAAGGAAGCTCAGGTCATCATCGAAAGCTGGAGAAGGCATTACAATACTGTGCGCCCGCACGGATCAATCGGCTACAAGCCCCCGGCGCCGGAGGTCTTCGTGCCCGCCTTCGCCGCATGGCCGGCTGCGAAACCCCGACCATCTCCGCCGGCCATGCTCAGGGTGGCGCCCAGGCCGACCATGAACTAACAATCAACCCGGACCACCCGATGGGGGCCGATCAGCCTGTCTTGGCTAAAGGTGCTGGCCTTACCGTACTAATCGCTATTATCGGCGTATTGTTTGGCCTTCCCATCGGCCTACTAGCCGCCCTCGCTCGCCTGTCCCAACATAGGCTTCTGCGTCGGGTTTTCGATGCATACGCGTTGGTCTTCCGCGGCACGCCGATGCTTGTGCAGATATTCATCTTATACTACGGGCTTGGTGAGTTCAGCGCCGTACGACACATCCCGTCTCTGTGGTGGCTGATCGGTGACGCCTTGCATTGCTCGATCTTGGCTGTGGTCTTGAACACCATCGCCTACACTTCCGAAATATTCCGCAGCGCGTTTATGGCCCTGCCACGTGGAATGACTGAAGCAGCGCAGGCCTGTGGAATGTCGTCCTGGACGACCCTCATCCGCATTCGCTTTCCGTTGGCGCTACGGCAAGCCTTGCCAGCGTATGGCAACGAGGTGGCCATCATCGTCAAGGAGTCGAGCCTCGCTTCTACGATTACGGTTCTTGAGATCACCGGTTATGCAAAGCGCATGATGAGCGAAACCTTTGCGGTGATGGAAGTCTTCGTCATGGCTTCGGTGTTCTACCTGGCAATCAACTTCGCCGCACTAGGAATAGTGCGCGTGGTGGAGCGCCGACTTCGCGGTCAGAAGTCGTTTCTCGACGTGAGGTGGCGCTGGAAGCGGGTGCCATGGAATGCGCCGAGCGGAGCCTGAACGATCCTTCCAGCCTGTAGACCTCCTCTTCGAGAGAACACCATGAAGCTCATCGTCGTCGGCGCTGGGATAGTCGGGCTGTCTTGCGCCCGCGCAGCGCTACTCTGCGGACATCAGGTTACGATCGTCGAACAGGGCCCGATACCGCATCCGCAGGGCGCATCCTTCGATCACCACCGGCTCATTCGCTATCAGTACGGCGATGCCATCGGCTACACGCGAATGGTCGATCAGGCCTTCCAGGCTTGGGAGCGAGTGTGGGACGATCTCGGCGTCACCCACTTTCACAGGACGGGGACTCTGGGGGTGTCGACTCGCCCTGGAGATTACACTGACCGGTCTGCGTCCACGTTCGAGCGGATAGACATTCCCCATGAACGGCTTCGTGCTGCGGAGATCGAGGCGCTATGCCCTCAGTTGTCTCTCCCGGAAGGGGCTTGGGGGCTGCTGAACCATGACGGGGGCGTGCTTTTCGCCGATCGGATCGTGACGGGCTTGGCCGAATGGGTTCTCGCCCGAGGAGCCAATTGCCGCGAACATCGTCGCGTCGACGCCGTAGACGAGGCTTCCGCGACCGTGATCCTCGAAGGCGGTGAAACGCTGCAAGGAGACGCCCTAGTCATCGCGGCCGGTGCATGGCTGCCGACACTCCTCCCCCGCTTCGCGGCAATGCCGACCTACCGCCAGGCTGTTTGCTACGTCGACCCGCCCGCGGAAGACATGCCGCATTGGCAGACCGGCCCATGCCTGACGGACCTTGGCGAAGGCGACAATTATGCCCTGATGCCCGTGGGTGGCACCGGGCTGAAGTTCGGCTCCGGTGCGCATCGACGCGCTGCGAAGCCGAGCGATGGATTCGCCGCTTCGGTCGAGGAAGGCCACGAGGTCATTGCCCATTTCAGGCCATACCTGCGCAATGCTGAACGTTACCGGCCAGTACGAATGGCGGTCGGTTACTACGTGATGGATGGGACCGGACACTTCCACGTGACGCAATCCGGCAAAGCAGCGGTCGTCACGAACTGTGATGGGCAGATGTTCAAGTTCGGCCCCCTGATAGGGGAACGCACGGTTGAGGTCCTCGCGGGCCGCGCCGATGCCACCGATCTCCGACGCTGGGCTTCCGGACAGGCCTCGTAACTCTCTCACCTGGAGCTTCCATCATGAGCAAGTTAACCTTTTTCGACACCGAGAACGCACCGGAACCGCGACTTGGGCAGCCCTTGCCGGAACGGTTGGTGGAGGGAGATCCACGTTTCAAGACGTGGGACATCTCCGCGACTCCCGACGGACGGGTCCGGGCAGGAATCTGGGAAGCGACTCCAGGCGCCTATCAGGCCATCAAGGGTTCGACCTGGGAGTTCTGCACGATCCTGTCCGGCGTCTCCGAGCTGGTGGAGAGTGGTCTGCCGCCACGGCGCATCGAGGCTGGTGATAGCTTCGTCATGCAGCCTGGATTTGAGGGCGTGTGGCGCGTTATCGAAACCACCCGGAAGCTCTGGGTTTCCCAGGATTAGAAGCGAGGCCGGTCGACTTACCAGGACAGGTGAGGCCGGGCGCACCGAACGCTTCGACGCCAGTCGGATCAGCAGCGCGGAAGGAGTGCCGGTTGGATCACGCCACCAGCGGGCGGCGATCGGCCGGACCGTGCTTGCCCTCCCGTACAAAGGACCATTCGTGATGTCTGATGACGCCTCGATCGAGGTACGTAGTCCGTACGACGGGCGGATCATCGGCGCCGTACCTCGGTTCGATGCCAGTCTTGCAAGTCTTCTCGTCGACCAAGCTCAGGTCGGCTTCGCAACTATGAAACAGCTATCGCGCGCTGAACGGGGTGCCATTCTCGACCGTGCGGCCAAGCTCGTCGAAGCCGATTCTACGGGCTATGCGGACCTGATCGTCGCGGAGGCCGGCAAACCTCTGAAGCAGGCTCGTCGAGAGGTGGCACGCTGCATCAACACTTTGGGCCTCTCTGCGGAAGAGGCGCGGCGCAACGCCGGCGAAGTCATTCCATTCGACGCCTTCGCGGGGAGTGAGCGACGGCAGGGATGGTTTTCTCGCGAGCCCTTGGGAGTGATTGCAGCTATCACGCCATACAACGATCCCTTGAACTTGGTTGCCCACAAGGTGGGGCCGGCTTTGGCCGGCGGGAATTCGATCATCCTAAAGCCGTCCGAACGAACGCCGCTCAGCGCTCTTCGCCTCCTCGCGACGTTGAAGGCAGCCGGACTCCCCGAGGATGTCCTCTGCGTCGCGGTCGGCGATGGCGCTCTTGGTCAGGCGATCGTCTCCTCTCGCTCGGTTCGCATGGTGACGTTCACGGGCGGCTTTCGCACGGGAGAGCGCATAGCTGCTTCGGCAGGTTTGAAGAAGTTGTCCATGGATCTCGGCGGCAACGCGGCCGTGATCGTCATGGCTGACGCCGATATCGACACGGCCGTCACTGCCTGCGTTTCAGGTGCCTTCTGGGCCGCCGGACAGAACTGCATCGGCACGCAACGCATCCTGATCCAAAGACCCGTCTACCAGCGGTTCCGAGACGCCTTCGTAGCGGAAACGCTAAAGCTCAAGGTCGGCGACCCTTCCGAACCAGACACCGACATAGGACCGCTCATCTCCCAAGAGCATGCGCGATCCGTCCTGGCGCTAATCGACGAGGCCCTTGCAGGGGGGGCAGCCTTGCTCGCTGGTGGAGGCCTTGATGGCGCCTGTCTCCGGCCCACCGTTCTTGAAGCCGCCCCACGAAGCTGCGCGGCCTGGCGTGAAGAGATCTTCGCCCCCGTGGTTCTTCTGGACGCCTTCGACGATCTCGATAACGCGATTGCGATCACCAATGCGCCGGAGTACGCGCTTCATGCTGGCATCTTCACCGAAAACCTTAGCACGGCCATGCTCGCCGCCGATCTGATCGAGGCAGGCGGTATCATGATTAATGACTCTTCTGACTACCGCTTCGATGCTATGCCTTTCGGCGGATACAAGTACGGTAGCATGGGACGGGAAGGCGTTAGGTTTGCGTACGAAGACATGACGCAGCCGAAGGTCGTCTGTATTAATCGAAGTCGCTGAAGAGGATGGCTTGACAAGCATACCGATAAACAATCCAGCAGCATCAGGCGACAACGTTTCAAAAAATATGAATCCCAATTGTGACCTGAGGCCACACGCGTCTCCACGCCGCAGAGGGCTCAAGCCTTCGGCACGACGACAATACGCTCCGTAACATCGAGGTTTGTACCCTATTGGCTTCCTGTTCGACCTGGACGTCGACGCCGCGGGCGAGATCGGTCTGCTCCATTAGGATTACATGGAATCGAATGCAGCTTTGGCTTTGTGACGCTTCGGTTACGCCCTGTGAGGGAAAGTGAAGAAACCGCTGTGATCAATCACGATCCTAGCTAGCACTTGCCGTCAAGAAGGAGGGAGGCGCGCGGCCCTCCCTCCCCACAAGGCCCCTGCCGGGTGTCCCCAGTCTTCCGTTGCTCCCTTCGTCTCGCTCCCGTGCAGACCCGCTTCGCGTCCGCTCCGGCTAAGCCCCCGGGTGGGCGATCCCCCCTCCCAGTAGCGACCTTGCCCCCTCCCTCCTCGCGGTTCGCCACGTGGCAAGCCGGCAGACGGGTAGGCCGCCTGACGGCGAGTGGGAGACAAGGGAATGGCAAGGTTTACGTTGACACGGGACGCCTACGTGCCGAGCGGGGCGACCAGGATAACGGACAGGCGAGCGACGCGGTCGTGTTCGTCTACGCTGCGGGGAAGAAAAGGCCGGCTGCGCTGGCGTTCCACGGCAAGGCGACGAAGCCCGATTGGCATCAAGTGTTCTCGGACGAAGCAGCACGGGAGAAGGCCGTCAGGAGGCACCTTGAGAGCTACCGCCCGGCTGCCACGCGGAGGGCGGAGCGCCGAGTCCTCGCGTCGAAGCCGCACGGCCTGGAAGTCGGGCACGTGCTGGTGGCGTCGTGGGGCTACGACCAGACCAACGTGGACTTCTACCAGGTCACCGGGCTGTTCGGTCGGTGCATGGTCGAGGTCAGGGCCATCGCGCAGGCGGACGGGAGCACGGGGAAAGAGTCATGGTCGACGGGTAAAGCCATGCCGGCGCTCGACGCCTATAAGGGTGAGCCGCTGCGCCGGCGCGTCGGCGGCCAACGCCGGACGGTACGCATTGACGATGTCAGGACGGCGCACGTGTGGGACGGGCGTCCAAAGAGCTGGACGGCCTACGCGTGAGCCAACTTGTAATGAGTGGGCGGCGAAGCGGCCCAGGATTGCCCATGTCAGAAGATCGGCCAAGGTCCAGGTCAACGATTGAGCAAGCTGGATTCAGTCGCGCATGGGAATCATGATTAAGGGCAGGCGATGATGGCGCGAGCGGCGAGTTTCAGCCCAAGATCGATCCCGGGCGAAAGGTTCGAGAAGAACGACTCTGATAGTTTCTGCTTGTCGGAGGGATCGAGGTCCTGCGGTTTCGACACGCTGGTCGAGCAGCCACTCGGGGCCGCGTCCAGTTTGACCGGGTCCTTGTCGTCGAGACTGGGCCGACTGTCCCGCCGCGTGAACTCGAGTGTCGTGCCGAGCGCGTCGCCGACGGCTAGCCCGAGGAGAGCGCCACGAGCACGGTCGATGACGTCAGCGGGTGTGATCGCATGCATGAGCTTGCCTTTGAAGATGGGAGAGTCTCAGCAAGCTTCATGGCAAGACGATCGTTCTTGCGACCCGCGGTCGCCGCTAGAGTTTGGAGTTCAAGAAGCTATCGAGAAAAATCGAACATGTTTTTCGTGATAATCTCTGCCTGCCCGCACGTTTGTCGCATGTACGCTACATTGCCGAGTAGTTGTTCCTTGAAGCTGTTGCTGTCCAACCTTGTGCGTCGATCGCGAGCTCCTTTCGCGATCTCGGCTGGCGTCACGTCGTCGTAGCTGATCAGGACTTGTTGCAGCAGGCCAAGCCTTCGTTGCATTTCGGCCCACTCGGGTCCGAACTCGTCAAGTTTCTCGTGGCAGACATCGAGCGCGAACGCCATCGTGTCGACGATCGCAAGCGAGGCCTGAACTGAAGATGAAGCTTGTGGCGACTTGAGACTCGGGTTTCTGGTCAGAAAATTAATAAGATCCGGACTGAGCTTGGGAAGACGCTGCTGATAATAGGTTTCAGCCTCGGCCGCAGCTGCTTGCGCCTGAGCCTCGGCGTGCAGCTGCACGCGTGCCGCTTCAGCCTGCTGTTGCGCGAGCTTGCGTGCAGCCTCCGCGGCAGCCGCTTTGACCTCCACTTGCTCTTCGAGCTGCTTACGGCTGTCTTCAGCCTGCTGCTGGGCGGCTTGCTTCTCATCAGCTACCTTCTCGGCATCTGCAGCTTCGGTTTCGGCAGCACGCTGTTGTTGCGCGACCTGTTCAGCGGCGACAGCAGCCGCTGCATCCCGTTCAGCCGCCTCCTTGATCCGTTGGGTCAACAGGCGACGAAGATCCATTTTCTGATCGGCCGGCAGTGTGCTGAGATCGATTTTCGAACTGAGTGTCGTCAACCGATTGCGACGGCTCCTCGGCGTGGTGTCGGCAGCGGCCGAAGCCATCTCGGTTTTGAGCTCGGTGACGAAGGCTGCCCTTTGTGCGGCCTTGGTGTTCGACGTGTCGAGCTGGCGCAAAACTTGAGCCTGGGGACTATAGGGCCCTTCGAGGTAATTCAGCATCATAAGCGTGCGCTGTCGGTTGCTCGACGTCATGCATGCGGTCATGCGCTGTTTCAGGGCATCGAAGGCTGCTTGGTCCCACTGCTCGACTGCGATGCCGTAAGGGGTCGATCCGGTGATCCAGCGTTGGTGGGTGTAAAGCTCCGGGTCCACAGCGGAACAAGGATAGGCCGAAAGGGTGGCACTCGCCTCGGCAGCTCGAACATTGCCGGTCGTGGTTGCGAGAATGGCGGCGATGGCGAAAGTCGTGCTGAAAATTGTGCTGAGCGTCGACAAGTTTTGTCTCCCGCAACTGTGTGATGAGGGTGAAAAAAGACTGATATGAATTCAGAATGGCGAGTCGGCTTCGATCCACAGCTCGTCCTTGGTGGCGCTGGTCCACTGCAGCGTGAAGGACACATCGTGGCGACCGACGTTTAGGAACACGTCCGCGGTACACAGGCGGAGCTCGGAGCCCTTGCTGTTCACCGGGACGAAGCCGGTCTCCTTGATGTCGCCGAGCTTCGCGACTTTGCCACCCGTCTTCTTGGCTGAAGGTGCATCCTCGAGGGCGCCGATGAGAAGCCCACGGGCGGCGTCGCTGTCACAGCTTGGGAGGACGCCAGGCACGAACGACGAGGCCAACTCTTCGTTCGTGCTTTGATGATGCATGGCGTGGTAGCCGGACCAAACGGCCGGCACGATAAAGCCGATCAGCGCGAAATGCTTCGCCGAAAGTGTTTTGCCTGTGGCACGTCGGGCGTCATAGCGCGCCTTCAGTCGTGCAATCAGGCTGATGTTCGGGGTCCCGCTCATGTTCTCAAGTCTCCAGTGATATCCGGAGGTTCACGGCGGCCGGTGCGAAGTTTCTGGCGCAGCGGTATTGCTGGCCATCAAGGGCGATAGACATCGCGGCTGGTGTTTGGCCATCGCCGAAAGAGACAATTTGCACAGGCCGGCATTTGCAATGCAACAAGATCGCCCGGGCTCCATTTTCGCAGCCGCACTCGCACGTGGCTGCGCTTCAACAAATGCTTGGAATTAGAACTCGGCTTCGTCAGGAAAGGTGATGAACGAAGTTTACTTCGTGGTCAAGGTCCACTCTCGAAGTCAAGCTTCGGGCGATGAGTGGAGCACTGAAAAAGGTTCTGGGGCTGAAGGTGCGGGCTGCCCGGCAGTACCGTGACCTGACCCAGGAGGAGTTGGCGGCTCAGATCGGGCGAACCCCTGAGAGCGTGTCCAACATCGAGCGGGGTCTTCAGCTCCCTAGCCTCGACACCCTCGTCGAGCTCGGACGCATCTTGGGCGTCCCCGTCGCCGAGTTTTTTGATGAGGACAGCGGTTCCTCACGATCTGCGGAGCGTATGTTGCAGGAAGCTCGTCTACGCGAGATTGCAAGGTCTCTGTCCGACCGCGATCTCGACATCGCCATCGATCAGGTGAGCGCATTTCTTGCTTCGGATCAGGCGACCAGATGCTGAAGACTGTCCTTGTCTAGTCGCCGAGGGTTCACTGCCGACCAAAGCTGACGCTGATCATCGATCAGACCTGAATTGGCGGCTCTGCGCCTATCAGTGTTGTTCGGGAGTTTGCGGCCTCGACCCGCCAGCAGACATCACATTGCGTCCGAATCGCGAGAATTCGCACGGCTCGCCGAGTCGAATTCTAGGCCCGGTCGGCGCTGTCTCGGGTGCTGAATGTCTGGAAGGCTGCTGGCCAGGGTCGGGTTATCCAAATGGTATCGATCGATTACGCGCCCGTGCTCATCACGCCCAGGAAGAGGCCGATTCCGAGCAGAAGGATCAGTGCACCGGCTCCGGCCTCCAGGGCACGCAGCACAAGCTCACCTCGACGTGATCCTCCTCCCGACAGCCGGACTGCAAGACCCCCGGCGAGGACGGCGAGGCACGCCAGCGCACTAGTCGTGATCGCCGTTCCCAGGGACATCGCCAAGGTCGCCGCAACACCGGCGAGGAAATAACCTTGAGCGAGCGCGAAGACGAGCACCAGGATGGCTCCTGAGCAAGGCCGCAGTCCTGCGGCGACGACAGTCATCAGGGCGCTCGTCCAGGAGAATTGGTCCCCGAGCGTCGCGGGATCGGGGGCGTGGAAATGTCCGCAGTGATCGTCGTGGACATGCCCGGCCACGCCGTGCGGCGTGTGTGCCAGCGGGACGATCGGGTGGCTCACGTGGCCAAGCCCATGCGAGGAGCGGCAGGCTTCATCGTGATCGTGACGGTGATCGGATTCCACGACGGCCATCGACTCGTTCGCGGGAGGCCGAGCGTGGCCGGGAGCCGAAATCGAAGTATCGCCGCCGGATGGTCGTGCGTGCGCCCGCCATGCCCGAAGAAAAGCCACGCCCTTGCGCCAGACGAGCCACAGACCGAGGAGGGCGATGCCCGCGTAACTTAGGCTTTCCACGATCCGGGCCGCATCCTTCATAACCTGCGCGGTCGCGTGGAAGACGAGCGCCAAGACGCCGATCAGGGCGATGGCCACGACGCCTTGCAAGGCCGCCGCGAGGAACGAAATGATGACCCCGCGCCTCAACGCTCGCTCGTTGGCGAACATGTACGAGGCGACCACGGCCTTGCCGTGTCCCGGGCCGGCGGCGTGGAACACGCCATAGAGGAAGCTGAGGCCCGAAAGAATCCACAGCGCCGAGCCGTCCGCCTTCGCGGCCCGCACCGCGCCGGAGAGCATCTGTTCGTAGGCGGCCTGTTTGGCGAGAAGCCAGCCCGCGATGCCGGATGCGCTCCCGCCTCCTTCGGAAATTCCGACGCTGAACGGGTTGTGGGCCTGGGCGAGAGCGGGGGTGCGGCTCGCGATACAAGCCACCGCGAGGGCACCAAAGCAGGTCGCGAGGCGGGCCATCTTGCTGTTCATCGGAGGTCCGATCACGATCACGGGCAGGCGACGATGGCGCGCTCGGCCAGCTTGATACCGAAGTCCACGCCCGGCGACATGTTGCTGAAGAACGCCTCCGAGAGCTTCTGATTGTCGCCGGAGTCGAGCGCCTTCGGCTTGGACACCGAGGAGGAGCAGCCGTTCGGAGCGGCGTTCAGCAACACGGGGTCCTTCTCCGCCAGGTTGAAGGACACAAAGTATGTGGGGTCGTAGACGGCCAGCGACAGCACGGGCTTGGCCATGGCCGGGACCTTGAGCGGCAGCGTGAAATGGAGGGTCACCAGCTTGTCGCTGCTCTCCTCAAGCCAATAGTCGACCGGGGCGCCGAACTCGGCTTGCTTGCCCCCGGCCTTGACGACGGTGAAGAAGCCGAATTCCGCCAGGGACTCGACGTTCGTCTTGGCCAGCGGCGCCATTTGCTCCCTGGTCAGGACGGCGCCTTCGGGCCCGAGGCCTTGGGTGACGAAGGACGAGTACATGTCGTCGAAGCGCCAGGCATGCCGGATGCCCGTGACCTGCCCATCGGGGGCGAACAGCACCTCCTCCGTGGCCGTGACGAACACGTGGGGATGAGCGTCCGCCGGCGCCGCCGACATCGCCGCGGCGATGCCCAACGATCCGGCCCAGAGAGCCACTCTCAACATCGGCGACATCGGCGGGTTCCCAGTTGCGGACCGGCTCGTGCGAGCCCGAGGCTTCGAAGTCATTCGATCAATCATTGCGGGCTCATCCGCCGCAACGTGGCGTCCCTGAGGACGAGCGCATGCCAGAGGACGGCGGCGACGTGGATCGTGACCAAGGCCAGGAGGATCTTGAAAATGATCACGTGGGCCAGGCTGATGGGCCACCAGAAGTATGACGCGATGGCGCCCGTCAGCCCTTCGCAGATCAGCACCGCGTAGAAGGCGGCATGTACGACGCGCGCCGTGCAGGTCGCCCACGCCGATCCGGTGCCTCCAGGCATCGGCGCCCCGATCCAGAGCCGAAGCGCCAGCCGCCCGACCATGAGGGCGACAAGCCCCAGCCCGAGCTTGAGGTGCAGGCCGTGCAGCAGCAGGTCGGTGGGGTCCTGCCGCTGCCCGATCATGTGGACGGCGTGCGTTCGCACGATGGCGCCGCTCGTCGCGTACTGGACCACGACCAGGGCGGCCACCAGCCAGTGCAGGAGGATCTGCACGCGCGCATACCCCGAAGGGCCCACCCTGACATTGAGGGCTTGTCCGGCTGCATCTCCCCCGCCGATGGCCACTGCCGACCTGGCCTAGTTCTTGGCGAGCCAAGCCTTCATCTCGGCGATCTCCTTCTCCTGCGCCTTGACGATGTCGGTCGCCAGGGTGCGGAGCATCGGGTCCTTGCCGTACTGCAGCTCGACCTTCGCCATGTCGATGGCGCCCTGGTGGTGGGGCATCATCATCAGGACGAAGTCCTTGTCCGTCTTGCCCGTGGGCTTCACGTCCATATTTTTCATCATCGTCTGCATGGACGCCGTGAACGCCTTGTCGGCGGGTGTCCCCGCTTTGCCGCCCATGTCCATCTTCATGTCCTCTGCGCTGGCCATGGCGGGTACGCCCAGGACTGTGACAATAAGCGCGGCCTTCAGAATGGTCTTCATGTGGTTTCTCCTTGAGTGATGGAGCCGGCGCTGCACGCTCGGCCATTTCAGCCCGTTTTTAAGGGCGCGCACCGCGTTCGCGACGGCGAGTGAGCCGTCGGGAGACGCAGGGTGTTCGATGGGTTGAGGTAAAAAGTCGAGCGCGCACCATTCGCGGCTCTCGACGGCTTCCGCCGCCCTAGACGGAGGGCCGGGTTCTCGGGGGCCTCGACAGACCCTTCGGGTCTATGCCGGCGTCGACGCGAACAACGAGGGCGACGATGCCGCTCGCGACCGGGGCCGGCACGAGCAACGGGAACCCCTCGGCGAACATGGCCAACGAGCACGCCGCATGACAGCAGGCCGATTTGCAGGGCGCCGTGTGGACGTGCCCGCCGTCACCGCGATCCACGGCTGCGGCTTCGTCTCCATGAAAGATGGAAGTCGCGACATGGACATCGTTCGGGCAATCACTGACGCCGCCGAAGGCGAACGCCGATGTGCCACCCGCTTGGAGCGCGAGTGCCACGATCGCCAGAAGCATCAAACTCACGCTGAGCCGGCGGACGAAGGCGTAGAAAGTTTCCATTCGACGAAGACCCTACAACAACGTTCTGGTCGTTTCCAGCGATCAGGTGAGATCAGTCGAGCCGCGCCGAACGCAGACGCAGGGCGTTGCCGATGACGGAAACCGAACTCAGCGACATCGCGAGCGCGGCGACGATGGGGCTCAGAAGGATGCCGAAGGCCGGGTAGAGGACCCCGGCGGCCACCGGAATGCCGATCACGTTATAGGCGAAGGCGAAGACGAGGTTCTGCCGGATGTTGCTCATCGTCAGTCGGCTCAGCGTCCGGGCGCGGGCGATGCCGGCCAGGTCCCCCTTGACGAGCGTAACGCCGGCGCTCTGGATCGCGACCTCCGTCCCGGTGCCCATCGCGATGCCGACGTCAGCCTCCGCCAGCGCGGGGGCGTCGTTCACGCCATCCCCGGCCATGGCCACCACACGCCCCTCCGCCTTGAGCTTGACGACGGCGGCATGCTTGCCTTCGGGCAACACGTCACCTTGCACATCGGCGATGCCCAGTTGCCGTCCGATCGCTTGGGCCGTGGCCGTGTTGTCACCCGTCAGCATGACGATCCGGATGCCATCGGCCCGCAAGGTGTCGAGCGCGGCTGCCGTGGTCGGCTTAACCGGATCCGCGATGGCGATCACCGCTCCCGGGACGCCGTCGACCGCCATGAACAGCGCGGTCGCGCCATCGCCGCGCAGCGAGTCCGCCTTCGCGTCGAGAGCGCCGGAGCCCACTCCGAGTTGCAGCATCAGCGCCTGATTGCCGAGCGCCACCTTTCTGCCGCCGACCGTGCCGGTGACGCCCTTGCCCGTCACCGAGGCGAAGTCGATCGGATCCTTGATCGAAATGCCACGGTCCTTCGCCGCCGCCACGATCGCGGCGGCCAGCGGATGCTCGCTCGATCGTTCAAGGCTTGCGGCGAGGCCTAGGATTTCGCTCTCCGATAATCCTGCGGCAGGCACGATGGCCGTCACCTTGGGTTTGCCTTCGGTCAGGGTGCCTGTCTTGTCCACCACCAGCGTGTCCACTTTCTCAAGGCGTTCCAGCGCCTCGGCGGACTTGATCAGGATGCCGGAGCCCGCGCCCTTGCCGACCCCGACGCCGATGCTCATCGGCGTGGCGAGCCCGAGGGCGCAGGGGCAGGCGATGATCAGCACCGAAACGGCTGCGATGAGCCCGTAGGCCAGAGATGGAGCCGGGCCCCAGACGGCCCAAGCGCCGAAGGCCAGGACAGCCACGGCCAGCACCGCAGGCACGAAGTAGCTCGCGACGAGATCGGCCATGCGCTGGATCGGAGCACGGCTGCGCTGCGCCTCGGCGACCATCTGGACGATCCGTGCCAGCATCGTATCCGAACCGACCTTGTCGGCGCGCATGACGATGGACCCGGTCCCGTTCACTGTTCCGCCGATGAGCTTGTCCCCGGCACGCTTGCCAGCGGGCATCGACTCGCCCGTGACCATCGACTCGTCCACGGCACCCTGGCCGTCGAGCACGATGCCATCGACCGGCACGCCGCTGCCGGGCCGTACCCGCAAGGTGTCGCCGACCTGCACATCGGCCAGGGGAACTTCCTCATCGGCTCCACCCGCCGCGACCCGCCACGCGGTCTTGGGCGCGAGGTTCAGAAGCGCGCGGATCGCACCTCCGGTCTGGTCGCGGGCGCGAAGCTCCAAGACCTGGCCGAGCAGCACGAGGACGACGATGACCGCCGCCGGCTCGAAGTAGACCGGGACCATCCCGCCCATCTCGCGGAACCCGGCGGGGAATATCCCCGGCGCGAAGGCGGCCACAAGGCTGTAGAGGTACGCGGCCCCGGTGCCGAGCGCGATGAGGCTGAACATGTTGAGGTTGCGGTGAACCACCGAGGTCCACCCACGGACAAAGAACGGCCAACCCGCCCAAAGGACCACCGGGGTGGACAGTGCGAATTGGATCCAGGTCGAGATCCGGGGAGGAACGAGCCTGTCCAGGCCCAGCCCGGGGATGTGGCCACCCATCTCAAGCAGGAAGATCGGTAACGCCAGCGCAAGCCCGATCCAGAAGCGGCGGGTCATGTCCGCCAGCTCATGGTTGGGCGGTGCTTCCGCCGTGACTGTCAGCGGCTCCAGCGCCATCCCGCAGATCGGACAGCTGCCGGGCCCCTCCTGCCGAACCTGCGGATGCATCGGGCAGGTGTAGATCGAGCCTGCCGGTGCCGGAACCGCCGGGGCTTGCGAGGGCGAGAGATATTTCGCGGGATCGGCCAGGAATTTCGTGCGGCACCCAGCCGAACAAAAACAGTAGGATCGGCCATCGTGCTCGGCCCGGTGCTTCGCGGTCGCGGGGTCCACCGACATCCCACAGATCGGGTCCTTGACCTCACTGGGCGCTCCATCGGTCGGCGACGCGGCCTGGGTGCCGTGCCTGCCACCGCACCCGCATCCATGCGCGGCGGCCGTGTGTTTCACGGGCATGCCTTCGGCAGCCGGGTCGTCGGGGGCAACGTATTTCGCCGGGTCCTCCACGAATTTCGTTCGGCATCCAGCCGAGCAAAAGAAATAGGTTTCACCCGCATTCTCGGCCTTCTGAGTGGCGGTCTCCGGGTCGACAGTCATCCCGCAGACCGGGTCCTTGACGACCGCAACGGATACCGGGGTTATGGCCGCCTGCGCTTTGCCACAGTTGCTTTGGCAGCAGCCGTCGTTGGTTTCGTCTTGTGCGGTTGTGTTCATGGGAATTGTCCTTCCCGGCCGTCCTGCGCCTTCCCATAATAGTAAGGTCAAGCGTTATATTCGAGGCGACCAGGAATGCAGATCGGACAAGCGTCACGGACGTCGGGCGTCTCAGCCAAGATGATCCGCCACTACGAGTCCATTGGGCTGATTCCTTCCGCAGGACGCCGGTCCAGCAATTATCGGGACTACGACGACGCGGACGTCCACCGTCTTCGTTTCATTCGTCGATCGCGTGACCTGGGCTTTTCCATCGACCGCATCCAGGACTTGTTGAAGCTATGGAGCGATCGCGATCGAGCCGGTTCGGAGGTCAAGTCGATCGCCCAGGCCCACGTGGCTGAAATAGAGACGAGGATCGCTCACATGCGGGAAATGGCCGACGTGCTCTACGCCCTGGCGGACGCCTGCGAGGGAAACGATCGTCCGGAACGTCCCATCATCCGAAGCCTGGCGCGGAATGGGGCGTCGGGACATTAGTCTTGTAAAAGCCCGAAGCGTGCATCGAGGGGTAACACAACGTCACTCTGCCGCCTGTCCGTACGGTAGCCGCACGGATTGCGGCTCGGCCTGCAGACAGGCTTTCGGCAGGTTCCAACCTTTGATCGAGGCATAGATCGCCGGGATCACGATGAGGGTGAGCAGCGTCGAGGAGACTATGCCGCCGATCATGGGAACCGCGATGCGCTGCATGACCTCAGACCCCGTTCCGGTGCTCCACAAGATAGGGACCAGTCCGGCCATAATGGCGACCACGGTCATCATCTTCGGGCGTACCCGCTCGACGGCGCCGAGCATGATGGCTTGATCGAGGTCGGCCCGGGTGAACCGGCTGCCGAGGGTTTCGCAGGCCGCCCTCACCTCGCCGAGCGCTAGGTCGAGATAGATCAGCATGACCACGCCCGCCTCTGCCGCCACGCCGGTCAAGGCGATGAATCCCACCACGACCGCGGCGGACATCTTGAAGCCCAGCCACCACATCAGCCACAGACCGCCGACGAGCACGAAGGGCAGCGATAGCATGACGATCAGGGTCTCGGTCTGGCGACTGAAGTTGAGATAGCGATGATTGGGGGCGGTCCAGTGCGTCAGCTCATGCGCGAGGGTGCCGGAGTAGCTTCGGGATTGACCGATGCCGAGTGGGCCGGTGTCGTCGCTGGCTGACTCTTCACGAGCACACAAAGGCCCGTTCGATCTAATCGATTGCGGAGCGTGATTGTTAAGCCATGTTGAGCGGCGACCGAACTGCAGATGGCAAGCCCAAGGCCACTCCCATCGACGGTCGATGGTGGTCCGCGGAAAAATCGATCGAAGACGCGCGTCAGCAGTGAGGGGTCGATGCCCGGTCCAGTGTCAGTGATCGTGATCCCGACCGCCCCATTTCGACCGCTCACCGCGATATCGACGACACCGCCGTTCGGCGTGTATTTAAGGGCGTTGTCGATCAAATTACCAAAGAGGATGCGCAGATCACCAGGGTCCCCGCAGAAGGGTGCGGGTTCCTGTGCCGTGACTCCAAGGTCGATCGACCGGCTCTCGGCGAGCGCGACATGATCAGCGATGGCCGCAACTACGATGCTGCAGAGATCGACATCGATACATTGGTGGACATCAGCCGCCGCGTCGTATCGAGCGACGCGCAGCAGTTGCTCGATCAGGGTGGAGGCGCGCCGTATGCCGTGTTGCAGATCTTCGATGGTGATCGGGTCGGCGGTCGACGCCGACGCATCGAGATTGCCGATCTGCAAGCGGAGTGCCGTGAGCGGAGTGCGAAGTTCGTGGGCGGCATCTGATAGGAATTTGCGTTGCTGGTCGAGTGAGACACGCAGACGCTCGATCAATCGATTCATAGCGACGACAAGCGGCGCGATCTCTATTGGCACTTGGGCGAGATCGAGCGGCTCGCGGCTATCGGGCGGGAGTCCCTCGACTTTCGTGGCGAGCAGTTTCAGATCGGCTAAGGCCCGCCCCATACTCCACCCGACAATCACGAAGCCGACTGGAATGAGAAAGAGGAGCGGGATAGCGGCTTGGACAGCCGCGCTTTCGGCGAGTTCCTGCCGTACCGCAACTTCCTGCGACACCTGCACGGTGCCGGCCACGTCGATCGAGGTGAAGACGCGATAGCCGGTGCGTCCGACTTCGATTGTCGCAAAACCGGCACGCGGTTGGCGCGGAATGCCGATCTCGTCTGGGACTGTCTGAGGCAGCCCGCCATCCACGGGCCAAATCTGGACGCGGAGATTGTCTTCAGGGTCGCTTGCTCCGAAAAACGACGTCTTGATCCGCAGGGGCGGGCCTGCGATCGAGGCTACTTGCCTGAGCTGACCGTCCATGAAGCCGTTGGCTTCGTGCAAAGCGAACAAGTAGGAGGCACCAGCTCCCGTGAGCGCAACGCCCGTGATCACGGCCGCCATCCACATTAGGGCGGTTTGACGAAGGGAGCGGATCAAATTTTGGCTACCATCCATCCAGCCCCACGCACGTTGTTGATCAGCGCCTTGCCGAACCGCTTCCGCAAGGAGTGGATCAGCACGTCGACGGCATTGCTTTCGACTTCTTCGCCCCAGCCGTAGATGCGTTCTTCGATTTGCCCGCGTGATAGGATCGTGCCCGGCCTCTCCAATAAAATACGCATGAGGGCGAACTCCCGGGACGAGAGCACGCGCTTCTCGCCTCCGAAGGCGAGTTCGTGGTTGCCGAGATCGAGGGTCAAAGCCGATGTTTGCAGCATCGATTGCGCGACCCCTGCGCGTCGGCGAACCACTGCGCGCATCCGGGCCACCAATTCGCCCATGTCAAACGGCTTGACGATGTAGTCGTCAGCTCCAAGGTCGAGCCCCGTGATCCGGTCCGCAACGGCGTCCCTCGCGGTTAGGATCAGAATCGGAGTTTGGTCCCCTCCGCTGCGAAGCCGCTTCAAGAGTTCAAAGCCCGTCGTATCCGGCAGGCCAAGGTCGAGAAGCATGGCCGCGTAAGCACCCATACGCGTCGAGCTTTCTCCGTCGAGTCCGCTGGTTGTCCAATCTACCGAAAAGCCCTCATTGAGCAACGCCTGTCGAAGGCTCCGACCGATCATGGCGTTGTCTTCAACGATCAGGATGCGCATCAATGCTCAACTTTTTCGAGAGTGATCTCGTGTCGTCTTCCGGTGAGAGAGGCAGCCCATCCCGGATAGTTTCGCTTGTCTTCATCACAATAAAGAGCGGCAAGCGCATGGCGCGGCTCGTCACCAATATCTCGGACAATCCAGCGATGAAGGCAGCTCCAAAAATATCGAAGGGGAAATGAACGCCAAGAGCCACGCGCGCCCATTCCACGGCGAGACCGACAGTGGCTACGGCAACGCCAAGCCATAGCGTTCGTTGAAAGGGGCGAAAAGCGAAGGCCGCAGCTGTTGCGAAGAGAAGCGTCGCATGGTCGCTCGGAAAAGAATTGTCGGGCGCATGGTCAAGGAGATTGGCGGCCAATCCAACCATGAAGGGGCGCGGATGGTCGATCAATGTCGAGACGACATGCGCGGCCAGGAGTGCCACACAGCCGGTTATCCCGGCCAAGACGGAAGCCTCCCGGTTTGGTCGCGAGCCGAACAACCAAAGTCCGATCAGGAGAACGGGAAGGCCGAAGACCGGCCACTGCGCCAGCGCCGAAAGCCAGAACAGCGTGGCGCCCGTCGGATCGGGAACGGAGAGCCACTGGAACACCATCTGGTTTGCGTCTGCCGGCGGCATGAGCGGCCTTACTGATACATGAGCCCGGAGTTGTTCAAAGATAGGCTTGGAGACTTAGCGGAGAATGAGCTGTACCGAACGGACCTTCCGCGCCGATGCTCATCGACACCTAAGTCTGCGCGACTAGCCTGCGGCTCTTCTCAGATCGCCACGACATTTGCGGGTGGTCTCAACGGCGAGACGGTTCCCTATGGCTCCAGCACCAAAATTATCCTCGACGCTGCTCAACAAGGTTCCGCAGGTGACGATCTGGTTCTGGGTCGTCAAAATTCTCGCGACAACGGTCGGCGAAACAGGTGCCGACCTTCTCACCACGAATTTGAAGCTCGGGCTTACAGTGACCTCGTGGATTATGACAGCCGTGTTCATCGTTGCGTTGATCATTCAGGTGCGCGCTACCAATTATCGGCCGCCGCTCTACTGGATCACGGTGGTGCTCATCAGCGTCGTGGGTACGCTGATCTCCGACAACTTGGTCGACGGCATGGGCGTCAGTCTCGTCACGACATCCATTGCTTTCGCAATAATCCTGACCCTCGTTTTCTCGGCTTGGTATCGCAGCGAAGGAACATTGTCGATCCATTCGATCGTGACACGTAAGCGTGAGCTCTATTATTGGGGCGCGATCCTGTTCACCTTTGCGCTCGGGACCTCAGTCGGCGATTTGCTCGCAGAGCGCCTCAACCTGGGGTATGGCACGGCGGTGGTGGTCTTTGCAGCCATGATAGCGGCCGTCGCCGCGTTCTACTACGTTCTGAAGATTAACGAGATCCTATGTTTCTGGGCGGCCTACGTCCTGACGCGCCCGCTTGGCGCCTCGACTGGCGATCTCCTGGCTAAGCCGCATCTGGCGGGCGGCTGGGGCTGGGGCACCGTTAACACGAGCCTGGTTTTTCTCGCGGTGATCTCTGCGGTCGTGGTCTATCTCACCGTCAGCAAGGCCGACCACGTGACCGCCGAGCCGGCGCGTTCGTGAGATCCCCGCGTGGCCGGGTAGGCGCGCTGACGGCCACGCGTAACAGAAAAGCGCGTCACTCTCTGTCTTTGAAGGATCCTACTATGACCCGAACATCAATCGTCCTCGCACTCGCGACGCTCGCCTTCGGCGGCACGATGTCGTTCGCTTATGCTGATTGCGAGAATGACATGATCCAGCTCGAGTCGGCCCTAAAATCGCCGACGCTGACCCCACTCGCTAAGTCGGCGCTGCAGGACGCGAGCGTCAAGTCGGTTGCTGCAATGAAGAAGGACGACGACGCGACCTGTCACAAGGTGATCGCCGATGCCATGACGAAGTCAGGTGTGACCCTGAAGTAAAACCCTTTCAATCAACGTTCGACCGCAAAGCAACGTTGATATGACCATCGGTTAAAATAAAACCGCCCCAAGCATGAGCTCGGGGCGGGTTCCCGTATGTTAGTGGACCACCGCCTGGCCGCAGCGGTGCAGGTTTGGAGCGCGTGAGGGGTGAGGATCGATCACGAGCCGGCACGCCGGGCTGAGATCCTTGGTCCGTGCTTCGGGGCAGGCGACGATCCGCTTCTCATCCGGGATATCGGTCGTGCAGAGGCGGAAGACATCGGGCCGACAGGCATGCTGCTGCGTTGCTGCGCTGGCGCACGAGGCCACGCTTGCGACGGCGACCCGTGGAGGCATCCACCGAAAAGGGGTACATTCCCCGTCCAACCGGCGCGTCAATCATGCCGCGCCGCCCTTGTTGATGGCGCTGATTAGATCGTTGAGTGCGGACGCGCAGGTTGCTTGCTGCGGCTGAGGCGCCCGAAGAGCGTTGAGCACGCGGTCGATGGCTTTGTCGATGACGCGCCACTTGGCTGGATCGCTGAGCTTCATCGTGTCTTCAGCCTTGTCCCAGGCCGTCTCGAGGTCGGTACCGCGCTTCTGCGCGCCGGTGATATCGCCTTTGTTAATGAGTTCCAGTGTGTCAACCGCGATCGCTTTGTAAGACGACAAGTCTCCTAGAAACGTAGCGGCCAACAGTCCTGGCGAGGGTGGGGTCGGTGTCGCCGCCATAAGGGGCTGGCCGAAACCCCATAGAAGCGCAAAGGCCGAGAGTGTGGAGGTGGTCGGGTGTTTCACGATAGGAATTCTCCGAAACAAAGCGGAGCGACTTCGCCGCGCGGCGTTGAGCTAGCGCCTGGAAATGAGGGCAGCATTAGCGCCCCGCACTGTCGGAGTTTCTCAAGCAGCTTCGTCGCACTTGCAGGCTTGCGGTGATGGCCGGCAAGCGGTGAGAGAGAACGCCTTGTGATCGATATCTCGATGACGAACTTTGCTTCAAGGATCACGAGCCTCATCTCGTCCATAGGATTGCCGGCTTCGTGCAATTGAAAGCGGTCCAATCAGCCTGCGTGCTGGTGCCGTCAAAAGCCAGTATGCCCTTCGCGGGTGCCGCATGGACGATCACCGTCGTCGCGCTTCCCTTGCGAACAAAGGCTTTATCTGACATCGGCCCGCGCGGCTCGCTCGTGAACTGCTCAATGCCCCGCAAGCTGTCAAGTCTCACCGAAGCTGAGCTTCTGCCTCCTCGGCTAATGCGCCTGTATCACGATGCTTCGGCCGACGATTGCAGCGTCTGGTCGGCATCAGATGGCACGGTCCCATCCAGTCCCCGTACGCCGGCTGTCGCTTTTCCTCGCTCGTAGATCACTGTCATACCGCTGAGATAGGATGCGATCAGGCTTTTCGACAATGAAGATTGGAGAGGCTATCATGACCTTGAAAGCAATGACGCTGGCGCTGTTGGCTGGAATCATGGTCTGCGGTTCAGTGCAGGCAGCCCAAATCGAGCATGTTCTTTTGATCAGTGTCGATGGCCTTCATGCCCTCGATGTCGCCCGATACGTCCAAGACCACCCGACGTCAGCCTTGGCTGAATTGGCCAGCCATGGCACCACGTACAGCAACGCCAGCACGCCATCGTTGTCGGATTCATTCCCAGGTCTCTTGGCGCTGGTAACTGGCGGCTCTCCGGTGACGCATGAATTCTACTACGATGTCAGTTATTCGCGCAGCGTTTACAGCCCTAGCAACGTCGACTGCAGCGGAAAAGCCGGCAGCATGCTGGTTTTTGACGAGAGCATCGACGCGTATGATGCGGACCATATTTCCAAAAACATCATTGACCCGGCCGCGTTACCTCGCTTCCGCGATGGAAGCGGCAAATGCGTCGCGCTCTACCCGCACTCGGCTTTAAAGACAAACACGATATTTGAGGTGGTCAGGCAGAATGGCGGCCATACGGCCTGGGCCGACAAGCATCCGGCCTACGATCTCGTCAACGGCCCGTCCGGTAACGGAGTCGACGATCTTTACACGCCGGAAATCACGAACTTTAACGGGATTGACGCGACCGCCAGCGTCGATTGCACAGTTCTGAACGATCAAGAAAAGGTCAAGGCCATCATCAATGAGATCCATGGCCTCCGCCACGACGGAACCGCCGGAGCTGGCGTCCCAACCGTGTTCGGTATGGATTTTCAGGCCGTGAGCGTCGGGCAGAAGCTGGCGAGCGACAACAAGGACGGATCATGCGCACACAGCGGCCACACGGGCCAGCCAGGTGGTTATGCGGATGGGGCCGGTACGCCGACGGATGTACTCCGCTATGGCCTGGAGCAAACGGACACTGCCTTGGCCAGCATGATCAGCGAACTTAAGCAGCAAAAGCTCTACGACAGCACTCTATTCATCGTCAGCTCTAAGCACGGCCAATCGCCAATCAATCCCGTCAAGGTCAACAAGCCCGGCCATTTCGCCGATCTCGTGGCAGCTCTACCTGACGCCGGCTCGAATGCCGGAGCCCAGGCGCTCGCGTCGGCCGCAAAATGTGACAGTGGGCCGTGTGGTTTCGTGCAGGACGACGATGTCGCGCTAATATGGCTGGAGGACCAAAGCAAGTCTAAGGTCTTGGCCGAGTACCTTAATATCAATGCCAAGGCTCTGTTCATCGACCAAGTGCTCAGCGGCGACAATCTCCAGCTCACGTTCAACGACCCGCGGATCGATGGCCGCACGCCCGACGTCATCGTGCGTCCGACCCACGGCACCATCTACACGACGTCGAAGACCAAGAATGCAGAGCATGGCGGTTTGAGCTTCGAGGATACGAATGTGGCACTCATCGTGTCTAACCCCGGCATGACCGCGGCCGCGTCGAAGACACCGGTAGCGACCTCGCAAGTCGCACCGACGATCCTCAAGTCGCTTGGTATCTCACCCGAGGCCTTAATGTCCGTCAAAATCGAACATACGCCTCTGCTGCCCGGACTTTCGAAAGACTGATCTTCGCTGCGTCACAGCAAAGGACGTCAACTTTCCGAATGTTTCGAGCGTGTTGAAAGCGGACTGAAAGCTGAGCCGATTAGTCTGCTCGCAACATCGACGCTGCTGGATCAACCGGCTGCCGTTTTTCGGGAGAGAACCGCATGAGGACCGCAGTGGTCTTGGCGCTGTTGAGTACAGCCGCCGTGTTGCCGGCATCGCTGGCCGTTGCTCAGGATGGCTGGCATCTCAAATCCGCCACCACGATCGACGGCAAAGCGTCGGGCTGGGATTATGTGTCATTCGATGCCGTTGCGAACCACGTGTTCCTGGGCCACCGCAAGGAAGGTCTGCAGGTCTTCGATCCCGCGACCCATACGGTCGTCAAGGTCATCGATGGTACCGCGGAGGCAAGCTCGAACGGCGCCGTTATCATCCCTGACCTTGATCTCGGGCTGTCCAACAACGAGAACGGCACCATCATCCCATTCAAGCTCTCGACCCTAGACGCGAAACCGCCGGTCAAGGTGGGCGAGGATCTCGATACCAGCCATTTCGACCCGGTCGGCAAGCGGCTGGTAGTGAACCTCGCTGGCGGCAAAGATGGGACCGACCTGGTGATGCTCGATCCCACCACCATGAAGGACGTTGGCCACTTGCACGTCCCCAGCCATAAGGTCGAGGGGGCCGATAGTGACGGCACGGCGTTCTTCCTCGCCGCCCAGGATCTCGACAAGATCTACAAAATCGATACGGCGGGCAGCGAAGTGCTGGCCGAGATCGATGTCGCGACCCTCTGCGGCCAGCCGACCTCCATCGCGGCCGATGTGGCCGACGACAGGGTATTCGTCGGCTGCCGGGGTCGAGGTACTGTCAAGCCGTCTTTGATCGTGCTGGATGGGGCGAAGGGTTCGGTCGTCTATAGCGCGGAGATCGGCGCCGGTACCGACAGCCTGGCCTACGACCCCACGTTGAAGCGCATATTTTCGACCAATGGCCTCGGCGCCAACCTGAACGTCTTCGCGCAACAGGATGCCGATACTTACAAGCCGGAGGAGACGCTCGGCACCCGCGCTTTCGTTCGCACCATGGCGATGGATCACAAAACCGGCACGATCTACGCCGTCACGGCCGAAGGGTCGGCGGACCCCACCAAGAAGATCCTGACCAGCGTTTCGCCATTCTACCCGAACACCTTCTACCCCAATACGTTCACGGTGCTGGCCTACGGCAAGAACTAGAAACCTCGGGGAGAGTGACGACATGCTCAACACCAAGCAACGTCTGCAGCTCGTGACCGTAGCGGTCGCGTTGTGCGGTTCGCCGGCCGCATATGCTGCCGATAAGATCAGCATCATCGTGGGCGGCATGGAAAAACAAATCTACCTGCCGCCGGTCCTGTGTGAACGGCTGGGCTTCTTTAAGGAGCAGGGGCTCGACGTCGACCTCGTGAACAGCCGCGCTGGGGTCGAGGCCGAGAACGAGTTGCTGGCCGGGGCCGTCCAGGGCGTCGTCGGCTTCTACGATCATACGATCGACTTGCAGGCCAAGGGAAAATCGATCGTGTCGGTGGTGCAATTCAGCCAAGCGCCCGGCGAAGTCGAGATGCTGTCGACCAAGAGCGCCGCGTCGGTGAAAGGGCCTGCGGACCTCAAAGGAGCGACGCTCGGCGTCACAGGCCTCGGCTCGTCGACCGATTTCCTCACCCGCTTCATCGTCTCGCGGGCCGGGCTCAAGGCCGGCGACTACAGCCTGCTGCCGGTCGGGGCCGGCAACACGTTCATAGCCGCCATGAAGCAGGACCAGATCCAGGCCGGGATGACGACCGAGCCGACCGTCAGCCAGCTCGTCAAACGCGGCGAAGCCCAGGTCCTGATCGACCTCCGCACCCCGGACAAGACTGCCGAGGCGCTCGGCGGCCCCTATCCGGCCGCGTCCTTCTACGTGCAGTCGGCGTGGCTCGACGGCCATAAGGACGAGGCGCAGAAGCTCGCTAACGCTCTGGTGAAAACGCTGCACTGGATGCATGACCACAGCGCGGCCGAGATCGCGGAGCAGATGCCGAAGGACTATTACGTCGGCGACAAAGCGCTCTACGTGCAGGGGCTTGCCGACGGCAAAGCGATGTTCACCACCGATGGCCGGATGCCGGCGAATGGGCCCGAGACGGTGCTCAAGGTGCTGCAGAGCTTTTCCAAGAATGTGCAAGGCAAGTCGGTCGATCTCGCCAAGACCTACACGAGCGCCTATGTGGACGCCGCCAAGTGAGCGGCGCCACCCCGGCTATCGAACTCATCGACGTTACGCGCCGGTTCGTCACCCCTGACGCCAAGGTGATGACGGCGCTGCGGGACTTCTCGATGACGGTCGCGCCGGGCGAATTCACTTGCGTGGTCGGCCCCACCGGCTGCGGTAAGTCGACGACGCTCAACCTCGTCACCGGGCTGGCGCGGCCCAATCAGGGTGAGGTTCGCTTGTTCGGCAAGCCGGTGACCGGCATCAGCCGCGACATCGGCTTCGTGTTCCAGGCCGATGCGCTGTTTCCCTGGCGTAGCGTGCTCGACAATGTCGCGGCCGGGCCGATGTTTCGCGGCGCCGGAAATGCCGAGGCGCACGACAAAGCACGCGATTGGATCGCCCGCGTCGGCCTTTCTCGTTTCGAGAAGCACTATCCGCATCAGCTGTCGGGCGGCATGCGCAAGCGCGTCGCCCTCGCCCAGACCTTTATCAATCAGCCCAAAATCCTGCTGTTGGACGAGCCCTTCAGCGCGCTCGACATCCAGACCCGAACGCTAATGCAGGACGAATTGCTCGGCCTCTGGTCAGATGCCGGCGCTTCCGTGATTTTCGTGACGCATGATCTCGAAGAGGCGATCGCATTGGCCGACAAGGTCTACGTGTTGACCGCTGGCCCCGCGACCGTGAAGGCGGTCTACACGATCGACCTGCCGCGCCCTCGCGTGACGGCCGAGATCCGCTACGACCCCGCCTTTATCGACTATGCCCGCACCATTTGGGGCGACTTGCGCGAAGAAGTGCAGCGCAGCCACAACCAGGCCTCTGCGGCCGCCGCCTGAGGAGCATCCATGACGGTCATCGGTCAGACGCTCGACCCGCCCGCCACCCTGACCAGCCCGTCGACCCTCGAGATCGCGGCCCGACACGCCTCGCGCCAGCGGAGCCAGATTGTGATCACGGCTCGCATTGCGATCCTGGTCGTCGTCCTCGGCGGCTGGGAACTCGGCACGCGCTTTGGTCTGATCGACCCCTTCTTTTTCGCAAGCCCGTCCGGCATCGCCGACCAGGTCTGGATCTGGATTACCGAAGGCACATCACAGGGGCCGCTGTGGGAGCAGATCCTGGTGACGATGGAAGAGACCCTGCTCGGCTTCTTCATCGGTGCGGTCGGCGGCATCGTCTGCGGCATCGTTCTCGGCCGTAACAAGCTGCTGGCCGACATCTTCTCGACCTACATCAAGGTCGCCAATTCGATTCCCCGTGTGGTGCTCGGTTCCATTTTCATCATCGCGCTAGGGCTCGGGATGGCGTCGAAGGTGGCACTGGCGGTCGTCATGGTGTTCTTCGTGGTTTTCGCCAATGCGTTCCAAGGTGTGCGCGAAGCCGACCGCGCCATGATCGCCAATGCCCAGATCCTCGGTGCATCGCCGTTTCAGATCACCCGGGCCGTTATCGTCCCATCGGCCATGAGTTGGATCCTGGCCAGCTTGCACGTCAGCTTCGGCTTCGCGCTGGTGGGTGCCGTGGTGGGCGAGTTTCTGGGCGCCAAGAAGGGCGTCGGCCTGTTGATCTCGACCGCGCAGGGCAGTTTCAACGCCAATGGTGTGTTTGCCGCGATGGTGATCCTGGCTGTCCTCGCGCTCGTGGTCGAGGGGATCATCACGATCGTCGAGAATAGACTGGTGAAGTGGCGGCCAGTTCCGTTCGACAGCCATTGAGGGCGCCGCGCCGCTGACGATCACGCCGCAGGCAGGCGCACTTCAACCACGAGGCCGCCGCCCTCCATTCTGCGCGCCAGCACGGTTCCCCCAGCCGCGGTCGCGACCTCCCTCACGATCGCGAGGCCGAGGCCACTGCCTTCGGCCTGCGTATCGGGTGCGCGATAGAAGCGTTCGAAGATCCGCTCCCATTCGGACGGAGGCAGACCCGGGCCATTATCCTGCACCGAGCAGAGCGCGGTCTCGCCATCCCGCCGCACCACGACGGTTACGGTGCTTCCCTTGGGGCAATAGCGCAGGGCGTTGTCGACAAGATTGACCAGCAGTTCGGCCAGCATCGTCGCGTCGCCGCGCACGGTGGCGCTCGTCGCCTCGTCGAGGCCGAGATCGATCCCCTTGGCGAGCGCGCCTTCGGCGACATCGTCCAGAACGCGGCGCGCCATGGTGCCGAGATCGACCAGATCGCTCCGCGCGCGACGGCTTCCCGGCTCGGCGCGCGACAGGGTCAGCAATTGGCCGGAGAGGCGCGACATCTGTTGAGTGCTGGCCTGAATGGCCGCCAAGGCGGCGTCCTGCTCTGCGGTACCAAGCTGGCGACGCGCATAGGTGGCCTGAACGTTGAGCAGCGTCAGCGGCGTTCGCAACTGATGCGCTGCGTTGGTGACAAAACGGTGCTGCGCCGCAAGCTGGCGCTGTACCCGCTCGATTTGCCGGTTCAGAGCGGCGACCAACGGCTGCAACTCGGCCTGCACGGCGCCGGCTTCGAGCGGCTCGAGGCTTGTACTCGGCCGGGCCAGAACCGCATCGCGCAGGCGAAGCAGTGGGGCCAGACCCCGTCTGAGGCCGAGCAGCATGAAGAGGCCAGCCGCCACGATGAGCGCGAGCTGTTGTCCGAAGCCAATGGCCCATAAGTGCAACAGCAGCGCATTCCGGCTGTTCAGGGTCGTGCCCAGCACGACCGTCACCGAGGCCCGCAGACCTGGCCCGGCGATGGGATGATCCAACATCAGCAGCCGCAACGGTCGGTCGCGGTAGACGACTTCCTTCGCGGCGGACCCGCTGCTTGGTTCGATCTTGCTCCAACGCGGCAGGTCGGCTGTTCCGGCGAGCAGGCGCCCCGCGCCATCCATCACGGCGTAGTAGACGAAATCACCCGATCCGGTATCGAACATCTCCAGCGCCGCGGGCGGCACCACCACCTGAATGAGATCGTCTTCGACGGTGGCTTGTTCGGCGATCGACCGAGCCGAGGCCGCAAGCGTGCGATCGGTCACGAGGTCGGCGGCGGCGCGCGCACTGATCCAGCTCGCGGTGGCGTTCAGGGCGGCGAGCAGCAGCAGGGGGACGAGAACCCAGCCGAGAAGCTGAGCGCGCAGACTATGACGCATCGTCGCGGAGCAGATACCCGACGCCGCGCAACGTTGCGATCGTGACCGTGCTGCCGTCCAGCTTCTTGCGAAGGCGATGGACATAAATCTCGATCGCGCTCGGGTCAGCGTTATCGTCGAAGCCGAACACGGCTTCGGCCAACACGGTCTTGCTTTGAGTTCGACCCGGCCGGCGCATCAGGGCCGCCAGAACGGCATGTTCCCGCGGTGTCAGTGCGAGAGGAAGCCCTGCGAGCGTGAAGGTTCGGCTGCTGGTTTCTAAAATCAGGTCACCGCAGCTCTGGAGGGGCGTCGGCCGCCCATCGGCACGGCGCAATTGCGCCCGGATCCGCGCCTCGAGCTCAGCGACCTCGAACGGCTTGACGAGATAATCGTCGGCGCCTTCGTCGAGCCCGCGTACCCGGCCGTTTAGGCTGGCATTGGCGGTCAGCAGAATCACCGGCACCGTGCCGCCCCGCGCCCGCAGCCGGCGCAGCACGTCGAGCCCATCGAGGCGGGGCAGCGCCAGGTCGAGGATCACGAGATCGTAGGCCGCGAGTTGGAGCAGATCGTCGGCTTCTTCGCCGTCATAGGCCAGATCGACTGCGTAGCCGTCGTTCCGAAGGACTTTGGCGAGCCAAGTCGACAGGTCCCGGCTATCCTCGACAAGCAGGATGCGCAACGATTGGACCTCCAGCCCGGGGTTCTGGCTGACCCTGCAGTCGAGCCGTGTCTCTCACACTAGCGTATATCGGTGAAAGAGGGCTCTCCAAACATACAGTTAGAAACGGGACGTTTGCATTCGGCTAATGCGCCATGCGAAAATGGTAGGTTTCGGTAACATCGTTCCGCTCAATGACATGAAGAAAGTTAGGGCGGTGATCTAAGCGCTGATTTGTGGCGTTACCGCGGGATTATTCCTCGATGCCATCACCGCCAGGCGAGGCGCCGAGCAGGACGTGATCAACGCAAGAAAGGTGGCAAAGGTGAAGAGCACACCCGACGTGAAATGTTTGGTTTCGCCCGGCAGGCCCGCGGGCGATCAGTAGGGGTGCCGACCTCGCCCTCTGCCAGCCAGTAAAGTTCCGCCGGTCCGTCGCGGCTCATGGAGAGTGCCCAACTTCTGCTCGTCGAGGAGCGTCGTCTTCCCTCGCCTCGGCCGCGACGGCACGAGGCAAGACGCGTACCCTCCTGAGCGGCCACACGACGACGGCGCTCACGGCGTAGTTCCAGAACGCGCTGACCAATGCGCCGAGGAAGCCCGCCAGCCACCATCGTGGCGTGTCCGCGAAGATCCAGGTCGCCACGCTGAGGTTAGCCAGGACCCCGACGCTGCAAACGGTGCCGAAAAGCATGAGGGCCGGCACCATCGACCAGCCCCGGACCCGCCGCTCGCGAAACGTCAGCGCGTTGTTCAAGAAGAAGTTGACGGGCATAGCGCCGAAGGATGCCAGCGTCTCCATCGCGTGGAAGCCCAGCTTCGGGGTGACGTGGATCATGAATCGCAGAAGGACGATATGGGCAAGGAGACCGGCCAGACCGACCAGAACGTAGGCCGTCATCCGGATGGGGACGAGGTTGCCGGAGAGGCGGTGGACGATCAGCCCCGCATAGTCGACAAGCACGCGAGCATCGAGCTTGCTGTCGCCGCCACCCCTCTTGCGAAAGTCGTAAGCGACTTCCGCAACGCGCAAGTCGCGGGGGATATGCAAAAGGACGTCGACGAGGATCTTAAAGCCGTCCGAGACGAGGGACGGCGCGATCGTCTCAATGAGGTCGCGTCGGACCATGAAGAATCCGCTCATTGGATCGGCAACGGCACGCTTGAGCACGATGCGGGAGAGCGCCGCTCCGACGTCGCTGATCCAGCGGCGGGGCGCGCTCATGCCGCCGCCGCCGCGGATCCGACGCGTTCCGATGACGAGATCGGCTTCCCGGTCGGCGATGAGCCGCCACATCGCCGGGAGGATCGTCTCGTCGTGTTGCAGGTCGCCGTCGATGACGGCGATGACCGGCGCCGAGGAGCATAGGGCCCCCTCGATAAAGGCCCCCGCCAGCCCACGCCGACCGACGCGACGCAGGCAGCGAAGACGGGTATCCGTCGCACCCTTCTGCCTCGCCCAATTCCACGTCCCGTCCGTCGAGTCATCGTCGACGATGATCATTTCCCATGGGATGTGGCGCAGCACGACGGCCAGCCGGTCGAACAGGATCGGGACGTTGTCGCGTTCGTTGAACGTCGGGACGATGACGGATAGCAGCGGTGCCAAACAGGGTTTTGACTGGTCCTGACGGCCAAGGCGAGCGATCATGACCGCACGCTAGGCGGCACCGTGGCGGAAGCCTTCGACGCATAGGGCAGCGGGTAGGGCCTGAGCAGGCCGTGGGCGCGGATGATCCCAAGCTCGACCTCGTCGCGACCGTGCCGGCCGATCCAGACATGCTCGGGAGGATCGAGCGTCGCGAAGTACGGCTTCAGGCGCGGCAATTGCTGAGCGAGCAACGGCGCCGGCACGATGATGAGGGTATCCTGCCCAACGAAGCGGTCGATCGCGGGACCGAAGGCGAACTGTCGAGGATCGTCGGAAAATATAGCGACCTGGACGTCCTTGCCGAGGGCGAGGGCGATTTTCCCGGCATCCATCCAACGCGTGGTCACCACGAAAGCTGGGTGCGCGGCGACTACCGCGTCGGCGTTGCGAAGCGCGGTCCAGTCGAGGCTCTCCAGCGTCGGGTCCTGTCCCGCCCCCGAAGCCGCTACGCCACGCGACGCCCATCCTTCTGCCGTCAAGCCCACCGCAACCACCAGCACCACGGCGAAGGCGACAGTCGATCCGATCGCCCATTTTATTGGCGAGAACCAGCGCGAAGGGCGCTTCTCGATCCAGGCGCCAAGCAGCGGGAAAACGAAGAGCCACCCGGGCATCGGCCAATGCGGGAGCCCTCGCGTGCTCCAGAGTGGCGCGATCGAGAAGAGCACGATAGCCGGCAGCGACAAGGCCAGCAGCAGTCGGTCAGCGTCCCGACCCTGAGAGCGGCAGGCGCCGAGGAGGGCGGCAGCGAGCGGGACCGCCACCCACGGCGAAAGGAACGCCGCCTCGCCAGCGAGCATAGCAAGCACCTGCGCAGGGCGCAGGGCGGATTGCGGGAGACCGCGCGACGTCTGGAAGGCGAACGAGGCCCATCCATTGTGCGCGTTCCAGACCAGCACCGGCGTCAGGATGACGAACGCCACAAGCGCGCCGAAATAAGGCGCGGGATGCGCGAGCCAGCGCCGGTGGCGGGGGGAGGTAATGATGAAGGCGATCAGCCCCAGCGCGATTAGGATCGCGTTATACTTTGACAAGCCGGCCAGCCCGAACCACAGGCCCGCGAGCAGCCAAGCCCGCCATGGCGACGCCTTATCACCATTCTGCTTCGGTATCAGGACCGGCAGCAGCGCCTGGACTGCCGCTAGGAGAAAGAAGATCAGGACCCCGTCGGGAACGACCCAGCCTCCGGCCGAGACGGTGAAGAAGATCGACAGGTTGAGAGCGACCACGCTCCAGACGGCGGCCTGCGGCCCGTAAAGGTGTCGGGTGACGAGGAACAGCAGCCACCCCGTTCCCGCGAAGAGCAGCACGAAGGGCAGCCGCACCCACCGCGTCTCCTCGACCACTAGCGAAGCCACATGCGCCAGCCAGATGTGCAAGGGCGGATGGTCGAAATAGGAGAGGTGCAGAGTCCGTGCACCGGCGAGGGTGTAGGCTTCGTCGTTGCCGAAGCCGATGGCGAGCATCAGGACGAGGCGGACTGCGAGAAAGGCCGCGATGAACGAAGCAGCGGTCGCCGCCGGACGCGCCAGGAGCCAAGCGGAGGAAGCCGTTTCCACGGAGGACTCTTCGGCCAGCTGGCGCACGGGCTTGTCCGACGGACCGTCCGATACCGCGGCATCGGACGCTCGATGTGATGAACTCAACAGCAGTGCCTCGACGCGACGGTGAAGCACCGCCGCCGCACTCTTAGGATCGCGACCTGTCCACTAGCTGTCAGCTCACGTCGATGTTACCCACTGGGGGCAGGCCGCTTCACATCATCGGGACAGCGACAGAGATCGAGAGTGTACATTCAAGGACGCCGATGCTGACTACAAGGCTTGTGGCTCTGCATCTTTTGCCGCAACGATCTGTTCCAGCACGGTGATTGCGGCGTGACCGGCTTGAAGAAGGGCGGTTGATCGTCGCGCGGCGCCGACCCTTGTAGGCGCCGTGCCAAAGGGCTGGGTTCAGGCGACGGGGCGATCGGTGAGGCCGCCGCTGCCCCTCGTCGGAGCTTCCCGACCGGGCAGCATCCGCCTGAGCACGCCATCCCGCACGGCGTAGTGGTGAAAGAGGGCCGCTGCTGCATGGAACCCGGCAAGCACGATGATGGCCCAGGCACCCCAATGATGGACCCAGTTGAACGCCGGCCGCCATGAGAGATCGAACGCAAGCGGCGACGGTATGCTGGTGCCGAAAAACTCGACACCGTGGCCTCGCACCCACCTCTTGCCGAACCCGGCGACCGCCATCGTGATCAGGAGACCATAGAGGACGTAGTGCATCCCCTTAGCCGCAAGCTCGGTGACGCCCGTGGTTGCCGGACGGAGACGCCGCCCAAGGAGGGATCGCCAGCTCAATCTCACGATCAGCACGGCCGCGAGGACGACGCCCAGCGAGACATGCGCGGTTTGCATCGTGATCTGCGTCGGACCATCGTGGGGGAAGAACGACCAGATGTGGGCCAGGCTGAACAAGGTCACGACCAAGATGGCCGTCAGCCAGTGGAGCGTCATAGTCACGCTGTCGTAGCGTTCGTTACCGCGAGGCCGCCCATCTTCCCCCGTCAAGGCTCGTGTCGCCTCCGCCATGTGCGTCTCCCTCATCTCAAACCACTCTTGTCGGCGCCTAATTTGCCTGACTCGCGTGGCCGTCATCGGCGCTGCCGCTCAAGATCGTCGCCCCACCCGTACAAGCGTGTCGTCGACGGCGACCTTAACCCTGTCATGGCGCAAGTCATGCGAGAGCCGCCATCACGGCCAACGCTCTACCGTCCGGCGCGCTCCTGTCCACTTGCTGTCAGTGTTGACGAAAACATCCCGGCGGGTCGTTCCGGCGGCTAATATGTGCCGGTTAAGGGGAAAGCCGCGATGAGGCTGCTGCTGGTAGAGGATAGCATTCGCCTTCGCGACCTGCTGACCGAGCGAATCCGCGGGGCGGGCTGGATGCTGGACGCGGTCGGCACGATCGCGGCCGCGACGGAGGCCTCGCGATCGATCCTCTACGACCTCGTCCTCATCGACCTCGGGCTCCCGGATGGCGACGGCAAGTCGTTGATCAGGTCGCTCAGGGCGCAGGGCTCGTCCGTGCCAATCCTCGTCCTGACGGCGCGGGGGTCGATCGACGACCGCGTCGACGCCCTCGACTGCGGGGCCGACGATTTTCTGATGAAGCCTTTTAATCACATCGAGTTCCTCGCTCGCTGCCGCGCCCTGTTGCGGCGCAGCGGTCCTCACCGAGCGGAGCGTATCGAGTTGGGCCGCTTGGAGTTTGATCCGGCGTCGGGCTCGGTTCGGGTCGGGGGCGCAATCGTGCCGATCTCGCCGCGCGAGCGATCCATCCTGGAATTGCTGCTGCGCCACTCTGATCGCGTGGTACCAAAGGAGCGGATTGAGATCGCCTTGTCGGCATTCGGTGAAGAAATCTCGACCAACGCCGTCGAACTGGCGATCTCGCGCCTCCGCAAGCGGCTCGAACCGGTCGGGGCCGGCATCGCCATCGAGACGGTGAGGGGCGCCGGATATCTGCTGCGGGAGGTCAAGGCGCATGCCTAAGCGGGTTCGGGGGCTGCCATCCCTTGCACGCATCATCGGCTCGCGCATCGTCGGGTTCGCGCTCCTCGCGATGACCGTACAGGTCGCAGTCGTGCTGGCCGACTACTACTTCGACGACCCAAAACTCGCCTCCCTGATGATCGAGGGCGAGACCGCTGCCTTGGTGAAAGGCATGAGCGTCGGCCCGAACGGCCCAACTTACGCGGTCCCGCGCGGCATGAAGCGCTACCAGGGATCCAACGGCGACTACTTCACCCGCTTGCGCACACCGGAGGGGCGCGTCGTGTTCTCCAATTGCGACGCGAGTTGCGCGCTTCGCCTGCTGCCGCAGGAAGTGAACCCGCCCGATCTCTGGTCGCGCCTTCTGCGGCGCGGCAAGCCCATCGCGGTCGCCGGTGGCCAATCGTTCGATGTTCATGGCGCAAAGATCTTCGTCGAGGTCGCGGTGCTCGATGACCACGAACGCGTGATGTGGCACGTTCTCGGACGAGAACTCGGCGACCACCTTGCCGTCCCGATGTCCATCATGCTCGTCTTCGTGCTCGGCGGCATCCTGCTGTCGGTGAAGCTCGCGCTGCGACCGGTGGAGCGGGCGGCCTCGCAGGCCGAGCACATCGATCCGCTCGACCCCAGCCAGACGATCGAGATCGCGGGGATGCCGAGGGAGGTCGCCAACCTCGGTGCGGCCGTGAACCGCATGCTGGTGCGCATCAACGCGCTGATGCAGGCCCAGCGGGTCTACACCACCGCCATCGCCCATGAGATCCGGACGCCCTTGGCGATGGTGAAGCTCGAACTCGGCAACATCGAGCATCCGCGCGCGCGCAAGATCGAGCAGGACCTCGACGCGCTCACCCACTTCGTCGCACAGATCACCGATCTCGGCCGGCTGGAAGGCGCCGACCGATCGACGTTCCGGTCGATCGACTTGGCTGCCCTGAGCCGAGCGGTCGTCAGCGACGTCGCGCCATGGGTCTACGACCACAAGGACACGATCGCCTTTGAGGACGCTGGCGCCGCAACGGTGGAAGGCCACCCTTCGTTGATCGAGAACGCAGTCCGCAACCTCATCGAGAACGCCATCAGGCACACACCCGGGCGAACCGCCATCGAGGTCACGGCTGGTCCCGGCCCTCGCGTGTCGGTGAGCGACGATGCCGGCCTGCTTCGTCAGGAGCCCGATCCGGGCATGCACTGTGACGGCGTGCCGGACCCGTCCGGCATCGGGCTGGAGATCGTCCGGCGCATTATGAAGCTGCATCGCGGCACGCTGGAGATGTCGGTCGAGCGCGGGAGCCGCACCACGATGGAACTCGCCTTTGCGACCGATACCGACCGCGAGGGCTGAACCGGGCGACAGCGCCGCACTCAGTTTAACCTGCGAAGAACGTGCTGCCGGACAAAACGACAGTGCCGTAGACCAAGCCGATCGCAACGCCAAGGCAGAGAAGCGCCATAAGCGACGAGCCGCGTTTTGGATTCGGAACGTCCGCAAAGGGGGCCCTGGCCTTGCGGCCGGTGATCATTGCGCCGATCAGATTGTCGCGCTTGACGAACTGGTGGAACAGGTTGACGCCGATGTGCACGAGGGTCAGCCCGAGAATCACGTAGAACCAGACCGAATGCAGCGTTGCCGCACGGGACGACCATGTCGCACCGATCGCATCGGCGAACGGGCCGGACGCCAACACGCCGTCGCTGGAGAAGAGGCCGAGAGCGACCTGGACCGCGCAGGCGAGCAGCAATCCGATGATCATGAGCCCGCCGGCGGGGTTATGGCCCAGGTAGGGCCGCTCAGTGCCCGCCCACACCGTTTTCAGGTAGGCGACGACGGCGGCCGGAGAGGTCAGGAAGGTGGAAAAGCGCGCGGTCGTGCCACCGAAGAAGCCCCACAGGATGCGGTAGATGACGAGCGTCAGGATCGTGTAGCCGGCGGCCTTGTGCACCGTCATCGCGGGATCGTCGAAGCCGCTGGACACCCAGGCCGTGACGACGGCGATGACAAGCCCCCACTTGAACAGGCGTGTTGGCAGGTCCCATGCCAGGACGTCGGGACGTCGGCTCCCCTCCGGGTCGAGGTGACGCCGCAACAAGCGTTCCGCCACGCTCACTTGTACACCGAATGGCACGACCGACACTCGCCGACGAGCGAGCCGAAGGCCGCCCTGAACCGCGTCGGGGTGGTGCTTGATTGCCGGGCGGCGTCGGCCGTCGCCGAGAACTTCGAGAATCGCGTCCGCAGATCCTGGCCCTTCGCGCTTCCACCCGGGAACAGCGCCATCCCCGCTCTTCCCTCACCCGCATAGGCCTTCATGATCGCATCGAATGTGGCCGGGTCGTTGGCGGATAACGCTGCCTTGGCCTCCTTCGTGGTCCGCGCCATCTCGGCCATCGTCGCCTTGAGCGGGTCAGCCAGGAGCGGTTCCGTCAACGCCGTCAGCGAGGCCAATCCACAAAAGACTGTTATTCCGGTTACGACGGCGTGCCGTGCCGGGCTAGTCGAGCGTCCTTGCGCTTGGGCTTCCACAGGTGAACGTTGCCAGCCTTCCACTCGATCCAGCCACTCTGTCATTTGTTGATCTCCACTTGCTTTCTGGGATCGATGACCTCGCGACAAGGAGCGCTGAGCCGATCAGCCTTTCGGTGCAGGCAGGCGAGGATCGCCTCCTCGTCAGGGACATGGCTGGGGCAGAGCGGGTAGACGTCCGGAATGCCGTCGGCTTGCTGCGCTTCGGTTCCGCGCGACTGAGCGGGAGCGTCCTGCGCCCATCCGACAGCCAGTAGGGTCGCCGAGGCGATCGCTGACAGCGGAAACGCGCCGAACATACGGTTCAGCCACTTTCGCGCGGCTGCCTCTCGATTCGTGAAAGCTGTCATGATTAGACATCTACCGATGTCGCCTGTCGGATTGCTGTCGGACGTCAAGGGCGGAGAACGCGGTCTGACTACGTTGCACCCGGTCAAATCGCCCCTTGGTTGACGAGGTCCGATTTGATGGGTCCGACCTTGCGCAAGGCAACGGTCGAGCCTGGGCAAACGAGTTCGACGCGGCAGCCGGGGTGGTTGTCGCCGATCGTGAGCCGGAAGCCGTGCAGGGTCGCGATCGCTGCGACGAGCGAGAGGCCGAGCCCGACGCCTTCGCGCTGGCGGCTGCGCTCCGCTCGGTAGAAGCGTTCCAGCACCCGCTTGCGGTCTGCCTCGGCGATGCCGGGTCCGTCGTCGGCGACTGTAACCACCGCGCTTCCGTCCCGCTCGACCAGGGAGAGCATCACATGACCGCCTCGCGGGGTGAACTTGATGGCGTTGTCGAGTAGGTTCGCGACGGCCTCGAAGAGCAGGTCTCGGTCGCCCATCGCGGTTGCCGCACTCGCCTGGTCGACGCCGACCCGAACGGTGATCTCACGGTCTTCGGCGACCGGATCGTACAACTCGGCCGCCTCGACCAGGATCTGCCCCAGGTCGACGGATTGGAATGCTGCCCGGCGGCGGCCGTGTTCGATCTCGCCGATCCGCAGCACGGCTGTGATGACCGCAAAGGTCTGATCGAGCCAGCCCATCGCTTCGTCGATGGCGGCCGCGAACTCCGCCGGTGTCGTCACCACGTTCCTCGATCGCTCCAGGCGCGTGCGGGCCCGGGTCAACGGGGTCCGAAGGTCGTGCGCGATGCTGTCACCGACGCTGCGGACTTCGTCGAGAAGGCGTTCGATCTCGTCCATCATGGCGTTGATATCGGTCGCCAGACGGTCAAATTCGTCGCGCCGCCCCGTCAACGGAAGACGTCCACTCAGACGACCCTCTCGGATCTCGGCAATGGCTTTGCTGAGAACCGTGACGCGTCCGAGCGCGCGGCGCCCCAGGAGCGCCCCGCCCAGAAGAGAAAGGACCACCATGGGCCCGAGTCCGAGGCCGAGCGCCCGGATGATCACCACGCTGACATGCTCGAGCGCATCGGTGTCGTTGCCCAACCCAAGCGTGCGGCCGTCAAGCAGCTTAAGCCCGAGCGCGCGTATCTTTTCGCCGCGCTCGTCGCCGTCCGCATCCTGCGCTTCGGTCGAGGCGTATTGCGGCTTGCCGTCGGGCCAGAGGTCTTTAGGCAGCGCAGGCATGTTGCCGGCCTGCGCGACCCCGTCATGGGCGACGAGAATACCGTATCGGACGCTGTGAATGTCCTCACGCAGCCAGGTCTTCAAAGCCTGGACGGCATTAGCCGGGTCTTCGGCGATCACCTTTGCTTCGTGGCGGAGCATGTCGTCCAACTGCGCCCGCTCATAGTGCGCCGTCTGCCAGTATACGAAGGCGAACAGGATGATGGACAGGCCGGTGAAGGCGGCCGCTAACGTCATCGCCCAACGAAAGGCGGTCGTCCGGAACAGGTCAAGCCGGGGCATGAAGCGTGTAGCCGATCCCGCGCACGGTCTCGATCAAGGGCGTTTCATCGGGGCCGTCAAGTTTGCGGCGGAGGCGTCCCATGTGAACGTGGATGAGGTTCGTGCGCGGCATGAAATTGTAGTTCCAGACCTCCTCGAACAGCATGGCCGGCGTCACGACCTGCCCCTCGCGCCGCACCAGATATTCGAGAAGCTTGAACTCGCGTTGCAACAGGTCGAGTGAGCGACGGCCACGCGTGGCCGTCGACGTGATCAAGTCCAGTTCCAGAGGTCCGACGCGGAGAAGCGTTTCGCGCGATGCCGCTGGCCGCCGCAGCAGCGCCTCCACGCGGGCGGCGAGTTCGACGAGCGAGAAGGGCTTGCTGAGGTAATCGTCGCCGCCCGCCCGCAAACCACGGACCCGCTCGTCCACGTGCCCCATGGCACTCAGGATCAAGGCCGGCACCTTGTTACTCTCGCCTCGCAGGGTCTTGAGCACGGTCAAACCGTCGCAGCCCGGCAGCATGCGGTCGATCACAATGACGTCCCATGACCCTTCGCGCGCCTGTTTGAGGCCTTCGATTCCATCGGCGGCGATCTCGACGCCGAACCCACGCCAGCGCAGATCCGATGCGATTTCCGCAGCGGTGATGTCGTCATCCTCGATAAGCAGCAGCTTGGGCATCGTCGTCCGGTGGGAAATGATGACGCAAGCTTAGACCGCGCAAGCGGTTCGGTCCGCAGCTTTCAGCGCCGTGCGCCTGAATTCGAATTTAGTGGTGCGGAATGAGGGTGGCACTACCTCAGGGCCCGACGGCGTCCAACCCGGTGACGCCCATCAATCGCAATCGAGGTTCATTGATGCGTATGACCAAGATCGCCGCGTGTATCCTGGCTGGCGTCCTGCTTCCGCTCGGACTGGCCAGTGCCGCAACAACGTCCAACACGGGATTCTCGACCGTCTGGCCTATGACGGGTCGGATTCAAGTCGCACAGGCCAAGACCTCGCAGGGGTCTGAGCAGGTGAAGACGCTGTCGCCGCAGGCACCTGTCAGCATGCCGCAGCCCGTTGGGTCTTTTCCGACCAACGCCGTCACGGATCGACCGTTCGTCAGCCCCGAAGGCGGGGTCGAGGGTTACAAGAAGACGGTCGGCGCCCTCCAGCGAACCCTGACGGAGCTGCAACAGCTGCAGCTCCAGACCAAGGAGGCCCATTGGAACGTTTCCGGGACCCTGTTCTACTCGCTGCATGAACTCTTGCAGGACCATTACGAGGGCCTTTCAAAGTATGCCGACGAGTGCGCTGAGCGCCTCCTCGCCATCGGCTCCTCGTCGGACGGCCGAGCGAGCACGATCGTGAAGACTTCGGCTATTCCCGAGATCCCGGGCGGCTACATCGACGACGCCCAGGTCATCGTCTGGTTCATCAATGCCTATAAGACTGCGGGCGAGGAGGTCCGCGCGGGCATCAAAGACACGCAAGACCCCGATCCAACCACCTCGAACCTGCTGCAAGAGATCGAGCACGGTATCGACAAGTACCAGTGGCAGATGCGCGCCTTCGTCCAAGGGACGCACACAGACCCCAACACCGGGTTCGACATCAACAACAATAAGCCGGTCGACCTGCCGAGCCAGCCCCCCAAGATCGATCCGAACGCCAAGTGAGTTTCATGCGAGCGCTGACGTCGGCGCTTGCCTTTTCAGGAGATGACCGTGACTTTTAAAACGACATCCACATTGCTGCTCTTGACCGGCCTCCTCAGCGCCGCAACCGCGACGGCGGCGTTCGCCGATACCGTCGTGAAGGTAAGGCTCACTGGCGAGAGCCATGAAAAGATGGGGCTCGACGCTGTGCCCGCGAGCGTGCCAGCCGGCAAGGTCGAGTTCGACGTAACAAACGCCGCGATGAAGACGGGCCATGAGATGATCCTGGTGAAGCTCGCGGCCAAGGGCGAGACGTTGCCCCTCGATCCCGCCAAGCACCGCATCGACGAGAAGGCGATCAAGTCGCTGGGCGAGGTGTCCAACCTGAAGGCCGGGGCGAACGGCGTTCTCAAGGCGAACGTGACGCCGGGCGACTACATGCTGATCTGCAACATCAAAGGACACTTCGAGTCAGGAATGGCAGCGCCGTTCACTGTTACGCCCTGAGCGGCACGATGTCGTTCCACGAAACCGATACGGTTCTCCCGCCCGGCATGGACACGTCCCGTGCCGGGCGTCTGGGCTTCACCACGCGTGCCCTGCACTGGGCAACCGCCGCCCTCGTGGCCGGCGGATTTGGTGCGGCCTGGTTGTTCAACGCGCTCGGTCCCAGCCCTACTGCGGCTAAGCTGGTCGAGATCCATCGCTCGATCGGGCTCTGCATCCTGCTCGTCACCCTCACGCGCGTGGTCTGGCGCATGACGCATCCGTTGCCGCCCGTTCCGAGCGCGCCGTGGGAGCGGTGGCTGGCTGGGACGGTCCAGGCGATGTTGTATCTCGCCCTGATGGCCATGCCGGTTTTGGGCTGGCTTGGCAGCAACGCGCAGGGCGACAATGTCACCTTCCTCGGCGTGCTGCCGCTCCCGGACCTCGTTGAGGCCAACCAGGATATTGGCGACCGCCTGTTCGTTCTGCACGGCTGGCTCGGCTACGGCATCCTGGCACTGCTCAGCCTTCACATCGCGGGTGCGTTAAGGCACCGCTTCATAAAAAAGGATCGTGTTCTGCAACGCATGACGACGGGACTACCGCTCGAGGCAGCGAGCAATACCGACCGTGCTTAACACGAGCGCCGCCGTCCAAACCTTAGGTGTTCTCGCTGTTCCTCCGCGGCGATGATCTGTAAGTCCTTTTGAGATTGCGGCCACAGCGGCGTGGTCCTCACAAAGTCTGACCGCGACTGCCCATCTTGCGCCTACCCCTTTGCAAGCTGGTCTCGCAGACCTGAATATCGCCTTGATGCTGCGTCAGCGAAAAGTCGAGCTTCACGTTTACTGCCCGCCTATCTTGAGTCCTCCGCAAGGATCTCATCGTGGTACCCGCAGCGGCTGGAGGTCGAACTCGTGCATCACAACGGCCCAGGCGCTAATCCGTTGTTAGAGGTCGACTACGTCGGCGCTTTCGAGGCGCTCGACTGCGACGCGCGCAAGGCCGACATCAAGACACTCCTGACGTTCGGACCTGAGACCGACACCTTGAGACGGGGCGGAGTGGCCAGACGGGCCGCTCCGCCCTTTTGTTTTAGCTGCTGCCGATCAGGATGCCGGTCGCCAACACCAAGCCTCCGCCCAACATGACCTTGGCGGCCGCCGAGACAGGCGGCGTATCCATGTAGCGCCACTGGATCCAGGCGATGATCAGCAGTTCGATCACGACGACGACCGCCGCCACGGCGGTCGCGGTGTAGAAGTCCTTGATCAGGTAGGGCAGCGTGTGGCCGATGCCGCCCGCGATCGTCATCAGGCCGCAGACGAGGCCGCGAAGATAGGGTGTGCCGCGACCCGAGATCTTGCCGTCGTCGGCAAGCGCCTCGGCAAACCCCATGGAAATACCGGCGCCGAGCGATGCGGCCATGCCGACCTGAAACGCGTTCCAGGAATTGTGGGTCGCGAAAGCCGCGGCGAAGACCGGCGCCAGGGTCGAGACGGACCCATCCATGAGCCCGACGAGGCCGGGCTGGATGATCTGCAACACGAAGCGTTTGCTGGCGTCGTCCTCCTCCTTTCCTTTGGCGCCGTCCGGAAGATGTTTGGCCTCGATGCTGGCGGCCGTCAGATCATGGCGCTGTTCGGCCTCGGCGAGATCTCCGAGCAGTTTGCGCACGGCCGTGTCGGTCGTGCGGCTGGCCGCCAGAAGATAAAAGCGCCCGGATTCCTGTTCCATCCGGCGGACTTCCGCCCGCACCGCGCCGATGCCATGTGCCCGGACCTGCCAATGCGGCCGGCGTTGCACCCAGCCCCGGATATCCTGTCGGCGGATCAGCGGAATATGATCGCCAAATCGCTGCGCGAACATGTCGATCAGCGATCGACGGTGATGGTTTTCCTCGGCCGCCATGTCGGCGAAAACCTTCGCGCTATCAGGATACTGCTCACGGAGGCTTTCGGCGAAGTCGAGATAGACACGGCCATCCTCCTCCTCGCTGCTGATCGCTAGCGCGAGCAATTCCCGTTCGTCGAGGTCGGACATGGATTTCATAAGGCAGCTCACGATAGATTAGAATTGATCCAATCTATCTGCATATGCCCGCGGCGCGCGTGAGATCAAGGCTTGTTTGGAAACATTCTAGAATAAGGTGGGCTCTCGCCCGGCAGCCAAGCTGCGATTGAGGTTCCGACGACTAGACGCTGCATGTTCCGTCGGACTGCTGGCCACATTGTCTCCTTGCCGTGGGCGCGAGTTACGATGGTGCTACACGCACCCAAGCGGCCCTGATAAGGGGGCTGGGCTGGGCCAGCGTATGCATCGCGATCGCCGGGTAGTGCTTGGCGATATCCACGGCGCTTTTGCTGCCCTTAGCGGCGACAGGACTTCGATCGCGGGAGCTTCGGTCGGACCGTGGTCGGGCTTTGTTTTCGGCCCGGTTCCGGTTCGAGCGCCGCTCCCGACCCTTGCCGGTTGACTTGGTCATTGAGGGGTCCGATCCGGGCCGCTCGAAAGCGGCTAAGCGATTAATGGGACGCGTCCGTTGGATTATTCGCTATTCAAAGGGGCGAAAAAATCTCCGCGTGAGACTACGTCCGGTCCAGCCCCCTTGACCGATCAGGATCGAAACCGCCCACCCCCGGTCAGGCCTCGATGCCTGCCGCGGAGGGCAGGGCAGGGGCATCGGACGGCCACGACAGTCGGGGTTGGAGGCCGGAGAACCGAAGGCCAGCCAGCGGGCTTCTATGAGGCGTTGACGCGAGAGAAGCGGCCACCGCCGCGACGGGTGCCGTCCGGCCCTTCCTTGACCTGGTTGTCATGGGCCCGGCAGAGCGACCGGAGGTTCGAGGCCTCGTCCGAGCCGCCGTTACGCGGGCTAACAATATGGTCGACGACGATGCCGCGGGCTAGGCAGCCCGGCGCGGTGCAGCCACCGCCATCGCGGGCGAAGATGACTTGGCGCAGCGCCTTCCAGTCCGTCGTCCGGTACCGAGGATCCGCCGTCTTGGGCGGCAGCTTGGCGATGGACAGATCTGCCGCTTTCAGGCGCGACGGCATCGTGCGAAGCGCGATCGGCCAACCTCTCTTTTACTTCCGGGAATGAGACTTATCGGAAGCTATCGGATCGAAGCATATGTCTCGAATAGGTGGTAAGCCGTCATTAATGTTGCGGCGCAGAAACATCCGCTTGCAGAAGCAAGAGCAGAATGTCGCGCTTTGTGTCTCTACGCTCTGAGGGCTCATCCCGTTATAGTGAAGCGATGTAGATCCCTTCAGAGTTGCCTCACGGTGATCGTCCCCCCTTGAAGTGGTCCATCCCGATGTATGGCTTTCGAGCCTGGAGGATGGATCGATGGGAAGACGACCGAAGCCTGAAGAGATCGTGAGCAAGCTGCGTCAGGTCGACGTGTTGGTCTCACAGGGGAAGACCGTTGCGGACTCGGTTCGCTCGATCGGGGTGACCGAGGTCACCTACTACCGGTGGCGGAAGGAGTTCGGCGGCTTGAAGCTTGACCAGGTCAAGCGCCTGAAGGAGCTGGAGACGGAGAACATGCGGCTTCGCAAGGCGATCGCCGACCTCACGCTCGACAAGCTGATTCTGAAGGAGGCGGCCTCGGGAAACTTCTGAGCCCCGCGCGCCGGCGCGTCTGCATCGAGCATGTGCGACAGCATTTGCCTGTCTCCGAGCGCCGCGTCTGTGCGGCGCTCGGTCAGCACCGCTCGACGCAGCGCAAGGCGCCGCGGGGCTTTGACGACGAAGAGGCGTTGACGGGCGACATCATCGAGCTGGCGCGGCAGTACGGCCGCTACGGCTATCGCAAGATCGCGGCGTTGCTGCGCGATGCCGGGTGGCTGGTAAACGACAAGCGGGTCGAGCGCATCTGGCGATGCGAAGGGCTGAAGGTGCCGGCCAAGCAGCCGAAGAAGGGACGTCTCTGGCTCAACGACGGCTCCTGCATTCGCCTCCGGCCCGAGCACCGCGATCACGTCTGGTCGTACGACTTTGTCGAGGATCGCACGCATGACGGCCGCAAGTTCAGGACCCTCAATGTCGTCGACGAGTTCACCCGGGAGTGCCTGGCCATCCGGGTCGCGCGCAAGCTCAACTCGACCGACGTCATTGACGTTCTGTCCGACCTGTTCATCCTGCGCGGCGTGCCTGGTCACATCCGTTCGGACAACGGCCCCGAGTTCATCGCCCAGGCTGTGCAAGACTGGATCACGGCGGTTGGAGCAAAGACCGCCTATATTGCCCCAGGCAGCCCGTGGGAGAACGGCTACGTCGAGTCGTTCAACGCTCGCTTCCGAGACGAGCTGCTCGACGGAGAGATCTTCTACTCGCTCAAGGAAGCTCAGGTCATCATCGAAAGCTGGAGAAGGCATTACAATACTGTGCGCCCGCACGGATCAATCGGCTACAAGCCCCCGGCGCCGGAGGTCTTCGTGCCCGCCTTCGCCGCATGGCCGGCTGCGAAACCCCGACCATCTCCGCCGGCCATGCTCAGGGTGGCGCCCAGGCCGACCATGAACTAACAATCAACCCGGACCACCCGATGGGGGCCGATCAACGGCACCGTGAGCATGTCGACGACGGCCTGCGCTGCCAAAGACATCCGGCCGCGACGTGGATAGCAGATCGACCAACCGGGGAACGTCGGCAGATAGTTAGTCAAAAGCGATGCCAGCGCACCCCGATTCAGAGAAGCCACTGCGTGCTGTTCGAGCACGAATGCGATACCGACCGACTGCAGCGCGGCATTCACGGCGATGTCACAGTGAGAGACGGTCAGCGGGCCAGTGATGTCGACCATGGTCGTGCATCCATCGATCTGGAACACCCATCGATAGGGATAGTCAGTAGAAGGCCTCCGCCACTGAATACACCGGTGATGGGCGAGGTCCGACGGGGTTTCGGGTCGACCATGCTCAGCAAGATAGGCCGGTGAAGCGACGACGACGTGCCGGACTCTCGCCCCAACCGGCAACGCATAGGTAGACGGATCAGCGGCTCCAGTCAGGCTGATGTCGAGATCAAAGCCTGCTGTCACGATGTCGACGAGCGCGTCGTCAATTACGAGGTCGAGGTGAATGTCCGGAAAAGTGCGATTAAGCTCCCCCAGGCGAGGTTCTAACAGGCTCACATAAGCGGGACGCGGCACGTGCAGACGGACCAGACCCGCCGGCTTCACACTGAGTTCATGAACGTCGACGACGGCGGCCTCCATTTCATCCATCGCCGGCCTGAACCTCTTGAAAAGACGCATCCCGGCGCCGGTCATCGCGACGCTTCGGGTGGTGCGGTGCAGCAGTTCGATCCCGAGTCGGTCCTCCAGCTTTTTGATCGTCTGACTGACCGACGACGGCGCAATCCTCAAATGCCTTGCGGCACCTACGAAACTTCGCTTCTCGACAACCGCCACAAAGGCGGCAAGCTCGGCAAACTCAGATCCGCGCATTATACTACGATCTCCGAACAGAGTGATCGGATTATAGTAGATAGACCTCATGGTTGAAAGCCTAAATGGTTGCTCGGATGATGGTCTTCTGAACGGCGCGTGGCGAACAACGCTTGTCCGTAACGTCGTTCAGAGCCTCCGGTAGCCGAAGAGAAAACCGATCCCGATGTTTCAAGCCTTGAAAACTGCCGGTCTAGCTGTCTTGCTGGGCGGTTATCTCACCTTTAGTGCCCAGGCTCAGCAACCGACGCCTCCGCCGGCAGTCAAGCTGTGGCGACTGGACTGCGGGTCCTTCACAGCGCCGAAAGATAATTTTTCGGATCTCTTCGATCATCCTGGCCAGCGGGGTTCCTACGTCGACAGCTGCTATATCGTCCGGCATGGAAAAGACTTGCTGTTGTGGGACGCCGGATTGTCGCGTTCATTGATCGGTCAACGCGCAGACCCATTCCTGCCGATCCGTATGACGTTAATCAGATCGGTTGCCAATCAGCTCTCTGCCATTGACTTGAAACCGGCCGACATCACCATCCTAGCGATCAGCCACAACCACTCCGATCACACCGGACAGGCATTCGACTTCCCGAATGCACGCCTCCTGATGGCCAGCGTCGACTTCGAAGCACTTCGTCAAACACCTCCGCCGTTCTTTACCGAGCCGACTTCGCTGGCACCCTGGCTCGTCGGCGATAGCAGGAAGGACTTGATCTCGGGAGACCACGACGTCTTCGGTGATGGTAGCGTCGTGATGGTGGCGCTGCCGGGTCATACCGCCGGAAACCATGGATTGCTGGTTCGCCTCGCCCACCGCTCTCCCGTCCTGATCTCGGGGGACGCACTCCATTCTGCGAAGCAGTTGGAGACCCGTGCGGTTTCGCCCTTCAACGCGAGCCGTTCCGACTCGCTTGCATCCATCGACCGCATCCTAGGAATCATGCGCGCGACCCACGCAACTCTAGTGATCGAACACGATCCAGGTTCCGTCGCCAAGCTTCCCGTGTTTCCGGCCGGCGCGGACTGACAAGTGACGTGCGGCGGCACCAAAGTCGAGCGACCGGTGGTGGCGTGATTGCGGACATTCGTCGCCGAACACGTGACAATCTGCAACGGGTCGAGCAGCTCTTCGGCTCCGGAAATGTCCCTTATCGGAAGCTAAATGCCCGGTGCTTATGTCTGCCGATAGGCGGAAAGCGGCTGTAGCCAAGTTTCGACGGCTTTGTCCGTCGCCATAGGACACCGGACATTCGAACCAGACTTATGCAACGGCAACATTGTTGATTAGCTGGAGGCCGCATTACCGCGCAAAACTCTTGAATTACGCACCTGCTCTTTTGAACCATCCGGCCCGTCGTCGACCAGCACCTTAGCCAGTCCTACCTGACGTTTCTAAAGGGTTCCCTTTTTAAAGACTTCAATGCGAGGCATCATAGACGAGTCACATGCCGGCTGCACCGCAATGGCCTTTGCCCTGCTTGTCGACAGCCCAGATGCAGTCAGGCTCGGGATAGATCGGAAATACCCGGCCCCGCCGGCTTTCCATTGAATCGGCAGTGCCGAAACCCCAATAGTCGGCTTTCTTCGCTTTTTTGAAACAGGTGAACGAGCCGCTCGGGCTAACCCCGTACTCGGGTGCGAACTTCGGATAATAAAACCCCGTGCGGTGATCCGCCCATACAACACCGTCACCCGCGCAGCCGCCTTGTGCCGCAGCTTCATTCTCGAATGTCGGCACGGCCCCCAGGCCGTATTCGGAAGCGACATCGTCGTCGGCCAGTGCCGATGAAGCCAACACCGTCATGATCGCGAGCGATCCCGATCGTAAGTAGATGCGCCAGCTTTTGGACATCGTCTCATCCCTGATGTTTCCCGAGATCTATCACGCGCGACGGATGCCGCAATCAGGAAGTTGACGCACAACGACAAGCTGCGGAACGCTCGCAAAAGGCCCTTTTTTTTGCGGTTCAGAAGCGCGTCACGTCATGGCCGTCACATGTTCCTCACGGGCGGCGTCCCAGATTTCCTTTGCCGCATCTAAGTTGACGGCCGCGATGCCAAGGCCAACGATCAGATCAGGCCATGCCGATCGCCACAGGAAGGCTGTCACCAAGCCCGCAGCGATGATGGCGACGTTGGCGAAAGTGTCATTGCGCGACGACAAAAAAGCGGCCCGCGTGAGACTGCCCGCATGCGCCCGGTAGCGGGCCAGCATGAATGCGCAGGATAGATTGACGGCAAGCGCCCCGGCCCCGGCGAGCGACAGCGGCAACGGCGCGGGCGCAACCGGGACGTTGAACTTTCCCCATGCGGTCCAGAGGGTCGCCAGACCGGGGATCAGCAGAATGCCAGCAAGGGTCATTCCGACCCGTGCCCGGTGTTTCGCGCTCCATCCAAGGGCGGCGAGGATTAACAGATTGACGGAGGCATCCTCAAGGAAATCGACGCTATCGGCGAACAGCGACACCGAGCCGATGGCCAGGGCGACCGCGACCTCAATCCCAAAATAGCCAAGGTTTAGCAGGGCAACGAGGCGAACAACGCGGCGCAGGCCGATGTCGGGCAGGGGCAGATCCATGCTGTAATCCTACCACGGCCCGGGCTCCTCTATCCAGGGTTCGGCCACGACGAGCTTGGAAGAACTCGCGATAGCTGCGCTCGACGCACGCCAAACCAGATTGATTAACATACCCCCCTAGCCTATATCTTGCTACGGAGCGAACATGCATACCATCAAGGACAAGGCGAAGCTCACCGGCCGCGTGCGCCGTATCAAGGGGCAGGCCGAGGCACTCGAACGGGCGCTAGAGGCCGAACTCGGCTGTGCCGATGTGCTGATGCTGGTCGCATCCATGCGCGGAGCTGTGAACGGCCTAACCGCCAAGGTCATGGAGGATCACATCCGCCACCACATTGTCGATCCCGACAAGGTGGACTCCCCTGAGGCCAAGGGCGCGGCCGAACTGATCGAAGTCATGAAAACCTATATCAAATGAGGAGAAAATGACCGACAGCGACACCCTGCCCGGCCACAGCCACGTTTTTCTCGGCGAGGGGCACGCCGCCAACCAAAAGCGGACATGGGCAGTCATCGCCCTCTGCGCGGTTATGATGATCGGCGAAATCGTTGGTGGACTGCTGTTCGGCTCAATCGCCCTCGTGGCGGACGGTCTCCATATGTCGACCCACGCGGGGGCGTTGCTGCTCGCGGCGCTCGCCTACAGCTTCGCCAGCCGGCACGCTACCGATCGCCGGTTCACCTTCGGCACCGGCAAGCTGGGCGACCTCGCCGGCTTTAGCAGCGCCATTGTCCTCGCCATGATCGCGCTCCTCATCGGTTATGAGGCGGTCTCCCGCCTGTTCGCTCCGGTCCCGATCCAGTTTTACGAAGCTATTCCGATCGCCTGCTTCGGGCTGATCGTGAACATTGCCAGCGTCTGGCTGCTGAGCGGTAGCCATGACCACCATCACGGCCATAGGCATAACCACAGGCACGGCCACGATGATCATCACGCTCATGATGAGGAGCATCGCCTGACCTGCGGCAGCGGCACCATGGCGCTCAGCATCTTTGAGGATGGCGTACCGCCCCGGTTTCGTGTCCGCATCGAGGGCACCAACGAGCCCCGGCAGATGACTGTCGAGACAGTCAGGTCGGACGGCACGCGGCAGCTGTTTCAGATAGCAGATAAGGGCGCCTACCTTGAATCCATCGAGGATATTCCGGAGCCGCATGCTTTTGAGGCGCTTGTCCGTTACAGCGACTCCACGGGCCAGCAGCAGAGCCGCGCCACCTTCGCCGAACACGGCCACGCTGAACAAGGGACTCACCGCGACAACAATATGCGGGCGGCTGTCATCCATGTGATGGCCGATGCCGCCGTGTCAGTGCTGGTCATTGTTGGGCTGCTTCTCGCCCGCACGTTTGGCTGGCTATGGATGGACCCGTTGGCCGGCATCGTCGGTGCATGCGTGATCGCGTCCTGGTCCTATGGCCTTCTCTGCGACACGGGCGCGATCCTGCTCGACATGGTGCCTGACACCGCCACCGAGCGCGGCATTCGTCAGACGATCGAAACAGACGGCGATCGGCTTCAAGACCTTCACCTGTGGCGGCTTGGCCCCGGCCATCTAGGGGCCATCGTTGTCGTTGCCACACGGGAACCGCGCGGTCCAGCTTTCTATCGCGAGCAGCTATCCCGCTTCAGGTCGCTCTCGCACGTCACTGTCGAAGTGCAGCAACTGCAAAGCATCCGGTGAAAAGATCATTTTCTCACGCGGTCAATGATTTTGCAGGCGTGCCTGGAATGAACTGCCGCCAAGGCCATCCATGATGGGACATTCAGGCCTGCCATCGCCTTCACAGGCATCAGCGAGGCCATGCAGCAGCGAAGTCGAAGCCCTCGTGCGCTGGCAGCATCCGACCCGCGGCCTCGTTCCCCCGACCGACTTCATAACCATAGCGGAGGAAACGGGGCTCATCGTGCCACTCGGACAATGGGTGATGGAAGAAGCTTGCCGTCAAGTAGACTTCTGGCAAGCGGAATTTGGCGGAGCCGAGCCTCTCATCGTCAGTATCAATCTTTCTCCGCACCAATTCCAGCAGCCAAACCTTATTGAGGAGGTCAAGCGGGCCTTGCACATGAGCGGCCTGTCGGCAGCCTGCCTGAAGCTGGAGATCACGGAGGGCGTCATCATGCGCGATGTCGCGGCGACACTCGTGACGCTCAATCAGCTCAAGGAACTCGACATCCAATTAGCCATCGACGATTTCGGGACAGGTTATTCGTCGCTCGCCTATTTAAAGCGTCTGCCGCTTGATGTCCTCAAGATAGACCGCTCCTTCATCGGGGGATCGGTCGGAACCATGAGGATACGGCTATCGTGCGAGCGATCATCTCCATGGCCAAGACCCTGCATCTGTCGATCACCGCCGAAGGTATTAAAACAGCGGAGCAGGAAACGCTCTTGCGAGACTGGGCCTGCGATCGTGCCCAAGGCTACCTCTATTCGCGACCGCTCGATGCAAAAGCGCTTACAGCCCCCTCTCTGGCAGCTTGAGATTAGGGCTTATAGCTAGCAAATATTCAGAAGCAATCTTTCTACTATTCGTCTAGCTGTGGCCAGCTTCAGGTTAGTGCCATTGAGTATCGCGTTGTAGAATGGCGGCAAGCCGATGTTCCCCTCACTGGCTTGCGGGCCACCGAAATGATAGGCCGCCCGCAAGCAAACCTTAATGAAGCCCGAGTAAGGTCGAGACTTACCGGTCGCCGATGTCGCCTCCGGTGTGCAGCCCGCTCCGAAGCGGACCATCGTCTCACGGCCATACCCCGGGCATCTGAATGAACTCGGCAAACCGGAACAGACCTATCGAGAAACGGAACAGCTGTTCAAGAAGCCTTGTGATCCCAATACTATGACTCGAGCGGCGGGAACTGCTTTTTTGTGTTGAGGGAACGAGGATCGAGAACCCGAGCTTGATCGGCCCCCATCGGGTGGTCCGGGTTGATTGTTAGTTCATGGTCGGCCTGGGCGCCACCCTGAGCATGGCCGGCGGAGATGGTCGGGGTTTCGCAGCCGGCCATGCGGCGAAGGCGGGCACGAAGACCTCCGGCGCCGGGGGCTTGTAGCCGATTGATCCGTGCGGGCGCACAGTATTGTAATGCCTTCTCCAGCTTTCGATGATGACCTGAGCTTCCTTGAGCGAGTAGAAGATCTCTCCGTCGAGCAGCTCGTCTCGGAAGCGAGCGTTGAACGACTCGACGTAGCCGTTCTCCCACGGGCTGCCTGGGGCAATATAGGCGGTCTTTGCTCCAACCGCCGTGATCCAGTCTTGCACAGCCTGGGCGATGAACTCGGGGCCGTTGTCCGAACGGATGTGACCAGGCACGCCGCGCAGGATGAACAGGTCGGACAGAACGTCAATGACGTCGGTCGAGTTGAGCTTGCGCGCGACCCGGATGGCCAGGCACTCCCGGGTGAACTCGTCGACGACATTGAGGGTCCTGAACTTGCGGCCGTCATGCGTGCGATCCTCGACAAAGTCGTACGACCAGACGTGATCGCGGTGCTCGGGCCGGAGGCGAATGCAGGAGCCGTCGTTGAGCCAGAGACGTCCCTTCTTCGGCTGCTTGGCCGGCACCTTCAGCCCTTCGCATCGCCAGATGCGCTCGACCCGCTTGTCGTTTACCAGCCACCCGGCATCGCGCAGCAACGCCGCGATCTTGCGATAGCCGTAGCGGCCGTACTGCCGCGCTGATCGTCCCCCCTTGAAGTGGTCCATCCCGATGTATGGCTTTCGAGCCTGGAGGATGGATCGATGGGAAGACGACCGAAGCCTGAAGAGATCGTGAGCAAGCTGCGTCAGGTCGACGTGTTGGTCTCACAGGGGAAGACCGTTGCGGACTCGGTTCGCTCGATCGGGGTGACCGAGGTCACCTACTACCGGTGGCGGAAGGAGTTCGGCGGCTTGAAGCTTGACCAGGTCAAGCGCCTGAAGGAGCTGGAGACGGAGAACATGCGGCTTCGCAAGGCGATCGCCGACCTCACGCTCGACAAGCTGATTCTGAAGGAGGCGGCCTCGGGAAACTTCTGAGCCCCGCGCGCCGGCGCGTCTGCATCGAGCATGTGCGACAGCATTTGCCTGTCTCCGAGCGCCGCGTCTGTGCGGCGCTCGGTCAGCACCGCTCGACGCAGCGCAAGGCGCCGCGGGGCTTTGACGACGAAGAGGCGTTGACGGGCGACATCATCGAGCTGGCGCGGCAGTACGGCCGCTACGGCTATCGCAAGATCGCGGCGTTGCTGCGCGATGCCGGGTGGCTGGTAAACGACAAGCGGGTCGAGCGCATCTGGCGATGCGAAGGGCTGAAGGTGCCGGCCAAGCAGCCGAAGAAGGGACGTCTCTGGCTCAACGACGGCTCCTGCATTCGCCTCCGGCCCGAGCACCGCGATCACGTCTGGTCGTACGACTTTGTCGAGGATCGCACGCATGACGGCCGCAAGTTCAGGACCCTCAATGTCGTCGACGAGTTCACCCGGGAGTGCCTGGCCATCCGGGTCGCGCGCAAGCTCAACTCGACCGACGTCATTGACGTTCTGTCCGACCTGTTCATCCTGCGCGGCGTGCCTGGTCACATCCGTTCGGACAACGGCCCCGAGTTCATCGCCCAGGCTGTGCAAGACTGGATCACGGCGGTTGGAGCAAAGACCGCCTATATTGCCCCAGGCAGCCCGTGGGAGAACGGCTACGTCGAGTCGTTCAACGCTCGCTTCCGAGACGAGCTGCTCGACGGAGAGATCTTCTACTCGCTCAAGGAAGCTCAGGTCATCATCGAAAGCTGGAGAAGGCATTACAATACTGTGCGCCCGCACGGATCAATCGGCTACAAGCCCCCGGCGCCGGAGGTCTTCGTGCCCGCCTTCGCCGCATGGCCGGCTGCGAAACCCCGACCATCTCCGCCGGCCATGCTCAGGGTGGCGCCCAGGCCGACCATGAACTAACAATCAACCCGGACCACCCGATGGGGGCCGATCAGCGCCAGCTCGATGATGTCGCCCGTCAACGCCTCTTCGTCGTCAAAGCCCCGCGGCGCCTTGCGCTGCGTCGAGCGGTGCTGACCGAGCGCCGCACAGACGCGGCGCTCGGAGACAGGCAAATGCTGTCGCACATGCTCGATGCAGACGCGCCGGCGCGCGGGGCTCAGAAGTTTCCCGAGGCCGCCTCCTTCAGAATCAGCTTGTCGAGCGTGAGGTCGGCGATCGCCTTGCGAAGCCGCATGTTCTCCGTCTCCAGCTCCTTCAGGCGCTTGACCTGGTCAAGCTTCAAGCCGCCGAACTCCTTCCGCCACCGGTAGTAGGTGACCTCGGTCACCCCGATCGAGCGAACCGAGTCCGCAACGGTCTTCCCCTGTGAGACCAACACGTCGACCTGACGCAGCTTGCTCACGATCTCTTCAGGCTTCGGTCGTCTTCCCATCGATCCATCCTCCAGGCTCGAAAGCCATACATCGGGATGGACCACTTCAAGGGGGGACGATCACGCTTTTAGAACGGCTGGAGAAAACACCAGATTCGACGATCTTCTTCCTGCTCACCACCTTGCCGGAGAAAATTCCGCTAACTGTTAGGTCACGCTGCAGTGTGCTGGAGGTTTGCCGACTGGATAATGAGACAGCCCGTTCTTACGCGCTCTCGATCTGCGAAGACCGACATCTCCTTGCGGAGGCCGAAGATGAAGCGATTGAGCTCGTAGTCCGCAGTGCCCGGGGCCACGTCCGAGACCTCGTCCGCAATCTTGAGGTGGTTGCTGAGGCAGGAGCCATCACGGTTCAGCGGGTACGCCGTGTTCTCCGCCTCGACTACATCGACCGCCTCGCCGACTATCTCAAGTTGGTCGTTGAAGGTGGAGACCTCGGAGCTCAGATCAGACGGCTCGACGGGTGGCACGAAGAGGCGGCGACGAAGGCGACGCGAATCCAAGAAGCATTGTTCTATCTCGCTTGTAACTACGAGTTCGAATCGCCTCGGCCCGACCCGGTCCTCGCCGGCATTGCGGAGGAGCACAGGGTCGCAATTTTGGACGGCGTCCGAACACGTGCTGCAGCCGCGTCGATCTCAGTGAAGGATTATTGGTTGGAGCTCATCGAGCACTGGCGGCCTACTCATCAGAGCTGGAACGATAGTGATCTCGGTGCCGCGGTTATTCGGTTTGACATGCTGATGAATGCACGCGAGGCAGTAGTCACGAGGCGGGCGAAGCTGGATCGGCAGAGCCTTCCGGTTTCTGGCGAAATCACTCGCCTGATGGTCCCTCGCATTGGTGGACACCTTTGATACGCTCGGATGAGCGGGAAAGGTGTTTGGATGCCCAAAACGAGGCGGGAGTTCGCTCCCGAGTTTAAACGAGAGGCTGTTGCGCTGCTTGAAAGTAGCAGTCGGCCGTTGATGCAGGTTGCCACGGAGGTCGGCATCTCGCCGTCGATGCTGCGGAACTGGCGAGCGGCCATCCACACCGGCGCTGCCCGTTCGCGAGCGGTCGCGGCCGGGGTGCCGCAGCTCCCGTCCCCGGCCGACCAGGCTGCCGAGATTGCGCGGCTGAAGCGGGATCTCGATCGCACGCGCATGGAGCGCGACGTCCTAAAAAAAGCCATCGGCATCTTCGCGGAGGTGCCCAGATGAGGTTCACGTTCATCCGCGATCACGTCGGCACGTGGCCGATCCGGCTCATGTGCCGCGTGCTGCAGGTCTCTGCCAGCGGCTACTATGCATGGCGGGATCGCCCCGACAGTGCTCGGCTCGTCGCCAACCGTCATCTGCTTGGCGATGTCCGGCGTCTCGAGGCCGAGCATCGTGGCCGCTATGGCTCACCGAGGATGCACGCCGCGCTTCGTGCTGAAGGCCGGACGGTGAGCCGGGGACGCGTCGCCCGTTTGATGCGCCACCACGGGATTCGCGGCCTGGCAGGGCGTCGGTTCAAGCCTTGCACAACGGACAGCCGCCATGATCTTCCGATCGCGCCAAACCGGCTCAAGCAGGTGTTCGCGGCAACAACTCCGAACACCGTCTGGCTGGCGGACATCACCTATATCGCCACCGGAGAGGGATGGCTCTATCTCGCTGCGGTCCTCGACCTCGCCACGCGCAAGATCGTCGGCTGGGCGATGCGCGATCATATGCGCACCGAGCTGCCGCTCGCCGCGCTCATGATGGCCGCCCAGCGTCAACGCCCAGGGGCCGGGCTCATCCAACATTCGGATCGTGGCAGCCAATACGCCGCCGAGGTCTACCGAAAGCAGCTGGCCGTCATGGCGGCGACGCCGTCGATGAGCCGCACGGGCTGCTGTTACGACAACGCCCCGATGGAGAGCTTCTTCCACACGCTGAAGGTCGAACTCGTCCACCAATGTCACTGGGCGACACGCGACGAGGCCCGACGCGACCTGTTCGCCTACATCGAAGGCTATTATAACCGACGACGGATCCACTCTGCGCTCGGCTACAAAACGCCAGAACAAGCCGAGAGGCTGGCGGCATAACCCCCGTGTCCATCAATTCAGGGCACCATCACGCCGTGTGCGAGTGGTTAAACCGCGAAAGGCGGGCGGCATCGACGCCGCCATCGGCTTGGGATTGAGCGAGCCATATTTAAGCCGAGACGCGGCGCGACTGATCTGGAATGCCGGTTCCTTCCTCATCCAGGAACACGGGCTCTGCTTCAACACGCGTATCACCATACGCCACCGCTCTCGTGGGACACTTAGTCATGATGTTGCCGCCAAGCTCGTCGGACGGCTAACCCATCAGCTTGAACTTTGGCTCAGCCGCCGCCCAGACCGAGCTTCAGGACCTGCGCTGCCTTGGGTGTATGTGCAAGAGGTAGACGAGGAAGGTCACCTGCTGACCACTCTAGCGGCTTGCGTCGCAGAGCAACATCAAAACGGAGCGATGACTTGGCTTCGCCAGCGCAAGGCAGGGCCGGATTCGCAGCATTGGCGGGCCATTCACATGCGCTGCACAAAGGGGGAACATGACGAGGCGCGTTTGCGTCGGCATACAGCCTATCTCCGTCTCCTGTGCCGAGGTCTCGATACGAGGAGCAGCGTCGGCGGGGCTCAGTTCGTCGAGCAACTCGAAATTCCTACTACCTGGCGACGTGCCGCTGGTCGAGTCAGCTGCGCCCAACGCGTACGAGCCTCGAAGTCAATCGGGGAGAGTGCGCAACTCGCCGCGTGCAATGAGGGATGTGAGATGCTCTCAGCTTTCGACAATCAGGCCTGGAGCTTACTGGATGGAACATGGCAGCTGGAGGAGCACGCGCGTCGACTATCAGTGCGGGAGGCGCATACGCGTGAAGAGCGGGCGAGCGTCACGCCGATCGAGAAGCTTTCAGGACAGGTTGCCGACCAAGCTCGGGAGGAGATTAGGGTTAAGCTGCGAGGGCGTTGGCGCCGCGAGGCTCGTGAGCGTGCGCGCCATTGGCATGAATGGCTACCAACAATCAATCGCTTGACAACCAAGCAGGCAACACTTTGAGCAAAATAGTTTTTTTTCGGGTCTGATATTCAGTATACGTGCTTAGAGGCGGAAAAACTCAATCTTATTAGTTGGAGATTAGGAAAACATAAACAATACTTAGGCTAGCTTGTGCAAAATAGGCACCTTATTCGTGCAAAACAAATCGGAACCGCCCGATGGGGCGATTATTCTGCCGTGCCGGGAGGCTCGTTCGCCATGCTTGCAGCGGTTCCTGCTTCGGTGGCCCCCGATGACGCCCGGACGAAATTACGAACGACCGATTTCGACTACACGCCCTATCGCCCGGATCCCTCCGTGGGTCGGAACACTGCGATCGGGCTGGACACTCCGCTGACCGAAAAAACACCGACGCGTTCTCGGCCTACACTGATCTAGTGTCAGCGTCCGGTGAGCACCGCCTTGCGGGGTAGGGTCTTGTTGAGAACTGAGCGTTTGGACAGTCATACGCACAGTGCCTTTGGTCGGCTTGAGATCGTCAAAGCGGGCCGGCGACGCCGTTGACCGGAAGATGAGAAGGCCCGCATCGTGCTGGAGAGCATGGTCGGCCCCCGGTCGGTGTCAGCGACGGCTCGACGTCGCGGCCTATCCCGGGGCTGCTACTGACGTGGCGGCGCGCTTTTAGTAAGCGTCAGCCGAAGCCCGTCTTGCAGCTTTTCGAGGTCGTGAGAACCTGGCTCCTGGATTGGGTTGGGTGGAATGGACGATGCGGGAGAGAGTGGGCTCGGGAGTGGTCGTACAAGGGCTCGGGAGGTTCACGCCGAGGTTCTGTGTCAAACAGCAGTGAAGGTTGCCCCCTGATTGGAGTGGGCCCCTTCCGGTGGACGGTTTTAAGCCGCCGACTTGACCGTCTGCCGGGTGAAGTAATCCTCGAACTGTTTTGGGCTGAGATAGCCGAGGGCAGAATGCAGCCTCGTAGCGTTGTAGGTCTCTTCGATGAAGCGGGGAAGGTGTTCGGCCACATCCTCGAACGTCTCGAAGGCCATCGGGTAGACCGCCTCGACCTTGAGGGTCTTCATGAAGCTTTCGGCCTTGGCATTGTCGTATGGATTGCCACGTCTTCCCATAGATCCTTTGAGGCCGCGGGCCGCGAGTTCGTCGCGGTAGACCTTGGCAGCATATTGCGATCCTCGATCCGAGTGATGCACGCAACCGGACGACGGTTTGCGATCCACAACGGCAGCCCTCAGAGCCGCCAGGGTCAACCGGGCATCGATCGATCGGCTCATGGCATAGCCCACGACCCTTCTCGACCAGGCGTCGAGGACAATGGCAACGTAGACGAATGAGCCGACCACTTGAACGTAGGTGATGTCGGCGACCCAGAGTTGGTCTGGCCCGTTCAGCGCCATGTCCTGTGTCAGATTGGCGAAGATGGGATGATCGTGATCACTGTCGGTCGTGATGGTTGTGCGCCGTCGGATCCGCGGTTGCAGGTCATGCTCGCGCATGAGCCGGCGGACCTTCTTGTGATTGACCACGAGACCCTGCTGCCCAAGAGCTGCTCGAACACGACGCCATCCGTAACGCTCGAACTCTTCGCAGATCCGCCACATCGCTTCGACAAGGGCGGTTTCGTCGACGGCAGCCACCGGCCCGTCATAGAACGTGGAGCGAGCAAGACCCATCAGCCGGCACCCCTCTGCGACAGACAAGCCGCAGGGCCTGCTAAGGACACGGGCACGCTTTTCGGCCGGAGAGATGCATGAGAAGCCCCCTTTAGAAAGTCCAGCTCGAGAGCCTGTTTTCCGACCAGCCGCTCAAGCGCTGCGATGCGCGCCTCATAGGCCTGCAGAAGGTCTGCCGCGCCCAGGTCCTGATCGAGCGCCCCCGCCTGAAACTTATCTACCCAGATCCGGATCAGGTTGCGTGACAGATCGTGGCGCTTGGCGAGACCATGCAGGGTCTCGCCAGCCAGGTACTCCTGGACAACCTGTCGCTTGAATTCGACGCTGTGGGTTCGGTGTTGACTCATGGACTTTCATCTTTCGAAAGCCCGACCTCCGGTCAATCGACGATCGCCAACCTGTCCATTGTCAGGGGCCCACTCCAGATCGGCGTCCAAAACTGACCCCCTTGAGACGTGCTGAGGCGGTAGCACCCGCCCTACGGAGCTGGTCCGGGTTGCGCAGCCGGGCGGGTGCGGGGTGGATCAGGCTCGGTTCTTAAAGCGCCAGCTCTCGTTACCGGTTTCGACGATCTCACAGTGATGGGTGAGCCGGTCGAGGAGCGCGGTGGTCATCTTGGCGTCGCCGAACACGTTGGCCATTCGCCGAAGGCCAGGTTGGTCGTCACGATAACGGAGGTCTGCTCGTAGAGCCGGCTGATCATGGGGAACAGCAACTGTCCGCCGGACTGGGCAAAGGGCAGGTGGCCGAGTTCGTCGAGCACGATGAAGTCCATGCGGAACAAGTAGTCGGCCATGCGACCTTGCCGTCCGGCCCGCGTCTCGGCTTCGAGCCGGTTTACGAGGTCGACGACGTTGAAGAAGCGACCGCGTGCGCCGTTGCGGATGCAGGCCCGGGCGATCGCGAGGGCAAGATGGGTCTTGCCGGTCCCTGTGCCGCCGACTGGCCGGCCCCCACCGAGCGGTCCAGGGTTTATGTTAGTTGATCGACGGCCTGAGTGCGAGGGCTGGTGTGTCCGGCGAAGCTGGTCCGGGTTGCGCAGCCGGGCAGCTGGCCGCCGTTGATTGAGCACAAAGGAGCAGTGATCCCTCTTTTATTGAGGGATCGAACCTTGGTGAACGTTTGAGGAGGCCGTCTTGCTCTTTGAGCAAGGGACCCGCTCAACTATGGCTGGCGCGACTATGGGCAGCTCAATCCGCAGTGGACGCTCACCATGAACGGTTCGAGGCGCAGTTGGCGGAGAACGATCAGGCGTTGAAGGCGGCCGGACATTGGGGAGTGCCCACCATTATCTTCGAGAATGAACCCTTCTTTGGCCAAGATCGCTTTGACATGCTCGTGTGGAGGCTGAAGCAGCGCGGCATCGCAAGCAGAAGCGGATCGCCGAAGGGCAAATCCTTGTGAGGTTCCTTGCCCACCCCGCGCTTTGATCCTAGCCGGACCGCCGCCGCACTTGGCGCCGAGCTCCGGTCCGGGAGGTTGGACCCGTGCGGCCTTGTCGAGGAGACTCTCGCCGCGATCGCCGCCTATCCCGACAAGACCATATTCATCGAAGTGACGGCGGCACGCGCGCGCAAGGAGGCGGCGGCATCGCGTGCTCGGCTATGCTCGCATAAAGCCGTGGCATCCGCGGACTATGTGTTGACGACCTTGTCGCGCCATATCGCTATGACGCCTCGCCCTCATGGGCCCCGAGCCTCCACCGCTAACCAGGCGGGATGGGGACCGCCGGGAAACAAGGACCGAAAGGCATCGGTAAAGCATGGCTCCTTGAAGGGGGTCGTGCAGGATTGGGGTACATGGATTGGCGTCCAAACCCCAAGGACGATGCTCCATGGTGATGGATCGAGTGATGGCGCATCCGTCCGCGTTGACTGCTTAGCGGCAGGAAGCGGTGCATAAAGGCCGATCGCACAACTCCGGCCTCCCTGTCACAAGGTTGCACTCTCGATCCAACGGTTGACGACGGCGTGGCTCCGAGGTTCGGACCTGAGACGTAATTAGTTGGCTTCGTCTCTCGCAGGCGAAGCAGCGTTAGTAATCCATGCCACCCATGCCGCCACCACCACCACCCATAGGCATCGCGGATGCGCTGTTGGGCTTGGGCGCATCAGCGATCATGCTTTCCGTCATGATCAGCAGGCCCGCTACCGAGGCCGCGTTCTGAAGTGCGGTCCGAACGACTTTCGTGGGGTCGACGATGCCGGCCTCGATCATGTCGACATATGTCTCGGTCTGGGCATCGAAGCCGTAGGTCAGCGAATCGCTTGCGCCAATCTTTCCGACCACGATCGAGCCTTCCAAGCCAGCATTGTCGACGATCTGGCGGATCGGGGCTTCCAGCGCCTTCAGCACGATCTTAATACCGGCTTGGACGTCCGGGATGTCGCTCTTGAGCTTGCCGACCACGCGCTTCGCCTGCAGCAACGCGGTGCCACCGCCGGAAACGATGCCTTCTTCAACGGCCGCGCGGGTGGCGTTGAGGGCGTCGTCGACGCGGTCCTTCTTCTCCTTGACTTCGACTTCAGTCGAGCCGCCAACGCGGATGACCGCGACGCCACCGGCCAACTTGGCCAGACGCTCCTGCAGCTTCTCTTTGTCGTAGTCGGAGGTTGTCTCTTCAATTTGCGCCTTGATCTGCGCGATGCGGCCTGTGATTTCCTCCTTGGACCCGGCGCCGTCGATCAGCGTTGTCGTCTCCTTATCTATGCGGACGCGTTTGGCTCGGCCCAGCATGTCGACGGTCACCGATTCAAGCTTGATGCCCAGCTCCTCGGAGATCATCTGCCCCTTGGTGAGAATCGCGAGATCCTCAAGCATAGCCTTGCGGCGATCGCCGAACCCAGGCGCCTTGACGGCTGCGATCTTAAGGCCACCTCGCAGCTTGTTGACCACGAGCGTCGCGAGAGCCTCACCCTCAATGTCCTCGGCGATAATGAGCAGTGGCTTACCGGTTTGCACGACGGCCTCAAGCACCGGCAGCATGGCCTGGAGCGACGAGAGCTTCTTCTCGTGGATGAGGATGTAGGGATCCTCGAGCTCGGCAACCATCTTCTCGGCATTGGTGATGAAGTAGGGCGAGAGATAGCCACGGTCGAACTGCATGCCCTCCACGACATCGAGTTCGGTGTCGGCCGTCTTGGCTTCCTCGACCGTAATGACGCCCTCGTTGCCGACTTTCTGCATTGCCTTGGCTATCATCTGGCCGATTTCCGTGTCGCCATTGGCCGAGATCGTGCCGACCTGCGCGACTTCGTCCGACGAGTTGATCTTCTTCGAGCGTGCTTTGATGTCCTCGAGGGCTGCCGTGACGGCCATGTCGATGCCGCGCTTGATGTCCATGGGGTTCATGCCGGCCGAGACGTATTTGACCCCTTCCTGGATCATGGCCTGGGCTAGGATCGTGGCGGTCGTGGTGCCGTCGCCGGCGATGTCGTTCGTCTTCGAGGCCACCTCGCGCACCATTTGGGCGCCCATGTTCTCGAACTTGTCTTCTAGCTCGATTTCCTTGGCGACTGTAACACCATCCTTGGTGATGCGGGGTGCCCCATAAGACTTGTCAATGATGACGTTGCGACCCTTGGGGCCAAGCGTCACCTTGACCGCATTGTTGAGTATTTCGATGCCGCGTAACATGCGATCGCGAGCATCGGCGGAGAAACGGACGGTTTTGGCTGACATAAGATACTCCTGAATCTTGTAGGTTCACCGAAAAAGGGGAAGGGAACCGGCGGTCAGCCGACGACGCCCATGATGTCGCTTTCCTTCATGATGAGAAGTTCTTTGCCGTCGATCTTGACCTCCGTGCCCGACCACTTGCCGAACAGCACCTTGTCGCCCGCCTTGACGTCGAGGGGCATCAACTTACCGCTTTCGTCGCGACCGCCGGGGCCAACCGCGATGATCTCGCCCTCCTGCGGCTTCTCCTTGGCGTTATCCGGAATGATGATGCCGCCTTTGGTCTTCTCCTCGCCATCAAGGCGACGGACAACGACGCGGTCGTGAAGCGGGCGGAACATCATGATGTCGTTTCCTTGTGGTGATCGAGGCGACACTTGGAACACGTCGCGAAGTCGGTCGGTCGATTCAGGACCCGACGCATGATCCCCGTTGCGATCATATTATCCCCGGCCGAGCCTTTTTGGGTCGAGCGAGTCCGAGGACTCGCTATGCATAAACGCACGCCACCGCGCAGACGCGATTTACGCTCGGTTACAAGCCGAGTCACGGCGCTGTACGGATCACGGATCCGAGGAAGCTTTCGCATTCTGATCGGGCTGCAAGGCGACCCAGGTGCTGAGATCTCCGACGGCAGCTCGAAACGCGACGTTGAGGGCCTTAACGGAGGCGAGGTCGTCCGAAGCGCTGCTGGGTTCTCGACCCTCAAAGAGCCGCATCGCGAGAACGTGGCCAGACGCTGACAGCAGCTTGGCCGAGAAGGTTACGTCGGCCATGCGGTCCGGATCGGTCGAAATATCAAAGCGCCGAAGATCGAGTTGCAACTGCCGATCCTCCTTGCCGAACTCCGTGGGCGCAACCAGCGTCGTCACGATCTTAGCGTCATCTAAGCTTTCCGCTATCTTCTGTTGCAGCAGACTTGGAAGCGCATCGCTCCACTGCATGGTCCCGATGGGCGTGAGTTGGCCGTCCGGCGATCGGGTCAACAGCCGCTGAGTCTGTAACGCGACGACAGCCGTCGGGGTGCCGATCACGATCTGCCCGGCCGGTATGGCGGATGGACCGGGTAGCTGCGGCACGGCTAGGTCGTAGATCGGCGGCGGAATCTTCGCCGGACCGGCACCCGCCATTTGTGCGAGGCCCGTCATCACGGCGTCGAGGCGTCCTGCATTCTTGGCGAGAGCACCCGAGAAGACCTTTAGGTTATCCAATGTCGCCTTGAGGGCCTCGGAGTTGTCGCCCAGAATAGCATCGACACGGCTGAGGGTCTCTTGTGCGGACTGCGTCAGGCTGCGCCCGGCCGCCGTATCGGCGATCAGCATCGGCATGTGCCCGCCTTGTGGCTCCAACGGCAAGGCGGAGGGGTCGCCGCCGGTCAGCGATACGGCACCCGTGCCCATCAGACCCTGGCTCGCGATACCGGCTTTGGTATCCTGTCGCACCGGCGTCCCGGCCGCCAGGGCAAGGGTCGCCACCACGTGCCGAGGATCGTGCGGGTCGACCTCAAGCGCCGATACGGACCCGATCCGCATCCCGTCAAACAGCACGGCCGCGCCCGGCTGCAGGCCTGAAATCTGATTGCCGAAGCGGACCTGCACCGTCTCGGACTGGCTGAGAACGCCGGCTCGGTTGAGCCAGAACACGAACCCGATGCATGCCACAATGACCGCAGCCACGAAGCCGCCGATGGTGAGATAGCGGGCGTTAGTTTCCATCGGGGTTGCCTTGACGTTCGGGGGCGGGTTCCGCAATGGCGCGACGGGCGCGCGGGCCGGCGAAATAGGCTTTGACCCATGGGTCCTGGCTGGCCAGCATGGCACTCATCGCCCCGAGCGCAACGATCCGACCCTCCGCTAGCGCGGCGATCCGGTCACAAACCGCCGCCAAACTGTCGAGGTCGTGAGTCGCCATGACGACCGTGACGCCGAGCGTGCGCTGAAGCGTCTTGATCAGGAGGTCGAACTCACCGGCCGCGATCGGGTCCAGCCCCGATGTCGGCTCATCCAAGAAAACGATGTCCGGCTCGAGCGCGAGCGATCGGGCCAGCGCAACCCGTTTGATCATGCCGCCGGACAGTTCGGCCGGGAACTTGTCCATGTCGTCCGGTGCCAAGCCGACCATTCGCAGCTTGGTGACCGCGATCTCGCTCCGAAGAGCGGCAGGCAAAGCGAGATACTCCCTCATCGGGAACTCGACGTTTTGCCTGACCGACAAGGCCGAAAACAAGGCGCCTTGCTGAAACAGTACGCCCCAGTGGCGCTCGACCGCATGCATCGCTTCTGTATCGAGCTTATCGACGTCACGGCCAAGGATCTTGATCGTGCCGGAACGTTTTGGCAGGAGACCGAGGACGGTGCGCAGAAGCACGGATTTGCCGCCTCCAGAGGCGCCAACCAAGCCCAGGATCTCGCCTCGACGCACGTCGAGGTCGAGCTTGTCGATGACGAGATGCGGGCCGAAGCCGACGACGAGGTTTTGCAGGCTGATCGCGATGGACGGGGCATGTTCCATGGCTCACATCCCGATCGCTGCGAAGATCATGGCGAACACGCCATCGAGAACGATCACAAGGAAGATCGACTCGACCACCGATGCAGTTGTCCGCAGTCCGAGCGACTCCGCGCTCCCCTTGACTCGCAGCCCCTCGGCGCAGGCGACGACCCCGATCACTAGCGCCATGAAAGGGGCCTTGAGCAGCCCCACCTCGAGATGCGTAACCGAGACGGCGTCGCGCAATTGGGCCAAGAAGACGATGGGGCTCGTGCCGCCATAGAACCAGGTCACCAGTCCACCGCCCGTCAGAGCCGCCATCGCGCCGACGAAGGCGAGGATCGGCAGGGCAAGGACGAGCGCGACGATCCGTGGCAAGATCAGAACCTCGACCGGATCGAGCCCCATGGTGCGGAGGGCGTCGATCTCCTCGCGCATCGTCATCGAGCCGAGCTCGGCCGTGTAGGAACTGCCGGAGCGGCCCGCCACCATGATTGCGACGACGAGAACGCCGAGCTCGCGCAGCACCAGGATACCGACAAGATCGACCACATAACTTTCCGCCCCGAACTTGCGGAAATTAAAGATCCCCTGCTGGGCGATGATGGCGCCGATCAACAGCGTGATCAGGACGATAATCGGAATGGCCTGGAAACCCACTCGATCGAGCTGCTGAACCGTCGACGTCAAACGAAATCGGCGCGGATGCAGGACCACCCGCCCGAGTGCGGCCGCCACTGCGCCCAGCATGGCGAAGAACACGAGCAAACCATCCCAGACGCCGACGACCCCGCGACCGAGGGCCTCGATCCAGGCCAGCTGTTGCGACCTAAGCGGCGGAACCGCTTGGCGCCCGTCAGCTTGGGTGACCATATCGAGGAGCGCTCTATACCGATCCGGGATGGCTTTGACCGACACCGACAGCCCGGTTGGTCGTGGGCCGGCGATCAGCCGGTTGAGCAGGCAGGCCCCGAACGTATCGATCGTGCCGACGCCGCCGAGGTCGACGACGACCGATGAGGATCTAAGCGCGGCGGCTGCTTTGTCGATCAAGGGAGCGAGGGCGACGACATGCGTGATCGTCCACGATCCGGCCGCGATCGCGATGGCAGTGCCGTCCCGTCGGGTCGACCAGCGCAAGCTGCCCGGTTGTGAGAGGGTCGCCATCGACGTCAAGGCCCGCGGCTCAATGGTAGCCGAGGTCCGCTCGGACCTTTCCGCGGAACACCCAGTAGGACCAACTCGTGTAGAGCAGGATGATGGGGAGCAGCAGGAGAGTTCCCACCAGCAGGAAGGCTTGAGCTTTGGGCGAGGAGGCCGCTTCCCAGAGCGTGTAGCGATAGGGAACGATCATGGGCCAGAGGCTGATGGCGATCCCGAGATACGACATCAGAAAAAGCCCGACGGTCCCGAGAAACGGGCCGAAACTCGACGTGCTGCGATTGAGGGATCGCCATACAAGCCACGCCAGAGCGAGCGTGATGACCGGGATCGGCAGGAGCAACGCCACGTTCGGCCACGAGAACCAGCGCTCGGCGATCTGCGCCTGTGCCATAGGGGTCCAGACGCTGACGGCGCCGGTGCAGGCGAGCACACCGGCGAGGGCCCATCGACCGTGCCGTCTTGCCTCGGCTTGAAGGCCACTTTCGAGCTTCAGGATGAGCCAACCAGATCCAAGAAGGGCGTAACCGAACACCAGCGCGACCCCTGTCAGAAGGCTGAACGGCGTGAAGCAATCCAGGCTGGTGCCGACGAATTGGCGTCCGTCCACCTTGAACCCTTGGATGAACGCTCCGAGAACAATGCCTTGTGCAAAGGTTGCGATGATCGAACCATAGAAGAAGCCGTGGTCCCAGAATGTCCTGTGGGCCGCGTCACGGAAGCGGAACTCGAAAGCGACACCGCGAAACACGAGAGCCAGCAGCATGATCGCGACGGGAAAGTAGACCGCCGGGATGATGATCACGAAAGCGAGCGGGAAAGCCGCCATCAGCGCGACACCGCCGAGAATGAGCCACGTCTCGTTGCCGTCCCAGACCGGCGCGATGCTGTTCATGACAAGATTGCGGGCGCGCGTGTCTTGCGCGAAGCCGTAGAGAATGCCGACGCCGAGGTCGAAGCCGTCGAGCAGGACATAGAGGAACACGCCGATCGCCAGGATCGCGGTCCAGATAGGAACGAAGCTCTGCACATAGCTCATGACGTCGTTGCCTCGATCAGGGTTCCGGGAAGCGCTTCCACCGGCTGCGCCGGGCGGCCGCTTTCGATCGCGGCATTGTCAAGCCCGATAGGACCCTTACGGATGATCCGCGCCATAACGAGCCCGCCTCCAGGGAAGATGACGAGGTAGACCAGCACGTAGCCGATCAGTGTGAGAAGCACATTCCAGCCGGTGAGCGACGGCGTCACCGAATCGGCGGTCCGCATCAGGCCGTAAATGGTCCACGGTTGCCGTCCGACCTCCGTGGTGGTCCAGCCTGCAAGCACAGCGACGAAGCCAAGCATCGATGCGGCCTGGCAGCAACAGAGGAAGGCGACGCTTTGAACGTATCGCTCGCGGCGACGCAGCACGGTTCCCCAAAGCACCAGGGCCAGCATCATCAGGCCGCAGCCGACCATTATCCGGAAAGCGAAGAACGGAGGCCCGACTGGGGGACGCTGATCAGCGGGCCATTCCTTCAGACCCTTGATCTCGCCGTCGAGGCTGTGGGTGAGCACGAGGCTGCCGAGCCAGGGTATGGCGATCTCGTTGTGCATAACGGCCGCTTTGTCGTCGGGAATGCCGAACAGCGTCAGCGGAACGGGGCTCGTCGTGTCGTATCTCCCCTCGATCGCGGCCAGCTTGGCGGGTTGGTACCGGAGCGTGTTGGAGCCATGCAGGTCGCCGAGCACGATCTGCAGAGGCACGAGGAACAGCAGGAGCCACAGGGTGGTCGACAGCATCAGCCGCCCTTCGGGGCCGAACTTGCCCTGCCGGATCAGCCACGCCGCCACGCCGAGCACCACGAAGCCGGTGGTCACGTAGAAGCCGACCACCGTATGGGCGAGCCGATACGGAAAGGAGGGGTTGAAGATGACCTGCCACCAGTCGGCCGGGAAAAAGCGTCCGTCGACCACCTCAAAGCCGGCCGGCGTCTGCATCCAACTGTTGACTGCCAGAATCCAGAACGAGGAGAACAACGTGCCGAACGCTACCATCAGGGCGGCGACAAAGTGCGCCCAAGCAGGGACCAGCTTGCGTCCGAACAACAGCACGCCAAGGAAAGCCGCCTCGAGAAAGAAGGCGGTCAGTCCCTCGTAGGCTAGCAACGGAGCGATGACGTTGGCGGTTGCGTCCGAGAACCGGCTCCAATTGGTGCCGAATTGGAACGGCATGATGATGCCGGAGACGACCCCCATACCGAACGAGACCGAAAAAATTCTGATCCAGAAGCTTGAAACGCGAAGGTAAATCTCCTTTCCGGTCCAGAAATGAAGGCCCTCGAGCACCGCAATGTAGGACGCCACTCCGACCGTAAAGGCAGGCAGCAGGATATGCCAGGCGATGACCCACACGAATTGAAGACGCGACAGGATGAGTGGATCGAGATGCATGAGATCAGACCACTGTTCTGGCGAGTGCTGGCCAACGCCAGTTTAGGATCTCCGGCATATCGATGCCGTGCTGGTCGATGTAACCGCGATGTTCGACGAGCTTGTCGCGGATTGCCTGGGTCGCATAGGCGGCCATCGGACCGAGGCGCGGTACCCGATCGATCACGTCTAACACGAGGTGGAAGCGATCGAGCCGATTGAGCACGACCATGTCGAAGGGCGTCGTGGTCGTCCCTTCGTCCTGAAACCCGTGAACGTGAAAATTGCGGTGGTTCGCACGATTGTAGACGAGGCGGTGGATTAGGGCCGGATATCCATGGAAAGCGAAGATGACCGGCCGGTCGAGGGTGAACAGCGCATCAAAGTCGGCGTCGTCCAGGCCGTGGGGATGATCGCTCTTTGGCTGCAGCGTCATGAGATCGACGACGTTGACGAACCTCACTTTAAGGTCAGGCATGTGACGGCGCATGAGGTCGACCGCGGCGAGACATTCGAGTGTCGGAACGTCGCCGGCACAGGCCATGACAACGTCCGGCTCACCGCCTTCGTCGTTGCTGGCGAATGTCCAGATGCCGAGCCCACGGTCGCAATGCTTGGCCGCTGTTTCCATGTCGAGCCATTGCGGCTCGGATTGCTTGCCGGCCACGATGACATTGATACGGTCCCAGGACCGTAGACAATGATCGGTCACCCACAGCAGCGTGTTGGCATCCGGCGGCAGATAAATGCGGACCGTATCGGCCTTCTTATTGGCGACGAGATCCATGAACCCTGGGTCCTGATGGCTCGACCCATTGTGATCCTGCCGCCACACGTGGCTGGTGAGAAGATAATTGAGCGAGGCGATGGGCTGCCGCCATTCGACTTCCCTGCTGGTCTTGAGCCATTTGGCATGCTGATTGACCATCGAGTCGACGATGTGGATGAAGGCTTCATAGCAGGAGAACAGCCCATGGCGGCCGGTCAGAAGGTAGCCCTCGAGCCACCCCTGGCAGGTGTGCTCGCTAAGGATTTCCATGACCCGCCCCTCGGGGCTGAGTTGCTCATCGTCATCGGCGATCTTCGCCGAATTCCAGTCCCGGCCCGTGACCTGGAACAAGGCCTGCAGGCGATTGGATGCGGTTTCGTCGGGACCGACGATGCGAAAGTTCCGCGTCTCGGCGTTGAGCCGCATGACGTCGCGCAAGAAACCGCCCATAACGGCTGTGGCTTCGCCGTCCGTACCGCCGGGATGAGTGACCGGAACAGCGTGCGACACGACATCCGGGAGCCCCAGGGGCCGCATCAGCGTACCCCCGTTGGCATGAGGGTTGGCGCTCATGCGGAGAGCACCGATCGGCGCGAGGGCCGCGATCTCTGGCAGCAGAGTCCCAGTCTCGTCGAACAGTTCCTCTGCCTTGTAGCTCCGCATCCAGGCTTCAAGCGCCTGGAGATGGCCGGGTCTCGTCATATCGGCGATTGGCACTTGGTGGGCGCGCCACGATCCTTCGGTCTTTAGCCCGTCGACGGACTTCGGCCCTGTCCATCCCTTTGGACTGCGAAGCACGATCATTGGCCAGCGTTGTCTCCCCGTGGAGGGCAAGGGACCGGAGCGGGCTGCATCCTGAATGGCGCGGATCGCCGCCGTCGCGGTATCCATGGCGGCCGCCATGGCTTGATGCATCAGCGCGGGATCGTCCCCCTCGACGAAGATTGGCTCATGGCCGAAGCCGAGCAGCAGGCTTTCAAGATCCGCGTGCGAGATGCGCGCCAGCACGGTCGGATTGGCGATCTTGAAACCGTTGAGATGGAGGATCGGTAGAACGGCGCCATCGGTCGCTGGATTAATAAAGGTGTTGGAGTGCCATGAGGCCGCGAGTGGACCCGTCTCGGCTTCGCCGTCCCCGACCACGCAGGCGGCGATCAGGCCAGGATTGTCGAGCACCGCGCCATAAGCGTGCGACAGCGAGTAGCCGAGTTCGCCTCCTTCGTGGATCGACCCGGGCGTCTGCGGTGCGGCGTGGCTCGGGATGCCACCTGGGAAGGAGAACTGGCGGAACAGCCGACGCATGCCGTTCTCGTTTCGCGCGATCTCGGGATAGAGTTCGCTATAGGTCCCTTCAAGATAGGTGCTGGCGACGACGCCCGGGGCGCCATGGCCCGGGCCGGCCACAAACAGCACGCTGAGCTGCTTGGCTTTGATCACCCGGTTCAGGTGGAGGTAGATGAAATTCAATCCTGGCGTCGTGCCGAAATGGCCGAGTAGGCGCGGCTTGACGTGCGCCATCGTCAAGGGCACCCGCAACATCGGGTTGTCTAGGAGGTAGATCTGGCCGACCGAAAGGTAGTTGGCTGCCCGCCACCATGCATTCATGGTTTGCAGTTCGGCCGGGGCGAGCGGCTCACCGGGCGGGTGAATGATGGCTGTCTGTATGGTCATCGTATCCATCCGTGAGACGTCGTGGTTGGTGAAAAAAGGTTGGATCGAAAGAGGCTTGGCCGACCGTCTCGAATTGTGCGGGTGTGCAGACGAAGGGTCCGCGTCGAAGCTCGCTCAGGCGTGGATATCGTGAAGCGCCAGGAACGCCTTGAAAAGCACGCGCGGGTCGAAGCAACCTTTGTAGACGGGCGGCGGCTCGCGTTCGAGGCCGAGCATCCTGTAGACGGCAGTCTGGGCCGAACGCACCGAATATTCGACCGTGAACACCACGTCCTCGGGCAATTCGCAGAACTGGCCGATAAAGGCGAGATTTTTGGACCCGGCTGGGATCACCTCGGGTCGATCACCTGATTGCCGCGGCAGGAACTGGCTGGTGATGAACGGCATCATGCAGGGAATGCATAGACACGTCTCGAGGATGTGCGGGGTCTCTTCGGTCACGTGCAGATGGCCGAGCAGTTCCGTCATGATCTCGAGGCCGGTGCAGGCCGACATCGGTTTTCGGACAAAATCCCCGAATTCGTCGACCTTCAGGCCGTAGCCCCACAAAACGGCCACGTCGGCCGGCTGTCCGATAAAATGCGGCTGATGCGGGATGACGATAGACATCAGCCAAGGCGAGTCGGGAAATGTGATGAGGCCGCCTTCTCCGGGCACGTTGCCCGTGAGGTCGCGCACGACCTTGAGCAGAGCGGAATCGTAGAGGGTCGTGGTGAAGGACAGCCACTTCGACTGACCCACATGATTCGCGAAGGCCGATGGGTTCCCGAATGCAGGCCTGTCTTTCGCGATCGCCTTCCAGAGGTCCCATGACCCGACGCCGGTGGAGCGGGCGTCAGCCTCGCCGTCGAGGGCTGGGGCCTGGCGCATCGACCCGAAGCGTGACCCTTCTGTCATCGATCCGAGCGTGACCAGGACGAGGTCGTCGGGCTCGACCATCACCTCGTCGCCGCGGCCACCCCGAACTGTGGCGATTCGCGTGACAGTCGTGCCGCCATTCTCGTCGCGAAAGCCGAGATGGGTTACGCGCGTGTCGAGCGCAAAAACCACGCCGCGCTCGTCGAGCCACTGCTGCAACGGCCGCACCAACGAGTCGAACTGATTGTAGACGGTTCGCATGATGCCTTCGAGCCGGTCAAACCCCGAGACCATGTGGGCGAACCTGACCAGATATCGCTTGAATTCGACGGCGCTATGCCAGGGCTGGAACGCGAAGGTGGTGCACCACATGAACCAAAAATTCGTGCGGAAGAACGCTGAGTCGAACTGATCCGCAATCGTCGTTTTGCCGAGCAGGCCTTCCGGTTCGACAGCAAGGCGCTCGATCGTCAGGATGTGTCGCTCGCTGAGGCCGAAATCGGGCGCCGTTTGTCTTTGCCCATTGCGCACGAGACGCGATCTAGACGCGGTCTTCATCGTCTCGTTCCAAGCGTAGATCTCGTCGGTGACGGATCTGCTGCCATCCAAAGTCGGGATGGAAGAGAATAAGTCGAAGGTACACACGTATTTGCGCTCGATCATGCGGCCGCCGCGCAGGACGTACCCGACTTTTGGCGAGCCCGCGCCGTCGAGGCTCCCGCCGACCTTGTTAGTCTCTTCCAGAATGGTGATGTCCTGCCCCAGCATGTCGCCATCCCGGATCAGGAAGGCAGCCGCCGCCATGGATGCGATGCCGCCCCCCACGAGATAGGCCTTCGGCGAACCCCGGGCGGCGTCGGGCCAGGGCGGCATCGGGTCGGCGAGGGTCTGGCTGGACGTAACCATGTTGGTTTCCTTGTAAGACCGTCGAACCGAGTCCTCGGCGCGGACGTCAGGCAGCGATGTCGGCCGTGGATTGCGGCGCGGTATGCACATCGATCTGTGTCGGGCCGATCAATTGAAGCAGCGTTTTTGCCTGCGCGACCTCTGCCGCGGGCCCGTGCGCCACGACGAGATAGGCGTCAGCTTTGAGGTGCTGTTCGTACTGAAGGACGGAATGATGGGGAATGCCGATGCTGAAGAGGGCGGCGCCGAGCGCTCCCACTCCGCCGCTGAGGATGGCGCCCTCGACCGCGCCGCTCAAGGCGGCGAAGACAGCCGTCGCCAAATGACCCAGGACGACGACGGGACCGATCACCGGGACCGTGAACATGATGCCGCCGAACAAGAGTCCCCACAGACCTCCCCAGTAAGCGGCGCGGCTGCCCCAGAAACTGATACGGTCGCCGGCGCTATAGAAGCCGATGACCTGCTCGTCCGTGTGATACCCTTTTCCGACGATGCTGAAGTGGCTCATCGAAAGACCGGCGTCCGCGATCTTTCGGATCGCTTCTTCTGCCGCCTCATGCGTCAGATACACCGCTACCATGCTTTCGTTTTGTGCCATCGTCATGTCCTTTGTCGGTCTAGCGTCGTTGGCTGAATTGCCGAAGAGGCTCGTCGTTATCGACGGCGGTGATTGGCGTTGAGCGTTTTGGGTGACGACGCGAGCGCTGCCGCGTCAGACCACGGTGATGTCGTTCTCGACGTTCGTGACACCCGGTGCGGCCCAGGCGACGCTTGCGGCCGACATTCGGCTCTCAAGCGAGTCGACCGTGCCTGTGAGTTTGACCTCGCCGGCCTTGGCGCTGACGTGGACCGTGCTGGGATCGAAGAACCATGACCGGTGCAGCGCGCGGGTAATGTCATCGGCGATGTGGTCGGACTCGACGAGGGGCTTTATCGTGATGGCGTTGGTCACGCCGGTCACGCCGATCATCCGGCCGATATCATCTTCGGCCGATTGTTTTTGGTTGAACCACTCGACCTGCCCCGTCAGGGTGACCCACCCGTTCGCGACCTCAGCCTTGATCGCACCTTTCGGGAAGGCGTAATCGTAAAAGAGCCGATCGATCAGGCATGCTGCAATGTGTTCGTCACTACGCTCCATGTTGGCGGCGAGACGAACCTCGATGTTCTCGGCGATCGCCCGGACGCCCCGGACGCGACGCGTTGCAAGTTCGGCGGCCCGTTTTTCGGCGATCGTGCCGACATGGCCCATCAGCGTCACGACCCCGTTCCGCGCCGTGACCCCGATGTGGCTTCCCGTGATGCTCGGATCCCACGCAAGTGCGGCTTGCACCGCATCGCGCAACTCTGTGTCGCTCTGCATACCCATCTCCATCGTACAGGATGTCCTAGGTGCCATGTCGTCGGTCGGCATTCGCGCAAAGGCTCGCCGGAATCTGACCGTTTCCGCCGACACGATCCGAGGAGGTTTCGCTCTTTTGATCGAGCGAAACTCCAAAGATGTCCGCCGCGGCGGCGCAAAGGAACGTCGGTGAGCCGCTCTGCGGTTTTGCACCGCGATCGCTGAGGGCGCTGAATGCCCGGCGAGGTCCCGATCAGACGACAGCGATGTCGTTGACAACGCTTGTGACGCCCGCTGCGCCCCAGGCGGTGCGGGCCGCGACCTGCTTGTCTTCGAAGCTCGCGACGGTGCCGGTCAGCATCACGTTACCGCCCGTCGCCGTGACGGCGACATTGTTCCGATCGAAGAACCAGGACCGATGGAGCGCGTGTGTAATGTCGTCGGAGATGTTGCCGACATCGACACGCGGCTTGATCGTGATCTGGTCCGATACACCGACTACGCCAAAGAGACGGCGGAGATCCTGCTTGGCGGCTTCCTTTTGATAAAACCACTCGACTTGACCGGTAAGAGTGACCCACCCCTTCTCGACCCGCACTTTGACGCTGTCGCTGGGAACAGCCACGTCCCAAGATAGCCTGTCGATTGCCGAGGTAGCGATTTCTTCGTCCGTCCGTTGGGTGTCGAAGGGGAGTCGCACCTCGAGCTCCTCGGCGACGGCCTTGACGCCTTTAACGCGCCCAGCCGCCATCTCGGCTGCATGCTTTTCTGCATAGGTCGCCACATGACCACTCAATGTCACGACGCCCTCGTTCGCGGCTACGCCGATGTGGGCCGCCACGATGCTAGGTTCCCAACTCAACTCTGCCTGAACAGAGTTCCTCAACTGTGTATCGCTCATGATCATCCTCGCTGGGAGTTCAATGGATTATTGGGCATAGATTTTATTATTCATTTTCCTACGGTAAAGCAGATAATTCTAAAATATATGACAATATTATTAATCTCTAAAATTTATATAATGCGAATAATTGATGATAATTCGTGATAGTCAAGCTAGCGAGAATTAGATCTGCTTAGTGGCTATGCGAATATGCACTATTAGATTTTAACTTTGTAAGGATAGGCCGTCTCAAAGATATAGAAGGTCTTCAGCTCAAGCTTATATTATGAGTATTGCTCAAGGATGCTCCGCACGCGTCACATGCGAAGCTGTTTCGATCGGTGCCGACGCGTCGCAGAGCCTTCATTTGCGGGACAGCTCCGACTTCGTATGCACATTGGGGACACAAGGCGATATGAAGCGCGCTTCTTTCCGCGGTCATGTCCGGAGTGGCCGCGCTGCAAGCTTTGACAGACCTCGGTGATGATGTGTCGCCAGGATTAAAGTCCAGATGGCTTGCTGCACCACTCAGGCGGAAGTAGAGCGGCCATTTCATCGAAACTAGCTCCTCTGGAGACTGCGGGCCTTTTGCCGGTTGGTTGATGCCCTGTGCTCGCGATCCACATGCCATGAGAGGCGACCGCGGCCGCTCTGCATTTTCGCATTCCGGCTCACCGCCTTTGTGACTCACGGGAAGATCGGCAACGGCCTAGGCTGCGTTCATTGGGCAGCCATCGAGGCAGCGAGGCTCCGTCTTGGTGAGCTCAAGCCCGTCACGCCATCGCCTTAACGGCTGGATCCACAATGAACGACATTCTACCAGTAGGTTCGGTGATGTCGGTGCGTGGAGCCGTGGTGGACGTTAGCTTCACCGGAGGTGCTCTCCCGGCCATCAACACGGCTTTGATCGTGCAATGGGATCGTCCCGACCCGCTGGTTCTGGAAGTTCATAGCCACGTGGACCCGGTCACCGTGCGCTGCATCGCCCTTCAGGCGACAGCCGGGCTCGCCAGGAGCACGTCCGTCCGGACGAGTGGGGCACCACTGTCGGTTCCTGTGGGAGATGCGGTTCTCGGTCGGCTGCTTGATGTTGTTGGGATGCTCAAGGATCGCGGCCCAGCCCTGCCGGCAGACACCCCAAGGCGCAGCATTCACAATGTGCCGCCGTCACTGAAGGGCGAGACGTCGACGACATCGGTCTTCGAGACCGGTATCAAGGTCATCGACCTGCTTGCGCCGTTGGTGCAGGGCGGCAAGGCCGCGATGTTCGGCGGCGCCGGCGTAGGCAAGACGGTGCTGGTCATGGAACTGATCCACGCCATGGTGGAAAAGTACCAAGGCATCTCGGTCTTTGCTGGGGTGGGCGAGCGGTCGCGCGAAGGCCACGAACTCCTGACCGACATGCAGGGTTCGGGCGTGTTAGCTCGCACGGTCCTGGTTTATGGGCAGATGAACGAACCGCCAGGCGCGCGGTGGCGGGTGCCGCTTACGGCGCTCACCATCGCCGAATTTTTCCGCGACCAGAAACATCAGAACGTGCTGCTGCTCATGGATAACGTCTTCCGCTTCGTCCAGGCCGGCGCGGAATTGTCGAGCCTACTCGGCCGGTTGCCTTCCCGCGTCGGTTACCAGCCGACCTTGGCGACCGAGGTGGCGGCCCTGCAGGAGCGTATCGCCTCTGTGGCAGGTGCATCGGTGACGGCGATCCAGGCGGTCTACGTTCCCGCCGATGATTTCACTGACCCGGCTGTGACAGCGATCTCGAGCCATATGGACAGCATGATCGTTCTGTCGCGCGATCTGGCGGCCGAAGGCTTCTACCCCGCCATCGATCCGCTCGCCTCGACGTCGGCGTTGCTCGACCCCGCTTTTTTGGGCGTTGACCATTATGACGTCGCGGAGCGCGCCCGCGAAGCCCTCGCGCGCTTCAAGGATCTGCAAGACATCATCGCATTGCTAGGCGTCGAGGAACTGAACGCGAGCGACCGCGAGATCGTCACGCGGGCGCGCCGGTTGCAACGCTTCCTCAGTCAGCCTTTCGCGGTCACGGAGGCGTTTACGGGGACGCCCGGCCGAAGCGTGCCCCGCGCCGAAACGGTCGCGGGATGCCGCGCCATTCTCGACGGCGAGACCGACGGGTGGGCGGAAACTTCTCTCTATATGGTCGGCAACCTTGATGAGGCGCGTGCCAAGGAGGCTGCCGCACAAGCGGTTGGTAAGCCGGCAGCGGCGAAACCCTCATGAGATTACGCATCGATACGCCTCTCGAGATCGTCGTGGATGAGGATCAAATCCTGAGCTTCCGTGGCGAGGATGAGAGTGGAGCGTTTGGCATCCTGCCAGGGCATGCGGCGTTCCTCACCAGCCTCAGCGTCTCGGTCGTGCGTTGGACGAGATCCGACCAGTCGACGCGCTGTTGCGCCGTAAGGCGCGGGGTCTTGACCGTCATGGGCGACCGCACCATCGCGATAGCGACGCGTGAGGCCGTCGTGGGCAACGATATCGAAACGCTTGAAGGCACGGTTGTGACCCGCTTCCGATCCGAGATGGAGACCGAACGAAGTGAGCGCGTCGACAGCACCCGCCTTCAGCTTCGCGCCATCCGGCAGATCATGCGGCATCTCCAAGCAGGCGGACAAGTCGCATCTGGACCCCTGGGATGACGGCGCCGATCCCCGACCCGCTTGAGAACGACGACCTCTTGGGCAGCGTCCGTCTGAGACGGGAGCGTCACGACGCTTGGATCCGCGCGGGCGAACCGTCGGTCTCTCGCCGCCTTGCCCAGATCGGCGTCCTCGGTTGGATCGTCGTGGTCCCCATGCTGATCGGCGTCTTCGTCGGACGCTGGCTCGATCGGACCTTCGAGTCCGGCCTTCAGTTCACGGCGCCGCTCTTGCTGCTCGGCGCGGCGCTCGGTTGTTGGTCCGCATGGTTGTGGACCAAGAGCGCGTGAGCGGTATGGCGTCTCCGAGTTGGGCGCTGGCCCTCTGCCTTGCCGTGCATGCCGTGGTCGGCGTCATCCTCGGTGGCCTTCACTTCGGGGGCCTGTGGTGGAACACGCGTCTGTTTGCCATAGGCGGGCGGGCCTGGTCCGCGATCGTCGTCCTGCTGGCCCGCATTTCGCTCCTTGGTGGAGTCCTTACGGTCATCAGTTTTGAGGGCGCTGCTCCGCTTCTTGCGACGGCGCTCGGAGTGGTGCTGGCCCGTTCGCTCGTAACCCGCCGGATCGCACGGAACACCGTATGACATCGCCGTTAGCCTCGATTGCCCTGTTCCACCTCGGTCCGGTGCCAATTACCGCAGCCGTGATCACAACCTGGGTCATCATGCTGATACTGACCCTTGGCAGTCTCCTGCTGACGCGTCGGATGATGCTCGTTGCTTCGCCGATGCAGACCTTTTTCGAACTCCTCGTGGACACGCTCGACGGCCAGATCCAAAACACGATGCAAGTGGAGCCAGGCCCTTACCGAGCTTTCGTCGGCACCTTGTTCGCCTTTATTTTCATTTGCAATTGGTCGTCTCTCGTTCCGGGGCTTCAGCCACCGACAGCCAAACTGGAAACAGATGCGGCGCTTGCGTTGCTGGTTTTCGTGGCCGTGATCTGGTTCGGCATCCGGGCCGGCGGCCTCAGCGGCTATCTGGCGACTTTCGCATGGCCGAATCCGATCATGATCCCGCTCAATTTCGTCGAGAGCCTCACCCGGACCTTCTCGCTGCTGATCCGCCTGTTCGGGAACGTGATGAGCGGCGTGTTCGTGATCGGCATCGTCACATCGCTGGCCGGCATCCTGGTGCCCATCCCGTTGATGGCTTTGGATCTCCTGACCGGCGCGGTGCAGGCGTACATTTTCGCGATCCTCGCGATGGTGTTCATCGCCGGTGCGATCCAAGACCGAAAACCCCAACCCGCAACCAGCCTCTCAACAGTTAGGACGACCCCATGAACTGGCTTGCCTTCGCCAGCATCGTTTCGGCCGCCCTGGCGGTCTCGTTCGGCGCGATCGGGCCCGCGCTTGCCGAAGGTCGAGCTGTGGCGGCCGCCATGGACGCGATCGCTCGCCAGCCCGAGGCCGCCAACACGATCTCGCGCACCCTGTTCGTCGGTTTGGCGATGATTGAGACAATGGCGATCTACTGTCTTGTGATCGCTCTGCTGCTGCTCTTCGCCAACCCGTTGCTGAAGTGACGCCATGACGATCGATTGGTGGACGCTGACCTTCCAGACCGTCAACGTGGCTGTGCTGATCTGGCTTTTGCAGCGGTTCTTTTGGAAGCCCGTGTCCAGCCTGATCGAGCAGCGCCGCAGGACCACGCAAGGCATCCTCGACGACGCCGAGACCAAGCAGAAGAACGTCACGGGAGCGCTGGCCGACATAGCGTCGACGCGTGCCGGATTCGTGAAGGAGAGCGACGACATCAAGACGGCGGCCCATCTCTCGGCCGAACAGGAACTCGCCGCACTCCTTGCCGATGCCGCTAAGGCCGCCGCGGCCCTCGACGTGGCTGCGCGAGCCTCGATCGAAAAAGACCGGTCGGCCGCAGCCACCGCCCTGTCGCAGAGAGCCAGCACGCTTGCGGTCGACATCGCGCAGCATCTCGCTAGCCGCCTTGACGGTGCAGCCATACAAGCCACCTTTCTCGAGTGGCTCCTCAAGGCCATCGCGGCGATGCCTGAGAACGAGCGCCGCGAAGCGGCACGGGATGGTTCGTCCCTTGTGGCGATCAGCGCGGCGCCGATCGCGGCGGACGATCAGGAGCGCTACCGTCGGCTGATCGGGCAGTCCTTCGGCTCGCATCCAGACATCGTCTTTCAAACAGACGCCACGCTGATTGTCGGCCTCGAGCTTCGCGGGCCTACCCTTGTCTTGAGCAACAGCTGGCGCGCCGACCTCGCGCAGGTCGCGATGAGCTTGACGCCATGATGCAGAACGTTGAGACGCAGGCGGATGCGTGGTTGGAAGCCGCTCGGTCCAAGCTCGGCAGCACACTGCTTGGTCCACTCGCCGAACAGATCGGCCGGGTGGAGGAGGTCGGCGACGGCATAGCGCTTGTCTCGGGTCTCCCACTCGCACGGTTGGACGAACTGCTCCGCTTCGGCAAGGGACAGTTCGGCTTCGCGCAGGTTCTGGAGCCGAACCGGATCGGCTGCGTCCTCCTTGACGATGTTGATGGCGTGGAGGCCGGCGACGAGGTGCACGGCACGGGCGATGTCGTCCGTGTGCCGGTCGGCCCCGCGCTTCTCGGGCGGGTGGTCGATCCGCTCGGCCGCCCGCTCGACGGCAAGGGGCCGATCGCCGCCGAGAGCCGGGAGCCGATCGAGCGTTCGGCGCCCGCTATCATCGACCGGGACCTAGTCACAGAGCCGGTTCAAACGGGCTTGATCGTCATCGATGGGCTTTTCGCGCTTGGGCGAGGCCAACGAGAACTCATCATCGGAGATCGCGCCATCGGGAAGACCACTATCGCTATCGACACGATCATCAATCAGAAGACGAGCGATATCTTGTGCGTCTATGTCGCAATCGGCCAGAAGAGTTCGAGCATTCGTCGGGCCATCGATGCCATTCAGGCCGGTGGCAACGCCGACCGCTCGGTCATCGTGGTGGCGGAGGCCGCGAGTTCACCCGGACTGCAGTGGATTGCGCCATTCGCCGCCATGACGATGGCCGAGTATTTCCGCGATCGCGGTCAACATGCCTTGATCGTGATCGACGATATGAGCAAGCACGCCGCGACCCATCGCGAGATCGCGCTGCTGACTCGTCAATCGCCTGGTCGCGAGGCCTATCCCGGCGACGTTTTCTATGTTCACGCGCGGCTGCTCGAACGAGCCGCGAAACTGTCGAAACAAAAAGGCGGGGGCTCGCTGACCGCGCTACCGATTGCCGAGACCGATGCCGGCAATCTCAGCGCCTACATACCCACCAATCTCATCTCGATCACGGACGGTCAGATCGTGCTCGACGCCAAGCTTTTTCGACAAGGGCAAAAGCCGGCCGTCGATGTCGGTACTAGCGTGAGCCGTGTCGGCGGCAAGACCCAGGCTCACGCGCTGCGCGACGCGGCGAGGACCTTGCGGCTCGACTATGCACAGTTTCTTGAACTCGAGACGTTCACCCGGTTCGGCGGCATGCCGGATACGCGCGTGCGCGACAGGCTGACGCGAGGCGAACGCATCAGGGCGATCCTCGAACAGCCTCAGCACTCGCCTCTTCGGTTGGTCGACGAGGTCGGGCTGGTGCTCGCGGTCCAGTTTGGATTGCTGGATGCCATTCCTCTATCGGCACTGGTCGATGTCCGAAAGGGACTGCGGAAGGCGCTCGACGAAGGCGCCGGACCCGCCGTCAAGCAGATCGAACAGGAGGGGGAACTGAACGAGGTTAACCGCGACGCTCTCCGGATCGTTCTCGAACGCTATGTCTCGCGTTGGCTGCCGGCCCAATCTGCAAAGGCGGTGGCGCAGTCATGACCGAACGCCTCGCGGAGGTCGGCGCTCGCATCGAGGGCATTCGCCAACTCGGCGCCGTCGTCAACGCGATGCGCGGCATCGCGGCGGCACGGGCCCAGCGGGCACGCGGTCAACTCGGCTCGGTCGAACGCTATACGGAGACGATCGCCGCCGCGATCCGGCAGGCGCTCGCGCTATTGCCGATCATCCGTCCCGACGGCGCCCGTCGTCCAAGGGGCCCGGCGCTCGTTCTCTTCTGTGCCGAGCAGGGGTTCGCGGGCGCGTTCAGCGAACGCATACTCGACGCCGCGGCCGAGGGGCTTGCTAAAGAGAGCGCGAAGCCCCGGATTTACCTTTTGGGAACGCGCGGCGGGACGGTCGCACGGGGAAGAGGAGTATCGCCGACTTGGTCGAGCCCAATGCCAGCTCATTCAGACGGGATCCCGAGATTAGCCGACCGCGTCGCAGAGGCGCTTTACGCCGACATCGCCAACGGCACGATCGATCAGCTTGATGCGGTCTTTTCGCGCTGGACGCCGGGTCATGGCGCCACAATCGAGCATCGCCGCCTGTTCCCCATCGACGTCGCGATCGTTGCGCCCGCCGTCGTGACGGCTTGTCCGATCGTCAATCTCGGTCCCGCGGTGCTGCTTCGGGAACTGACGGCTGCTTACATACACGCTGAGCTTTGCACGGCGTCGCTTCATGCCTTCGCGGCGGAAAACGAGGCGCGTCTGCAAGCCATGTCGGCGGCCCACAGTCAAATCGACCGGCAACTCGCCGCGCTGCAGGCGGCTCAGCGAATCGTCAGACAGAACGAGATCACAGAAGAGATCATCGAGTTAGCGGCCGGCGAAACGGCCAGCCGCTCAGGCCGTGGGTGATCGATCGACAACGATCCCCCCAACGCTTCGGTGCGAGGAAGGGGGGTCAAGTTGGTCGTCGAGCGCACGAACCCACCGAGTGATGTGATCCAGCGCCACCCTGATGCGGGGTGTCCGGCGATTGTCCTTATGGACGACGAGGAAAATACCCGAACTCGGAATGGCGGTAGGGAGCGGTGGCACCTGAACCCTGACGAGCCCTCCCTCGCGATCGGCGCGGAAGCGTATGAGGCTTGCCAATCCGCCGCCGTGCAGGGCAGCCGCCAGGGCCGCGGCATGGCTGCTGGTCTGCATCGAAATTCGCGCCCTCGGTGCAAGGGCCGCCAGCCATTCCGTTTGCGTTGCGTCCTGGATACCGTCCAATTGGGTGATGAGGTGATGGCCGGGACACCCGCCGTCGTAGTCTAACTCGCCGTGACGTTCCAGGTAGTCGGCGCTGGCGTAAAGCGCGTAAGCGACGGTCCCAATGCGGCGGACCACGAGGTCATGCTGGTCGGGCTGCCGAAGCCGCACCGAAATATCTGCCTCGCGCATCGACAGGCTGAGTTCCCGCGGGTTCGGGATCAGTTCGATTATGATGTCGGGATGTTGCATGTGGAGCGTCCCGAAACAAGGGGCCACCAGATTGCTGGCGATCGTCTCGGCGCAAGTGACACGAACCAGACCCGAGAGTCGCGTATCGAGACCACCGACACTTCTCTCCAGCGCAACCGCCTCGACTTCGACGCGCTCCGCCTGCTGTCGGACATCATGGCCTGCCAAGGTCTGCACATATCCGTCGGGCGTTCGGTTGAGGAGGCGAACCCCTAGGCTCTCTTCTAAGGACGTCAGCCGGCGTCCGACCGTGGACTGGGCGACATGAAGCTGTCTTGCAGCCGCCGACAGGCTGCCAAGACGCGCAACAGCGAGGAAATAGCGGAGATCGTCCCAATCGAGCATTCGATCCCTTTGTCTCGACCAGCCCTCGACAGACATGAGTGCGAAATGGCCAATCTCTTTTCTTGTATATCCTATGTATGTTTCTCGTGTGGGAATTAGAAAGCGATCCCCAAGCGCTTTGACTGAATGGTCAAGGATGAGGCCGCGCCGGCCGCGGCTCTTCCGTGCGTCGAAGATCGTCCTCCGTTTCCGCATAGCGGGTCTCCGAAGTCGCTCGGCGTGCCGGCCCGACCTTGGGCCTAAGCTGGCGCGATGATCGACCTCGTTGGTGAGTTATTCAGCAACACCATGGCCGTGACCTCGATGGAGGCGACCGATGACCTATTCGACCTTGCTGGTTCACCTCGACGCCGGGTCTGCGAACGATAGCGTCTTGCGCGTGGCCGCCACTCTCGCGGTACGGTTCAAGGCGAAAGTCATCGGCATTGCCGCGTCGCAGCCAATGCCGATCATGTATGCGGGCGGCGAGATGTGCGGCGATTTGATCGACATGGATCTTGCGGAGATCGTCAAGGAGACGACTGAAGCGGAAACTAGTTTCCGAACGGCCCTGCGAGAGAGCGGTGCCGAACTGGAATGGCGATCGGCGATCGCCAACGAGCAACTCGCCGACTACGTGACGCGCGAGGCACGTGCCGCGGACCTCGTGATCACCGGACCGGACCAGGGATGGTCTGCCTTCGACACGACCCGACGGGTGGTCGTCAGCACCATGGTCTTAAAGGCAGGACGACCCGTGATGGTCGTTCCTCATGGCGCGCCCAACATCAGCCTCGAGAGTGTCGTCGTGGCTTGGAAGGACACGCGGGAAGCGCGGCGCGCAATTGTCGACGCGTTGCCGTTGCTGAAACAGGCCAGCCGCGTCTTCGTGCTCGAAATCACGTCTGCGGATGATGTTGATGCGGCCCGGCATCGCCTGGTCGACGTCGCCGGTTGGCTCGATCGCCACGGCATCGTATGCGACAACATCGCAGCGACCTCGGCCGGAAACGACGCCGCGCAAATCGCGGCGTTCGCCCTCGACAAAGCCGCTGGCGTGATCGTAGCTGGCGCATTCGGGCACAACCGGTTGCGAGAATGGGTGCTCGGCGGCGTGACGCGCGATCTGCTGGTCCACCCCGTTTGCTGCTCCTTCGTGTCGTGTTGACGCTAACCCTTCGCACCAAAGCGCGTTTTCGCATGTCCGGTCACCGACTTTGGTTACGCCGCGATCATCGGCGAACGCCTATGATATCCTGTTGACTGCTTTTCGGTGACGGTCAGCCAGAGGTCTCCGACCGGCCTCAACGTGGAATAAGGCGCCGCATCCTGGTCGGATGTGGACCAACAGGGTCGTGCGTCACGAATCCGAGAAGGCCGCTCAACATGGTCGCACGCGCTCCACCATTAGATCGCAAGCTGGCGGCTCCTCCCGGCAAGGGCGCATTGGACGCGCGACAGGCGGATCCTTCGTCGATGCGCACGTTGCGCTGCCGAACGGTAGCCAAGGGCCGTCTGCGACAGCTGAACTACATCCGGGATCTTCCGCCGCAGGAGGTGATGGAGGTCGAGCCCGAGAACCTGTCGCCGGAGGCTGTCGCGCCGAACGCGTCCGAAGCCCTGCTCGCAGCTTTCGGTTCCTGCCTCGTGACCGGCATACATGCCAACGCTCTCGCCCAAGGCTTGCTGATCCGCAGCCTCGAGTTGGAACTAGAGGCCGACATCAACATTTCTGGGTCGTGGGGAACGGGTCAGTTCAATCCGCACACGATCGGCTTCGAAACCATCCGCGTCTCTGTTCGGCTTGACGCCGAATCGCCCCGCGCGATGCTCGAAGCCCTTGTGGCGCACGCCACGTTGTGGTCGCCGGTCGCCAATACGCTTCACAATCCAGTGCATCTCGATGTGACGTTGGTCTGATCCCACTCTCTCAAGCGTCGACTACTATCGGGCCGGAATGCACTTTATCAAGGGTGCGCTCGACCCAGCCGTGGCCGAAAGCGCGTTGCTTCGCTGAGGGCGCCCCGAAGCTGGCGTGGGCATGGAGCTTATAGGGGACATCCAGTTCGCGCGCGGCGATCTTCCGGCCGCTCTGCAAGCCTACGAACACCAGCAAACGTTACAGCCATCACCGGCAAAGCGCCGTATCCTGGGCGTCGTGCGGTTCTACGTCGGTGACGGCAAGGGTGCCCTGGATGAGCTTCAAGCGGCTCAAGTTGCCGATCCCGACTTCCTCTACGGGCTGATCTGGCTGGATATTGTCAAGGCGCGCCAGAACGTGCCCGTGCCACCGGCCTATCCAGGGCAAGCCGGTGTCACGACGGAATGGCCTGATCCCGTGCTGGCGATCTTCTCCGATGCATTCGATCCCGCTTTGTTGCTTAAAATCGCGAAGGCGAACCCGTCCAAGCCAGGCGAGGATCACGTCGGTGAAGCGGACTTTTACACGGCCGAATGGAATGGCGCCCACGCCAGGGAAACCGATGCAAAAACGGGTTTCGCCAAGGTCGTCCAGGATTGCCCGCCAAGGTTCGTCGAGACGTTAATGGCCAAGGCGGAATTGAACCAGACCTCTCCGGCCGCAGCGCCGGCCCGGTAGATTTGCGCCGCCGAATAGAAGATCAGTGCTGCCAATCACCAATTGAGGTCGCGCTGCGACATCGGCTAAGATAAAAAAGCTGCTGTGCTCAAAGATGCTGGCGATATTGTTTGCTGTCGAAAACGTGACATCTCGTCCGCCGAACTGGGGATTGTTGCTTTCGATCGCGATGCTGTCGGCAATCGGCCTAACTTGGCCGTTGCCACGCAGCGTCTCGCCACTACGCCGTTTGTTCAAGTTTACCAGAGTTGTCGTCGCGGCAGGTCAGGAATGAACGCTGTGAAAACGCCGGGGGTCAATGTCAATCGAAGATCGCCTGATCACGCGGGCGAGCTAGCCGGCGCCAAGCGGTTGATTGTTGCCACATACCGCTGCTACACATGGGGCAGTTGCGGCGCGGCGGAGTTATTGGAATCTTTAACGAAATTTAGGTCTAGCGAGTCGAGGAGGATCCAGGTCCCCCAGCCAGCAAATTCAATGCTTTACATGGTCCCTAAGCGCCGCAGAATTTCGTGGGCTACCACAGGGCTACCTGCCGGGCGGTCTGAACACGTGTTAGATGCAGAGGTAACTAAGGCTCGTGCGGGCGATAAAGCGTCTTCAGCTTAATCCCACATGGTGCTGTAGCTGCACCCGTTGGGTTTGCCGGGATCAGGCCAGCGCTGGACCATCTGTGAAGCTATGGGCCATGAATTCCAGCGACCGGCGCACCTGCTCGCGACTGGTCGGGCCGCCGAGACAGACGCGCACGGCCTCGTGCGGCGTTCCGGCCACTGTGAAGACGTCGCTGGCCACAACCCCAATGCCGGTCTCCCGCATGTGGCCGATGAAGGCGGAGCGCGTCCACGGCGGCGGCAGATTGATCCAGAGATTGAAGCTGATGGGGTCGGCTTGATACGAGCCAGCCGGCAAGATGGATGTCGCGAGCGACTGCCGGGCCGCGGCTTCCGCGCGAATGAAGCTCAGGATGGCGTCGGCAGTGCCGTCCTCGATCCAGCGTGTCGCGATCGCGGCTGTCAGAGGCGAGGCCATGACGTTGGCGGTGCGCAAGGCCGCCATGAAGGGCCAGCCGGACCGCGTGTCGGGTGCCAGGACATAGGCGACACGCAGGCCCGCCCCGATGCATTTGGCGAGCCCAGCGACATGCCATGTGATATCCGGCACGATCGCGGCGAAGGGCGGGGGGCTCTTGATGGGGATGAAGCCGTAGGCGTCGTCTTCAATGATTGGGACGTTGAAGTGGCGCGCTGTGGCCGCTATGGCGTCGCGCCGGTCCTTTGGGATCGTCAGCGTGGTCGGATTGTGCAGCGTCGGGTTGAGATAGAGCGCCTTCGGCTTCAAGGCCCGGCAGGCGTCGGCGAAGGCATCGGGGTCGATCCCGTCGCGGTCGATCGGGAGCCCGACGAGTGACACCCCGAGTTGCGCCGCGATGGCGCGGGCGCCGGGGTAGGTGATGGCCTCGCACAGGATCACCTCGCCGCGTTGCGCCAGCAGCCCAAAGATTCCCAGCAGGGCGGGATGGGCGCCAGGCGTCACGAAGATACGGTCTTGCGTCGGCACCAACGCACGACGGCCGAGCCAACTCGACGCCGCGTCCTTGTCGGCGGGCGCTCCTCCAAATCCCTGGTAGCGCAGCAGTCCCATCACGTCCTGCGAGATGGCGGCGATGCCCTCCTGCATGCGCCGCAGCAGCGCCGGATCGTTCTGCTCGGGGGGCAGATTCATCGACAGATCGACCATCAACGGCCGAGCGCTCGATCGCCCGATCGGAGAGGAGGCGAAAGCGCGTCCGGCGACCGACGTCCCTTGGCCCACCTTGGCGATAACGAGCCCGCGTTTTTGCGCTTCGCCGTAACCGCGCGCCACCGTCGTGAAATCGATGCCCAGCCGAGCCGCGAGCTTGCGCTGCGGCGGGAGGCGGTCGGCGGTCGACAGACGGCCCGCCACGATGTCGGAGGCGATGGCGTCTGCAATCGCTAAATAGCGCGGCTTGTCGCTCTGATCGAGGTTGGGCAGCCAATCTGTCATGCCGCTCTCATGCGGCAGAGCCCCATCCATCACAAGTCATCCCTCATTCAATATTGACCGTATTGAATGTATGTCGGGACGTGGCAACAAAACAACTCAATTTTGTGATTAGTCTGAGGTGTGGTGTCGTCCGGAGCGATATGTCGATCCTGAGAGCAAAAAACGTAAGCAAAGCGAGCGAATCCGATGCAGAAAGGTCCGATTGCCTCCAGCCGTCTGGCCTCGAAATGTCTGTATTTTAAGCTTGCGATTGATGGCACAATTGACGAACTTTGTATGGATGGAGAAGAGCAGTTTCGCCGGCTCTCATCCACAGCATAGAAAGGACGAGCCATGCCCGCCGTACAAAAGCCCGCCCATGAAAAGGGAGATTATTTCGTCGATTACGAAGAGAAGGTCTTCGAGGACGTGAAAGCCGAGCCCGGTCAAAAGGCCCTGGTGACCTTCCATACGGTGGCGTTCGAAGGCTCGATCGGTTTCGTCAATTTGCTGCAAGCGACGCGGCTGCTGCGCAAGGGCTTCGAAACCTCGGTTCTGCTCTATGGCCCCGGCGTCACGCTCGGGATCCAGCGCGGCTTCCCGAAGATCGGCGATGAGGCTTTTCCGGGCCACCTGAACATGAACAATCAGCTCACGAAATTCATGGACGAGGGTGGCAAGGTCTACGCGTGCCGCTTCGCCCTCCAGGCCCTCTACGGACATGGCGAACCCTCGCTGATCCCCGGCATTCGGCCGATCGCCCCGACTGACGTGCTCGATCTCATGCTGATCCACAACCGGGATGGCGCCTTCATGGTCCACACCTGGACCGTCTGAGGCGTCACACCGCTTAAAGGAGAACAGCCATGTCCGGAGCCCGGATGGTGCGCGTCGCGGCAGTGCAGATCGCGCCAGACCTCGACAGTCGCGATGGAACCCTTGATCGCGTTCTCGCCGCCATAGCCGAGGCCGCCGGCAAGGGGGTCGAACTGATCGTCTTCCCCGAGACGTTCGTCCCCTGGTACCCGTATTTCTCCTTCGTCCACCCGCCGGTCATGACGGGCGCCGAGCACATACGCCTTTACGAGAATGGCGTGATGGTGCCAGGGCCGGTGACCGAGGCCGTCGCTGCGGCGGCACGGCGGCACACCATGGTGGTCGCGCTCGGCGTCAACGAGCGTGACCACGGCTCCCTCTATAACGCTCAACTGATCTTCGATGCCGACGGCACCCTAAAGCTCAAGCGCCGCAAGCTGACCCCGACCTTTCACGAACGGATGATCTGGGGACAAGGGGACGGCGCTGGCCTCAAGGTGGTCGATACGGCCGTAGGCCGCGTCGGAGCGCTGGCGTGCTGGGAGCACTATAACCCGCTCGCGCGCTACGCCTTGATGGCGCAGCACGAGGAAATCCACGTCGCACAATTTCCCGGGTCGCTGGTCGGTCCCATCTTCGCCGACCAGATCGAGGTGACGATCCGCCACCACGCGCTGGAAAGCGGCTGCTTCGTTGTCAATGCCACGGGGTGGCTCACCGAAGATCAGATCGCTCGCATTTGTCCCGAGGAAAAACTGCGGAAGGCGCTGCGCGGTGGCTGCATGACGGCTATCGTCTCGCCCGAAGGCGCTCATGTGGTTCCGCCCCTGACGCAAGGCGAGGGCTTGCTCGTGGCCGACCTCGACATGGGCCTCATCGTCAAACGCAAGCGGATGATGGACTCGGTCGGCCACTACGCCCGCCCCGAGCTGATGAGCCTGCTGCTCGACCAGCGGCCCGCGACCCCAATGCACATGACCACCGCCCCGCAAACCTCCGCACCCGGGAACCCCGCCGATGAACGCGATGATACCGACCGAGTTGGCGACGGAGCGTCTGATCAACGAATTGCAGTCGTTCGGAGTGCGGCTAGTTGATCCCAAGGCAGGGGCCGACAGCCGCCGCGGGGGCGCCGGACCGTCGGATCACAAGGCGCTCACGATCGACGGCATGACCGTCATGGTGCCGGTGCATACGGCTCCCGCTTTCGAGAGCCCGTATGTCGCCGAGAAGCCCGGCCCCGATGGGCGCGGCCGCATCACGCGGGATGGCATCACGGTCGCAGATTTTGGCCTGCCGTCCCGTCCGCGCTTCTACGATCTGTCGACCTCGGACGGCATTCCTTACTCGAAAATTGCGGTGCTGCACGGGCGCGACGTGCTGGCGACGACCGTGCTGCAGACCTGCATCCGGTACCAGAGCCGCACCAAGACCTGCCAGTTCTGCGCTATCGGCCAATCGCTCGCGGCCGGCCGCACCATCGAGCGCAAGACGCCGGCGCATCTGGCCGAGGTTGCCAAGGCGGCGGTCGAACTCGACGGCGTCAAACACATGGTGATGACGACGGGAACGCCGCCTGGCAACGATCGGGGTGCCGCCATTCTGGCCGAGAGCGCCGCCGCCGTGAAGGCCGCCGTCGCCCTGCCGATCCAGGTGCAATGCGAGCCGCCGGACGACGACATCTGGTTCGAGCGCATGCGCGATGCGGGCGCTGATGCGCTCGGCATGCACCTTGAGGCCGTGACGCCGGAGGTCCGCGCCCGGATCATGCCCGGGAAAGCGCAGGTGTCGATCGCGCGATATCTCTCGGCCTTCGCGGCCGCCGTGCCTGTCTTCGGGCGGGGCCAGGTGTCGACCTATATCCTCGCGGGCCTCGGCGACACCGTCGAGGACATCCTGTCGATCAGTAAGACGCTCGTGGCGCTCGGGGTTTACCCCTTCGTCGTGCCCTTCGTGCCGATCTCCGGGACGCCGCTCGAAAGTCATCCGGGGCCCGATGCCGCCTTCATGCATGCCATCTTGAAGCCGCTCGCCACGATGCTGGTCGCGAGCGGCATGACGGCGGCCGACGTCAAGGCTGGATGCGGCAAGTGCGGCGCCTGTTCGGCGCTGTCGACCTACGAGCGAAGGCTGACCGCATGATCTTCGATCCCGTCCGGCCCTTCGTGTCGAGCGCCTTTCACATCAAATTCGCGGCCGACGCCTGGGAGCATCGCGGTGCGGCAGCTCTGCGCCGCCAAGTCTTCTGCGCCGAGCAGGGGCTGTTCGGGACCGATGACCGCGATGCGCTCGACGAGGTCGCGATCCCGATCGTGGCGCTGTCGTCCTATACGGTCGTGCCCGATGCGGTCGTCGGCACGGTGCGGATCCATGAGGCCGAGCCTGGGACGTGGTGGGGATCGCGCCTCGCGGTTGCCGCAGACCATCGTCGGGTCGGAGCGCTCGGGGCCTCGCTCATCCGTCTCGCGGTGTCCTCCGCCCACGCCCGCGGCTGCACGAAATTCGTGGCCCATGTGCAAAGCCAGAACGCGCTGCTGTTCCAGCGGCTGCATTGGGAGATCGTCGGCGAGATCGACCTGCACGGCCTTCCGCACAAAAAGATGCGCGCCGATCTCGCCTTCTACCCGCCGTTTGCGACCCCGGAATCCGGCTTTCTCGCGCTGCCCCGGCGAGCGGCCTGATGCTGGATGGACGCGCCTTCGCCGCCATCGCGGCCACACTGACCGCGAGCCGCAGCATGGCCGGGAAGGCCGATATCGGCCGCGTCGCAGAGGCGCTCGGCCTCTCGGCTGCGTCGGCCGTGCCGGTCGGCGACGATTGCGCCGCCATCCCCGATGGAGACGAGTATCTGCTGCTCGCAATCGAGGGTTTCATGAACGAGTTCGTCGCGGGCGATCCCTGGTTCGCCGGCTGGTGCGGCATCATGGTCAACTTGTCCGACATCGCCGCCATGGGCGGCCGTCCGATCGCTGTGGTGGACGCGCTCTGGGCCAAGGGCGAGGTGGAAGCCGAGCCGGTCTTGCGCGGGCTGCGTGACGCTTCGGCGTCGTATGGCGTGCCGATCGTCGGCGGCCACAGCAACTTGCGGACAGATCGCGGCCAGCTTTCGGTCGCGGTCCTCGGCCGTGCCAAGCGCCTGCTGACCAGTTTCGACGCCCGGCCCGGCCAGAGCCTCATCGCCGCGATCGACCTGCGCGGCCGCTACCGCGACCCCTTTTCCAACTGGGAGGCGGCAACGGACGCGCCAGCCTCGCGGTTGCGCGGCGATCTCGATCTGCTGCCGCAGATTGCGGAGGCGGGCCTTTCGCGCGCCGGCAAGGATATCAGCCAGGGCGGCCTCGTCGGTACGGCGGCGATGCTTGCCGAGTGTTCTCGGGTCGCGATCGACATCGACATCGCGGCCTGTCCTCGGCCGGAGGGTGTCGATCTGGCCCGCTGGCTGCTCAGCTTTCCGAGTTTTGGCCACATCCTGGCGGTCGATCCTCCCGATGTCGTCGCCGTCACGCAAATGTTCGCGGCACGCGGCATCGCGTCGGCGGCCGTCGGCCGCATTGCGGAGGGAAGCGCCGTGACCGTGTCGCACGCCGGCGACCGCGCTACGATCTGGGATTTCGCCACAAGCCCGTTGATCACGGCTGCCGATCGGCAAGCGGCATGACGGGCCACCCACTCCGCATCGCCTTGCTGGCCCATTCCACCAATCCGCGCGGCGGCGTCGTCCACGCGCTCGAAGTCGGCAACGCGTTGGCAACGCTCGGCCATGCGGCGGTCGTCCACGCGCCGGATGCGGCTGGCCATGGCTTCTTCCGCGCGACCATCTGCGACACGGTGCCGGTCGTGGCGTCCCGTTTGATGCCGGGCGACGTTCTCGCTCTGATCGAGACGCGGGTCGCCGACTATCTCCGCCATTTCGCAGACCCAGAGCATCGCCGCTTCGATATCTTTCACGCCCAAGACGGCATTTCCGGCAATGCCATGGCGACCCTGAAGCAACGCGGGCTTATCCAAGGATTTGTCCGCACCGTCCATCATCTCGACAGCTTCGCCGATCTCCGTATAGCGGCCCTCCAGCGGCGCGCCGTCGTCGAGGCGGATGCCCATGTGGTCGTCAGCCAAAAATGGCGCGAGGTGCTTGACGAGGAGTTCGGACTCGACGCGACGGTGATCGGCAATGGCGTCGACCGGCGGCGCTATTCGCAGCACGGCCATCCCAGCGACCTCGCTTTCGGTCGCAGCCTTGGTCTGCGTCGCGGGCCGGTGTTCTTGTCGATCGGCGGTATCGAGGAACGCAAGAACACGGTGCGGCTTCTGCAAGCCTTCACTCAGGTGGTGGCTTTCCACCCCGACGCGCAACTCATCATCGCGGGTGGCAGCTCCCTGCTCGACCACGACGCCTATCAGGCCCGGTTCGCAAGTGTCTTGACGGACAGCGACCTTCCGGCGGGCGCCGTCCTTTGCATCGGCCCGGTCGCCGATGCCGACATGCCTGCGCTCTACAGAGTGGCCGACGCCCTCGTGTTTCCGTCGATCAAGGAGGGGTTCGGCCTCGTGGTCCTCGAAGCCATGGCGTCTGGCCTTCCGGTCGTCACGGCCGCTATCCGGCCCTTCACGGACTATCTCGACGCCGACGATGTCGTGTGGTGCGCGCCGGACCAGATCAGCTCCATCGCGGATGCGATGATGGTGGTGCTCGAGCCGGCCCTCGCGGCCGCCCTCGTGGCGCGCGGCCATCGCGTCGCCGCCCGCCATGATTGGCGCCGCGCCGCAGAGGCGCTCGGCTCAGTCTATCAGACGATGGGAGCGTTCACTCATGCCTGAAATGCGGTTTCGCGTGCAATGGCCGGATGGCGCCGAGGACTCCTGCTACTCGCCTTCGCTCGTCATCAAGGAGTTCTTCACGCCCGGCGAGACCTATCCGATGGCTGATTTCCTGACGCGCAGCCGGCAGGCGCTCACCATCGCGAGCGACAGGGTGCAGGCGCGATACGGCATGCCATGTTCGCTCGCCCTCGGCCAGCTTCACCGGATCGAAGCCGCAAGCGACAAATTTTCGAAGATCTCCGACGCGCACGTCACCGTCCTCTCTTTCCATGAATGAACGGGAATTCCCATGACAGCACCAGCGCTTCAGGCCCACTACGACGTCGTCGTGGTTGGCGGTGGCCAAGCGGGCCTCTCGGTCAGTGCCCATCTCGGCGAACGCGGCATCGGTCACGCTATCTTCGAGAAAAACCGCATCGGCCACGCCTGGCGCAGCGAGCGCTGGGACGCTTTTTGCCTAGTGACGCCGAATTGGCAATGTCAGCTGCCGTCCTTTCCCTATGCCGGTCCCGATCCGAAAGGGTTCATGCCGCGCGACGCGATCGTCGCCTATGTGGAAGATTTTGCCGCCCATATCGGAGCGCCCGTCCACCAGGAGGTCGGCGTGTCGCGGGTTGGTCGCGATGGGGGGCGCTTCACGGTCGAGACGGAAGCCGGCACGGTGACGGCCGATGCTGTGGTCATGGCCATCAGCGCCTATCACAAGCCAAACGCACCGACGATGGCGAAGCATCTCCCTTCCGGGATCGTGCAGATCCACTCCTCCGCCTACAAGAACCCCGACGCGCTGCCGGCTGGAGCGGTGGTCGTGGTGGGCTCCGGCCAGTCGGGATGCCAGATCGCCGAGGACCTGCATCTCGCCGGGCGGCAGGTCCATTTGGTGGTCGGAAGCGCCCCCCGTTGTCCGCGCGTCTATCGCGGCCGAGATGCGGTGGAATGGCTGTCGGACCTCGGCCAATACGATATGCCGGTCGATCGCCACCCCAAGGGGGAGGCAGTTCGTCGGCAGGCCAACCACTATCTCACCGGCCGCGACGGCGGCCGCGACATCGACCTGCGCCGCTTCGCCCAGGAGGGCATGCGGCTCCATGGCCGCCTCACCGCCATTGACGGCACGACGCTCCGTTTCGGCGACGATCTCGTCACCAACCTCGACAACGCCGATCGCGTCTACAACGGCATCTGCGCGCTGATCGACAAGCATATCGCTGACAGCGGCATCGATGCGCCCTCCGGCCAGCCCTATGCGGCGGACTGGCAGCCCGACGCGCTTTCCGATGCGCTCGATCTTGCGGTTGCCGCGGTCTCGACCGTGATCTGGGCCACCGGGTTTCGCTCGGACTGGTCGCTCGTCGACCTGCCGCTCTGCGATGAAGGGGGCTATCCGCGCCACTCACGGGGGGTCACGCCGATCGACGGCCTCTACGTCGTCGGCATGCCCTGGCTTCACACATGGGGGTCGGGACGGTTTCTGAATGTCGGGAGAGACGCGGCCTATATCGCCGCGCGGATCGCGGAGCGACGGACGATCACCGCCGCCACACGAAGCGGCGTCGATCTCGCCCGTCTCGCGAGCTGAGGTCCGAGATGACGATCGCGGTCGCACTCGTTTCGGGCGAGCCACAGGGCAAGGCGGCGCCCGCCTCCGTGTCCCAATCTCTGGTCGCGCTCGGGATGCCGCATCTGACAGCCTACGGGCTCTCGGAAACTTGGCTCCTGAAAGAGCTCGGGCATCGCCATTGGCAGTTGATCGCGCAGGCATCCGGCCTTCCGCGCGCGATGTTCCGCGATCGAGCCGGCGACACCGTCTATGCCGCGTTCTGCGGCGTTACCATTCTGGACGGCCGCCTCGACGCGGTGTGTGAGCATGACGATCTGCTGATTGCCTCCGACATCGCTCGTGTGTCGCGTACGCAATTTGCCAGTCGCCATTCCCTGTCGTGCGAGGGGAGGGCGCTTGGCCATGTCGAGATGCTGTCGGTTTTCGTCAAGCGGGATGCGGTAGGCGAGAACCGATCGATCGTCCGCGTCGCGGTCGAGGGGCTTGCGTCGATGCCTCTCGTGCCGGAGTTTTCGACCTTGACAAGCCGCGTCCCGATGCTGCGGCGGGGCGAGTGGACCGAGCATTTAGGCTTCCGCACCGATGCCGCGCCGATGAGAGAGGCCACTATGGTCCTGCCGTGCCCGTCGCAGGACTTTAACGGTGCAGGTTTGCTTTATTTCTCGTCGTTTCAGGCGGCTGTCGATCGGGTCGAATGGGAAACTTTCGGCTCGAGATATCCGGCGTTGACCACCGTGTCGCGCGAGATCGTCTATCAGGGCAATATCAACATAGGCGAACCGATCGCCATCGCGCTTCGCGGCTTGCGTGAGACCGCGGAGCGACTCGATCACTGGTATCGTGTCACCGCTGCCTCGAGCGGTCGGGTGCTCGCCGATGTCTTTTCAAGCAGGGCGCAAGCGAACTGCATGACGTGATCGAAGGACGCTGGTAGCCAGCCCCTCAGTTCCTCGGAACACGGAGTTAGATTTGGAAATCTTCGCATAGCACGTGCATCGCATCGACGCAGGATGTCTGCGGCGATTGCCTCGGGTCTAGCAGGGCAACGATGACGCGGGAGCGGATCATGCCTTATCGATGTGCGGCCAAATGCTGGCGCTGATCACGCTCAGTCTGTCGTCGATGACGGCCAGCAAGGTTCGAAGCGCTGCGGCTCGACTATCCGGCAGGAAGTCGGCCGTCGCCATGCTGGCCGCTTCGACTCAATGACGAACCTCGTCGATGTCGTCGGCGGTTTTGAGCCGGTCTCGTTCGATGGTTCGGTCAGACACTGTCGCCTCCGTTGAGGGTGTCGAGGGTTGTTCGAGCTTGGGCCAAGAGGCGTTCCGCTTCTAAACTGTCGCCGCGCAGATCCGCCGCGTTGCCGATAAATTCCGCACACTTTCAGTGAGGCGAGCGTGAGCGTGCGAGAGGGCGGTCAATTGCTTCTCCAGGAGCACTGGATGCAGAAGGCCATCAGCATCCACTGGTCGAACGCAGCACACGCTTTCGTCGATGTCGTCGATCGCCAAGGTAAGCAGCAGCATGTCGCCTTCGGCGTCGGTGATTGCGCATTCCAGATCGATGCGGTGTGGGAGGCGACGGGCCGCGCTCATGCCTGCACCCAATCAATGCCGGCCGCGCTCAACACGAAGGCCGCGCGGGAGCGCCGCCTTCCCCCGTCAGTCATCGGTGTCGCTTGACCGACCGCCAAGCTTACCTACCGCCAAGCCGACCCTCTGATCACGGAGCAGAAGTTGCCGCGATGGAAATGCGGGTCCTTGTCGGCGATCACGTCGGCCTTGACGTTTCCGAATGTTGTGTCGGGCTTGTGCTTGATGCCTTCGTAGAAGGCTTGGATGATCTCCTCCTTGAAGTCCGAGGGGCGAGGAAAAGCCGTGACCACGCTCGAGCGCTCCGCCTCGGAATACTCCTTGTAGGTCAGGCCCAGCACGTCCATCTCGACGCCCGCCGTCACAAGGGCGACCACCGGGTGCATATGGACCGGGACGCCCGGCGTGGTGTGCAGCGCGATTGCGGTCCAGACCGTAGAGGCATCCTCTTCCGAGATTCCATGTTCGCGAAGAAAGTCACGGGCGGCGTGAGCGCCATCGACCTCGAATCGCTCGTTGGCGCTCGCATGTGCGGGCATCAGGCCGAGGTCGTGGAACATCGCTCCCGCATAGAGCAGTTCGCGGTCGAACGTCAGCCCGCGATGAACGCCGGAGAGCGCGCCGAAATGATACACGCGGCTCGAATGGTTGAAGAGCAACTCGGTCTCGCGATCACGGACAAATTCCGTGATCTTGCGCGCGAGAGCGCTGTCGGGAATGGCGGCATCGGTCGTGATCACGGTCGGGGCTCCTCTTGTTGATGGCGACAATCTAGAGCCATTCGGCTATGTCTTATTTCGCCATGTACGGGCGATTCCTGCCAAAGGATGGCGATGTCGGACGCGGAGGCGATGTGGCCCGGACAATAGGCATCCTCGCGATCGAAGGCACCCAACTCCTCGACGTCTCGGGACCCTTGGATGTGTTCGCCGAAGCCAACGTTCAGAGCGGAGGCGCCGCCTACCTCCTGTCTGTGATCGCGACGGCGCCGGGCCCGATCACTTGTTCATCGGGCGTCCGCCTCCTTCCGGATGTCGTCTATGGCGACGAGAGCGCGGGCACGTTCGATACTCTCCTGGTCGCCGGCGGCTTGAATCTGGCGCGTCGCGCGCGTGACGACAAGTTGATGCAATGGCTTCGCCAGGCGACCGCCGCGGCGAGACGCTACGGGTCGGTCTGCACGGGCGCCTTCCTGCTCGCCGATGCCGGTCTCCTCGACGGGCGACGAGCCACCACCCACTGGGCGGTGGCCGACAGCCTCGCCAAGCGTTTTCCAAAGGTGATCCTGGAGATTGACGCGATCCATATCAGGGACGGCCGTTTGCGGACGGCAGCGGGGGTCACGGCCGGGTTGGATTTAGCCCTTGCGCTCGTTGAAGAGGATCTCGGAGCCGACATCGCCCGTCGGGTCGCCTCCCAACTCGTCATGTTCTTTCGACGCGGCGGCGGCCAATTGCAATACAGCCGGCGCGGCCTTGGCAGCCCGGCGGGACGGTCGGCGTTGCAGTCCGTCCAGCGCGCGGTAATCGCTGATCCTGCCGGCAACCACGGTAACACTGAGCTGGCGCGGCGCGCTGGCCTGAGCCTGCGTCATTTCGCGAGACTCTTCCGGTCCGAGGTCGGCACCACGCCGGCCGCCTTTGTGGAGACAGTCCGGATCGAAGCTGCTAAGCGTCTGCTCCAATCAGGCGCGCCCCCCAAGCTGGCGGCGGATCAATGCGGTTTCGCCGATGCCGACACGCTTCGTCGCGCCTTCCTTCGCCAGGTCGGCGTCACACCAGCCTCCTATCGGCGCCGTCATACCTAAGGCGGCGGTCTTGCCCGCTCTGATCCGTGCCGCTTCCGGTGAGGCCTGTGCCAGCCATCTCCACCTGCCGCAACCGACCAGAACACGGATCGTCGGCCGATGTGAGCCCCGCCGTTCACCCCTCCGATCTGAACGGCTGCCGTGATGGTGCGCTTCAGATGTCGATCAGAGCCTTGATGACGCCCGTCTCCGGCCGTGACCACAGTGGGATCTGCCCGGGTGCCTCGTCCAGCGGGGCCCGATGCGTCACAAGCGCGTCTGTCGGCACATGGCCGTCGCGCATGGCCGTCAGCACCGTCTCAAAATCGATCCGCGTCGCATTGCGGCTGCCCAGCAGCGAGGTTTCCCGTTTGTGGAACTCCGGATCGTCGAAGGTGATGGCGGATCGGACGATCGAGAGCAGCACATAGGTGCCGCCATGCCCCACATAGCCAAAACCCTGCTGCATGGCGGCCGGGCTGCCTGTCGCGTCGATCACCACATCGAAAAAGTCGCCGTCGGTGACCGCGTCGAGCCGGTCCTTGATGTCGGCTGATCCCTGAAAGACCTGATCGACGCCGAGCTTATCCTGACAGAAGGCGAGCCTGCGATCGTTGACGTCGAGCACTGTGACCTCCGCGCCTCGCGCCTTCGCAAAAATGGCGGCCGAGATGCCGATCGGCCCCGCGCCGACGACGATGACCCGGCTATGCGGGCCGAGGCCCGATCGCCTCACCCCATGCGCGCCGATCGCGAGAAATTCCACCATCGCGGCTTCATCGAGGCTCAGTCCGTCGGCCGGGATGACGTTGCGGGCCGGGACTGCGATGAAGCCGCAGGCGCCGCCGTCTCGGTGCACCCCGAGCACTTGGAGGTTGCGACAACAATTCGTCGTGCCGTTTCGGCAGGCGCGACACTCGCCGCAGTAGAGATAGGGCTCGACACTGACGATCTGTCCTGGCGACAATCCGCTGCCGGTGGGCGCCGCAACGACCTCGCCGCCGAGTTCGTGGCCTATGACGCGCGGATAGGCGAGGTAAGGCTGGTTGCCATGGAAGATATGGTAATCGGTGCCGCAGACGCCGACCCGCCTGATGCGGATCAAGACATCGTCGGGGTCTCGATGCGGCTCGTCGCGATCGATGAGGGAGAGCCGCCCGGGCTCGTCGCAGCGCAGCGCTTTCATGATGTCATCCTCCTCGTGCCGCCTAAACCGTTGGCTTGGAACCGGGATAGTCGGGTTTGAGAGACTGACGCAAGCGCCAAGTGCCGATCGTCCTAAAGGCGCAGTCGCTTGCGGAGGCGCCGGATCACGAAGGGGACGAAGGCTTCCTCATTATGGTCGCTCGGTGTCTTGAGGACGAGCTCCCGATCGATCAGCATCTGCAGGCCCGTCGCTGCGGCGACCCGCCGATTGAAGGTCAGATGCTCGCACCGTCGCGACGCCGCATCGATGTAGGACCCGAGCGCATAGGCCTCGTTTGGATAGAGGCACAATCCGTTGAAGGCCGAGGTACATTGGCGGTCGGTGGGCGATGTCAGCAGGCGGCGCTGCTCGTCGATATGGTCTCTAAAGAAGCGATAATAGGCAAAGAGGTTCGTCTGATGCGATTCGATCTCATCCAGCAGAAACTCGAACGAGATCGAGCCATCCTCGAAGGCAAGAAGATCGTAATAGAGCGGCCGTGACGTCGCCGACACGGCGAAGACGCCTCGATGCTCCAGCTTTGCGATGGCGTTGCTGAACGAGGCGGGGGTCGGCGGCTGCTCGAACGCATTATCGAGATCGACGATGCAAACAAAGCGCGGCGTCCAACTCGATTTCTCGAGCTGTTCCTTCAGATGTTGTCGACCGACCGCCATCCGCTGAAGGCGATCCGGGATCTGCGCCATGAAATCGGTCGAAACCGCCACGACATGCCCTCCGGCTTGAGCGGTCCTGAGAAGATCTTTCGTCGCGTCCCGAGAGCCGTTTTCGCCGATAATGGCGGCGCACCGCATGCCACTGTCCCTCAGCGACGCCGTAAAGTCGAAGAAGATCGGCAAGGTCCGGGCACAATCCCGCGCCAATGACAAGAAGACGACGTCCGCTTCCAAAGCTCACCTCGATCGGCCGTTCCATGACCCTCAACGACGCGCCGCCCGATGGCGTGAGCGACGTCCGTCCGCACCACCTCAAGCGTCTCGATACAAGGTCGGGCGGCCGCATGCCCTATGGTCATGCGGGTTACCTCTGACGCAACGGGTGGCTGCGTCGCGGTGCAGAGTCGAGACTGAGGCCACCTGCGGCTCTTCGGAAGCGCGCCTCGCCGGGTCCCACCGATCAGGGCGACGAGGCGGTCGTCTTTCCATGCGCGACGGGATGGTATGCGGACGCGAGCGGGTTCAGACGACGGAACACGCCGGACGGACAGGTCGGGGCGCCGGTCCGATCGATGAGGTGCCAATCCGCCTCGTCGGAACCTCTCAGTTCAATGGCGTAAGCACAGGAGAATGCGCCATTGCCGAAAGCAAAGTTCACGCCCGCGTGGACCGGCATCGCGGCTCCCTGCAGTCCGCCCCGGTCGGACCAGACGTCGCCGCGACGGGTCACGATGAGAAGCGTTGGATCGCTCGCGCTCTTCCAATCACCCGCCAAAGCGCCTGGGTCGAGCCCCGCGACTCCGCCTGCGGGTTCAGCCGCAGAATGAGTTGCGGCCGCAATTCGCAAGCCCGCGCTTCCCGCGGCGCGAATCTCGCGAATTCCGAAGACGGCAGCAGCGACCAGAATGACGCTCGCGAGCGCAACCCGCAGAACGGTGCCGCTTCGAACGCCACGCTTGATTGCGCGCAGGTGACGATCCTCCGCAGGCATCATGATCCGATCGGCTTCAGGGCTTCGATGTCCGGCGACGTTCGCGCGGCGCGTCGAACGGTGTCGGTGTTGATCGAAGCCAGGGTTGCCGGCGTATCAGGCTGGGCCTTATCCGGCTGGGCTTGGCTTTCGGCCGCGAGCGTCACGATGAAACGGCTTCCGAGCCCCTCATGACTGTCGCAGATCACTGAACCCGCATGATGTTCCGCGATCTGGCGCACGAGCGACAAGCCAAGGCCCCAGCCGCCACCCGCTTCGCTGCGTCCACCGGGACGATAGAACGGCTCGAAAATGCGCTCCCGCTCTTCCGGCGGAACGCCGTTGCCCCGATCATCGACGACGATCCGGGCCTCGGTGTCGCCGTGGCGCGAGATGACGATGCTGACCGGCGGACGTCCGTGTTCCAGCCCATTCTCCAACAGGTTCCGAACCAGACGTCGGAGCAGCGTCTCATTGCCGATGATGTCGACTGGCTCGCCGTCGAGGGTCGCGCCGACCCGTGCGGCCTCTTCGGCCGCGAGGCCGAGAAGATCGATCCGATCCATGGCCCCAATCGTCGCGCCGGAATGATCGAGGCGACTGCACAGCAGGATCTCTTCGACCAACTGATCCAATTCGGCGAGGTTTCGGATGATTTCGTCGCGACGAATTTGCTCCGGGTTGCCGACCCAGAGATCGACCGCCATGCGAAGTCGCGTGAGTGGCGAGCGCAACTCGTGGCTCGCATTGGCCAACAACGCCTTTTGCGACAGCAGCAGCGTGTTGAGCCGGGTCGCGGTCGTGTTGAAGGTCCGGGCGACCGACGCGACCTCGTCGCATCCCCGATCGTCGACCCGCACCCAGACATCGCCCTGGCCCCAACGCTCCATACCGGCCCGGAGATTCTCGAGCCGCCGTGTCAGGCGCGCCGTCAGCGGAAAGGCACCCAGCCCGACCCCTCCTGCAACCACGAGAATGGCCAGCACGATGCCCCAAATCCGGCTTTTGGCGAAATGCTGCAGGCGAACCAGAACGGCGCGGCCGTCCGGTAGATCGATCCGCGTGAAGAGATTCGGGCGCCAGCCTGCGTCTTTGCTGGTTTGGGGCGCGGTGATGGGCGTGCCACGGGACGCCAACAGCGTCCCGTCGACATCATAGAGTGAAATATCGGACCCGATTTCATCGCCGAGCCGCCGGATGGTGTCGGCGAGCGCGCCGGCTGGATAGTCCTGCTTGGTCACGAGTTGATCGACGATATGGATCCGGAAGGCGCCCCACCGCTCCTGGGAGAGGGGCCCGAGCCACCACCACAAGCCGCCCATCAGCACTGCCACGATGGTCAAGCTGGTCAGCAGCGTCAGGTAGAGTTTCCAGAACAGGCGCTGGTTGATGCCGGTCATGGTGCCACGTCCTGCTTCTTGGCGAAGACATAGCCGCTGCCGCGCACCGTGATGATGCGACGCGGATGTTTCGGATCATCCTCGATGGCCGATCGGATTCGCGAGATATGGACGTCGATCGAGCGATCGAACGCATCCAGTTCCTCGCCTTTCACGAGATCGAGGAGGCGTTCGCGGTTGAGCACCCGGCCAGCGTGGGCCGCTAAGGTTGATAAGAGATCGAATTGATAGCTCGTCAGTGACTTCAGAGTGCCGTCGATGCGAACCGTCCGGGAACCCTGGTCGATCAGAAGGCGACCGAACCGCACATGGGTGTCGGGCTCTTCCGGCTTTCTTTGTCGGCGAAGAATGGCACCGAGCCGCGCCTGGAGCTCACGAGGATTGAACGGCTTCGGCAGATAATCGTCGGCGCCGATTTCGAGGCCGATAATACGATCCGTCTCCTCTCCCTTCGCGGTAAGCATCAGGACAGGCACCTGCGACGACATGCGGATGCGGCGCAGCGCCTCGAAGCCGTCGATGTCGGGCAGCATGACGTCGAGGATCACCGCATCGTAAACCGAGTCCGCGATGGCCTCGATCCCATCGAGACCCGTGGCGCGCCCCTCTACGAGATAGCCGGCTTGTGCCAGATAATCCGCCACCATGGCGGCCAAGCGAAGATCGTCGTCGATGATCAGAAGCCGCTCGGCCATGGTGCTCGTCAGTCCCTGAATGAAGCTGAACAGCATATAAGGGCGGCTAGGTTTCTACGAGGCCGGAGCAAAGTGAAGTTTCATGAAGCGGGCGCGACGCTTTGAAGGCAAGAGCCGAACGGCTCACTTACCGTGCAGTCGCCAAATGGTCTTCAACCCGCAAGGCTTCTTTACAAAGAGAGGGTCGAACCGACACGCAGCGACGCTAGCCTCTCCGGGTAGCCTGCCTTGGGAGACATCACATGCATGCAAGTTTGAGCGACCTCATCATCTGCCTCGCCATGTGGCTTGGCCCGTTTGCAGGCGTCGCTCTCTTTTGGCTTCACGACCAGCGACGGCAGCGTTCCGACCTGGCGGGCGACGACGCGGCAAACAGGCGATCGAGAGATAGATCGTCCGTGTTTCCGTCTCGAAGCGGCTCCCGCATGACGGTTTTGACGAACGGTCAGGCCTTCGATCCCCATTGAGGGGTGGTTGGGATCTCGTTCCTCAGACCGCCGCTGCGGCGCGCTAAGCAAGTACCGCGGGCAATCTCGACGAGGGGCCATGCAGCCGCTCCTCGTCGCTCATGCCGAACGGTGGGCTAGCGATCGCTTCGGGTACAACCTCAACAGCGCCAGCCTTCGTCACGCTGCAGACCAGTCGATTCAGACTGCACTGCCATAACGGGTCTGGACACCTCAAGAGATCGGTCAATCGCTAGACCGTCACGGTTTCCGTCGGCGCTGTGGATAGGGGCGCGTGGCCGTTGTCATATCGCGGGTCTGACGCTCGACGGCCAGCAGGGTGCCCCGATCTTTAAACTCAAAGCTGACGGCGGCGGCCGTCACGCCCGCAAGCGCCGCGATTTCCTCGCGTGTTTCTGTAATCGTCCCGTTGGCAGCGACGAGTTGTCGAGCGACCTTGAGAATGCGAGCGCGGTCACTGGACGGGTTCGTCCAGAGGTCGTCAGCCGCGGCGCATGATGATGTTTCGGTCAATAGCCTCATTCCCCTCACTTGCACGACAGTGGAGAATACCTGAACCCCCGATCGTTATTCGATACCCCGACCAATTCAGGTTTCGAGTGCTGAGACAGTCCCCATCACAGCACCACTGACTCAATAATCAAATAAATTAATAATTAAATATTCGGGATGCTTTGCTGCAATGGCCAATAAAGACGTCGAATTTTTAAAATTCACAAGCCCAAATGTTGCAGGCTTCGATTGGTTCCGTCGACTTAAAAAATTTAATGGCGACCTCGGAAATGGTCCGATCTGACAGTCGACAAGAGAGTGCGCTGCGATCAACCGTATTTGTAATCTGCTCGACAATCCATCGGTACGCGCCGTACCAACCATCGCGCTCGATGCGATACTGCCGTTACGTCATCCGAGGGGTGAAGTGATAGGAAATGTCGGCGAAACAACCTGTTGGAAAAATGTAGAAGAGGCGAATGTCGTGGCCCGATTCATTCCGAAGGCCATGTTCTGCATTGCCCGGAATAAAAACTGCAGCCCCTGCACTGACGGTCGTCTCGCACCCCTCGATCGTCAGTATTCCGGTCCCCTCGATGATAAAATAAATCTCCGGCTCGGTATGGCGGTGGCACTGTAGACTGCCGCCTCCCGGTAGGATCTCGGCGATGCCAGCGCTCATGCTGTCGGTCGGCGTGATATCGCTGCTGAACAGGGTAAACCACGAGACACTGCCGCGAACGGGATCGTCCCACGACTCGCGAGTCCGGTCCTCGATGCGGGCGATGGTCGGTTGCGACGGGTTTTGCATGCAGTGTCCCCTTTTGGGATGCGGCAGAGGCGGCTTGCGGCTCTCGACCGGGTCCGTGCGGCAGCCTACCGTTGGTGTTTGTAGAAGGGGAGGTTCAATGATGGCGATCGATAAAGTTTGGTCTAGGCTTGCGCTCGCGCTTGTCGTCGGCCTTCTGCTTGCCTCAACGCCGGTTGAAGCCCGCACTATGCAGCAGCGCATGCGGGAGGCTTGTGCCGCGGATGTCGCAATACTGTGTCCGGACGTGACAAACGATCCCGATCGTCTGAAAGCCTGCATGTTGAACAAGCGGGTGAAGGTGACGCCGGACTGTATGCGTTTGATCGATGCTTCTGAATGAGGCCGGAGAGGAACGAGGTCGAACGTCGGGCAGCGTCAGCCCATCGTGGCCAACATGCCGACCGCCGCGAGGCCCATCACCAGCGTCGCGAGCCAACCGACACCTTTCAGGAGCGGCGGTAGGGCGAAGCGCCCCATGATGTCGGCGCGGCTGGCCAGCAACATCATCATGATCATGATCGGCACGGCCACGATGCCGTTGATGACAGCGCTCCAGAACAGCGCCTTGATGGGATCAATGGGTGTGAAGTTGAGAGCCGCGCCCACCAGCGTCGCCGCCGCGATGACACCATAGAACCCACGCGCTCGTCCCGGCTTGCGGGCGAGCCCCACATGCCAGCCGAGGGTCTCGCCGAGCGCATAGGCCGCGGAACCCGCCAAGACCGGGAGAGCCAACATCCCGGTGCCGATGATGCCGGCCGCGAAAATCACGAAAACAAAAGGACCGGCGATCGGCCTTAGCGCTTCGGCCGCTTGAGCGGAGGTCTGGATGTCGGTGACGCCGCTCTGATTCAGCGTCGCGGCCGTTGTGATGATGATGAACAAGGCGACGATGTTCGAGAGCGCCATGCCGACATAGGTGTCGGTCCGGATCCGGCGGAACTCCGCCTCGGCCTGTTCGGGCGCGCGTTCCAGTGGGCGAGCTCCCGTCCGTTCCTTGACGTCCTCGACCTCCTCCTCGGCTTGCCAGAAGAACAGATAGGGGCTGATCGTGGTGCCAAGGACCGCAACGATACCGGTCAGATATGTCGCGTCATATTTGATCTCGGGGAGCACCAGCGCATGCGCCACGGTCAGCCACGGCACATGCACCACGAAGGCGACACCCACATAGGCGAAGAGCGACACCGTCAGCCATTTGAGGACCGACACATAGCGCGAATAGCGGACGAATACCTCCAAGAGGACCGACACGACGCCGAAGAGCAGCACGTAGACGAGAGCCGGGCCGCCGATCAGCAGTTGGAGGGCGGCCGCCATCGCGCCGAGGTCGGCTCCGATGTTGATCGTGTTGGCGACGACCAGAAGTGCCACGAGACCATACAGCACCGGGGCGGGATAGTGGATCCGCAGGACACCCGCGATGCCGCGCCCCGTCACCCGGCCGATGCGCGCGCTGATCTCCTGAATGGCGCACATCAAGGGATAGCTGAACAGCATCGTCCAGCCGATCTGATAGCCAAATTGCGCGCCGACCTGCGAATAGGTCGCGATGCCGCTCGGGTCGTCGTCGGAGGCGCCGGTGATGAGGCCGGGACCAAGGACCTCGATGAGCTTCGGCCGTCGCGGTTGCTTGACGGCGTCCGGAGCATTTGGAGCCGCCGGCTGCATGGTCTCGGTCATCGGGTATCGTTCATGGGGTATCGTTCATGGGGTCTCGATCATCGGCTTGGCTTGCCCACTTCGAGCGTTTCGGTTGCCGGGCGACCAGCGCCGCATGATGCTGCCACGCTCAAGCCAGGGTGTCACGCGCGACGGCCTTTCCGTGCCGTGTCATTTGCCCGTATCCTCCCCGACCGGTCCGCCTCGAGCGGCCCGCAGACATCGATAACCGGATGGAACCACCATGACGGATGCGGTTCGGCTCGAACATGATCTTTTGGGCGACCGGGAGGTCGCTATGGACGCGCTTTATGGCATCCACACGCTCCGGGCGCTCGAGAACTTCCCCATCACGGGTCTCCCGATCAGCATCTACCCTGATTTTATCGCGGCGCTGGCCAGCATCAAACAGGCGGCCGCCGCTGCGAATGCCGAACTCGGGCTCCTCGATCCCGAGCGAGCCACGGCGATCCAAGCCGCCTGCGCCGAGATCCGCGCCGGGCAATGGCACCAACATTTCGTCGTCGATGTGCTGCAGGGCGGCGCCGGCACGTCGACCAACATGAATGCCAACGAGGTGATCGCCAATCGTGCCCTGGTGCTGATAGGGCATCGGCCGGGCGATTACGCCACGCTCGATCCGAACGAACAGGTCAACCTCAGCCAAAGCACCAACGACGTCTATCCGACCGCAATCAAATTGGCGGTTCACGCCGGGGTGTTCCGGCTGATCGACGCCATGGCGCTGCTTCGTGCAGCCTTCGACGCCAAGGCGACCGAATTCGCCGACGTGCTGAAGATGGGGCGGACGCAGCTGCAGGATGCCGTTCCGATGACGCTGGGGCAGGAATTCCGCACCTATGCGGTCATGGTGGCTGAGGACGAGGAGCGGCTCCGCGAGGCGGCGGCTTTGGTGTGCGAGATCAATCTTGGCGCGACCGCGATCGGTACCGGCATCAACACGCATCCGGCCTATTCGGCCGTCGTCTGCCAACGGTTGCGGGACCTGACCGGCATTCCGGTCGTGACGGCAGGAAATCTCATCGAGGCGACGCAGGATGCGGGCGTCTTCGTGCAACTCTCCGGCGTGTTGAAGCGCGTCGCCGTCAAGCTGTCGAAGATCTGCAACGATCTCCGTCTGCTGGCGAGCGGCCCACGCGCCGGCCTTGGCGAGATCAATTTGCCACCCGTACAGGCCGGATCGAGCATCATGCCGGGCAAGATCAATCCCGTGATCCCTGAAGCCGTGAACCAGGTTGCCTTCGAGGTGATCGGCAATGACACGACCATCACGTTCGCGGCTGCCTCCGGGCAATTGCAGCTCAATGCTTTCGAGCCGGTGATCGCCCACAGCCTCTTCAAGAGCCTGACGCATCTTCGCAACGGTTGCCTGATTCTGCAGCATCGCTGTGTCAGCGGCATCACGGCCAACAAGGACCATCTGCGCCAAAGCGTCGAACGATCGATCGGGCTGGTGACGGCGCTCAACCCCTATATCGGCTACGCCAATGCGAGTTCCGTGGCCCAGGAAGCCTATCAGACAGGTCGCCTTGTGGCCGATGTGGTGCTGGAGCGTGGACTGCTGACACGCGAGGCCCTCGACGATCTGCTCAATCCCGCCGTGCTGACGCAGCCGCGTGCCGTGCAGGCCGCTTACCGACCCGGATCGCCCGGTGCCGCGCCGGCCCCAGACGCACCGGCCTCGGCGCGGACGGTCGCGCCGACCGTGCCCGAGGTGCTAGTGGGCGACGGGTCTGAACCGGGCACCGCCGCACCGACCGAGGCGCACTGAGGCCGCGCCCTCCACAGGGTGCGTTCAGGAGCGCGTCATCCGGTTCCACGCATCGAGACCCGCGATTTTATAGGCTTCGGCAAGCGTCGGGTAGTTGAATGAATTCTCGATGAAATAGTCGATCGTGCCTTTCAGGTTGAGGACCGCCTGGCCGATATGGATCAACTCGGTCGCGCCCTCGCCAACAATATGAACGCCGAGGAGACGCCGGGTCTTGAGCGAGAAGATCATTTTCATCATGCCGGTTTCAAGCCCCATGATGTGACCACGCGAGGTTTCGCGAAACCGGGCGATGCCGCATTCGTAAGGGATGCCGCGCTTGCGGATCTCCTCCTCGTTGAGGCCGACAGTTGAAATTTCAGGCACCGAATAGATCCCGTAGGGGAAGAACTCGGGCGGGGGCGGGGGCTCGAGCCCGAAGGCGTGGCAGGCAGCAAGGCGCCCTTGCTCCATCGAGGTCGAGGCGAGGCTCGGGAAACCGATGACGTCCCCGGCCGCATAGATATGCGGCACGATGGTCTGCAGCGTCCGTGGCTCCACCGCGATGCGGCCGCGATGGTCCGTCGCTAGCCCGGCGGCTTCGAGGTTGAGCGTGTCGGTCGCGCCCACGCGCCCGGCCGCGAAGAGCAGCATGTCGCTGATCACGGTGCGGCCGTCGCTCAGCTTGGTCGCGATCGTCGTGTCGTCCCGGAGTTCGATCGTGGTCACGGCCGAGCCGAGCCGGAGCGCCACGTTGCGGTCGCGCAGATCATGCACGAACTCCTCGATCAATTCCTTGTCGATGAAGTCGAGAAAGGTCGGGCGTGGCTCGATCAGCGTCACGGCGACATCGAGGGCGCTCATGATCGTCGCATATTCGACCCCGATGACGCCGGCCCCAATGACCGTGAGGCTGCGCGGCAAGCGCTTCATCTCGATGATCTCGTCGCTGTCGAACACGCTCACGCCGTTGAACGGGACATAATCGGGACGAAACGGTCGCGTGCCGCAGGCGATGAGGATGTGTTGGGCGAAATGCACGCTTTTCTCACCCGCGTCGGTCGTCACTTCGACGCTATTCGGATCGACGAACCGCGCCGCACCCCGGACGGTCTTGACGCCATTGCGGCTGAATTGATGCTCGAGGACCTCGACCTCGTGATCGAGCGTCTTGTGAAGGCGCGCCATGAGGTCGGTCGCGTCGATGTCGTGTTTGACCCGATAGGACCGGCCATAAAAGCCGCGCTCCCGCCAGCCCGACAGATTCAGCACCGTCTCGCGCAGCGTCTTGGACGGGATGGTGCCGGTATGGACCGACACGCCGCCGACCCGGCGCCCCTTCTCGATGACCAGCACGGATTTGCCGAGTTTGGCGGTTTGCACGGCGGCCCGCCGCCCCGAGGGGCCACTCCCGATCACGATCATGTCGAATTCGTACATGCGGGTCATTCTCGTCGGTCGGAGCGGAGCGGAGTCGCGTCGGACTTGCAAGATCCGATCCCATCCCACTCCATCTGCGGGCTTCATTGCAAGTTGACGACGGTCCGGGCGGATCGAGCGGCAATTTCGGCTTGCCTTGCGGGCCGGCTCGGTTCATCGCCTGCCGTGATGACGCGACAGACCTCCATCGAAACAGCCTTGCGGCGCTTGGCGCCAGCTATTCCGGCGCATGAATTTGCGGTGGTGGTCGACCATGCCTGCGGCAGCCCCGCTCTCAAGCGGGCCACGCCCGAAGAAGCCGCGTGGCTATCGCTCGTGGCCTACATCCGGCATCGGATGACGGATTATGACGAGTTGCTGGCCGACCATTATGATGTGGACAGCGCCCGTTATTTCGTCGCTGACGACATGCGCGAGATTTTGCGGGACTGGGGCGTTCGCCGCGCCTTGGCGCCCGATGGCGGCGATGGCGGCGGCGCCTGATCGGGACCGTGACGGACGCGATTCGAGGCGCCGTCACAAGATCGTCAAAGACCGAAGCGTAGGACTAGTTTTTTCTTCAGGATCGCGAGCCACATGGACTTCTTTCGTCGTTTCACCGTCCTGATCTGCGCGCCCAATTTCGATCCCGACGATCTCGAGGGCGTGCGGGTTCAGCAGATCATCTCCTCGGTCGAGAAACTCGGCTTCGAAGTGGTGCGTGCGCGACGGGTCGACGACGCGGCCATTGCGGTGCAGACCGATGCGGCGATCGGCTGCATGGTCGTGGATTGGGGCAAGCGCGGCCTCGACGGCAAGGCCGCGGCGCTGATCGACCTGATGCGGAAGCGCGGCCTCGAAATGCCGATCATCATCATGGTGCGCCGCAAGCGCCTCGAGGATATTCCGGTCGAAGTGCTGGACTTCATCGACGGCTATATCTTTCTCGCGGAAGAAACGCCGGATTTCATCGCTCGCAATCTCGTCAGCCGTCTGAAGCAATATGCCGAGACGCTGAAGACGCCCTTCTTCGGCGCGCTGGTGGATTATGCGGAGGAGGGGAACCAGCTCTGGACCTGTCCCGGCCATAATGGCGGCATCTTCTACAATCGCAGCCCGATCGGGCGCATCTTCGTCGAACATCTCGGCGAGGCGGTGTTCCGCGACGATCTCGACAATTCGGTGCTCGATCTCGGTGATCTGCTGGTCCACGAGGGGCCGGCCTTGCAGGCCCAAAAGGAAGCGGCTGTCATTTTCGGCGCCGAAAAGACCTATTTCGTGCTCAACGGCACCTCGGCCTCGAACAAGATCGTGCTGTCGGCTCTCGTCACGGACGGTGACCTCGTGCTGTTCGACCGCAACAACCACAAGGCGGCGGTACATGGCGCGCTCTTCTTGGGCGGTGCCATCCCTGTATTTCTCGAAACCGATCGCAACGCCTTCGGCCTGATCGGCCCGATCTATCACGAGGCGCTGGATGAAGCGGCCATACGCGAGAAGATCCGCACCAATCCGCTGATCGAAGATAAGGACGCGTGGCAGCGCGAACGGCCGTTCCGCGTCGCCGTGATCGAGCAATGCACCTATGACGGCACGATCTATAACGCCGAGATGATCCTGGCCAAGATCGGCCACCTCTGCGACTACATCCTGTTCGACGAGGCCTGGGCCGGCTTCATGAAGTTCCATCCGCTATTTGCTGGAAGCTTCGCCATGGGCCTGAAATCACTCGACGAAACCTCGCCTGGTATCATCGCGACTCAATCGACGCATAAACAGCTCGCGAGCTTTTCGCAGGCCTCGCAGATCCACACCAAGGATAGCCACATCCGCGGGCAGACCCGGCGTGTCGAGCATCGGCGTTTCAACGAAAGCTTCCTGCTGCACGCGTCGACCTCGCCCTTCTATCCGATCTTCGCCTCGCTCGATGTCGGCGCACAGATGATGAAGGGCCGCTCCGGCGTCGTGCTGTGGGATGATACGATCCGGCTCGGCATCGAATTGCGGAAAAAGCTTCGCGCGATCCGGCGCGAGTTCGAGGACAAGGAGCAGGATCCGCTGCGCCGTTGGTTCTTCGATCCCTTCGTGGCCGACAAGGTCAGCCTTCCGCCTCTCGTCGACGGCGACGAGCCGCGCGAAGCCACTTGGGAAAGCGTGCCGACCGACGAACTCGCAGCGGGCCGGCAATATTGGGAATATACGCCGGGAGCGGCTTGGCACGGGTTTACCCATGTGGCCGAGCATTACGCCATGACGGACCCGGCTAAGCTGACCATCCTGACGCCGGGCTTCGACCGGACGACCGGCGCCTATGCGGAGCATGGTGTTCCGGCCCCGATCGTGGCGCAATATCTGCGCGAAAACCGTGTGGTTGCGGAGAAGAACGATCTCAACTCTTTGCTGTTCCTCCTGACGCCGGGCGTCGAGTCCAGCAAGGCCGGTACGTTGATCAGTGCCCTCGTCGCCTTCAAGCGGCTGCATGATGAAAACGTGCCGCTGGAGGAGGCCATGCCGGAATTCGTCAATCGACGCCCCAAACGGTATCGCGGCCTTCGCTTGCGCGACCTCTGTCACGATTTCCACGCCTTCCACCGCGATGCCGGAACCAGCGCGATGCAGAAGGCGCAGTTTTCGCCAGCCCATCTGCCCGATATGGTGATGGAGCCGCACGAGGCCGTGAAGCAATTAACCCGCAACAAGGTCGACTATCTGCCGATCGACCAGATCGACGGCCGCATCGCCACGACGCTGATGCTGGTCTATCCGCCCGGCATCGGAACCCTTGTGCCGGGCGAGCGGATCAACGAACGGTCGAAGCCGATGCTGGATTATTTCAAGATGTTCGAGCGAAGCGCCAATCTGTTCCCGGGCTTCGAGGCTGAAATCCAGGGGCTCTATCGGGAAGTCGCGGCGGATGGCGCGATCCGGTTTTATACCTACGTGACGCGCGAGGGGCTTTAACCTTGGAGAGTCCAGGAGAGATCACGATCCGACCGTCGTCGGATGCGGACGTGCCGGCGATGCTGGCCATCTACGCGCACCATATCCAGCGCGGCGTCGGCGAACTCGGCGATTATGAGCCCGAGCCGCCCAATGCCGAGGATCTGAAACGCCGCCGCAAGACGATGCGGAAAAAGCGGCTCCCCCATCTTGTGGCCGAGCGGGACGGCGTTGTGGCCGGGTATGCCTATGCGGTGCCGTTTCGCAAGCGCCCCGCTTACCGCTACACGTTGAAACACTCGATCTACGTGCATCACGAACATCTGCATGCCGGCATCGGCCGTCGGTTGCTGCCGGCCTTGATCGAGGCCTGCGCGGCCGGTGGCTATCGCCAGATTATTGGCTATATCGATGGCGCCAACGAGGCCTCGATCCGGCTGCATGAATCATGCGGCTTCAAGCGCGTCGGCATCCTGCCGTCGGTCGGCTACAAATTCGGCCATTGGAGCGACAGCGTCATGGTCCAATGCGCGCTCGGCGACGGCGATACGACCCAGCCGAAAACCTGGATCCACGCCCGCAACATCGCGGCGGATCGCTCACATCGGGACCTTCATTGAGCAGCGCGCCGGTCCTGGCCTGAGGCGCGCGCGATCGTCTGGTGAGTGGCCGACGCCCGGAAGCGTCGGCCTTTGGCTTGCGTCAGTAGCGCGAGGGAACGTGCATCTCGGCCGGGACCGGATGGCGCACGTAATCGGCATGGTGGACGCGTTCGGGCAGGACGACCGGCGCGCGGGGCACGTCCTCATGCGGAATCTGGCTAAGCAGATGCGCGATGCAATTGAGCCGCGCCTTCTTCTTATCAACCGCCTCGACGACCCACCAGGGCGCTTCCGGAATATTGGTCTTGGCCAGCATCGCTTCCTTGGCCTTGGTGTAATCCTCCCAGCGGCTGCGGGATTCGACATCCATCGGGCTGAGCTTCCACTGCTTGAGCGGATCGTGGATCCGCATGTTGAAGCGGAATTCCTGCTCTTCGTCGGTGATCGAGAACCAATATTTGATCAGGATGATGCCGGACCGGACCAGCATCCGTTCGAACTCTGGAACCGAACGGAAAAATTCTTCGACCTCGGCTTCGGTGCAGAAGCCCATGACGCGCTCGACCCCGGCGCGATTGTACCAGCTGCGATCGAGCAGCACCATTTCACCGGCGGCCGGCAGATGCGCCACATAGCGTTGGAAATACCATTGTGTCCGCTCGCGCTCGCTCGGCGCCGGCAGTGCCACGACGCGGCACACGCGCGGATTGAGCCGCTGGGTGATGCGCTTGATGACCCCGCCCTTGCCGGCGCTGTCCCGACCTTCGAAGATCACCACGACTTTCAGCTTCTGGTGCTGGACCCAATCCTGCAGACGCACGAGATCGCGCTGCAGGCGGAACAACTCCTTGAAATAGACCCGCCGATCGAGAGACTCGCGCTCGGGATGGTCGGAGAGCGAATCCAGCGCTTGTTCGAGGCGCTGATCGTCCATTTCAAGTTCGAGTTCCTCGTCGAAGCTGTCTGCGATCTCGTTCTGGATCCGTTGCACATCCGACATGGGATTGGGGGTATGCTGGTCGTTCATTCGCGGCTCCAGGGTCTGTCTCGTTGCAGTTTCGGATTTTCGGATGGCACGCATGTGACAAGGTCGCCCACAAGCTTGGCGCCACGATGCGGGGAGACGACGACGTCAAATGCACGAGGCCGTCATGGTGTTGATTCAGGTCCTGCTTCCGGTTTTCGACAATGATAGTCGCCTGTTTCCGAAATCGCATTACGAGACGATGGCGGCTGCTCTGACCGAGCGTTTCGGCGGCGTCACGGCCTATACGCGCTCGCCGGCCGAGGGGCATTGGAAGCGCGGTGGCCAGCCGACCAGCCGTGACGAGATCGTCGTGATGGAGATCATGTGCGATGACCTCGACCGCGCGTGGTGGAGCGACTATCGGCAACATCTCGAGACGATTTTCCGCCAGGAAGCCGTCATTATCCGCGCGCAGGAGATGATGCTGCTTTAGGAACGGGCCTCAGGCTTTGCCGAAGGTTTCGTCGAAGGAATAGCCCGCGCCGCGCACGGTGCGCAGAGGATCACGTTCCCGCCCGCGCGAGAGCGATTTCCGCAGGCGCCCGACATGCACGTCGACCGTGCGCTCGTCGATCTCGACCGACATGCCCCAGACCCCGTCCAACAATTGCGAGCGGGAGAAGACACGGCCCGGCCGTTCCATTAGATATTCCAGCAAGCGAAATTCCGTCGGGCCGAGATGAACGTCGCGTCCGGCTCGGCGCACCCTGCGGGTCTCGCGATCGAGATCGAGGTCGCCAGCCATGAGCCGATTGGCCAGACGCTCCGGCTTCGAGCGACGCAGCAGGGACCGGACCCGCGCCATCAATTCGGGCACCGAGAAGGGTTTCACGACGTAATCGTCGGCCCCGACCGACAGGCCACGCACGCGCTCGCCCTCTTCGCCGCGCGCCGTCAGCATGATCACCGGCAACGTCCGGGTCGATTCACGCGCACGCAGGCGACGGCAAATTTCGAGGCCCGAAACGCCCGGCAGCATCCAATCGAGAATGACGAGATCCGGCGGCATTTCGCTCAGGCGGAGTTCGGCCTCGTCACCGCGCTCCACACGTTCGACCGTGAAGCCTTCCGCCTCGAGATTGTAGGACAGCAGCAACCCCAGCGCCTGTTCGTCTTCGACCACGAGGATGTGCGGCGCCGTCCCGACGGAGCCGCTCTTGATCGTGGTCCGCATGCTATTCATGACGAATGCTCCTTTGCCCGGGCGTCAGGCGGCGTGTCCGCGCCATGAGCCGGGGGCATGATCGTGATCGCCACATCCTGTACGGCTCGCCGTCGTCTCCGACATGGCCCGGATGATCGGCGACACGAGGCGAGCCGATCCAGTCTCAGGCAACCTCATCGGCGGCGTCGGTCGGGATCAGGCTCGACATCCGGCCCTTGGGCCGATCCATCGGCAAGGTTTCGCCGGTGACGAGGTAATAGACCGTCTCGGCGATGTTGGTCGTATGGTCGCCGACCCGCTCGATATTCTTGGAGCAGAAGAGGAGATGGGCACAGAACGAAATATTGCGCGGATCTTCCATCATAAACGTGAGGAGATCGCGGAAGACCGAATCTTCCAGGGCATCGAGCTCGGCGTCGCGGGTCCAAACAGCCTGAACCTGTTCGACGTCGCGCTGGGCGTAAGCGTCGAGAACGTCCTTCAGCTGCGTCGCCGCCAATTCGTTCATATGCTTCAAACCGATAACGGCGCGAGGCAGGCGCTGCTCGGACGCGATCTTCATGGCGCGGGACGCGATGTTCTTGGCGAGGTCACCAACCCGTTCGAGGTCGCCTGACACCCGGATGGCCGCTACGATCTCGCGCAGATCCATCGCCATCGGCTGACGCTTGGCGATCGTCAGGATCGCGCTGTCTTCGATCTGCCGTTGCAGGATGTCGAGACGCGGGTCCATCGCCACGACCGAACGGGCGAGATCGACGTCGCTATTGGTCAGCGCATCCATCGCGTCGGACAGCATCTTTTCGGCGATGCCGCCCATTTCGGCGATCTTGCGGCCGAGGCTCTCGAGTTCCTTGTCGTAGGCGCTGACGATATGTTCGGGCATGTTTGAGGTCCTTCGCGGCTGGAGCGGATCATCCGCAAGAGGGTGGGAGGCGGTCGAGCGACTCGATCGTTGCGCGGTGCCGCGCCGTGCGACGATCGCCCGTCTGTCTAGAGCCTTAGCCGAAACGACCCGTGATGTAGTCTTGCGTCCGCGTCTGGGCCGGCGAGGTGAAGATCTTCTTGGTGTCGTCGAATTCGATCAATTCGCCGAGATACATGAAGGCAGTGCGGTCGGACACGCGGGCAGCCTGCTGCATGCTATGCGTCACGATCACGATCGTGTAGCTCGCCTTCAACTCGTCGATCAGTTCCTCGACACGTGCCGTCGAGATCGGGTCGAGTGCCGAACAGGGCTCATCGAGGAGGATCACCTCCGGGCTGATCGCCACGGTTCGGGCGATACAGAGGCGCTGTTGCTGACCGCCCGAGAGGCTCAGGCCGCTCGCGTTCAGCTTGTTGCTGACCTCGTTCCACAAGGCGGCGCCGCGCAACGCCTTTTCGACACGTCCATCGAGCTCGCTCTTCGGCAGCTTCTCGAACAATTTGATGCCAAACGCGATGTTGTCGTAGATCGACATCGGGAACGGCGTCGGCTTTTGAAAAACCATGCCGACCCGCGCGCGGAGCTCGTTCAGATCCTGCTCGGGGCGAAGGATATTCTTCCCGTCGAGCATGACCTCGCCTTCGGCGCGCTGGCGCGGGTAGAGATCATACATCCGGTTCAAGATTCGCAGCAGGGTCGATTTTCCGCAGCCCGATGGCCCGATGAAGGCCGTGACCGTGTTGGCGTAGAGCGGAAGCGACACGTCCTTTAGGGCGAGCGAGTCGCCATAGTAGAACTTGAGGTTCTTGATCGACACTTTAACGGGCAGCGTCTGCGTTTGCGGCGCGCTCGCCAATACCGTGTTCACGCTCATTTTAGTTTCCTCGTCCGGCTCGGTCTCGCATCTGCCGTCGACGCGGTGCCGGCCTGGGCCTGCGTGGTAAGTGCCATGTCGATCCCGTCCGTGCGTTCGTTTGCCCGTGCGTTTTCGCCGACCGGCTTCAGAGCGATCTCGATTACCCCGAGCGCACGGGATTTTTACGACAGTTGGATGACGATTTTATAACGCGCTGCTTTGCCCGGTGCTTGGCACCGAGGCAAAACCGTCACCGCGTCGGCTGTGGATAGAGCGGAATCGAAGCCGTGAAGACGCAGCCCTGGCCGACTTCGCTCTCGACCGTCATGCGGCCGCGATGGCGTGCCACGATATGTTTGACGATCGCCAATCCGAGTCCCGTGCCGCCCTTGGCGCGGCTTTGCCCCGCGTCTACGCGGTAGAAGCGCTCGGTCAATCGCGGCAGATGCTCCGGCGCGATACCGGGGCCGTGATCGCGCACCGTCAGCACGCCGACGCGGCGGTGGATCACGATGCTGATCTCGACATGGCAGGATGCGGGCGCTGCCGCGGCGCCGTCGCGTGGTCGCGGAAGGCCGCCGTATTTGATGGCATTCTCGATCAGATTTTCGGCCACCCGGACGAGTTCGTCGCGATCGCCGGAGACGATGACCGGTTCGCTGCTCTCCACCTCGACGCGGGCGCCGTTCTCCTGAGCCAGAGGCGCGAGCGTATCGACGACGTGCCTGACAACGGACCCGAGATCGACGGGCTTGTTGGGTTTGAGATGAAGATTCTGCTCGATCCGCGACAGCGACAAAAGATCGTCGACTAGGCGCGCCATACGCCGCGCTTGCTCGCCCATGATGGCGAGAAATCGCTCCCGGGCTTTCGCGTCGTCCCGTGCAGGGCCTTGCAGCGTCTCGACGAAGCCGAGAAGGGAGGCAAGCGGCGTCCGCAATTCATGGCTGGCATTGGCCACGAAGTCGACGCGCATCCGCTCGACCCGATGTGTTTCGGTCAGATCGCGGATCGTCAGCACGATCAGGCGCTCCTCCTCCGGGGCGTCGAGCGGGGCAATCGTGACCTCATAGGAGCGTTCGACCGGAACGCGGTCGCGCCACGCGACTGTCTCGGCCAAGCCGGAAGCATGGACGCGATTGACCCCGTCGAGAACGTCAGGATCCCGCAAGCTGAGCGCGAGAAGGTCGCCGGGCCGCACCACCGGCAAAATGTCGAGCGCCGGCCCATTCGCCGCGATGATCCGCATGTCCGCGGTTACGACGATGACGGGGCCTGGAAGGGCCGCGATGAGTGCTGAGAGCAGGCTTCGGTCGGATGTGAGCGGCGGATGATCGAGCATCATATGATTTAGCGATGTAGTCCTATGTCTATCGGAAATGTCGCGCTCTTTTATTGACGGGCTGATGACAAAGGCGCCGTTCTCGTGCTTGTGCAGCCTGGACCTTGTGACGCGACCAGTGCAAGACCTCGTCATTGCATTGGTCGTCTTACAGATCGCAAACGTCTTCGGCGATGATCGACGTTACGACGTAGCCGCATCCAGCAGAATAAACTACAAGACGCTGGCGATCCCTTTATTTCCGCAGTTCAAGGCGTTCATCTTCCGTGCCGTTTCCACCCACCAAATCGACGATCTCTCGTGCTCTCGCCGAGAAGAACTATGAAGAGCCGACACCCGTGCAATCGGCTGTTCTCGCGCCCGAAACGGCCGGGCGCGATCTGCTCGTGTCGGCCCAAACGGGCTCCGGCAAGACCGTGGCCTACGGGCTGGGGCTCGTCGACACGCTGATGGACGCAGAGGCGGACACGTTTTCTCAACCGGGCGCTCCTCTGGCGCTCGTCGTCGCACCGACCCGAGAACTCGCGCTCCAGGTTCAGCGCGAACTGGAGTGGCTCTACCGCTACACCGAGGCCCGCATCGTGGCCTGCGTCGGCGGCATGGACCCACGCAGCGAAACGCGCCGTCTCGCCACGGGCGCCACCATTGTGGTCGGCACGCCCGGCCGTCTGCGCGACCATCTTGAACGCGGCAATCTCGACGTGTCGACCCTCCGGGCGCTGGTGCTCGATGAGGCCGACGAAATGCTCGATATGGGCTTCCGCGAAGACCTCGAGTTCATCCTGCAATCGACACCGCCCGAGCGGCGCACCCTGATGTTCTCGGCCACCATGCCGAAGACCATCAGCGCCATGGCGCGCCGCTACCAGCGCGAGGCTCTTCGGCTCGAGGTCGCGACCGGCGAGCGCGGCCACGCCGATATCGACTACCGCGCCGTCCGGGTCGCGCCGCACGATGTCGAACATGCCGTCGTCAACTTGCTGCGCTTTTATGATTCGCCCAGCACGATCGTGTTTTGCAACACGCGCGATGCGGTCCGCCATCTCGGCGCCACCTTGACCGAACGCGGCTTTGCCGCGGTGCTACTCTCGGGCGAACTGTCCCAACACGAGCGGAACAGCGCGCTCCAGTCGCTGCGCGACGGCCGCGCTCGCGTCTGCGTCGCGACCGACGTCGCGGCGCGCGGCATCGACTTGCCGAGCCTTAATCTGGTCATCCATGCCGATCTGCCGAACGATCCGGAGGTGCTGCAGCATCGCAGTGGCCGCACCGGCCGCGCCGGCCGCAAGGGGACCAGCATCCTTCTCGTGCCGATGTCGCGCCGTCGTCGTGCCGAGAGCCTGTTGGCGGCTGCGCGCATCCGTTTCGAGTGGGACGGGCCGCCATCCGCCGAATCGATCCGGAAACTCGACGCGGAGCGACTGGTCAGCGACCCCATGATGCTGGAGGAGGGCACCGAGGAGGATCTCGTGCTCGCCAAGAGCCTGCTGTCCGAACGCTCGCCCGAGCAGATCGCTTCCGCTCTGGTGCGTCTCTATCGATCGCGTCTGCCGTCGCCTGAGGATGTCTATGATCCGGGTCCCATGCGGGACGTGCGCGCCCCGCGCGACAAAACCGAACGCGCGCCGCGGCCGGAGGCGAGCCCCCGCTTCAAGACCGATCGTCCCGTTCGCCAGAATGACGCGGCGCCCTCCGCGCCGTCATCGGGTCCGCGCAACGGCAAGAGCATCTGGTTCCGGATGGACATCGGTCGTCGCAACGAGGCCGATCCGCGCTGGCTTCTGCCGATGATCTGCCGCCGTGGTAAGATCACCAAGGCCGATATCGGAGCCATTCGCATTTTCGACAAGGAAACCAAGTTCGAAGTCGCCGAAGGCGCGGCCGACCGGTTGATCGCCGCCACCAAGAACAACGAGGGCGAGGAGATCCGGATCGAGCTTCTCGGGCCGGATGGCGCGCCAAGCGGCAAGCCGCCGAGCCGCGACGGACATCGCGCTCACGCGGCCCCGAGGACGATCGATCCGGGCGGCGAGCGGCCCCGCAAGGCACGCCCCCCTCGCGATTGACGGGACGGCCATGAGCCGGGACGACCCCGCCGCTAAGCCAGTCCTGAAGCCGGAAACACTGGTCAGGATGGCGACCTATTACCTTGCGCGACATTCGGCGTCGGCAGATCGTCTGCGCGAGGTTCTGGCCCGCAAGATCACGCGTCGCCTTCAGGGTGACGATGGCGGACGGCCGGATGCCGAAGAGCTGCGGGCCATGATCGATCCGGTGGTCGAGCGATTGACCCGGATCGGCCTGTTGGACGATGCCGCTTTTGCGCGCGGCAGAGCCAACAGCCTCGCGGCCAAAGGTCGACCCGCCTGGCGCATCAAAGCCGATTTGGCGCAGGCCGGCGTCGATGCCGATGAAGCCGGGCTGAGCGAGGTTCTCGACAGTCTCGATCCGCTGTCACAGGCGGGCATCTGGGCGCGCCGGCGCCGGCTTGGCCCGTTTCGGATCCGTGATCGGGCAGCCCATCGAGAACGCGATATCGCGAGCCTCGCACGTGCTGGCTTTCCGGTCGGCGTGGCCAAACAGGTGATCGACGGCGATGGCACCCTGACCGAGAGAGACGATCCGGGCATCGACTTGGACCAGGACTGAGCGGCACGGGGAAGCGGCACGGCTCGGCCGATCGCCGTTTCGCGGTCGATCGCATGATCAATCCTGTAGCCACGGCGCGTCCGATGGGTCAAAGCAGGCATCCGTTGATCCTCCTGCTGAGACGATGCCGCCGACCATGACCGATCCCGTTGCTTATCATCGCCGTGCCGGCCGACATGTTCGTCATGTCTGGTGGCCGATGTGGCGTCGTCGTGCCCTTTTCGTCGTCGGCGGACTTGCGGTCGGCGGTTTGGCTGTCGCGATGGCCAAAATGGCCGATGCGGCGCAGGGTCTTTTCCACGGCATGGTGACGATGTGGCCGTGGGCGCCGTTCGTGCTCGGGCCGGGCGGCTTCGCGCTCGCCGCGTGGCTCACCAGCGCCTTTTTCCCAGGCGCGCAGGGAAGCGGCATCCCGCAGGTGATCGCCGCCCATCACATGCAAGATATGCAGCTCCGCTCAAAACTGGTGTCGCTCCGGATCGCTGGCGGCAAGATCGTGCTGCTGCTTCTCGGCTTGGTCTGCGGCGCCTCGGCCGGGCGCGAGGGGCCGACCGTCCAGGTCGGTGCGTCCACTATGTTCTTTTTCGGCCGCCTCGAGCCGCATCGCCAACCGGGCCTGCTCCTGGCCGGATCCGCGGCCGGGATCGCGGCCGCTTTCAACGCGCCGCTCGCCGGCATCATCTTCGGGATCGAGGAGATGAGCCGATCCTTTGAGGTTCGAGCCAGCGGTCTCGTGCTCGGCACGGTCATCGCTGCCGGACTGACGTCGCTGGCGGTCGTCGGCGACTACACCTATTTCGGCTCGACATCGGCAAGCTTGCCGATCGGGCCGCAATGGATCGCGGTGCTGGTCGCCGGCGTGATCTGCGGACTCGCGGGCGGCTTGTTCAGCCGTATTCTGATCGTCGTCGCGACCGGTTTTGTGCATCCGGCCGGACGATGGATCAAGACCAAGCCGATCCTGTTTGCGGCTTTATGCGGGCTTGGGTTGGCGCTGTGCGGGCTGGCCGGTGCGGGATCGATCTTTGGCACAGGCTACGAACAGGCGCAGACCATCTTGCGTGGCAATGCGACGCTGACGCCTTTATTCGGGCCATTGAAGCTGATCGCCACGGCCTTGTCGTCGGTGAGCGGCATTCCGGGTGGTATCTTTTCGCCCTCGTTGGCGGTCGGTGCCGGTCTGGCTCAGGATCTCGCGCCGCTCTTGCCGCAGGTCCCGCTCAGCGTGCTCGCCGTCCTCTGCATGACGGCCTATTTGACCGGCGTCGTGCAGGCGCCACTGACCTCCTTCGTGATCGTGTCGGAGATGACCGAGAACCACGCGCTGGTGATCCCGATCATGCTCGCCTCGCTTGTGGCGCAGGCGGCTTCCAAGCTCGTCTGCAAGGAGGGGGTGTATCACGCGCTGTCGGCCCACTTCATGCCGATCCAAGCGCCGAAGGCGCTTGAAACCGACCATTAACGGTGATCGCCACGCATCGTGTTTCAGCAAGGTGTAAGCGAACCGAATGTGTCGGCCAGCATTGTAGCTTTGCTGCCGCTCAGACCAATCGAAACAAGGGTCGCGAGCCACTTGGGCTCTCAGGCGCCGACCGGATCAAAGGACTTTAACGATGCGTAGTCTAATTGTTGGATGTGCTCTTCTGATGATCGGCAGCTGCGGAGCTTTGGCCCAGCAGGATACCCCCACCGTGCAGGGCGGATCGCCGAACGCACCAGCGCCGGCCGTGCCGACGACCCCAACCCCCGCTCCGGCTCCGGTGGCTCCCGCACCTGTGGCACCGGCTCCCGCACCGGCGCCAGCCCCGATGGCTCCTGCGGCGGCCTCTCCCGCCCCGATGGCCAAGCCCGATGCCGACATGACCATGAAGAAGCCGGCCATGAAGAAGCGTATGTCCCATAAGGGCATGATGATGCATCATCACAAGCGCATGATGCATCATCGTCGGATGATGCGGCACCATTATCGCATGATGCATCGCCATCACATTCCGGCGGCGCATAACCGTTACAACAAGGGCTTCTGAGCGGCTTTTGGTCGGGCGGTCTGTCGTGACCGCCCTATCTTGCTGGCTTCAGCCCGGTAGCGTAAGCAACCCTGCGGCGCCCTTGCGGGTGCCGAACAGCAACTGTTTCCCATCGCGGTCCCAAGCCAGCGCACTCACAGGGTCGGCCGTGCCTGGATCGGTCTTACGAACGAGAATCTCGGACGCATCCGTCAAACGGCATAGGAGGACGAAGCCGTCCTCATAGCCCATCGCTAAGACCAGCGTCTTTGGGTGGAACGCGACCTGCGACACCCGTGACGACCGAACGCCACATTCGCGCGGTGCCTTTCCCATCGGCCCCGTTTTCGAATCGAACGGCCAAACCACACAGGCGTCCGCGCCGGACGTCGCTAACCAATCGCCATCATGCGACCAGGCGAGCGACCGCGATTTTGACGGATAGCCCTGCATTCGCATGTGCTGGCCGTCGGCGAGCCGCCAACCGTGCAAAGAATTTTCCTGCATCGAGGTGACGAGGAAGCGGTTATCCGGCGACACCGTCACATCGAGATGCGAACCCTTCCACTCGAAGACCTCCGGTATGCTCGCGGTGTTCGGGTACCAGAGCGTGGCGCCATTATAATGCGACACGGCGAGGCGATAGCCTTTAGGCGCAAATGCCAGCCCCCTTGCGGAGGTGGGTGCCAACCATGATTTCACCTCGCCCTTCGGGCTGCGCGATCGAACTTGCCGCCCGGCCGCCCACGCCACCGTGCCATCCTCCCGCACCGCAAGGGCGTCGATCCATTTCCCCACTTCATGAGCGATGTCCTGCGTCGATCCATCCGCACTTGTCGCGACGAGCCGTCCGTCGTCACCGCCCGTGATCATCCGGGATCCCTGGGCCGCTGCCGCCAGGATCGCGCCTTCTGGGTGAGCCGATATGCGACGCTCCTCGCCGATGGGCGCCAGCACCACGGTTCCGTCGCCCAGCGCCAGCGCCGGCGTTCTCCCCAGGAAGGCGGCTGCCGTCACGTGAGCGCCAGCCTCGATCGGCTGAACGAGGCTGGTAAGCGAATCGGTGGGTGTGACGGACGGTGCGGTCATGTGTTCCGGCGAGGTTGCGGCGCGACCGAACGATAGTCCGCGCCAATGATAGACGGTATCATTGGCCCAATTTGTCCTCGAGATGAACCCGGATAATGCTGTCGAAGTCGCGCTCAGCCGTGAAGCCAAGCGCCTCGGCGCGGCTCGGCTCGAAACTTTGCGGCCAATTGGCCACGATGGCTTCGATGAAGGGATCGGGCTGGCGGCGGATCAGGGCGACGGCGCTCTCGCCGGCCACGCGCCGCATCGCCTCAATCTGTTCGCCGACCGTGACCGACACGCCGGGCATCGACAAGGTGCGGCGTTGGCCGACGCGTCCGCCATCGATCGTCGCGGCATGCAGGAGAAAACCGACAGCCGAGCGTGGCGAGGCATGCCAATGACGCACATCCTCGCCGACGGGGAGGACCGCTTCCTGCCCGGCGAGCGGCTCTCGGATGATGTTCGAGAAGAATCCGGATGCGGCCGCATTGGGTTTGCCGGGCCGAACCGAGATGGTGGGAAGCCGGATGCCGATGCCATCGACGAACCCCTTGCGGGTGTAATCGGCGAGGAGCAGTTCGCAGATGGCTTTCTGCGTCCCGTAGCTGGTCATCGGCGCGGACAGGAACTCATCGTCGATTGTGGCGGGGAATGGCGCGCCGAAGACCGCGATCGACGAGGTGAAGACGAGGCGAGGCCGGTAGGGGCGGAGGGCGCCTTCAACGGACGATGCGCCCTCGGTGCGGATCGCATCGAGCAAGAAGCGCAGGCCATCCATATTGATCGCATAGCCTTTGTCGAAGTCCTTTTCGGCCTCACCCGATACGATCGCGGCAAGCTGGAAGATCACGTCCGGGCGTTTGGCGATCAGCCGGGGCGCGGCCGCCGGATCGGCGACGTCGATGGTGCCCGTCTCGATCATGAAAGGCGCGTCGACGCGCGCCGGTTCGACAACGTCGACGAGATCCAGCGCGTCGATGGGGTGGGATCCGAGCGTCGCATCTCGAACGAGCCGAGCCGTGAGCTTCCGGCCGACCATGCCGGCCGCCCCGATGATGAGAATACGCATGATCGATCCTTTTATGAGGAAGTCAGAGCAAAAAGCCGTCAGCAGGGGATATCGAACGCAGTCGACGTGTCGCGGCTTTCTTGGCGCGACAGCCTCTCGGCGTGACGAGCCGCGCGCCAAACCCGTGATGCGCTGCCATCAGAACCGCTGTCTCGCCGGCTGCGTGGTCCGCCATGGCCGTCTCTCCGTCCCCTGCAGGCGGTCTTGGCCGCCTTTGCCGATCCTGAGCATGATCGCGGCCGAGCCGCAAGGTCAGGTGGTCGACGGCCGCAGCGCCGCCAGCGACCGACGCTGGCGTCCGTCGGCGTCGAAGTTCCCGGCTGCGAGCCAGCCCTCGAAAGCGCTGCCGCAAGCGGGCCATTCGGTGTCGAGGATCGAGAACCAAGCCGTGTCGCGGTTGCGGCCCTTGACGATCATGTGCTGCCGGAAAACGCCTTCAAACGTGAAGCCGAGACGGTGGGCGGCCACACGCGAGGGCTCATTCATGGCGTTGCACTTCCACTCGTAGCGTCGATAGCCGAGCGTCTCAAACACGTAGCGGGCCAGCAGCGCCATGCTCTCGGTCGCGCCGGGCGTCCGCTGAAGCGGCGCGCCGAACATGATATTGCCGACCTCGATTACGCGATGAACCACGTCGATCCGCATCAGCGCCGCATGTCCGACCACCCTGCGGGAGCCGTTGTCGACAATGGCGAAGAAGAGCGGATCGGTCGACGCGGCTTTTTGAGCGATGTTGGCCGCAAAAACGGCGCGGTCCGAGAACGGCCCGTCGAACATATAGGTCCAGAGATCGTCGCGGCCCGGGCCGCAAGCGGCATCGAACAGCGCATCGGCATGGTCGGCCTCGAGCGGGACGAGCGTGACGAAGCGCCCTGTCAAGGTGACACGCTCGGGGCGCAGGGCCGGATCGGGATCGACGAACGGGCCGATGGGAAGAGCGGGCTGGGTCATGCTTGAACTCGACAGGACGATTAGCTAAGCTAGCTTAGCAATCTGGGCCGAGCCGATGCAAGTCACTGTCCATGCCGCCAAGACCAACCTTTCCAAACTGATCGAAGCGGCCTTAAAAGGCGAAGAGGTCATCATTGCACGCGGTGATCGCCCGGTTGTTCGACTGGTCCCGGTCGAAAAAAGGAACCGTTTCAAGTTCGACACGATGGCCGACCGTTTGACAGGACAGGGTCCTGATTTCTTTGAGCCATTGGATGACAGCGACATCAGCCTTTGGGAGGGCGGCGGAGCCGACCGCTTGTGAAAGCCGTCCTGATCGACACGCATGCATTGGCTTGGGGATTATACGCGAGTCGCCGGCTCTCAAACGTAGCGAGAACGACGATCGGCGAAGCCGAGAATGTCTTCGTCAGCCCCGCCTCGCTTTACGAAATGGCGCAGAAGGTTCGGCTTGGCAAATGGCCGGAGATGGCGCCGTTTCTGCCGAACCTGATCGATGAACTTGTCGAGCAAGGCATCGAGATGGTTCAGCTTGACGCAAAAATCTGCGTTTTGGCCGGTTTGATGGCCTGGCCACACCGCGATCCGTTCGACCGCCTCCTGGCCGCTACCGCGCTCTCCCATGCCGTTCCGATCGTCTCGGCCGACTCGATTTTCGATGGGATCGTCAGCCGGATCTGGTGAGGAAGTTGAAGGTTGATCAGAGCGTCGTCGTAATCGTGTCACGGAGTTGCTCGAGTCTTGATGCGTTAGCTTCATTCGGCCGCTCAAAGCTGGCGAGACCCGACCGCGTCGTGGCGCGATCCTGTCCGCGCCCGAACGTTTTCCTGCGTCGGATCCGCAAAGATTCACACTAGACACGGTGAACGAAGAGTATCGGATGATGACCGGCGACACGTGGGGGATCACGCGGAGCATCGCCGTTACGGAAGATGGGGTCATCATGAGCGGCACAAACACATCCGATATCATCGAAACCGTGTCGGCCCTCTCGTTCGAGGCGACCCTCCAGCGGCTGACGGACGCCATCACCGGAGCGGGCCTGACCCTGTTCAGTCGGATCGACCATAAGGACGGGGCGCGTCAGGTTGGGCTGGAGATGCCGCCCACGACGGTGCTGATTTATGGACATCCAAAAGGCGGAACGCCGCTTATGCTGGCCGCCCCATCGGCCGCGCTCGATTTGCCGCTCCGCGTCCTCGTGCGCCTGCGGGATGATGGGCTGACCGTGATCGCCTTCCATCCGATGGCCAAGGTCCTGCGGGACGCCGGTGTCCCTGAGGATCTCGCGGGTCGGTTGGATGCGGCGCAACAGCTTTTGGTGAAAGCGGTCACAGCATGAGCGAGGCCCAGACGATTCTTCCGCCCGGCGCGCCCTTGCTCGATTATCTGCCGGTGGGCCTCTTTGGCTCGGTGATGGGCTTGACCGGCCTCTCCATCGCCTGGCGGCTCGCCCATACCCACTTCGGTGTGCCCGAATGGATCGCCATGACGATCGCGGCGGTGGCGATCGTCGCCTTCGTGGTGGTGGCGATCGCCTATCTCGTGAAGCTCGTCACGGCCTTTGCGGTCGTCCGGACCGAGTTCCGGCACCCCATCGCGGGCAATCTATTCGGCACGGTTCTGATCAGCCTTCTCTTGCTGCCCATCCCGCTAAATCCCTTCGCACATCAACTCGCCCAAGCTCTCTGGATGGTCGGCGCTGTGGGGATGATGCTGTTCGCCGTGCTGATCGTCTCGCGTTGGATGAGCGACCGACAGCAGGTCGCCCACGCGACGCCGGCCTGGATCATACCGGTCGTGGGACTGCTGGACGTGCCGCTTGCGCTCCCGACGCTCGATTTGCCTCCGCTGCATGGCTTGATGGTTTTCTCTCTCGCGGTCGGTCTGTTCTTTGCCGTCCCGCTCTTCACGCTCGTGTTTTCGCGGCTGCTTTTTGAGCCCCCGCTCCCCGACCCGCTGAAGCCGTCACTGCTGATCCTCGTTGCGCCTTTCGCGGTCGGCTATTCGACCTATACGGTCACGGTCGGGCAGACGGATCTCTTTTCCGAAGTGCTCTACATGTTGACGCTGTTCATGCTGGCGGTGCTGCTCGGGCAATTGCGAAATCTGCCCGTCTGCTGCCCGTTCCGCGTCTCCTGGTGGGCCGTGAGTTTTCCGCTCGCAGCCAGCAGCATTGCGGCGCTTCGCTTTGCGGTGAGCGAGCCCGGCCTGATCACGGACGGGATCGCCATCGCGCTGCTCGGTCTGGCGACGCTGGTTATCATCGGGCTTCTCGGTCGCACTCTATTCGGCGTTGTGACCGGCGAATTGCGAACCCTGAGCAGTTAAGCGGTCCGTCGTCGTCGACTGCCGACCCGACGGTCAGCGCGGCTTTTTCGCTCTTTCGCCCCGACGCGGGAACCCTTTGCTTGGGCCATCGAGTTGGCCTGCGTTCGGCGCATATCGCTGGTATGCCGTCTGACCGTCGGTACTCCCGCCGGACGCATCGAGATTTTGCGAAAGGGGCACATGCGTGGCCGAGGCCGATAACGATCAGGTAGATGACCAGGCGCATGCGCTCAGCGCCGCGTCAAACATGACGGATGTGTCAGACGCCGAGCGGGACATCATCGAAGCCCATAGCCGCCCCAATGCGGCGCTGATCCACGAGACGATCCGGGCCGAGGGTGAAAGTGAAATTGCCCGGCCCGTCAAAGCGCTCCTGTTTTCCGGGCTCGCGGCCGGTCTCGCGATGGGTTTTTCCCTCATCGCCGAGGGCGTTCTCCGCGCGCACTTGCCCGACGCGCCGTGGCGGGATCTCGTGAGCAAACTCGGCTATTCGGTCGGCTTTCTCATCGTGGTGCTCGGCCGCCAGCAGCTCTTTTCCGAAAATACGATCACGCCGATTCTGCCGCTTCTCTATAACCGCGATCTGCGAACGCTCGGCCTCGTGGCGCGGCTGTGGGGGCTGGTTCTCGTGGCCAACATCGTCGGGACTTGGATCGTTGCCGCGGTGCTCGCCAAAACCGATCTCTTCACCGCCGAGATCCGGACGGTTTTCGCAACCATCAGCCAGCACGCCATCGAGGCGTCCTTCGGCCTCACACTTCTCAAGGCGATTTTCGCGGGTTGGCTGATCGCCCTGATGGTGTGGCTGATGCCGGGCGCCGGCGAGTCGCGATCCTCCCTGATCGTGCTGCTCACATGGTTGGTGTCGGTCGCGGGATTTGCCCACATCATCGCAGGCTCGGTCGAAGTGAGCTTTCTAGTCGTTTCGGATCAGGCCAGCCTTGCCGATTATGTGGGGCGCTTTTTCGTGCCAACCCTTCTCGGAAACGTGCTCGGCGGCGTGACTCTCGTGTCCGCCCTCAACTATGGGCAGGTCGTGAGCGATCTCAAGGAATGACGGACCGGAAGCGAAGGAACGGTCGCGCGTGCTGGTGTGAGTCAAGGGCTCGCCCAAGGCCGAAGTCGGGGCCGAAGGCGAGCCTTGATCGCGGCCTTAGTGGTTGTCGCGCGGAACCCCCATGGTCTGAGCGACGCGCTGATACTTCACGGCGGGCTTGAGCACCATGCCCTCGTCGAACTGATCGACCATCGAGCGTTGGATTTCCTGCCACGGCGTCTGGTTGCCGGCATAGTGGAAGCCACCCTGGCCCTTGAGGTCGGCGCGACGCTGCGCAAGGTCCTCGTCGGTGATCATGATGTTGGCGCTGCGCTTGTTCAGGTCGATCCGGACCCGGTCGCCCGTCTTCAGGATCGCGAGCCCGCCGCCGGCCGCCGCTTCCGGCGATGCATTGAGGATCGAGGGCGAAGCGGACGTTCCGGACTGGCGACCATCGCCGATGCAGGGCAGGGCGTGGATACCGCGCTTGATGAGGGCCGTCGGGGGCTGCATGTTGACGACTTCCGCGCCGCCCGGATAGCCGATCGGCCCGGTGCCGCGGATGAACAGCATGCAATGCTCGTCGATGTCGAGGCTCGGGTCGTCGATCCGGTGGTGGTAATCCTCCGGTCCCTCGAACACGATGGCGCGACCCTCGAAAGCGCCGAGATCACCGGGCGTCGACAGATAACGGTCCTGGAACTCCTTCGAGATCACGCTCGTCTTCATGATCGCGTTGTCGAACAGGTTGCCCTTCAGCACAATGAAGCCGGCCTCTTCGCGCATCGGCGTTTCGATCGGCGTGATGACGTCCGGATCGCCGATCTTACGATCCTTGTTGTTATGGCCGATCGTCTTGCCGTTGGCCGTCATAGCATTCTCGCGAATGTGACCCTTCGACATCAATTGCGCGATCACGGTGGGGACGCCGCCGGCGCGGTGGAACTCTTCGCCGAGATATTTGCCGGCCGGCTGCATATTGACCAGTAGCGGGATCTTATGGCCGATCGTCTCCCATTCCTCGATCGCCAGCGGCACACCGATGTGGCGTGCGATGGCATTGATGTGGATGGTGGCGTTGGTCGAACCGCCGATGGCGCTGTTGACCACGATGGCGTTTTCCAACGCTTCGCGCGTCATGATGTCGGACGGCTTGAGGTCTTCCCACACCATCTCGACGGCACGACGTCCGGTCTCGTAGGCGATCTGCCCGCGTTCGCGGTAAGGCGCCGGAATGGCGGCGCAGCCCGGCAGCGTCATGCCGAGCGCTTCAGCCAGCGCGTTCATGGTCGAGGCCGTGCCCATCGTGTTGCAATGACCAACCGAGGGAGCCGAGGAGGTGACGATCTCCATGAACTCTTCATAGTCGATGTTGCCAGCCGCCAATTCCTCGCGGCTCTTCCACACGATGGTGCCCGAGCCGGTCCGCTCGCCATTGTGCCAGCCGTTCAGCATCGGGCCGCCGCAGAGCACGATGGCCGGAATGTTGACCGTCGCGGCTGCCATGATGCAGGCCGGGGTGGTCTTGTCGCAGCCCGTGGTTAGCACGACGCCATCGAGCGGATAGCCGTAAAGCGTCTCCACAAGGCCGAGATAGGCGAGGTTGCGATCGAGTGCGGCCGTCGGGCGCTTGCCGGTTTCCTGAATTGGATGGACCGGGAATTCCATCGGAACGCCGCCCATCGCAAGGATGCCGTCGCGCACGCGCTTGGCGAGCTCAAGGTGATGGCGGTTGCACGGCGACAGGTCGTTGCCGGTCTGGGCGATGCCGATGATCGGCTTGCCCGAGCGCAATTCGCCCGGGGTCAGGCCGAAATTCAGGTAGCGCTCGATATAGAGGGCCGTCATGCCCGGGTTGTCCGGGTTGTCGAACCAGAGTTGCGACCGCAGCTTGCGCTTGCCCGGTGTGGGCGCGGGCGGTTGGGTCGGATCCATTTCGTGTGACATCGTTTTCTCCCGGCGCGGGCTCCTCTGAGTCGGCCTGTCGCTCGACTGTTTCTAAACTGGTTTATCCCCGGTCGCACGGCCGATGCAACGATTGGTCTGCTTTTTCATCGCCCCACCCGTTCAGCAGCGGTTCAAAGCGGCTGTGACATAAGCGACACGTTGGGTCAGCCAATATGGAGATTGTTTGATGAAGATCGTTTCGAGCCTGGTTCTCGTCCTGGCACTCGGCCTGACGCCTGCGTTGGCCCAGACCGCTGCCGCGCCCGCTACGACCGCTGCTCCCGCCGCTGCGGCCCCCGCCGCGACCGCGGCGCCCGTCGCCTCCGATCTCACGAAGGACGGCAAGCCGCGCATGAAGTTCGTACGCGCCCAATGCAAAGACGAGGTCCAGAGCCAGGGCCTGAAGGGTGCGGCCCGCAAGGATGCCATGGCGGCCTGCATCGTCAAGCAGCGTCCCGACAAGGCGGCGGCCATGAAGTGCCGCATGGACCCGCAGACCAAAGGCATGGACAAGACGGCCCGCAAGGCTTTCGTCAAGGATTGCGTCGCCAAAACCAAGGCCTGACGCCATCCATCACGCGCGCCGGCGTTATTCCGGTGGCAGCGGTTCCCATGCGGGGGCCGCTGCCGCGATCGTCTCGGCCCGATGCGCGTCGATCGATTGCAACAGCAGGCCGAGCACGTCCTTCACACCGATGCCGGCCACGGCCGACAGTTTGAGCGGCGTATGGCCACAAGCGCGCTTGAGCTTGGCCATCTGGCTCTTCAGCGTCTCCGGATCGACCGCGTCGACCTTTGACAAGGCGACGATCTCGCGCTTTTCGGCGAGGCCATTGCCGTAGGCTTCGAGCTCGCTCCGGATTGTCTTATAGGCCTTGCCGGCATGCTCGTTTGTCGCCTCGATGAGATGCAAAACGACCTCGCAGCGTTCGATATGCCCGAGGAAGCGATCACCCAGGCCAAGGCCCTCATGAGCGCCCTCGATCAAACCGGGGATGTCGGCCAGCACGAATTCGCGGTCGCCGACACCGACGACGCCGAGGCCGGGCTTCAGCGTCGTGAACGGATAATCCGCGATCTTCGGCTTGGCGGCCGAAACCGTCGCCAGGAAGGTCGATTTCCCGGCATTCGGCAGGCCAACCAGCCCGGCATCGGCGATGAGCTTGAGCCGCAGCCAGATGGTCCGCTCGATACCGACCTGGCCGGGATTGGCGCGACGCGGTGATTGATTGGTCGATGTTTGGAAATGGGCATTGCCGAAGCCGCCATTGCCGCCCTTGGCGATCCGAAGGCTCTGGCCGACTTTGGTCATGTCGGCGATCAGCGTCTCGCCATCCTCGTCCAGCACCTGCGTGCCTTCCGGCACGCGGAGAACCGCATCCAGGCCTTTGGCGCCGGAGCGGTTCTTGCCCATGCCATGCATGCCGGTCTTGCCTTTGAAATGCTGCTGGAAGCGATAGTCGATCAGCGTGTTAAGGCCCTGCACGCATTCGATCACGACATCGCCGCCCCGGCCGCCATCGCCACCATCCGGCCCACCAAATTCGATGAACTTCTCGCGGCGAAACGAGACGGCACCAGCGCCGCCGTCTCCCGAGCGGATATAGACTTTGGCTTCGTCGAGGAATTTCATAACAGTCGAGTCCAGAGGGCGAACGAGCGGCGCATCGCCGGACGTCGGGTGTGGCGGCTCACGTGCATCAATCGCGTGATGCGACGGGTTTGGCGGCCAGATCGAGCTCGTGCCGACTTGAATGTCGGCCGATCAGCAGTGGATAGCCGAATTCCGCTGTTTTTAAAAGCGTTGCGCGCAGACACGCCATCGCGGTGATCGACGCGTCTCGGAGATGTGGAGGGCGCGACCAGTCGACACTCGCTTTTATGGTCAAGCAGACTATGATTCAGGCATCGAGATGGACAAGACCGGGGCGCGGCATGCGCCTGGGCGCCGGGAGGATGAGCAGCATGACCGCCATTGCGTTTCCGCTTCCGGACGCTGGGATCATGGCGCGCCGCGATGAGATCGTCGCGGGTCTCGCGACGTTGGTGCCGTTCGACTGCCTCATCACATCCATGAACGAGCGTCGTGCTTTCGAGACGGATGGGCTGACAGGGTACCGGAAAGTGCCGCTCGCGGTGGTGCTACCCCGCAACACCGAGGAGGTGGCGGCCGTGATGCGGTATTGCCATCAGCAGTGCGTCAAGGTTGTGCCGCGTGGGGCCGGAACGTCGCTCAGCGGCGGCGCCATTCCGCAGGAGGACGCCGTGGTGATCGGCATCGCCAAGATGAACCGGATCCTCGACATCGATTATGCCAACCGCGCCGCAAGGGTCGAGGCCGGCGTCACCAATCTCAGCATCACCGGAGCGGTCGTGCACGAGGGCTTTTTCTACGCGCCCGACCCGTCTTCGCAACTCGCCTGCACCATCGCGGGCAATATCGGCATGAATTCGGGCGGAGCGCATTGCCTCAAATATGGGGTCACGGCCAATAACGTGCTCGGCGTTCGCATGGTGCTGGCGGATGGCACCATCGTGGACATCGGAGGCGAGCATCTCGATGCCGAGGGGCTCGATCTTCTGGCGTTGGTGATCGGCTCGGAAGGGCAACTCGGCATGGTGACCGAGGCCACGGTGCGGATTTTGCGCTCGGCCGAGGGCGCCCAGCCGGTGTTATTCGGCTTCGCATCGACCGAAGAGGCGGGGGCGGCGGTCGCGGCCATCATTGGCGCTGGGATCATCCCGGTCGCCATGGAATATATGGATCGGCTGGCGATCCAGATTTGCGAGGATTTCGCCCATGCGGGCTATCCGCTTGATGCCGAGGCCATGCTGATCATCGAGGTCGAAGGCTCCGAGGACGAAATGGCGGCCCAACTCGGCCGCATCATCGCGATCGCCAAGCAGCATGGCGTCAAGACCGTCAAGGAAAGCCGCTCCGCCATGGAGACGGCCGCGATCTGGAAGGGGCGCAAATCTGCCTTTGGCGCGACCGGCAAGGTGGCGGATTACATTTGCATGGACGGCACTATCCCGACCGGCCGCTTGCCCGACGTGCTGGCCCGGATCACGGCGATCTGCGACGGGCATGGGCTGCGGGCCGCCAACGTGTTTCATGCCGGCGACGGCAATCTGCACCCGCTGGTGCTCTATAACATCAACGATCCGGCCGAGCAGGAGAAGGCCGAGGACGCGGGCAATCAGATCCTAAAGCTCTGCGTCGAAGTGGGGGGCTGCCTGACCGGTGAACATGGCGTCGGGATTGAAAAGCGCGATCTGATGACCTGCCAGTTCTCGACCATCGACCTCGATCAGCAGATGCGGGTCAGGGCCGTGTTCGACCCCGGCTGGCGGCTCAACCCCGCCAAGGTGTTCCCGCTCGAGGGGCGGTTCACCGCGTGAGCGACATCCTGTGTCCGAACGACGAGGCCGAGGCCGCCGACGCCATCCGCGACGCAGCGTCTCGCCGCATGACGCTTCGGATCGAAGGCGGCGGAACCCGGGCGGGCCTCGGTCGGCCTGTCGATGCGGCGAGGGTTCTGTCCTCCTCGCGGTTGAGCGGCGTCACGCTGCAGGAGCCATCCGAATTGGTCATCTCGGCCCGCGCCGGAACGCCCTTGTCGGATCTCGAGGATGCTTTGGCCACGACAGGCCAAATGCTGCCGTTCGAGCCGGTCGATCTCTGCGGACTTTATGGAACCTCCGGCCGTTCGACGGTCGGCGGCGTCGTGGCCGGCAACTGGTCGGGCCCGCGCCGGATCTCGGCGGGTGCCACGCGGGATCACGTGATCGGCGTCCGCTTCGTCAATGGACGGGGCGAGATGGTTAAATCGGGCGGCCGGGTCATGAAAAACGTCACGGGCCTCGATCTGTCGAAGCTGATGTGCGGCGCGCATGGCACGCTCGGCTTCTTGACCGAGATCACCTTCAAGGTTCTGCCACGACCCGAGACCGAAGCGACTCTCGTGCTGCGCGGGCTCGACGATCATCGCGCGATTCCGGCTCTGGCGAAGGCACTCGGCTCGCCCTTCGAGGTGACCGGCGCGGCGCATCTCCCGGCCGGGATCGACGGCGCGGAGGCCCGCACCCTGATCCGCATCGAAAACTTCGCCGCCTCGGTCGATTACCGCTTCGCGCGTTTGGCTGCGTTGCTCCAGAGCGACGGCCCCAGCGAGCGGCTCGACGCCGCGACATCATCGGCGCTGTGGCGACGCGTCCGCGACGTGACGCTTCTGTCCGAACCGCGCGAGGCGGCGATCTGGAAGCTGTCGGTCGCGCCGACACGCGGCCCCAGCGCCGCTCATCTGATCGGCAATCACGTGGCCGGGCGCTGCTATTACGATTGGGGCGGTGGGTTGATCTGGCTCGCGACCTCAGCGGCCGGCGATGCCGGGGCGGCCGCGATCCGCCAGGCCCTGACCGTCACAGGGGGGCATGCCACCTTGGTTCGGGCGCCCGACTATGTTCGGGCGCGGGTGGACGTCTTCCAGCCGCTGTCGGCGCCGTTGATGACCATCACGACCGGCCTCAAGGCTAGCTTCGACCCCGCCGCACTCCTCAATCCAGGCCGTATGTACGCCGGCTGTTGAGGCCGCCCGTCCGTCCATCATCGAGGCGCTTTCCCGCCATGCAAACCAAATTCGATGCCGTCGCGCTGGCCGATCCCCACACACGGGAGTCGGAGAAGATCCTCCGGACTTGCGTGCATTGCGGGTTCTGCACCGCAACCTGTCCGACCTACCTGCTGCTTGGCGACGAACTCGATAGCCCACGCGGCCGCATTTATCTCATCAAGGACATGCTGGAAGGCGGCAAGCCCGCCACGGCCGATGTGGTCAAGCACCTCGACCGCTGCCTGTCTTGCCTGTCCTGCATGACGACCTGCCCCTCCGGCGTGCATTACATGCACCTCATCGATCATGCCCGGTTGCATATCGAGAAGACCTACGACCGACCGTTCGGCGACAAGCTCGTCCGTTCGGTCTTGGCGTTTGTGCTGCCGCATCGGGGACGGTTTCGTCTCGCGTTGCAGGCCGCACGGCTCGGCAAGCCGCTGCGGCCGCTCGTCGCTCGGCTTCCGGCTGTCGGCGCGCGGCTGGCCGCTATGCTGGATCTGGCGCCGATCAATCTGCCAGCTCCGCTGCCACCTGCCAGCACCCGCGCCTCGGTGGATGCGGCTCCCCGCAAACGCGTCGCGCTGCTGACCGGCTGCGCCCAGCCGGTGCTGAACCCCGGCATCAATGCGGCGACCATGCGGTTGCTCGACCGATCCGGCGTCGAGGTCGTGCTGCCCAAGGGGGAGGGCTGCTGCGGCGCGCTGGTGCATCACATGGGTCGGGAGACCGAGGCCCTCGGCTTCGCTCGGCGTAATGTCGACATCTGGACCCGCGAGATCGAAGCCGGCGGCCTCGACGCCATCTTGATCACGGCGTCGGGTTGCGGCACCACGATCAAGGACTACGGCTTCATGCTGCGCGAGGATGCAGCCTATGCCGAGAAAGCCAAGCGCGTGTCGACGCTCGCCAAGGACATCACCGAATATCTCGTTGGGCTCGACCTCAAGCCGCGGCGGGCCACCGGCCAGGTCGTGGCTTATCATTCGGCCTGTTCGATGCAGCATGGGCAGAAGCTCGGCGACCTCCCGAAGCGGCTGCTGAAACAGGCCGGCTTCGTGGTCAAGGATGTGCCGGAGGGGCATATCTGCTGTGGGTCGGCCGGCACCTATAATATTCTACAGCCCGAGATCGCGGCGCAGCTCCGCGCCCGCAAGGTTGCCAATATCGAGCGCATGGCGCCCCAGGTGATCGCCACCGGCAATATCGGTTGCATGACGCAGATCGGGCTCGGCACCGCGATCCCCATCCTGCACACGATCGAACTCATCGATTGGGCGACAGGAGGGCCCCGGCCCGCCGGGATGGCCGGCTTGGCGGACGAACCGAGGCTGGTCGCCACCGAATAATCACCGTGACCCTGCATCCTCTTCGATCGACCGTCGGTTGATTGGTGGGAGCAGATGCCCGCCGGATGTCGCGCCAACGCGGCACCCCTAGCGGCGCCATCGGCGCTTCCCATATCTGCCTCGGGCGTCGTCGCCCGGTTTTGAGAGAGACGTGTCATGACTCCCGAAGAACGCCAGTTGCTGTCAGGTTTGTTCGACCGTATTCACGGCGCGGCTGCTCAACCGCGTGATCGCGATGCCGAGGCTTTCATCGCCGACGCGACAAAGGCGCAGCCTTATGCGCCTTATCTTTTGGCCCAGACCGTCATCGTTCAGGAGCAGGCGCTGCGCGCCGCGAACGAGCGCCTTCAGCAGCTGGAAGAACAAGTTCGCCAGGGTGGCGTGCCGCAGCAGGGCGACACGAGCTTTCTCGGGAGCATCGGCAAGTCGTTGTTCGGCGGTGGAGCGTCTCAGGAGCCGCCGCGGCAGTCGGTTCCCTCGACAGGCTACGGGCAGCAGGACCCGGGCAGCCAACGTCCGGGTGGCCCGTGGGGTCAAGCCGCGCAGCAGGGCAGTTATGCCCCTCAGCAGGGGTATGCCCCTCAGCAGGGGTATGCGCCTCAGCAGGGCTACGCCCCTCAGCAAGGGTATGCGCCGCAGCAGGGCTACGCGCCGCAACAGGGTGGTTTTGGCGGAGCCCCGCAGCAAGGCGGCGGCTTTTTGAAGGGCGCGCTTGGTGCGGCGGCCGGTGTGGCTGGCGGCGTGTTGCTGGCGGATTCGATCAAGGGGCTGTTCGGCGGACATAATAATCCGTTCGGCATCGCGTCTGGCGCGGGTCTGGGCGGCATGGGGCAGCCCGGCGGCGAGACGGTCGTCAACAACTTTTACGGTGACGACAATAACGGCGGTGCGACCCCGACCGCAGCCGACGATGCCCAGCAGGATTTCCTGCAGGATACGTCGGACGATTTTGCCGGCGGCGGCAGCGACAACGACGATAGCTACAACGTCTAAGCAACCCTGCCATCCGCTTGCATCCGCGAGCGGCATGACTTAATCGGCGGAGCCCTTGTCAAGCGGGGGCTCTGTCTGCGTTCAGCAATATACTGGCGACGTCTCTGTCGCGCGCCATGTCTCCGACGAGTTAAAACATCTTGATCGACGAAGCTCTGCGCATCGACGCTCACCAACATTATTGGGACCCGGCCCGCGGGGACTATTTTTGGATGGTCCCCGGCGGCAAACTCGATCGTGTGTTCGCCCCGAGCGATCTCCGTCCATGCCTCGCCCGCAACAAGATCGGCGGCACCGTGCTGATCCAGGCGGCGCCGACGCTCGAGGAAACCGATTACCTTCTCGATATCGCCGATCGCGAGCCGACCGTGATGGGCGTCGTCGGGTGGATTGACTTTGAGGATCGGTCGCATCTCGCGGCGCTCGAACGCTTTCGGAAAAATCCGAAGTTCAAGGGCATCCGGCCCATGATCCAGGATATCGCGGACCCCAAATGGGTCATGCATCCAAATCTGTCCTGGGCGTTCGACGCTCTGGTCGAGTATGGGCTATGTTTCGATGCCCTGCTTCACCCCCAGCACATTCTTCCGCTGCTGAAGCGGTTGTTGCGCTACCCGAACCTCAAGGTCGTAATCGACCATGGCGCGCGTCCGCAGATTCGGGACGAGGCGTTCTCGACATGGGCGGCCGACATCGCTCGGCTGGCGCGGGAATCCTCGGCCTTCGTCAAGCTCTCGGGCCTCACGACGGAAGCGGGTCCAGAATGGACCGAGCATGACCTCGAGCCTTATGCGAGCCACATCCTCAACACGTTCGGACCCGAGCGCGTCATGTTCGGCTCCGACTGGCCCGTCTGTCTCCGAGCCTCCTCCTATGACCGGTGGGTGGATGCCGCGTCGGCGCTGACGGCGTCCTATTCGGATGCGGAGCGCGCCGCCGTCTTCGGCGGGAACGCCAAGGCGTTTTATGGCCTCGACGACCTGACGGCTGCGGTTGGCCCGGGCCTCATTAAGGCCTAACCCGACACCACGGGCTGGAAGATGGCTTTCTCAGCCTCGACCGACGCCACGATGTGGTCGTGGACGGTCCGCACCCGCCCAAGGCCCCTAACGTCCTCGTGTTCGACGATCCAATAGCTGCGCTCGGCGCGCCGCTCGGGCAAAAGACGCACCAGATCCTGATGCTGCCCGGCAATAAAATCGTGCACGATGCCGATGCCAAGTCCGGAGCGGATCGCCTCCAATTGGCCGATCGCACTGGTGCATTGGAAGCTGGTCGGTGTGTCGTCGAACAGGGTTCGCACATAGTCGAGTGCCGACGAATAGGCATAATCCTCGACATAGCCGATCAGGCGATGCTGGCGCAGAGCTGCGAGATCGAGCGGGGTTCCGTAGTGGTCGAGATAGGCCCGGTCCGCAAAGATGCCGAGCGAGTAATCCGTCAACTTTCGGGTCACGTAGCGACCGCTGTCGGGCTTCTGTAAGGCTACGAGAATGTCGGTTTCGCGCCGGGACAGCGGGATAACTTGCGGGGTGGGAACGAGCTGCACCGTGATGGCCGGATGGCGCGCCGCGAAATCAGCAAAGCACCGCGCGAGATAATAGGTCGAGAAGCCATCCGGCGCGCCAATCCGCACGGTACCCGAAAGCTCGAAATCCTTGTCGGTGAGCTCGGACCGGACGCGCAGCACGTCGCTTTCGATCCGTTCGGCCGATTGCAGCAGCCGCTCGCCCGCCGCCGTCAGCGCCACGCCGGTCGTGCGCCGAACGAACAACTTGGCTTTGAGATCGCGCTCGAGCGCCGTGACACGCCGCCCGACCGTCGCGTGATCGAGGCCGAGCAAGCGCCCCGCCGCAACAAATTGGTTGCTGCGCGCGACCGCGAGAAAGACGCGCAGATCATCCCAATCCATCTTAGCCCAATTCTGCACAGCCGGTGCGCAAAACGCGCGATTGAGGCACAAGGATGAAACCCATTAGTGCTAGCGTCAAGATCGATCGGCCGGTCGGGCTAAGACCCGACACCATGTTTGGGAGAGCATCATGACGGATTACGGGCATTTCATCGGCGGCCGACACCTGGCCGGCACCTCGGGCCGCTTTGCCGACGTCTTCGAACCGATGACGGGCGAGGTTGCGGGCCGCGTGGCGCTCGCGTCGCAAGAGGAGATCCGCGCGGCGGTCGCCAACTCGGCCGAGGCTCAGGTCAAATGGGCCGCCGTCAACCCGCAGCGCCGTGCACGTGTGTTGATGAAGTTTCTGGATCTCATCAACCAGAACATGGACGAGTTGGCCGAGTTACTGTCGCGCGAGCACGGCAAGACCGTCGCGGACGCCAAGGGCGACATCCAGCGCGGCTTCGAGGTTGTCGAATTCGCCTGCGGCGTTCCGCATCTGCTCAAGGGCGAATTCACCGACGGGGCAGGGCCGGGGATCGACGCCTACGCCATGCGTCAGCCGCTCGGCGTCGTGGCCGGCATCACCCCATTTAACTTTCCGGCCATGATCCCGATGTGGAAGTTTGCGCCTGCCATCGCTTGCGGCAATGCCTTTATTCTCAAGCCGTCCGAGCGTGACCCCGGCGTGCCGATGCGCCTCGCCGAACTGATGATCGAGGCAGGTCTGCCGACCGGCATCCTCAATGTGGTCAATGGCGACAAGGTTGCGGTCGACGCGCTGCTCGACGATCCCGACATCAAGGCCATCGGCTTTGTGGGCTCGACCCCGATCGCCGAATATATTTACGCGCGGGGTGCGGCGTCCGGGAAGCGCGTCCATGCCTTCGGGGGCGCCAAGAACCACATGGTGATCATGCCGGATGCCGACATGGACCAGACGGTCGATGCCTTGATCGGCGCGGGATATGGGTCGGCCGGCGAACGCTGCATGGCAATTTCGGTGGCGGTGCCGGTCGGCAAGGGAACAGCCGACCGCCTGATGGAAAAGCTCGTCCCGCGCGTCGAAGCGCTCAAGATCGGGCCATCGTCGGACGCCAGTGCGGATTACGGTCCGCTCGTCACGCAGGCCGCGGTCGACAAGGTGCGGTCCTATGTCGAGATCGGCCTCAAAGAAGGCGCGACCCTCGCGGTCGACGGACGCGGCTTCAAGATGCAGGGATACGAGAAGGGCTTCTATTTCGGCAGCTGCCTGTTCGACAACGTCACCAAGGACATGCGGATCTACAAGGAAGAGATCTTCGGCCCGGTTCTTTCGGTGGTGCGCGCCAAGACCTACGAGGAAGCTTTGTCGCTTTGTAACGACCACGAATACGGCAATGGCGTCGCGATCTTCACGCGCGATGGCGATGCAGCGCGCGACTTCGTCAGCAAAGTGCAGGTCGGCATGGTCGGGGTCAACGTGCCGATCCCCACGCCGCTGGCTTATTATTCCTTCGGCGGTTGGAAGCGGTCCTCGTTCGGCGACTTGAACCAGCATGGGCCGGATTCGATTCGGTTCTACACCAAGATGAAGACGGTCACGTCGCGTTGGCCGTCCGGCGTCAAGGAAGGTGCGGAATTCTCCATGCCAACGATGTGACCGGCATGGTCGGCTGGGTTTGCCCGGGAGGCCGACGGCAGCCCCGGCCAGCCCCGCCGTTCTGCTTCCGTACTCTTTTACCGGCCCTTAATCCGCCTGCATTACCGTCAAGACCATCCCCGGATCGGGGATTGAGACGCCAGATGCGGAACGGCCGACACCATGAACCAGGCGGAGACAGCGAACGCGACGGCCGCCGGGAGCCTCGGCTCGACCCGCCTCTCGGGCGACGGCCGGTGCGCGGCGAAATTCACATCTCGTCCGATGACCGGACTGCTCCTCCGCCGGCTCACGGCGGCACGGTACAGCGCGAGCGCGTCGAGCCCCATTTCCGAGCCCCGCTCTCTGCCGACGCATCCGTGAGCACACGCAAGGGCGCACGGTCCGGCAAGGGCGGCAGCCGCGATCGCGCGCCGTCCCGCCCGGCGCGGCGGCGGCGTTCGGTTCTCGGCCAATTATTCTCCTGGTGCCTCGTGCTCGGCATCTGGGCCTGCATCGGTCTCGTTGGGCTGGTCGCGTTCTATGCCCGCGAATTGCCGCCCATCGACCAATTGTCGGTGCCGAAGCGGCCGCCCAATATCGCCATTCTGGGTGAAGACGGCGCGGTGCTGGCCAACCGGGGCGATACGGGTGGCGCCGCCGTTCGCCTCGCCAACTTGCCGCCCTACTTGCCGAAAGCCTTTGTGGCCATCGAGGATCGGCGCTTCTACTCGCATTTCGGGATCGACCCGATGGGGATTGCCCGCGCGCTCACCCGGAACGTCGTGGGCGGCGGCGGGATGCAGGGCGGTTCGACCCTGACGCAGCAACTCGCCAAGAACCTGTTTCTGACGCAGGAGCGCACGGTGTCGCGGAAGATCCAGGAAGCCATTCTGGCAATCTGGCTTGAGCACAAATACACCAAGGATCAGATCCTCGAACTTTATCTCAATCGCGTCTACTTCGGCTCGGGCGCCTATGGGGTCGAGGCTGCGTCCCAGAAATATTTCGGCAAGAGCGCTCATGACGTGAGCCTGGCCGAAGCGGCGGTGCTGGCCGGTTTGATGAAGGCGCCGACCAAGCTGGCGCCCAACCGCAATCCGGCCGGAGCGACCGATCGCGCCGCCCAAGTGCTGAGCGCCATGATGGAAGAGGGCATGGTGTCGGATGCGGCCGGAAAGGCAGCGCTCGCTAATCCCGCCAAGGCCGTCAAGGAACGCGACGCCACCGCCATCAACTATGCGGCCGACTATGTGATGGATGTGCTGGCCGACACGGTCGGGGCAATCGATCAGGACATCGTGGTGACGACCACGATCAACCCGGCGATGGAGCAGGCAGGCGACCATGCGCTGGGGGACGAACTCAATGCGAAGGGCACCAAATATGGCGTGAGCCAGGGCGCGCTCGTCGCGCTTGATCCGACCGGCGCCATCAAGGCCTTGATTGGAGGCCGCGACTATGGCGACAGCCAGTTCAATCGCGCGGTTGCGGCCAAGCGTCAGCCGGGCTCCGCCTTCAAGCCCTTCGTCTACCTGACCGCGATCGAGAAGGGCTTGACGCCCGATACGGTTCGAGAGGATGGCCCCATCAACGTGAAAGGGTGGCAACCCGAGAATTACAGCCGCGACTATGCCGGCCCGGTGACGCTGACCAAGGCGCTGTCTCTGTCGCTCAACACCGTCGCGGTCCGGCTCGGGCTCGAGGTCGGGGCCAAAGCCGTGGTCAAGACCGCGCATCGGCTCGGCATCACGTCGGAGTTGCAGCCCAACGCTTCGATCGCGCTCGGCACCTCCGAGGTTTCGCCCCTTGAACTCGCCACCGCCTATGTGCCGTTCAGCAACGGCGGGCAGGGCGTGCAGCCCCACATCATCACCCGTGTGAAGACGACCGACGGAAAACTGCTCTACCAACGTAAGGCGACGGGCTACGGTCGCGTGATCGACCCGGTGGACGTTTCCATGATGACGGCCATGATGCAGCAGACGGTGTTGACCGGCACGGCCCGCAAGGCCGATTTGCCGGGATGGCAAGCGGCCGGCAAGACCGGCACCAGCCAGGATTGGCGCGATGCCTGGTTTGTCGGATATACGGGCGCGCTGCTGGCAGATGTCTGGGTCGGCAACGACGACGGCACCCCCACCCGAAAGGCGTCGGGAGGTAACCTGCCGGTCGAGATCTGGAGCCGCTTTATGCGGGCCGCTCTCAAGGGCACGACCCCGATTCCGATTCCCGGCGGCGTCTGGAGTGCTCCTTCATCCGTCACCGATCCTTCCGTCGATCCCGCAGCGGGGCCGGCTCCAGGCGGCCCTATGGCGTCGATGCCGGCGCGCGACCCGGCGACCGGCCATGCGGCGGACGCTGCTCCGACGACGCTCGGGCAATTGATTTCGCATGCTCTGACGGCACCGCCCCAGACCGCTGCGCGCCGAGCCGCCGGCGCCCCGATGCCGCTCGGCAATCTCCCCGGTCAGTCCGAGGCGTCGCCCGCTCGCAACAATCCGCCGCGTCACGACCCGAACGCCCTGCTGCCCCCGGCCGCGATCCCCTCACGAGAAGCGAACCAGCAGCCCGGCGATGACCGGAACTTGCTTCAACGCTTGTTCGGCGGCTGATCCCGCGCTAACGCTCCCCTGACGTAGGGCTCCGAACTCTCGGAGGTCGTGATGACGGTCGCGGCCCTTCGGGGCCGGTCGAGAGTGGAACCGGATGGACAGCATTCAACGCATCGCTTTGGGCAGCATCGGCGTCGGTCTGCTCGTCCTCGCGCTCAAATATCTCGCGTTTCTGCTCACCGGCAGCGTGGCGCTCTACTCCGACGCACTTGAAAGCATCATCAACGTCATCACGGCCGTCGCGGCTTTCATGGCGGTTCGCCTCAGCGCCAAGCCGGCGGACCGAAACCATCCCTATGGGCACCATAAGGCCGAATATCTCTCGGTGGTGCTCGAGGGCGTCTGCATCGTGCTGGCTGCGTTTTCGATCCTGCGTGAAGCCTATTTTGCAGTCTTGGCACCGCATCCAATCGAGGCGCCGCTGAAGGGCCTGCTGATCAGCGGCGTTGGCACGCTCATCAACGCGGCCTGGGGCTATCTGTTGATCCGCCGAGGGCGCATGGCCCGGTCGCCGGCTCTCGTGGCGGATGGCAAGCACCTGTTCGTCGACGTCTACACGTCAATCGGCGTCGTGATCGGTGTCGGGCTCGTGATCCTGACCGGGATCCAACAACTCGATGCGATCGTGGCGGCTCTTGTGGCGGTCAACATCATCTGGTCCGGATGGGGGCTGATGAAAGAAAGCATCGCCGGTCTGATGGATGAGGCGGCGCCGGTCGATCTTCAGGACCAGATTCGCGCGGTGCTGATGCGCCATCTCGACGGCACGATCGAGGTGCATGACCTCAAGACGCGATCGGCCGGACGGGTGACGTTCATCGAATTTCATCTGGTTGTCGAAGGCCGGATGAGCGTCTCGGATTCGCACGCCATTTGCGACAAGCTCGAACGCGTGTTGCAACAGGCTGTCGACGGGGCCCTGGTGACGATCCATGTGGAGCCGGAACATAAGGCCAAGCAGACCGGCAGCATGGTGGTGTCGACCGGCGATTTGAACTGACGGCTGCTGTCTGTCTTTAGCTAGGTTTTGCCCAACGATGCCCTACATAAGGAGTGCCGTTCGAGCAGTCCTTCGGCACCTCTCGTTGCACATACAGGAGCACAAACGATGTCGACCAATCTTCCGATGGAATCGCACGATCACCAGAATATTTCCATGGGCGAGCGAAGTCTCTCGGTAGTCGGCGGCCTCGTTCTCGCAGCCGCCGCAGCCAAGCCGCGCCCCAACCCCCTGTTGAACATCGCCGCCCTCGCGATCGGGTCCTATCTGGCTTATCGCGGCGCAACTGGCTTTTGCCCGATCAAGGCTCAACTCACCTGAGATAAAAAAAGCCGGAAACACGTGGCTTCCGGCTTTTTGACGATCGACAATCGACGCGTGTCGCGCCGACGTCACTTCAGATCGCCGACGACCGGCGAGCGATGAAGCCATAGATGGCCAGCACGATAATCGCACCGACGATCGCGCCAATAAATCCTGCGCCTTCGCCTTCGTGATACCAGCCGACGGCTTGGCCCAGATAGGTGGCTACAACGGCGCCGACGATGCCGAGGATGGTGGTCAGAATGAAGCCGCTCGGCTCATTCGGTCCCGGCATGATGAATTTCGCGATCATGCCCGCAATGAACCCGATGATGATGGTCCAGATAATGCCCATGGTGTTTCCCCGTAGCCTCGTCAAAGGTGACGTGGCGAAACTACGGCGGATTGTCTCCTCTGGAAAGATGCCGCACGTACCGAGTGGGCTCGGCTGCAGCGGAAATCTCGGATGTGTGCCTCGAGGGCGACGCTGTTGGCGGTAAGGCGGCGGAGCGTGTCGGCTCCGCCGTTTCTTTCACACGCGATCGATGTCGGGCATCGCGGGGACCAGAACCGCTTGGGGGCGCGGCTCGAGACGGGGCATGCGCCACTGTTTGAGGCTCACCCAGGTGCGGCGGCTCAACCGGAACCGATCGGACGAGATCATACCCTCGCGGGCCGGGGCATGTTGAAGGGCCGTGCCCTCGTAAGCGAAACCACTCTTTTCGAGCACGCGCCGCGCCGCCGAGTTGATGACACGGCATGAGGCCTCGAGAGCGGTCACGGACGACAGCATGAAGGCCGTATCGATCATCGCCTGCGCGGCTTCGGTCGCGAGACCCTGGCCGGCATGGGTGGGCGATAGAACGAAGCCAAGTGACAACCCGGTCGGGATGGGATCGAGCCCGATCAGTCCGATCGGCTGCCGATCGTCTCCGGTCTGGGTCAGCAGAAGCTTCAGACCTAAGCCGGAGCCGTTTTTGCTGCGCCAACCATCAATGCGTTTTGCCGCCTCGGTCTTGGGGTAGGGGTGTGGAATATGGGCCGTCATCTCGGCCACGTCTTTATGGCTGGCAAAGGTCGTCACGGCATCGGCATCCGCGACCTCGGGCCAACGCAGCCACAAACGCCGGGTTTCTAGCCGGAAAACATCGTCCCGTGTGAGTTCGGGAAACATGCCAAGCTCCCAGTCCTGAAGGGCCCGCCGCGCGGTGCCCCTGAAACGACGAAGGGGAGGTGACACTCACCTCCCCTCTGCCGTTCCTTGCGGACGGTGCCCTCGAGGGCCTGGACTTGCTCGCTCATCGGATGCCGTCTGGCATCAAAGAGCGGTTCTGCTCGCCTGAGAAGAACCTTGTCCACCGGGGTTTTGAGTGCCGGTGGGGTCCTTCGTCAGGCTCCCACCTATTCGGCTGCGTTGGCGAGCGGCAGGACCGCTACATAGGCGCGACCATTGCCTTTTGTTTGGAATTCTACTTTGCCGTCGGTGAGGGCAAAGAGCGTGTGGTCTTTGCCACAGCCGACATTGGCGCCGGGATGCCACTTCGTGCCGCGTTGGCGCACGATAATGTTGCCGCCGAGCACAGCTTCGCCGCCGAATTTCTTGACGCCCAGACGACGGCCGTCCGAGTCACGACCGTTGCGGGACGAGCCGCCTGCTTTTTTGTGAGCCATTGTGGTGCTCCGAAATCTTCGATAGTGCGACCGGCGAAACCGGCCTCGAATGAAACGGGCCGCAGCATGCTGCGGCCGATGGATCAGCCTGCCGCGGTTTCCGCGACGGGAGCCGCCGGAGTAGCCGCCTTAGCCGGGCGTCGCGATTGGCCGCCGACCAGGATATCCGTGATCCGGACGATCGTGAGGTCCTGGCGATGGCCGCGCTTGCGACGCGAGTTCTTGCGGCGGCGCTTCTTGAACGCGATCACTTTCGGGCCGCGATCATGCTCGACGATCTGGGCCGATACGCTCGCACCCTCAACCAGAGGCGCGCCGATCTCGACCGTCTCGCCGTCGAAGAAGCTCAACACCTCGAACGACACCGTGTCGCCCGCTTCACCCGCGAGGGTCATGACCGTAATCTTGTCGTCGGCGGTAACGCGATACTGCTTACCGCCGGTCTTAATAACTGCGAACATCGTTTTCCTCGTGTTCAATCCCGATACTCCGAGCGACATGCCCGTGATCGGCTTCTTTGCAGTGGACCAGCAATGGGTGCCCCAAGCTCGCATCCTCGACTTCGGCCGAATGAACGGGAACGAAGGATTGGACAGGGTGCGGCGAAGCCGCAACTTGGTGCAAGGGTCGCATAGGCTCCGATGACCCGTCTGTCAAGCGTTTGACACAAATCCCGATTGCGCGGTCGATCCAACATGCGAGGCCCGATCGCGCGTCCATGGGTTGTGAAGCCATTCCCAGCGTGCTAGGTGCGACCCGACCACGCCGATGTGAACCATCGACGCCCGCGGAGAGGTGGCAGAGTGGTCGAATGCACCGCACTCGAAATGCGGCATAGGTGCAAGCCTATCGGGGGTTCGAATCCCTCCCTCTCCGCCACTTCAGTCCCAAACTGGGCACGCCGATTGCCGCCGATTTCCCTCCGGAAACGGCGGTGAGCGTGCGAAGCAGCTCTCCTTTCGATCCCATGATGCGCACTTCGGTTTCGCCGACCTCGACGCGCTGGGCGAAGGCGCGCAGGTGATCCCGCCGATAGCCGCCCCCGTCGAGCCGGATGCGCTGGCGTGCTACGTTAGCAAAGCGGCGCACTGCGGCGGGTGTGACGGCCTGATTGCCGGAGTTTTCGAGCATGGCTTGCGCCCGCTCGGCATCGACCTGCGCCTGGTCGCGGAGCGCCTTCAAACCGGTGATACGGTCTTTCAGCGCCGGGTCGGACAGATCGGCCACGCCTGATTCGATCGCGTCATAGAGGCGCTTCAGCCGCAGGTCGGTCTCGGCCGCGCGGCGGTTCAATTCTGCGATATGTTCCTGCCGCCGTTCTGCTCGTTCATGCCGACGGTCGAGAACCGAGGACAACACCTCTTCCAGCCGATCGGGGTGGAGCAGTCGATCCTCGATATGGCTGGCGACGATGGTGTCGAGCTTCTCCATCGGGATCGAGCGGCCCGAGCAGCCGGTCTCGCCCTGCCGCGCCTTGATCGAGCAAGTGTAGTAGCGATAGCGCCCGCCCTTGCCCGTGCGGATGGTCATGGCCCCGCCGCACTTCTTGCAAAAGCAGATGCCGGTGAGCAAGGTTGGCCCGCTGACCACGCGCGGCGGCGTGACCTTGGGATTGCGCGCCCGCAAATGCGCCTGCACCGCGTCGAAGGTGTCCGTGTCGATCAGCGGCGGCACGGAAACCATGACGATCTCGCTGACCGGTTTCAATTCCTTGGATTTGCCGCGCTTGTTGAACTCATGCTCGCCGATATAGGTGCGCCGGGTCAGGATGCGGTGAAGCTGGCCGATGCCCCAACGCCCGCCGTCACGGGTGAAGATGCGGCGCGCATTCAGATGGCTGACGATGGCCTTGACGCCCATCGGGCCGGATGTGCCGTTCCCCTCCAGCGCCAACCGATAGATCAGCCGCACCGTGTCGGCGTGCAGCGGATCGATCTCCAGCTTCTTCTTGGTCTTGGACCCGCGCTGCTCGGCCGCAACGATGCGATAGCCGATTGGCGGTAACGCGCCGTTCCAGAAGCCCTGCCGCGCGTTCTCCTTGAGAGCGCGTATGACGTGCTTGCCGTTCTCCTTCGACTGATACTCGTCGAACAGCGCCATGATCTGGCGCATCATGACGTGCATTGGATCGTCGCCCATTTCCTGGGTGATGGAGACGAGCTTGACGCCGTTCTTGGCCAACTTGCGGACGTAGAACTCCAACTCGAAGTGATCGCGGAAAAAGCGGCTGAACGAGTGGACGACGACGATGTCGAAGGGCGCGGGCTTGGATGTCCCCGCCTCGATCATGCGCTGAAACTCAGGACGGCGATCGTTGGTGGCAGATGCGCCCGGTTCGACGAAGGTGTCGATGAGTTGATAACCGCGCGTGACGCAATAGGCTTCGCCCTGCCGCTTCTGGTCGGGGATCGAGACATCGTGCTCGGCCTGCCGGGTCGTCGAGACGCGGAGATACAGAGCGGCGCGTGTGGCGACCAAGGGAGCTTCTTTATTCATGAATAGTCTCCTTCGGCCGCGACGCTTGGCGACGGCCGGTCAAGGCCAGTTCCAGCATGACACGATCGTAGACAAGTTTGGGTGCGAGCTTGCGGCCATCACGCACCATGCGGATCAGTCCGTAACCGATCATGGCCTTGAGGGTGCGCGAGAGATTTGATTTTGCACGTCCCGTCAGCGCGGCCAAGGCGTCGAGGGAATCAGGTTGCTCGGTCGCGATGAGGCGCAGCATCTCGCGATTGGGAGCTGACAATACCTTGGAGAAAGATTCCGTCGAGACAAACCAAGCGGTCGGATCGCCCGGCGACGGTTTCTCCTCACCGCGCGCGATGCGCAGCGTGCGGGCCTTCATGTCCTCGGAATCGGCAATGCCGACCTTCAATATTTTCATGGCGCAGAGCCTTCATGCTGGCACTCGCCGACCCGACAAACGTGTCAAACGGCGAACAGGTAATCGCCGCATTAGTTATCATAGTAATATAACTATTTCAAGGGAAGATGTGCCTCCAGAACCGATGCCTACCCGCTGGATCAGACTGACTTGCCGAGCAACTCGTCGAAGATGTCGCCGAACCACGCTTCGAACAGGTCGATCTCGGCGTCCGTCACCGGCACCCGTTCGGGCCAGTCGTCGGTAACGGTCCAGGTCTCGACGTCGTGCTTGGGCGGTCGGCCGATGCGAGGCGCAGGCGTCTCGATGTCGTCCTGCGGGATATAGTCGTAGAGGTCGTCGGGCAGTATACCGGACACGACACGGAGCTGGCTTTGCGAACGATCAGCGCCGCGCCGGAACATGGGAATATCGCCTTGTGAGAATACCAACCGTAACGACAATCGATCCTTCGCCCTGACGCCGCGTAAGTCTTCCAGCAACAACGGATCGCGCAATTTGTGAAGACGGCGTATTGCGAAACCTCGATCGGGTTTTGCGATCAGCACGACGAAAATCGGCGGTCGTCGACATCACGACTGCCCGCCCGCACCTGAAGATGACGTGCTGCGCCGCGCCTTGGAGAAGGCCCGATCGGTAGCGATGAAGCGCTCCAGCATCGGCACGATCAGGCGAATGGGATCGGCTGGCGGATGACCGGCCTCGCGGCCGAGGATTTCGGCGTAGGCGGCAAGATCGCGGTGTAGCGTCGCCGGAAGATCAACCGTGACCTTCACGGGCTTGTCGTCGGCAATGGGGCCAAGTTTCAGCTTGGTCATGGCGTAGCTCCGTATGCTTCAAGTACGAGATCGCGCGTAACAAGGACTCGGACAGGAAAGCCTGGCCGGATGGTCAGTGTCGGCGCGATGTTGAGCTGACGGCTGACGATCTGCTGGCCGGTCTGGCTGACGCTTTGCGACGCGCCCTGTCGCAGCGCCTGAACGATATCGCTGTCGTTGCCAGATGATCCTGCCTGCGCGCCGACACTGAGCAGCGTCGAGAGTGCGGCGGCCTTGAAGAGTTCACCCCAGTGATAATCGACCCTATCCTCCAGCCCGGCATAACCTTCGGCGTCCGCACCCGGCTGGCGCTCCAGCACGATGGAACGGCCGTTGGGCATGATGAGGCGGTTCCAGACCAGCAGGATACGACGCTGGCCGAAACCGACGCCATTGTCGTACTGACCGATGATCCGCGTGCCCTGCGGCACGAGCAGGATGCGGCCTGTCGGGCTGTCATAGATGTTTTCCGTGACCTGCGCCGTGATCTGGCCGGGCAGATCGGAACGGATGCCGGTGATGAGCGCCGCCGGGATGACAGCGCCGGCTTGAAGCACGTTCGCCGAGGCGGGCGCGGCAACGCGATCGGTCGAGACGGTGCGCTTGTCGGGCGTCTGGTTGAGGAAGGCGAGCTGGCGGTCCTGCGCCGATGGCGTCGCCGGCTGCGGCGCGAGGCCGAGCGTGGTCAGATCCGGCATGGGCGTGGTGGCGTTCGTCGTGGTAGCCGCCGGTATTGTGGCATTGCGCGTCTCGGTCGAAGCGAACAGACGAGCTGTTCTCGCCGCCTCCCGTTCCTGCACGCGCCGCTGCTCCTCGGCGCTAAGGCCTGGTTGCTGCGTGGCGATACCCGGCGTCGGTACGCCCTGTCCTCGGTTCTGCGCGGCAAGCATCGGACGGCCGAGATCGCCGGGCAGTGCTGGGCCGAGAACCGGACCGGTATAGTCCTTCGGTAGACTGTTGAGACCGTCCGGGGTCGAGCGATTGTCGGTCGAATACAGTTCCTCGTTCGGCTTGCCGCCGTGCTGGCTCTGGAGCGCATAGATGAACGCGCCGCCTACGCCCGCGCTGGTGACAAGCCCCAGCGCCAGCAGCGCCTTGCGCGACAGGCGAGTGACGCGCGGCGGTTCGGCGCGCAAACGCATGGGGGCTGCCGGCTCGCCGGTCAGCGCACGGGCGTCGTCATCGCCGGAGGCTTCCGGCTGGCTCCCTTTCTTATCGGGCTCAATGTCGCTCACGATGCCGGCCTCCCATCGGTCCGGGTGACGCGAACGCGCTTTTGATCCTTGGCGGAACCGAAGCGCAGCTCGGCGGCAGCGAAGAGCCGATCAACGATCATGTAGTTCCCGCGCACGCGGTAGTTCACCAGTTCGGAGGTGTCGCCCTCGGGGCCGACGACGAAGAGCGGCGGCATCTCGCCCTGCGCGATGCCGCTCGGGAACTCGATGAACACCTGCCTTCCGTCGTCGAAGGCGCGCAAAGGACGCCACGGCGCACGATCGCCCGCGATCTCATAGCGGAAATTGACATTGGCGAGATCCACGCCCGACGCGACGGGCTGTATTGCTTCGGCCTGGGCATTCTGGCGACGCAGCGCGATCAATTGGTCCTGCGGATACTGCCAGGATACCGAGGCCATGTATGTCTTCTCGGTCGAACGAAGCTCGATATGGTAGGTGCGCAGATTGGTGTTGATGACGAGATTGGTCATCAATTCCGCCCGCGTCGGCTTGACCAGGATATGCACCTGTTTGGTTGCGCCCGTGCCACTCTCGGTGTCGCCGATGATCCAGCGTACCGTGTCCCCGGCGGCGACCGGGCCGGAGCCGACCAGCGTCTCGCCGGGCTGAAGCGTGACGTCGGTGATCTGACCCGGTGAGGTATAGACCTGATAGAGCGCGCCATCGACGAACGGGTAGATCTGGATGGCGTTGATGAAGCCGTTCCTGACCGGCTGCATCCGTGCGGCGGCATTGGCCTCGTTCACACGGGCCGCCGGGTCCGGCAGTTCGGGCGTCGGCTTGTCGCCCTTACCGATTGGCTTCAACTGGCCGGGCAGCGGCAGTAGCTTCGGCAGCTCCACCACCCTGACCGGCGCCGGCGGATCGACCGTCTGCACGGCGGGCACGGCATTGTCGTATGAGATTTCCGGCGGTTTCACCGCTGTCGCGCAACCGGCCAGCGCGGAGGTGCAAACGAGGAGAAGCGGGAAAGCGGATTTACGGAAAGCCGGTCTTCCATTTCTGTCGAGGGCGACGTTGCGGAAGATGGGCGTCATTGTCCTAGCTCCTTCGACCAATTGATGGCGTTGACGTAGATTCCGAGCGGATTGGCGCGGAGTTTTTCAGCGTCGCGCGGCGGCTGCACGACGATGGTGAGGATCGCGGTCCAGCGCTCGGTCGATGCGAGCGAACCGTCCTGATAGGTCCGCTGAACCCAGGCGACCCGGAAACTGTCGGGCGATGCGCGGATCACGCTGGAGACATCGACGGCGACCTGCGTCTTGCCGACCTTGGTGAACGGGTCATTGGCGCGGGCGTAGTCGTTGAGCGCCAGTGCGCCGCCTTGCGTGGTGAAGTCGTAGGCCCGCAGCCAGTTTTGGCGGACGATGATCGCGTCGGCCGGAATGCTTCGGACCTCCTCGATGAAGCGCGCGAGGTGGAAGGCGATCTGCGGATCGGTCGGCCGATAGTCGGCGGTCGCCGGGGCGACAGCCTGCGACGCCCCGAGCTTGTCCACCTGCACCACCCACGGCACGATTGAACCATTGGCGGATTGCCAGACGAGTGCGGCGGACAGTCCTGCCGACAAGGCGAGAGAACCGAAGGCCATCAGCCGCCAGTTCTTCGCCTGCACGCGGGCGGAGCCGATCCGGTCGTCCCAGACCTGGGCGGCGCGCTGGTAGGGCGTCTCCGGCTCGGGCGTCTTGCCGTAATGGGTCGCGGGTCGTTTGAAGAGATTCATCAGAGGTCGCTTTCGGAGAGGTTGACGGAGGAGCCCCCGCCATGGGCGTCACCGGACCGGACGGCGTGGGCGGCGGCCTCGACGCCGTGCGACACGGCTCGCGAGCGATTCATGCGCTTGGCCCAATCGGGCGGCTGGTCTGGGGCGGACGATGCCGTGCCGGTCGCGGCGGCAGCTTCGCCCTCGGCGGCATCACCACCGACCGCGCCGCCTGTGGTCTCGACGGCCGCACGGGCGCCCGACTGGAAGCTCGACGTCATGCTGTCGGCGGCTTTGGAAGCCGCGCGCTTAAGCGGCGACACCGCAGCCTGCGCGCCCGTGCTGGCGACATTGCCGAAGCCGGACGCGACACCTGCGGCGCCGGATTGCCCGGCCGCGCCGAGGCTGTAGGCGGTAGACGCACCGCCCGCGAGGGCAGCGCCACCACGGGCGGCGGCACCCGCACCAGCGGCCAGGGCTGCACCGCCCGATGCCACCGCGCCAACGGTTGCCGCACCTGCCGCGACCATTCCGCCAGCCGCAAGCCCCGTGCCAATCGCTGCGCCCGCACCAAGCTGCGGGCCGCCGGCGACGAGGCCGTTGGCGATGCCCGGGCCGAAGATGCCGAGGCCGAGCAGCGACAGCGCCGCCAGCACGATTGCCATGGCATCATCGATCGATGGTGTGGCCCCGCCGAACCCGGCGGTGAACTCGGAGAACAAGGTCGAGCCGATGCCGATGATGACGGCGAGCACCATCACCTTGATGCCGGACGATATGACATTGCCGAGCACCCGTTCGGCCATGAAGGCGGATTTTCCGAACAGGCCGAACGGTATAAGCACGAAGCCGGCAAGCGTCGTCAGCTTGAACTCGATCAGGGTGACGAAGAGCTGGATCGCCAGTACGAAGAAGGCCAGCAGCACGAGCGCCCAGGCGAACAACATGCAGGCGATCTGAATGAAGTTCTCGAAGAAAGACCAATAGCCCATCAAGTTCGAGATGGAATCGAGCAGCGGCCGGCCGGCATCGAGACCGGTCTGCGCCACCTTGCCGGGGCGCAGCAGATTGGCCGTCGTGAAGCCGGTGCCTGACGCCTTCAGTCCGAGGCCGGCAAAGCTCTCGAATATGATACGCGCGAGGTTGTTCCAGTTGCCGATAATATAAGCGAAGACGCCGACGAACAGCGTCTTCTTGATAAGCCGCCCGATAATGTCGTTGTCGCCGCCCATCGACCAGAACAGTGCTGCCAGCGTCACATCGATGACGATCAGCGTCGTGGCGATGAAGGCCACTTCGCCGTGCAGCAGGCCGAAGCCGCCGTCGATGTAGCGTGTGAAGACCTCAAGGAAATGGTCGATGACCCCGGTGCCCTGCATGGTCAGTGGCTCCCATTCTGCAATGGGGTGCCTTGGGCAGGTTCAGGCTGGACCGCGGGCGTTCCCTGATCGGCAGGAGCCGGTCCGTTCGGGAATAGCGTCGTGGGTGTCGCCGTCTCAGGAGATACAGACGGAGCCGGTTCGCGAAGGAAGCGACGGCGGTTGTCGGCCCATGCCCTCAGGCAGGCCGGATCGCGTGGCCCGGCTTCGCCAAGTCCGCTGCACCGCGCCAGTTCCGCGTCCAGCGGATATCGCTCCGTGACTGTGCGTGCCTGCGTCGCAACGCTGTTCTGCCGGTCGTCATGGCGGTTCATCTCGATCGCTGTTGCGGTGATCGCCACCGCGACAAAGATGACGGCGCCGATGCGCGCGAGGGTCTTGCCGTCCATCACGCCGCCCTCAGTTTCCGTAGAACATCTGGGCGTTGCCGGCCTGATAGCCGGTCCCCGGCGTCAGGAAGCGGCGACGTTGCTCGCGGCCCTGTTCGGCGGCGGCGGCTTGTTCGGCTGATTGCAGCGCCTGCGCCCGCCCGTTGGCGGCGACGACGGCGGTGAGATCGGCGAGTTGCTGCGCCTGAAGGGCGAGAAGCTGGTTGCCGGCCTGCGTCGCCTGAAGCGCCCCGGTCGCCGACTGGCTCGATCCGACCAGTGCCGACATCTGCGCACGGTTGGTGTCGATATTGCCGACGACGCCGGCCTGCACCTTCATCGCGTCCTGAAGGCCAGAAACCGAGTTCTGCCAGCGGGATTTGGCGTCTGCGATCAGCGATGCGCTGGAAGCCGTGGTCGAGGCTGCGCCATAGGTGGTCTGGAAGGCCCGGTCGATCTGCTGAACGTCATAGGCGATGTTCTGCGCCTGTTGCAGAAGCGCTTGCGTTTTCTGGACCGACTGCTGAAGTTGTTGAAGCGAGGAATATGGCAGGCTGGCGAGATTGCGGGCCTGATTGATCAGCATCGTCGCCTCGTTCTGCAGCGAGGTGATCTGGTTGGTCACCTGTTGGAGCGAGCGCGCCGCCGTCAGCACGTTTTGCACATAGTTGGTGGGGTCATAGACGATCCACTGCGCGGCGGCGGGCGTCGTGGCGATCGGCGATAGCGCCAGCGGTACGGACAGGATGGTCGCGGCGAATAGCGCCACGCGCGAACGACGAACGGTCATGAGGGTGTCTCCAGGTTGGTGAGGTTGGGAATGAGATCGGCGGCCCAGCCGAGACCGCGATGGCGCAGCCAGGGGCCAAGGAAACCGTCGCGGCTATGCTCGGCGACGATGCGGGCGATCTCGGCCTGATCGGTTTTTGAGGATGCGGCGCAGAGCGCCAGCGCCACGTCCGACAGGCCCAGTTCGAACAGCCGGTTGCCGCGCCGCGACTGGCAGTAATAGTCGCGCTTCGGCATGGCCCGCGCGAGGATCTCGATCTGGCGGTCGTTGAGGCCGAAGCGCCGATAAATGGCCGTGATCTGCGGCTCGATCGCCCGCTCGTTCGGGAGCAGAAGCCGGGTCTGGCAGCTTTCGATGATGGCCGGCGCGATTGAACTGCCGTCAATGTCCGACAACGACTGCGTGGCGAAGATGACGGATGCGTTCTTCTTGCGCAGCGTCTTCAGCCATTCGCGGAGCTGGCCGGCGAACCCTTCGTCGTCCAGCGCAAGCCAGCCTTCGTCGATGATAATGAGTGTCGGCTCACCATTGAGCCGGTCTTCAATGCGATGGAACAGGTAGGATAGGACGGCGGGCGCGGCATCCGTGCCGATCAGGCCCTCGGTCTCGAACGCCTGGACCGTGGCCGATCCAAGATATTCACGCTCGGCATCGAGTAACCGGCCGTAGGGTCCGCCGACGCAATAGGGTCGCAGCGCCTGCTTGAGGTCGTTGGATTGAAGCAGGACCGCAAGGCCGGTGATCGTCCGTTCTTCGACCGGCGCGGTGCTAAGCGATGTCAGCGCCGTCCAGATATACTCTTTCACGTCAGGCGTAATGGGAACGCCTTCGCGTATCAGGATAGCGACGATCCAGTCGGCGGCCCATGCCCGCTCGGGCACGTCATCGACGCGGGCGAGCGGCTGAAGGGACACGCTATCGACCGCCCCTTCCGAAAGATTGCCGCCGAGGTCATGCCAGTCGCCGCCCATGGCGAGGGCGGCGGCGCGGATCGAGCCGCCGAAGTCGAAGGCGAACACCTGCGCGCCCGTATAGCGCCGGAACTGCAAGGCCATCAGCGCCAGCAGCACGGATTTGCCCGCACCTGTCGGACCGACGATCAGCGTATGGCCAACATCGCCGACGTGAACGGATAACCGGAACGGGGTCGAGCCTTCGGTCTTGCCGAAGAGCAGTGGGGGCGCTGCAAAATGCTCGTCCCATTCCGGCCCCGCCCATACCGCCGACAGCGGGATCATGTGGGCGAGGTTCAATGTGGAAATCGGCGGCTGGCGGACGTTGGCGTAGACATGTCCCGGCAACGAGCCGAGCCAGGCGTCCACCGCGTTAATCGTCTCGGCCATCGCGGTGAAGTCGCGGCCCTGGATGACCTTCTCGACCAGCCGCAACTTCTCGGCGGCAAGACGCGGATCGGCATCCCACACCGTCACCGTCGCGGTGACGTAGGCCATGCCGGCATAGTCCGCGCCGAGTTCCTGCAAAGCCATGTCGGCGTCGGCCGCCTTGTTCGACGCATCGGTGTCCACGAGGACGGATGCCTCGTTGGTCATCACCTCCTTGAGGATGGCGGCGATCGATTTGCGCTTGGCGAACCATTGCCGGCGGATCTTCGTCAGCAGCCTGGTCGCGTCCGTCTTGTCGAGCAGGATCGCGCGCGTGCTCCATCGATACGGAAAGGCCAGCCGGTTGAGTTCGTCGAGCAGGCCCGGTGTGGTCGCGGTCGGAAACCCGACGATCGTGAGCACCCGCAGATGCTGGTCACCCAATATCGGCTCCAGGCCGCCGGTCAGCGGCTGGTCGGCCAGCAGCGCGTCGAGATAGACCGGCGTTTCAGGCACGCGGACGCGGTGGCGTTTGGTGGAGACGCAGCCATGCAGATAGGTCAGCGTCTCGGCGTCATCGAGCCAGACGCATTCGGGCATGAAGCCTTCGACCAGTTGCAGCACGCGGTCGGTGCGATCGGCAAAGCCGGTCAGCAGTTCGCGCGCATCGACGCCGGAACGCTCTCGGCCCTCATACAGCCAGGTCTCGGCACGGGCCGCGTCTTCGGCGGGCGGCAACCAGGTGAAGGTCAGGAAGTAGTCGGACTCGTAATGGGAGCCGGCTTCTTCGAAATCGGCTTTGCGCTCGGCATCGACCAGAGCCGATGCCGCATCGGGAAAGCGGCTGGCAGGATAGGTGCCGGCGGCGTGGCGCTGTGCCTCCACGAAGATTGCCCAGCCCGATCCCAATCGACGGAAGGCGTTGTTGAGGCGGCCAGCGACCGCAACCAGTTCGGCGGGCACAGCGGAATCCAGATCGGGACCACGAAACCGCGCCGTCCTCTGAAAACTGCCGTCCTTGTTGAGGACCACACTTTCACCGACCAAGGCCACCCAGGGCAGGAAGTCGGCAAGGCGGGTGTTGCGATTGCGATACTCAGTGAGGTTCATCATGACCGCCCCCTCAAACCGACAGGTGGCCGGGGATGCGCAGATGGCGGCGCACCACATCGACGAACATCGGATCGCGCTTGGCCGCCCACATCGCCGCGACATGGCCGATGGCCCAGATGACCGCGCCGACCAGCCAGAGGCGTAGGCCTAGGCCGAGCGCGGCGGCCAGCGTGCCGTTAAGGATGGCAAGCCCACGCGGCGCGCCGCCGAGCAGGATGTGCTCGGTCAGCGCCCGGTGGACCGGCACGGCGTAACCCGGCACGGCATGGTCCGGCATCGAGCCAGCGATCTCGGCCGCATTTACCATCAGACCAATGCCCCGCCGCCGAACGAGAAGAACGACAGGAAGAAGCTCGATGCGGCAAACGCGATCGACAGGCCGAAGACGATCTGGATCAGACGGCGGAAGCCGCCGGATGTGTCACCGAAGGCCAGCGCCAGCCCGGTCGATATGATGACGATGACGGCGATAATCTTGGCGACGGGGCCTTCGATCGACTGGAGGATCGATTGCAGCGGCGCTTCCCATGGCATCGACGAACCGGAGGCATAAGCGGCGGGGGCGGTCATCATGGTGATGACGGCAATGGACGCCGTCATGGTCAGGCGGCGGCGAACAAGACGAAGGGAACGGATCATGCGTGATCTCCTTGCGGGCTGGGGTTGAGGACAGTCGGAATGTTGTCGCCCCCGGACATCGAGATGTTGCCGGCGGGCACGACGCGGTAATCGCCATCAGGACCGAGGCCCTCGACACGGGCGAGTTCGACAAGGCGGCGCTGCGATCCGCGACCGGCGAGCACGGCGACGAGATCGATGGTCTCGGCGATCAGCGCGCGCGGCACGGTGACGACGGCCTCCTGGATGAGTTGCTCCATACGGCGCAGCGCGCCGATCGAGGAGCCGGCGTGGATGGTGCCGATGCCGCCGGGATGGCCGGTGCCCCAGGCTTTCAAGAGATCGAGCGCTTCCGGGCCGCGCACCTCACCGATCGGAATGCGATCGGGGCGCAGACGGAGCGACGAGCGGACCAGATCGGAGAGCGAGGCGACGCCATCCTTGGTGCGCATGGAAACGAGGTTCGGCGCGGCGCATTGCAACTCGCGCGTATCCTCAATAATGACGACGCGATCAGCGGTCTTCGCCACTTCGGCCAGTAGCGCGTTGGTGAGCGTGGTCTTGCCGGTCGAGGTGCCGCCGGCGACGAGGATGTTGGCGCGGGATGCGACGGCCGAACGTAACGCTTCGGCCTGGCCTGCCGCCATGATCCCGGCGGCGACATAATCATCGAGCGTGAACACAGCGACAGCCGGCTTGCGGATGGCGAAGGCGGGCGCGGACACGACCGGGGGTAACAGGCCCTCGAACCGTTCGCCCGTCTCGGGCAGTTCAGCCGAGACACGCGGCGCGCCCGAATGGACCTCGACACCGACATGGTGTGCGACCAGCCGCACGATGCGTTCGCCATCGGCCGGTGATAGCCGCTCGCCCGTGTCGGACAGTCCTTCTGACAGCCGGTCGATCCACAGCCGCCCGTCCGGGTTCAGCATTACTTCGACGACGGAAGCGTCTTCCAGAAACCGGGCAATGGCCGGGCCGAGCGCGGTGCGCAGCATCCGCGCGCCCCGTGCCAGACCTTCCGAATTGTGATGCGATGCCGCCATATGATCCCCGTTCCGTGTGGGGATGAACAGACGCTCTCCCGACGGGGATGATTAAAAGAGCCGGAAATTAGGCCTGTTCAACAAGTATCTAACATTGGGCGGCCTTAGAGAAGAAAAGGCGGAAATCGGCGGGATTGAATTCTAGACGTCATCCCCGTTAGACTTCGAGCGGCTGATATCAGGAACGATGCCGCGTCCCGAATCTATGTCGCGCGACAGATCCTTCAGGAACCGATCGCCTGTTGCCAGCTTCCGGCCAAGCGATTGCAGAAACCCGTCGAAGCGGTCTGCGCCCTTCGCCCGCGCCGAAGACTGGGCGCTATCTGGCAGCGGCGGCGTGACCGTCAGCCAGAAGCGGATGAACAGCGACATGGTCTCGCCGAGGATGGCGAGATCCTCGTCCAATCCCTCGACCTGACGACCGAGTTTGTCCATGCGACGTGCGAAGACGGCCTCCAGCCGTTCGGACGCATCGGCCGAGAGGAAGGACGCGACCGCCGCCTCGATGACGGCGGATTTTGAGAGGTTGCGGCGGAGCGCCAGAGCCTCGACCTTCTTCAACAGAGCCGGCTCGAAATAGACGTTCATGCGTGTTTTCGTCTGCATGGCGGCGTCTCCTAAAGTTCAATGCCATCGGCGAGGTCCATGGTCGCCTGCCGAGCGTTGGACGTGACCTGCTGGCGCATGGTGCGGGCCTTGGCGGCGTCCACATCCGGTTCGTCGTCGAGCACGTCGAACTCATGCGTGGCCGGGCGTTGTTCCAGCACGACCTCCTCATGCTCGGGCAGTTCAGGCTCGCGGCGGATGCCGGCATTGGTCGGATCGACCTCGGTGATGGCCGGTGGCGTGGGCGCAGGCGATGCGGCTGCCGTGACAATCGTCAGCGCCGACCAGTCGTCAGCGGATGACGCCTTCGGCGCTCTGCCGTTGGCGGAAAGGTTTGGCGGCGGGAGCAATCGCTCCTTGAACCGGGCGTCCTCGTAATACCGTGCCTTCCTTGCCCGGATAGGCGGGACGCCCGCAACCAGCAGCAGTTCGTCGGCGGGTGGCAGTTGCATCACCTCGCCGGGGGTGAGCAGCGGACGCGCTGTCTCCTGGCGCGAGACCATGAGGTGGCCGAGCCAGGGAGACAGCCGGTGGCCTGCATAGTTGGTGGAATCACGCATCTCCGTCGCGGTACCGAGCGAATCCGACACCCGCTTGGCGGTGCGCTCGTCATTGGTGGCGAACGCGACGCGGACATGGCAGTTGTCGAGCACCGAATTGTTGGCGCCATAGGCCTTCTCGATCTGGTTGAGCGACTGTGCGATCAGAAAACTCTTGATGCCGTAGCCGGCCATGAAGGCGAGCGCGGACTCGAAGAAGTCGAGCCGGCCCAGCGCTGGAAACTCGTCGAGCATCAACAGCAGCCGGTGACGGTTGCCCGACGCCTTCAGTTCCTCTGTCAGCCGCCGCCCGACCTGGTTGAGGATCAGGCGGATCAGCGGTTTGGTGCGGGCGATGTCGGAAGGCGGCACCACAAGGTAGAGGCTGACCGGACGCTTGCCGGAAACCAGATCCGCGATGCGCCAGTCGCAGCGTGCTGTTACCTTCGCCACGACAGGATCGCGGTAAAGGCCGAGGAATGACATGGCGGTCGAGAGTACGCCCGATCGCTCGTTGTCGGATTTGTTCAGCAGTTCGCGCGCCGACGAGGCGATGACGGGATGGACGCCGGCGTCGCCCAGATGCGGCGTGGACATCATCGCGCGCAACGTCGCTTCCATGGGCCGCTTCGGATCGGAGAGAAAGTTGGCGACGCCCGCCAGCGTCTTATCGGCTTCGGCATAGAGGACGTGCAGGATCACACCGACCAGCAGCGAATGGCTGGTCTTTTCCCAATGGTTCCGCTTGTCGAGCGCCCCTTCGGGATCGACCAGGATGTCGGCGATGTTCTGAACGTCGCGGACTTCCCAATCGCCGCGCCGGACCTCCAGCAACGGATTATAGGCCGACGACTTCGCATCGGTCGGATCGAACAGCAGAACGCGGCCATGCCTTGCGCGAAACCCAGCCGTCAGACCCCAGTTCTCTCCCTTGATGTCGTGAACGATGACACTGCCCGGCCAGGTCAACAGCGTCGGCACGACGAGTCCGACGCCCTTGCCTGAACGGGTCGGCGCAAAACACAGGACATGCTCCGGTCCGTCATGCCGCAGATAGTCGCGATCGAGCCGCCCAAGCACCACGCCGTCCGGGCCGAGCAGTCCGGCGGCCTTCACCTCCTCGGGTGACGCCCAGCGCGCCGAACCATAGGTGGCGACATTTTTGGCTTCGCGCGCTCGCCAGACCGACAGGCCGATGGCAACAGCAATGGCGAGGAAGCCGCCGGACGCGGCGATGTAGGCGCCTTCGATAAGGATCGTCGGCGCATAGGCGTCATAGGCGTACCACCACCAGAAGAAGGCCGGTGGCAGATAGAACGGGAAACCGGCCACGCTGAACCATGGCGTTCCGAGCTGGGCCTGAAAGCCAAGCCGCCATGCCGTCCATTCGGTCGCTCCCCAGGTTGTCGCCAGTACGATGGCGAAAACGATGGTGACTTGTCCCCACAGGACGCGACTTCCCGACATAAAGACTCCAATCGGCAAAAGAGATGCAGCCGATCAGAGAATAGGCGGTTTCGCGACAAGCAACAGGAAAGCGTGACGAGCGTGCTGCCGGATACCATGGCGTAGAAATCGGACGGGTCAGCGCCCCATGTTGAGGGCCTCTTCGACGGCCTGTTCCAATATCCGCCGGTAGCCGATCTTCGTCATCCACTGCGCGCGGCCGAGATGACTTTCCCAGCACGCCTTGGTCCGGTCTTGATCCGCCAGTGGATCACGATGCAGCACGATCCGCGCCACCTCCGTCCAGTCGGCACCGTCCGTCTCGGCGTCCAGCAGGCGCAGATAGGTGACGAAATGCGCCTCGTCATAGAGGGTCACGTCCGGCTCCATGGGGGCCAGGTCATTGACATCGGGATCGAGTTCGCGTCTGACGCGCATTTGCGGCCTCCTTCCGGCACCGCGGCTCGGACTGATGATTACCTCACGTTTGCTTCTGTTGTGAGACGGTTGATGTCTGGCGACTCAGTTCCGCCAAGCATCGTGACGCCGCCAATAGTCGAAGCGATGCCATGAATATCACATGTCGCGACGAATCGGAACTATCGTTCCTGGAACGATCATTCCTGTTCAGGCTCCGCTCTCGCCATGGATCTCAAGGAGATCATGGCGATCAATCTGCGTCGGATACGTCATGACAAGCAACTGACGCAGGAGGAGTTGGCCGACAGCGCTGGTCTGAGCGCGCGCTATATCGGGGCGATCGAGCGCGCCGATGTATCCGCGAGCGTCACCGTCCTCGGCCAGATCGCGGAAGCGCTGGGTGTCGAACCGCGCGAGCTTGTGACGAAATCAGGTTGAGCGCCCCATCTCGGTCGCGAGGCTGAGCAAGTTCTTGAGCGCTTGGCTGCGATTGTGCGGAGACCACACGGCGCGGAATTTGGCCTGTTCCGGCTCGTCGGCGATCGGGCGGAACACTACCCCGGGAAACGGGAAGTGCGCAGTGGCTTCGCTGGTTAGCGTTATGCCGTCGCCTGCCGCGACCATGTGCATGAGCGTGTCGCGGCCAACGTCAAGGCGATTAACATGCGGCGACCGTTCCCGTTCGACAACGCGGCGCACGACATGCTCAAATACCTGTGGGCCCGAGCCACCATGCCGGACGATGAAAACTTCCGGCGCAAGGTCTGCCCATGCCACGGACGGACACGATGCCAAGGGGTGATCCGCTGGTAGAGCGATGACGAGCCCTTCACTCCATAATTCACGGGAATGGCAATCCGGTGCTTCCACCGGGCCCACGACAAACGCGACGTCGAGCTTGCCGTCCCGAACCAAGGCGATCGTTTCGGACGACTTCCCCTCTAGGAGGGTCTGTTCGATTTTCGGATAGGCGGCACGGTATTGGTATCGCAGATCGGCAAGAAACCCGAAGGCGATGGACGTATGCAGCCCAATAGCAAGCCGCCCTTCTGTACCATTGGAAATAGCACCCGCGGTTTGCACCGCGTGATCGAGATGTTCGATCCCCATTGTAATTTCGTCGACGAATACACGGCCAGCCTCAGTCAATCGAACACCGCGATGCCGCCTCTCGAATAGAAGCATGTGATCGTCCCCCCTTGAAGTGGTCCATCCCGATGTATGGCTTTCGAGCCTGGAGGATGGATCGATGGGAAGACGACCGAAGCCTGAAGAGATCGTGAGCAAGCTGCGTCAGGTCGACGTGTTGGTCTCACAGGGGAAGACCGTTGCGGACTCGGTTCGCTCGATCGGGGTGAACGAGGTCACCTACTACCGGTGGCGGAAGGAGTTCGGCGGCTTGAAGCTTGACCAGGTCAAGCGCCTGAAGGAGCTGGAGACGGAGAACATGCGGCTTCGCAAGGCGATCGCCGACCTCACGCTCGACAAGCTGATTCTGAAGGAGGCGGCCTCGGGAAACTTCTGAGCCCCGCGCGCCGGCGCGTCTGCATCGAGCATGTGCGACAGCATTTGCCTGTCTCCGAGCGCCGCGTCTGTGCGGCGCTCGGTCAGCACCGCTCGACGCAGCGCAAGGCGCCGCGGGGCTTTGACGACGAAGAGGCGTTGACGGGCGACATCATCGAGCTGGCGCGGCAGTACGGCCGCTACGGCTATCGCAAGATCGCGGCGTTGCTGCGCGATGCCGGGTGGCTGGTAAACGACAAGCGGGTCGAGCGCATCTGGCGATGCGAAGGGCTGAAGGTGCCGGCCAAGCAGCCGAAGAAGGGACGTCTCTGGCTCAACGACGGCTCCTGCATTCGCCTCCGGCCCGAGCACCGCGATCACGTCTGGTCGTACGACTTTGTCGAGGATCGCACGCATGACGGCCGCAAGTTCAGGACCCTCAATGTCGTCGACGAGTTCACCCGGGAGTGCCTGGCCATCCGGGTCGCGCGCAAGCTCAACTCGACCGACGTCATTGACGTTCTGTCCGACCTGTTCATCCTGCGCGGCGTGCCTGGTCACATCCGTTCGGACAACGGCCCCGAGTTCATCGCCCAGGCTGTGCAAGACTGGATCACGGCGGTTGGAGCAAAGACCGCCTATATTGCCCCAGGCAGCCCGTGGGAGAACGGCTACGTCGAGTCGTTCAACGCTCGCTTCCGAGACGAGCTGCTCGACGGAGAGATCTTCTACTCGCTCAAGGAAGCTCAGGTCATCATCGAAAGCTGGAGAAGGCATTACAATACTGTGCGCCCGCACGGATCAATCGGCTACAAGCCCCCGGCGCCGGAGGTCTTCGTGCCCGCCTTCGCCGCATGGCCGGCTGCGAAACCCCGACCATCTCCGCCGGCCATGCTCAGGGTGGCGCCCAGGCCGACCATGAACTAACAATCAACCCGGACCACCCGATGGGGGCCGATCACGCGCCGGTGAAGCCAGCCGAGCCGTTTTCGTTCTTGGTGAAGGTGCCGATGGTCGCCATTGCCGTGTTCCTTTTCGCATCCGGCCGCGCCTATCGCGACCTCGATGGTGGTCGTGCGACCGGGGACGATCGGCCCCGCACCAGTCAGGGCTGGAACGAAGTGGAAGGCGGACGGCGACGGCTTTTTTGCTTCGCGATGCAAAGCCGCAGGCGGCGGGAAAAAGCTGGCGACGGGCGTTGCGGGAAGACGAGCGAGGCGGAGCCGGTCTTCGGTCAGACCCAATCCATTCGAGGACGCTGTGGCGTGGCTGTCAGGGAAATCCGAGGAACACGACACTGGTGGCGGTCGGCCTCCGCGCCGGACATGAGAACGGTAGCAAACCTCCGGCCGCGTCAACTTACCCTGGCCTTCGACGGCAAGGGCCTTCCACCGTCCACCGTCCACGGGCAGACACGGGGGGCTTCCCGATCTTCGCCTTCTTCGCAGGGCCGGCGTCGGCGGGCCGAAGACGATCCCCCGCCGGTGCAATGTGACCGTTCTCGCCAACTGGCGATCCAAGATTCCCAGCGCGCAACCCGGCTGAAGGTGTCGATGCCGAGACTGGAGAGACCATCGTCAAGGTCCTGCCGCTGTCACTGTGAACAGACAAAGCCACGGTCTCGCTCACCCGAGCGGGGCTTCATTAGCGGAAGGGCCACCAACCGCCGCTCTTTGCGTTAGCGATTGAAGCCGAATGGCGGAAACGCGCCTTTGGCGGGGTTCCGGCGCAGCCGAGAGCGCGGCCCGGAGGGCAACGCCTTCCCCTTTTCAGACTCACCTCTACCCACGGGCCGTATTGACAATGTGGATACGTTTCGCCATATTACGCCCATGACAAAGGCTCGCGCATCCTCTCCGGAACATATGCGTCCTGCGACCGTAGCGGTTGCGGAGCGTCCTTTGTCGGCCGAAACCAAGGGCAGCATCAATCTGCGCATCGAGTCGCATACGCGCCGGCTCATCGACGATGCGGCGGCCATCCTGGGCAAGACGCGCACCGAGTTCATGATCGATAGCGCTCGCTCGCTGGCGATCGACGTGCTGCTGGATCAGCGCCTGTTCGTGCTCGACTCCGAGCGGTACGACGCCTTCATCCACGCGCTCGACAATCCCCTAGCACCCGGACCCAAGCTGCGCGCGCTGTTGCGTCGAGTTCCGGCATGGGAAACGTAACGCCTGATCCCGAGCGTCCGCAAACGAAGCTCTCAGCCCCGGTTCCTTTAACGACGAACCATGACCTGACGGACTTTGATTGCGGCGAGCCGGTCCTGAACGACTGGCTGAAGCATCGGGCGCTGAAGAACGAAAGCCGGTTCTCCCGCACCTATGTCGTCTGTGACGGCAATGCGGTGGTCGCCTATTTCTGTATCGCCGCCGGATCGGTGGAACGGGCGGCCGCACCGGGCAAGGTCCGGCGCAATGCGCCTGACGTCATTCCCGTTTCGGTGATCGGGCGTCTGGCGGTGAGCCGCACCTATGCCGGTCGCGGCCTTGGCGCGGACATCCTGTCGGACGCCCTGCGCCGTATTGCCGTCGCGTCCCAGAGCATCGGGATTGGGGCGGTACTGGTGCAGGCCAAGGATGACAGTGCGAAGCGCTTCTACATGGCCTGTGCCGAATTCACCGAATATCCGGCGGATAGCCGAACGCTGTTTATGCCCATTGAAACCGTGATCGCGGCCTTTAGCTAGATTTGGAGAAAGCCGCGATGGGTGAAGCCAGGCGAAAGAAAGAACAACGTAAAGAAGCGGCTTGGCCGGACACCGACAGCTATCGTGGCGTGATCGACCTCCATGTCTTGCCATCGGTCGCCGCGATCAACGGCGCGCGTATTCGCGCGCTGACAGGCGATAGCCAGATACCCGACACCACCGAAATCTCGCTTCGAGCGTTCAGGGCTGTCGTCGGGGAGCGGACATTTCATGTCGGGTTCTGTCTCGGCAATGAAACGGGGTTCAGTGCGATTGGCATCGCGGTCATCGAGCGGCTGATGATGGAAGCGCCGGGCGCGGCGCTTCATGTCGTGCCCGTTGTTCATGGCGAGATCGCGTGGGACATCGTGCTCCGGCATCTGCGGAGTTTCAGCGGACAAGTCCTGTTGTTCGCGTTCCCGGATTCCGACATCTATGACGCCGGCACAGCCGATGTCTCCTACTCGACGCAAGTACGGCAGTTCGGACCGGATGGCGTTCAGTGGGATCGTCCCACGGCGGCGCAGCGGCGTAAGATACGAGAGCAGAAGGCGGCGATCCTCAACCGTCCGCCGCCGCCGATTTTCTACGCGGCATCGAGCGTCGCGCAGGAGGATTCGCCGTGGATCTTCCGTATCGCCACACCTGCCGGAAAAGTGATCCGCACCGCCGTCTGGGATGGTCGGCGCAACTATGCTCATGAGTTCCCGGCGGACATCACGCGCTGGGTCGGCGGCAATAAAATCGCCATCGTGCAGGTCGATAGCCCCGTCGGGGTCAACCGGCGATCGTCACTCGATCTGACCCATTACCTCGCCAGGGATTTCGATGGGGTCATCCACTGGGCGCGCGATACGGAGACTTTCCAGTCGATCCTCAAATCGTTCGTCCGCCTCGATCTCGATTCGGTCAGCCCGCCAGACCTTCCCGAAGGTTGGGAGCCGGACATCACGATCCTCGCGGCGAACGGGAGCAACCCGTGAAGAAGGGCGAGTGTGAAACCGCGATACGGCACCTGTGTCATCAATGGCGCAAGTAAAACGGACTGGAAGGTCTGCCGCCCGATCAACTGAGCTTCTCGACCTTTCTGTCATGGGTCCGACAGAACTATTCATCCTATCTCGATTTTCGGACCACCACGTCCGTCTCCTATGATGTCGAAATGTGGTTCGATGACGAGTGCAAACAGAGCTGGCGTCGATAGGCTCTCGTCGTGGCGCTTCGCTTATTCGGCGCGCATAAACGCGCCGCCTATCAGCCGCAACAGCGCCGACATGCCCACAAAACCGCCGCCGATGACGCAGAAAAACTGCCGCCAGACCTCGGAGGGCACGGCCTCGCCTGTTACGCCATGGACAAGTGCGTAGCCCGCGACAGTGGCGGGCGCGGCGAAGACGAGCGCTACGATCAGGCGAAGGATCGGCGAGCGTAGCGAAGCGAAGACAAATACCAACAAGCCATAGGCTGCGGCCCCGGCGACAAGGCCGACAAGGCCCGCGCTGATCAGGCCGGAGCCGGTGCCGTAGGCGAAGCGCGCCGCTTCGACCCCGAGCATGAAGGGGAGCGCATAAACGGCGAGCGTGTAGGCCAGGACGCAAAGTCCCGCGATCAAGGCCACGCTCATCAACATCACGGCGATCATGACGGTTCTCCATAGCGCCGATGACGGTTTCGGTCATCGGACAGTCGAGGTCAGCCGGTCGCGTGGTGAACACCGCGCGACCGGAATTTTGCGGGTGTCAGACGAAAAGGAAGGCCGGGACCGCTGATGCGATCCCGGCCCGATCCTCACTCGGCGGCGATCTGGAAGGCGTCACCATCTTGGCCGTCCAGCCAAGCGGGCCGCACGGTCCGCATGACAGCGGGGAGCCATCCAGTCCCGGCCAGAAGCTGTTCAGCGGCTTCCGCCATCACCGTCTTCTTCAAGCCCGCGATCCGCTCCGCCGCGTCGTTGCTGACGGCTTCGCGCACGGCGGCGAGGATATGCGCCTTGGTGACGCGGCCGAGATAGGTCCGCACGGTGGGCGTCCAATGGGCGGTCATGTCGAGGGCCACCGCCGTCGCCAGCTTGTCGGCCGTGGCATGGGCGTGGGGCTTGCGCTCCCAAGGCTGCTTGACCGCGCTGACGGTGAGCGAGGCGCAATGGGCGAACAGCGCCATGACGCTGGCATGGTCAAGACCGGCGACAAAGCCCCATAGGTCCGCCGCGTCGCGCGGCATATCCGCCGCCCATCCGGCATGACGATCCGCCAGCGCTTTGCCCGCCGCCGTGTCCTCGATACCGTCCGCGTGAGAAGCGAGATAGCTGCTGGTCGGGCGGATTTCGAGGCAGGCGGCGTCCACCCCGCGATAGAAGGTCTGCGCCGCCAGCGCATGGGTGACGGCGATCAATGCCATGTCCTGCTGCTCGCCAAGGGCAAGGCGAAGGCCCAGCGTGAGGTGCGAGGTCAAGTCACGGATGAGAAGGTCCGACAGCGGCTTGCCCGCATCCCCGGCGTCCTCGTCCTCCGTCTCGAGCGCGGAAGCCGGGTTACCGTCCTCGTCCCGCTCGCCATCCTCGATGATCTCGCCATCGCGGTTGACGCGAACGCCATCGATCACGCTTCCGCCTTCACCGTCCGCATCTTCCACGGTTGCAGGCACTTCGTCTTCGGCCCGGATAAAGCCGCGCTCGATGCGAGCTTCTCCATCATGGGAGAGGATTACGAACACACCGCCGCAAGCCATCTCGTCGGCATCATAGGCGTGACGCAAAGCGTCGATGCGCTCGATCTCGGCTTCCAACGTCCCGAACCGCTGATCCACGTCCTCAGGCAGTTCGTCGGCGCTGTCATACTGCTCGGTCAGGGCGTCATATTCTGCCTGCGCAGCGGTATAGGCTGCCTCGTCTTCCTCCGACAATTCCACCGGATGCGGATAGGTGCGGCGCAGGCCGTTGCCGTGTGGATAGTCAATGTAAACACCCGCCCACTTCCAGCCTTCCCTGGCCTTCACGCTCTCCGCGATCCCGTCCAGCTTCTCGATGACAAGCCGGTCCAGCAACGCGGCATCTTCATAGAAACCACCGCGATCCTCGGTGAACAGGTCACGCAGGATGACGCCGCCCGCTTCGGTATAGGCTTCCGCGCCGACGAAGACCGCCCGCCGATCCGTCGCCGGGATGTGCATACGGGTCAGGTCGCGGCGAATGGTCGAGGCGTCCTTGTTCCACGACAGGTTCTCGTAAACCTGCTCCTGCCGGGCCGGATCGTCCACGATGGCGAAGGCCATCAACTGCTCCAAGGTCAGACCGCCATCACGATAGACCTGCATCAGCTTGGGGCTGACAGCGCCGAGACGCATCCGCTGGCGCACGACATGGGCGCTCACGCCGAACCGGGCCGCGATTTCCTCCGCACCCCATCCGCGCGTTTCCGCAAGCTCGCGAAAGCGCTCGAACTGATCGGCGGGCAAGAGGTCTTCGCGGGTGACGTTCTCGTCCAGACTGATTTCTCTGGCGTCGTTCACGGTGTCGATGACACAGCGGATCGGCTCGGTCTTCTTGATCTGCTTGCGTTTCACGCGCAGCAACTGCGCCAGCCTGCGGCCTTCACCGATGCTGACGAGATAGAAGCCGGTCGCGGCTCCCTCGGCGTCAAACTCCGGCTCCACCACGAGGTTCTGCAGGATGCCCTTGGCGTGGATGCTCGCGGCCTTCGCTTCGATAGACGCCTCGCTATGCGGGGTCTTCCGGGCGTTGTCGGGATGCTTCTTGAGCTTGTTGAGCGGGATGAACAGCACCGCGCCGTTCTCGGCGGCGGACACGGCGGTGGTTTCGATGGCAATGGTCGTCATGGTCTTTGCTCCTCATGGGCTTGGGTTGAAGCGCAGCGCTGCGCTGCAACCCTGCCCGTCGGCGAGACCGGGGGGTGCAAGGGCCAGGGCGGCCGGGGTGGAGGGGGATCACCCGGCCTGCACAAGCGGATTTCCATGATTACGGATGTGGCGAAAATCGTATCCGCGCGGAAGGTCGGGGAGACCACCCCGGACGGCGCGGCTTGCCGCGCTTCACCCTGGCCCGCGCCAGGGGGCGGCGCCCCCAAGCAACCTGCCCGGCGTGAGCGCCAGCGGGAGCCGGGCATAAAAACCGGGTCAGGGTGCGAGGCCTTGATCGGCCCCCATCGGGTGGTCCGGGTTGATTGTTAGTTCATGGTCGGCCTGGGCGCCACCCTGAGCATGGCCGGCGGAGATGGTCGGGGTTTCGCAGCCGGCCATGCGGCGAAGGCGGGCACGAAGACCTCCGGCGCCGGGGGCTTGTAGCCGATTGATCCGTGCGGGCGCACAGTATTGTAATGCCTTCTCCAGCTTTCGATGATGACCTGAGCTTCCTTGAGCGAGTAGAAGATCTCTCCGTCGAGCAGCTCGTCTCGGAAGCGAGCGTTGAACGACTCGACGTAGCCGTTCTCCCACGGGCTGCCTGGGGCAATATAGGCGGTCTTTGCTCCAACCGCCGTGATCCAGTCTTGCACAGCCTGGGCGATGAACTCGGGGCCGTTGTCCGAACGGATGTGACCAGGCACGCCGCGCAGGATGAACAGGTCGGACAGAACGTCAATGACGTCGGTCGAGTTGAGCTTGCGCGCGACCCGGATGGCCAGGCACTCCCGGGTGAACTCGTCGACGACATTGAGGGTCCTGAACTTGCGGCCGTCATGCGTGCGATCCTCGACAAAGTCGTACGACCAGACGTGATCGCGGTGCTCGGGCCGGAGGCGAATGCAGGAGCCGTCGTTGAGCCAGAGACGTCCCTTCTTCGGCTGCTTGGCCGGCACCTTCAGCCCTTCGCATCGCCAGATGCGCTCGACCCGCTTGTCGTTTACCAGCCACCCGGCATCGCGCAGCAACGCCGCGATCTTGCGATAGCCGTAGCGGCCGTACTGCCGCGCCAGCTCGATGATGTCGCCCGTCAACGCCTCTTCGTCGTCAAAGCCCCGCGGCGCCTTGCGCTGCGTCGAGCGGTGCTGACCGAGCGCCGCACAGACGCGGCGCTCGGAGACAGGCAAATGCTGTCGCACATGCTCGATGCAGACGCGCCGGCGCGCGGGGCTCAGAAGTTTCCCGAGGCCGCCTCCTTCAGAATCAGCTTGTCGAGCGTGAGGTCGGCGATCGCCTTGCGAAGCCGCATGTTCTCCGTCTCCAGCTCCTTCAGGCGCTTGACCTGGTCAAGCTTCAAGCCGCCGAACTCCTTCCGCCACCGGTAGTAGGTGACCTCGGTCACCCCGATCGAGCGAACCGAGTCCGCAACGGTCTTCCCCTGTGAGACCAACACGTCGACCTGACGCAGCTTGCTCACGATCTCTTCAGGCTTCGGTCGTCTTCCCATCGATCCATCCTCCAGGCTCGAAAGCCATACATCGGGATGGACCACTTCAAGGGGGGACGATCAGTCAATCTGGCTCAAGCGAGCCGACATCGGCTGAAAGACGGGCGCGTCTCTCTGGCTCAATGACGCAAGAATTTAGGCTGGATGGCCATCCGGTCGGCTATGCCGGGCGCGCAACAATAGAGGTGTCTTTGGATATTAATAATGAGGAAGCGAAGCGAGTATCTGGTCTTCCAAGAGTAGACATCTCACCTTCGCCATCAGCGCAAGGGCCATTAATCAATTACGCTCTTCATACTTTAGGCTGGAAATCGTTCCAAGACCTGTGCGTAGCAATCGCTCAGGAAGTTCTCAACCGGTCAGTTGAGACATTTCTGCCCTCAAAGGATGGCGGTCGCGATGGTGCATTTCTAGGCCGTTGGTCCAACGGAGATTCAGCCGGCCGCTCGACGATCCAATGCAAATTCACGAGCAAGCCGGACGCACCATTAAGCCTGAGTGCAGTGAAGGGTGAATTGACCAAGGCGGGAAAGCTCGCAGCCAGAGGCTTGGCGGACGACTACATCCTTCTCACAAACCACGGCATATCGGGTGTACAGGCGGACGCAATCGCTGCGGCATTCGAAACCGTGGGCGTCAAAAAATGTATAATTCTAGGGCGTGACTGGATAGCACAGCAAATTCGGGAATCGTCACGGCTACGGGTGATGGTGCCGAGGGTTTATGGATTGGGAGATCTTTCCCAAATCCTCGATGAGCGGGCCTACGCGCAATCTCGCGCCGTCCTGGGCGCGCTTGGGGACGATCTGGCATGTTTTGTTGTCACAGATGCGCATCGCCAGAGCGTGGACGCCCTACTCGATCATAATTTTGTCTTGCTGCTTGGGGACCCAGCCTCCGGCAAATCGACCATCGCCGCGAGCCTCGCTTTGGGGGCGCTTGATCACTGGCGCGCGCCGACGATCCGCGTGACCAGTCCAGAAGACATTATGCGGCATTGGAATCCCGACGATCCCAAGCAGTTCTTCTGGATAGATGATGCCTTCGGCGCCACTCAGTACCAACGCCATATTGCCGATGCCTGGAATCGGCAGATGCCGCTGATGGCCGCCGCGTTGCGCAAGGGCGCCCGCTTTCTACTGACATCCCGCACCTATATCTGGCGATCAGCCCATCGCGATCTCAAGACCGGCGCGTTTCCGCTCTTCGACAAATCGCAGGTGGTCATCAACGTCCAAGGCTTGGCAACCGCCGAGAAGGCGCAAATCCTGTACAATCACATCAAGCGCGGTGATCAGCCGGCTTCGTTCAAGAAGGCCATCAAGCCACACTTGGCGACGCTTGCCGAAGATGCGTCTTTTCTTCCCGAGACCGCTCGTCGTCTCGGTTCGGCATTCTTTACGGAGAAAGTAACGCTCGACGAGGAAGGCTTGCTCGATTTTGCGCGACGGCCGGTCGACTTCCTTAAAGACGTGCTGCGCAATCTTGATCGGAGCGAAGCGGCGGCAGTTGCACTCATTTTCATGCACGGCGGGCAACTCGCGTCGCCGATCGAGAATGACGTTCGTATAGCCCTAATCACGGAACTCCTGGGCGTCACCGCAGCCGAAATCCGGCTCGCGCTCGATTCGCTCCGTGGCAGTCTTGCCCTGCTCGTCGATACGACCGAGGGTCCAAAATGGACGTTCAAGCATCCCACTATCGGCGATGCCTATGCTGCGCTCGTCGCCAATTCACCCGAACTGACCGAAATCTACCTGCGCGGTGCGAAGTTCGAACGGCTGCTTGAAGAGGTCGTGTGTGGCGGGGTCGAGTTACGTGGCGCGAGCGTGCGCGTCGGCCCTTCGCTGTATCCAGCACTTCTCAATCGGTTGCTCATCCATCCCATTGACTACCGCATACGCTATTTTCTCGGACAGCGCTGCGACGCTGTGTTCTTGCGGCTGGTGGTAGACCAAGTGCCGGATGTTCTTAATCTCCGTCCGGGCGCGTTCATGGCGTACTCCTCCGAAAATCGACTATTGGCGAAGCTGCATCAGGCGAAACTTTTACCCGACGAAAAGCGCATTAGCCTCGTAGAGCACATTATCGATACGACCCTCACGGTCCCCGATGGTGGTGTTTCCGCGACGAATCTTTGCGCTCGCTCATGACGGACGCCGAGTTTGAAGATCTCGTGGCACGAGTAAGGGGGGACGTTCTTGATCGAATCGACACCCATGTTTCTGATTGGAAATCGAATTGTGAGAGTAGCGATCCGGATAGTCACTTCGATGAGTTGTCGAGTTTCTTGGGTGGTTTCGAGGATGCGCTTCCGATTGACGACCCTGATCGCGCTAAAATCGACAGTGGGCGAATAGCTATCGGAAAGGCGATTGAGGACCTGAATGAGACCCGCGACCCCGATGTCGAAGATCGAGTGGAAACGCCGGTCGGCCGAGCCGCCAGCGCACGCTCGAACATCCAGTCAATCTTCGACGACGTAGACCGCTAGTGATGCTGCGGGCGGTGTTAGAGTGCTATAGCGTAGACATAGTGCTCATCTTCGTCGGGCGTGGCCCGCCACCTCTCTATGCGCAAACGGCTGATGTTATTCACGATTTGTGAAGTGACGGGGCTAGTCGCCCCACATTATAGCCCACATTCAAAAAGGATGTCGGCGGCCTTAATCGCACGGTGTCGGACGCACATTCGACCCGCATCGACACGGTCGAATTAAGAAGCTGCTGCGCTGAGGGCCACGCTGGACGGTACGGCCAAAACCACGAAAAGATCTGAAATCGTGCCAATTTCACTCCAATTGGGCCATTTGACAGCTCTATTCGGCCATTTGCTAGCGTTGTGGCTCGCCGCTTTTCGCGGCTGATAGCATACGCACGAGCTTTTGGAACATCCTGCTTTCCCAAGCGTCCTCGCCCGAATCGTCGCTCTGTGCGATGTCGCAGCAGACCGGACGTCCTTGGCCGAGATGCGCCGTGACTTTGCCCGATCGGGTCTTACCGAGGCGGTGGCGCGCCATGACACTCCGGCGCTCTTCGATTGGCTAATCCGGATCCTCAGCTTGCAAGGCGTGTCGGATGCCATCGCCTGGCGCTACATGGACCAGCATGGCTCGGTGTCCTTTGCTGATTTGGAGACAACCCTCGCGGCGGCGCCAAGCTGTCCAAAGCTGACAAGCTACTGGCACTTCGACGCCTGCCGTTTCACCAAGCAAACGTTCCTGTGCAGCGAACCAAGCCACATCGAAGCGTGTCCGCTGCCCTATCACGACCTGCGCAATGGCAGGCTCAACCAGACCGCCTATAGCTTGTTTCTATTTCTTCGCGATGTCTGCGGCGGGGATCTGGTCGGTTGGATCGATGAGCGGCTTGCCGCAGCCGATGCGGTTGAGGGCCCCCAGCGCACAGCGCGCTTTCGCCAGGCGCTGTTGGAGCCGCTCGGCTCCATCTACGGCGTATCGTCCAAAGTGTTGTCAATGGCGCTGGCCGACCTGCTGTTGCTCGGCGATTCCATGCGAGAGCGCTGGGTCGCCACCGGGGCCAGCATGATTGCCATCGATACGCTGGTGCACAATTGGCTGCATCGGTCTGGGTGCCTCAGCGAGCTTGATGCCGAACATGCCTATGGTGCGGGTTGTTATGCTTTGGGTGGATGCGCCACCATCATCGAGGCGGCCAGCCAGCACATCGATGCGCGGGTGTATTGTCGCGACGGTCCCGCCACCTATCCGCGACTGGTGCAGAAAGCTATTTGGTTGTTTTGCACCGAAGCCAATCTTGATATCTGCAACGGCAATCGCATCGACGATCGCTTCGCTTGCCGCGATGCCAGTTGCCCGCTCGGCGATGGTTGCGCCAGAAGACCGCTGTTTCCGGCTGCTCGGTTGAATCGGTAATCGAGCAGGTTGTCTCACCCTCGCAAGCTAGGGCGATTAAGCTAGAGGTATTTAGATCATATTAATACTGTAGTCTAGTGGCAATTATATATATGGAAACCGGTTCGAAAGAGGCGCTTTTTTGCTCTATATTGACATATCTACTTGTATTTTGTATGATGATTGAAGTCGACGTCGCCGTGTTTGCTTTCGGTGCGACTATATACATCGCTGCACGCCAGCATCGTCGATTGACCAGGGGCCCCGCGGGGCCCCTCTGCATGTCAGGAGATCATCATGAGTGTCATGGCTGTCCCACCCACCACGCCCGCCCTCGTTATTTTCGGCAAAGACCAGGCCGGCAAACCACATGCGTCCTGGTTTGATCAAGCCAGTGCCGAACTCGCCACCAAAGCCGCCGCGCTGATGAACATGCGGGCTGTACCGGTCGAAAGCGACGCGTTGCGCGAACTCGTCGGTACCCTGCCACGCGGTCGTGTGTTTTCGAGCGGCAAGGCGTTCACGCCTTTCGTCAACGGCAAGCTGTATGGTCGCTTGGTCGAGCTCACGCGCGATCTGCTGGGTCTCAGCGCGGTCGAACCCACCACCGCAACCGATGCATCGGATGAAGCGGCTGAGGATGGTGTCAGCTCGCAGGACGGTATGGCTGGTCAAGCCATCACGCCGGGTGCGGATGGCAAACCCACAAAAGTGTTCGATCCTGCGCCGGGCAAGAAAGGGGCGCCAACAAAGGCAAGCGCTCGTCCCACCCGCATCGAAGAAATCGGGCTGGGCAGCACCGTGTTGGCCACGACGGGTGCGACCGAAGGCTGGTTCGAGGCTGACGTGATCGGCATCAATGGAACGATGTTGACCCTGAAGTGGTGCGACTACAACGAGCCGACCGTCGTGCGTCGCCGGACCGAGTTGGGGTTTCTGCCCGCGCTCCAGGGCTGATCGACCGACCAGAGTTTGGTGTCGAACCACGCTTCGCATCGGCACCAAAGTACCGTTGGTTTGATCGATCGGTCGACCACCAGCAACTGGCCGAACTACGACACACGCTGGCCAGCAGCCATGGTTGGTGTTTTGGCCATGATCGTCAGTTTTGAGTCGTGATGGCCGCTGACGGCCGCCGTGGCTCGATTAAACGCATATCGAACCGGTCGCGTCGGTCATGCTGATCGATCGGTTCGCCATCGCCGCAGCAATAGCTTGCAGCACACCGGCCACATCGCACCGGACAAAGCTCAAGCGAGCATCCCCAATCAACCCAGCATCAGGAGAACACCATGTCGGTCATCGACAAGGCGGAGCGTATTCGTGCGCTCAATGACGAATGCCGGACCTCCAACACGGCTAGAACCCTGGTTTTGACACGCGGCGTCGCCGCTCTCAGTGCCAGCCTGCACCGCCAGATCATTGCTGCGCTGGCGCGGTTCGATCGCTTCGATGCCGACAACGATCCCTACGGCGAGCACGACTTTGGAGCCTTCACGATCGACGACCATCGGCTGTTCTTCAAGATCGACACTTACGATCGGAGTTGCCTGCACCACTCGCCCGACCCGGCCGATCCCGCTGTGACGTGCCGGGTCATCACCCTCATGCTCGCCAACGAATATTGAGGGCCGGCCGATGCGCAAGGCTCGAACGATGTCGACTGGCCAGCCAATCAAGCGGGTGGTTCAGAAACACGACGATGGCTGCGGCATGGCCTGCGTCGCGATGCTGGCCGGGGTTAGCTACTGGGTGGCTTGCGAGACGATCTTCGGCAGTCATCAGAGCGATGCCACCAGCCTCGCCGACGTGCGCTGCGCGCTCATGGACTTTGGTGTTCAAACGCCGGAGCACATGACGCCGTTTTGGGATGCCGATTACACGCAGCTCAGAAACCACGCGCTGCTGGCGCTCGACCCAAGGCCGAACGGCCAATGGCACTGGGCCGTATGGGACGCGATGCGGCGCCGCATCGTTGATCCCCTCAAGACGCCCTCCAAGCAGCCCGTCGTGGTGGGTTTCCTCGAGCTGAGCTGCATTGAGATCAACGGCCCTTGCGGCGACCCGGTGGCAGCGGTGAAGGCTCAAGCGCGACCTCGTCAAACCCAGGCTCCTCACGGACGAGGTCAACGTGACTGACCCCCAGAGCTTGAGCCAACTCATAAAGGGTGATCACCGTGGGATTACGCAAGCCGCGTTCGAGACCGCTCAGGTACTGCTGACTGAACCCGGACCGCGTCTCGACCTCCTCTTGAGTCAGGCTTTTTTCCCGACGCAGACGAGCAAAGTTTCTGCCGACCAATTTCCGCACATCCATGCGCAAACCGTTGGCGGTTCTTGAGCGCTCAGTTTATCAACTTTAATATGTAATTGGAGATCAGAGGCGTCTGCGACGGCCTTTGACTCGCCTATTTCTCAAGGAGATCTCATGGGTGCTTACTTGTCCGCCATGGCGCGGTTCGGTGACTTCGACGGTCGCTCCAGCCGATCCGAGTTTTGGCTTTACATGCTAGTCGCAGCGGTGATCTCAGGCGTGGCCCGCTACGCTCAAACAGCATTGCATCTCAGCATACCCGTCGCGGAGCTCGTCATGCTGGTGCACATCATCCCTAGTACGACCGTGCAAATCCGGCGGCTTCGCGACACCGGCCGGTCTGGCTACTGGTTGTGGCTTGGCCTCACCGTGGTGGGCATCGTCCCGCTACTAGTGTGGTCATGCCAGAAGAGCGTCTCGCCGGGTGATGGCTACAACGAATTTGATCGACTCTTTCCCCTTCGACGCGACGTTACACCGTCTGCGGCTGGCGGGTACCCCAGCGCAAAGATCGCTCAATCCAAGTCCGCTGGAACAAGGCTTGGTATAGGGGCCGTCCTTTTCGTGGTGCTGAGCGGCACCGTGGGGGTCGCCTTGATGGCCGACGAAGACGGCTACCGCATGATGGATCTGCTCGGAGGAGCGTCACTGTGCTCGTCAGCCTCGGTCACAACCCTCGTCACGAAAGTTCTGCGGGATAGCTTCCGACAAGACCCGACGTTTGCCGGGATCGTTGACGCCGACAAAACCGATGTCGTGCTGACGGCGATCCGGACCATGTCGTCGTCAACGACCACCAGCGAATGTGCCGCCAACGCAACCTATAAGTACTGGCTGAAAACCGGCAACGGCACCGCCGAAGCCAAGCAGTTTGACAGCACGTTTAACAAGCCGGGCGGGATCGATATCTCGTATCAGGCTCAGAAAACCGACGATGGCCAGAAGGTGCATGTGAGTGTGCGGATCGAGTAGCACGTTTAGCTGGATCTACGATCCAGCCACTCGGGACGTAGTCGCTGACATGGCTGTCGAATCGCTTCCAAGCGCGACCCCCTTTCGCGCCCAATACCGACCCCTTGGGAAGGGTGATCCGGGCTTATCCACCCGGGTGCATAGGAGGGACCCGCGCCCGGAGCGCAGCGCCCTTGCATGGCGCGGAGCGAAGGGCGTGGGAGGTCCCTGTGCGCCCGGGTGGATAAGCCCGGGAGGTGGCGTCAGCTTCGGTTCTTGAAGCGCCAGCTGGTGTTGCCGGTCTCGATGATGTCGCAGTGGTGGGTCAGGCGATCGAGCATGGCGGTGGTCATCTTGGCGTCACCGAACACCTGAGGCCAGTCGGCGAAGGCCAGGTTGGTCGTGATCAGCAGTGATGTGTTTTCGTAGAGCTTGCTGATGAGGTGGAACAGGAGTTGGCCGCCGGGCTGGCTGAACGGCAGATAGCCGAGTTCGTCGATGACGATGAGATCGTAGCGCAGCAGGTTCTCGGCGAGGCGGCCGCTGCGGCCTGCGGCCTTTTCCTGCTCGAGCAGGTTGACCAGATCGACGAGATTGAAGAAGCGGCCCCGCGCCCTGGTTCGGATCACCGCCGAGGCGACACCGATGCAAAGGTGCGTCTTGCCGGTGCCGGTTCCACCGATGAAGATCGTGTTGCGCTTGGCATCCAGGAAGGCGCCGGTCGCAAGCTCGCGGACCTGACCTTCGTCGACCGGCGTCTCCGCGAACACGAACGTGTCGAGGTCCTTGAGCACCGGGAACTTGGCGCCCCCGAGACGGTAGCTGATCGATCGGGCCTGACGATGGGTCCGCTCGGCCCGGATCAGACTGGCGACCAGCGGATAGATCTCGTCTCGTCGGGCAAGGCCCTTGCCGGCGATCTCGTCGAAGCTGGCGCGCATGCCATAGAGTTTGAGGTCGTTCATCGCCTCCAGGATATCGTGGCGTTCCATCAGGCGACCCTCCTCAGGCTGTCGTAGCGGCCACAATCGGCCGACGGTTCGATCTTCAGGCGAAGCGCATCAGGCGTCGTGATGCTGGGCGGTTCCGCTGGCTGGCGCTGTCGCGCCACCACGGTCAGAATGACGGCAGCGCTCGCAAGGCCGGCCGTCAGCGCCTCGGCGCAGGCGGCCTCGACCGCGTCCAGACCGTGGTCGAGCACGGCGGCCAGAACGGTGACGAACTGGCGGTCACCATCCGCGTGGCTCTTCAGCTTGGCGCGCACCTGGGCCAAGGCCGGTGGCAGATCCCAATCCTTGAAGGGTGCTCCGTTGCGCAAGGCGCCGGGCTTCCTCAGCAGGACGGGCAGGTAGTGCCATGGATCGTAGATGACCTGGTCGCGCCGGAAGCTGCGGGGATGGTCGGCCACGACCTCGTCGTCGAGCAGCACCGTGATGCGCTCGGCATGGGAGCGCACAAGCACCATCCGCCCCGCGGCGCGGGCATCGACGCTGTAGCGGTTGTGATCGGCCATGATCAGGCACGTGGTGGCGGCCCGGACCGCCTTCTCGACGAAGCCGTCGAACGGTCCACGCTGTTCCATCAGGCTCGCGCACTCGTCCTGTAAAACATCCCAGATGGTGCGGTCCTTGAACTCCGGGTGCCGGGTCCGCTTGGCGTAGGCGATGCACTGATCTTCAAGCCACCCGTTCAACTCGATGAGGCTTTTCACCCGCGGCTTGGGGCGGAACAGCAGGTCGCGCAGCGTGCCGACTTGGTTCTCGACCTGCCCCTTCTCCCATCCAGCCGCCGGCGTGCATGCAACCGGCTCGATCAAATGGTGCGAGCACATCTGCAGGAAGCGACGATTGTACTGCCGCGCCTTACCCACGAAGATCGCTTCCACCGCCGTCTTCATGTTGTCGTAGATGCCGCGCCGGCAAACCCCGCCGTAGAACGCGAACGCCTTGTCGTGGGCGAAGCGCGCCAGGGCCCCTGTCCTGCGAAGCAGGTCAGGGTGGCAAGCGGAGGGGTCGAAGACCAGCTCCTGCGTCTCGCGGAAGTAGGCCCGCACGAACGGCATGCGGCTGTGCGACAGCTTCATATGCGCCGCCTTGATCGTCAGCGGCAGGCCTTGCAGCGTGATCGTCTCGTGGCTCCAATCGAACTGATACGCCTCGCCGGGCGCAAAGCTCATCGGCACGAACGCCCGCGCCGGAACGCGGGCCCGTTCCTCGCGCCAGAGCTTGGCAAAGCGGTGCACGCTATCGTGGGCGCCGTCATACCCGCGGCCACGCAGTTCCTCGAACAGGCGCTGGGTCGACCGGCGCTCCCGGCGCGGAAGCTTGGCCTCGCGCTCCAGGATCGCCGTCAGGTCCTCGACCCACTCACCGAGCTTGGGAACTGGCTGGACACCACGCTCGTACTTGAACTCGGTCGCCTGAGTGCGGATCACCTTGCGCACCGTCGCACGCGACACCGACAGCGTTCGGACGATCTCCTTGATGGGCCGGTGCTGGTCGAAATACGCGCGTCGGATTCGGCCGATCATGTCCACGACGATCATCCCCCTGACATCCTTCCGGGCCGACAGGGCCACGGAAGGGACGCTGACACACAGCGTTCGAGGGGGTCACGATCGGGCGCGAAAACCGCCCCTCAGGGGGTCATTATTGCGGGCGATTTCACATCCTGCGTTCGGTGTTTCAGATCGTCGAGCTTGAGCCTGAGCCGCTCCAGTTCGCTCTTGTGCGAAGTCACGTTCACGAAAGAGGCGAAGTGCTGCACGACGGCACCGGCATCGTCCCGGACCTGACTGATGAAGACGGAAACCCAGATCGTACTGCCGTCCTTGCGGTGAAAGCGAAGCGGCGTATCGAGGTCGCGACCGCCCTCGAAGGCGGTCTGGATCTGCGTCATCGCTTCGGGGTCGTTGCCGCTTTGGATCAGGAAACCGAACTTTTGGCCAAGCACCTCATGTTCGTCGTAACCCGTGAGGTCGAGGAAGGCCTGATTGACGAACACGATCGGCTTGTCCGGCGCCCTTGCGTTGCAGAATACCATCGGCATCCTTGTCGTCTCGGCGGCTACGACGAAGGGACCGAGGTCCTCGCGGAAGCCTTCGACAACGGACTCCGCGTCCTTCTGCTGGCCTGACTTATCGGCTTGTTCCGCCATGAAGCTTCTCCCAACGCCCGAAAAGCACGAACCCCATCGAGCGGCTAAATCTCGTGAGATGACCGCAACCCGGCGCGGACCACCTCACTCGTCACCGATGCGCGTTGGTATCGATGGCGGCCCTTGGGATTTACCGGGTCCCTGTGGCAGACATTATCATAAGGGCCGGATCACTTGGCGAGGCGCAAATTTAAGCATAGTCGAGATGCATATATGAAATCACGGGCGCTCTAGCATCGCAACGCTCTTTGCGTATCAACAGAATTCGATAATCAAAGTCATTGTGATATCTTCACCCGAGCAAAAGTCGAGACGCCCTCCTTGAGGAAGCGTCTCGTTTTAAAATCACATGCGATGCATCATCTTCTTGTGCATCATCATTTTCTTATTCATCATCTTGCCGTGCATCATCTTGCCGTGCATCATGGACTTATGCATCATCGGCTTCTTCATCATCTGCGCGGAGGCCGGCGCTATGGCGGCGCCGAGTGAGCAGGCGATGGCCGCGCACGCGAGGATCAGGCTCTTGGTCTTTGTCATGGGTGTTCTCCTGTTATGCCTTCAATGCGGGATCATCCCGCGATGAACGGACCTGCGATCGCCAGTACCTGCGCCTTGCTGAGCGGCTTGTCGAAGGCGCCGGTCCAGGGCTTCTGCTTGCGCAGCAGCCGCACCGAAGCCGCATGTCGCGCCTCGACCGAATGGATCTGCAACGCCGTCGTGAGCAGCTTGCCGCCGCCGACGAGGTTGGGTGCCTGCCCCTTGTAGGCGGCGACGCCGGTGTCTTCCAACGCCTGCGACACCGCCGCGAACGTCTTGAAGTTCTGGAACACGTCGCGGTATTTCCCGCGCGCCGTGAAGTCGAACTCCGGCTTGGCGATCGCCGCGCCCCCGAGCACGGATTGGAGCAGCGCGACGTGCGCGGTTTCGTGCTGGCTGATGACCTGGAACGTAGCTCCGGCATAGTCGGGGATGAGCCCGCCCTGGGCCAGCGCCGTCCGGTAGAACTCGTCTTCCAGGTATTCCAGTGTCAGCGCGAAGTTCAGGATGTCCGCGACCTGTTGCGGCACCTGCGCGAAGGCCTCCGACGAGACGGCGGCCAGCATCATCGGGGCGGTCGCAAGGGCGCCGAGCTTGAGGGCTGCGCCTGCGAAGAGATCGCGCCGTTTGATCAGGCGGTTGGAGAGGTCGGGATCGATCCCGTCGAGAATGGCGATGTCGGTGGACATACGGTGAGTCCTTTCGGAGGGATCAGGGAAGTTGCGAGGCGGCGACGGGCGTCGCGATGAAGGGTGCGACCATCGGCAGGACCTGGGACGGCAGCAGCGCCCGGTCGAGGCCGTTCTGGTCGATCGGGCCGAAGTCGCCGACGATGGCGTGGATGGTTGCGGCGTGCCGCGCTTCGACCGACACAATCGAACCAGCGATCGCCAGGTACTTCGGGCTTTGGATCGCAGCGCCGCCGCCGTTGTAGGCGGCCACGCCGAGGTCCTCGAAGGTCGAAGCGGTACCGAGAACCGATTCTCGGCGGGAAAAGTCGATGGCGGCGAAGTTGGGTGTCAGGTCGGGGATGCGATTGCCGCCGAGGGCCCGGGCGAAAAACGTCCTGTGTGCGATCTCATGCGCCTTGATGTCCTGGAGGAGCGAACGTTCTCCCCGAGTCATACCTTCATAGGGAGAGGCGAGGACTTGGGTGTAGAAGGCCGCTTCGAGCTGCTCCAGGGCGTAGGCGTAGTTCAAGACGCCGAGGTCCCCGGCGCCAAGGTCGACCCCGGCCTGGGCGAACGCTTGGTTCAGTTTCAGGCCGGGCACATCGACGCCGAAGGCGACCGCTGCAACTGCTGTGACACCGGCCCATTTCAGGATGGAACGTCGGGAATTGCTCCCGTAATCGGGTTCGTTAAGGATTGCGCTGGTCATATCGTCTCCCATGCCCATTATTCAGGCCCAGATCGGACTCCGAATGGCTATGTACAGTAGTTACGTGAGACGCGGCGGCACGATGCGCTGTGCGGTCCGTGCAAATATGCATTTCCACTATGCGAATATTTATCGCCGACTTACCACGACGTTGTGCGAGGCCTCGAAGTCCGAGTGAAATTTGCATCGAGCGTCGACCATACGGTCTTTGAGTGAGTTTCTCGGCTCCTCGGTAGTAGCGATCGGAACTTCAGTGTCACTGGCCGAAGCGGAGCGGAACGATCCCGTCGTGTCGAACGACGACGCCGTTCCCAAGGGCAAGAAACAGCACCTCGTCACGCTGGTGAAGCGCCATAGCGTCGTGGTTCGCGTGACTCACTGGATCACGGTGCTGTGCCTGACCATGCTGCTGATGAGCGGCCTCCAGATTTTCAACGCTCGGCCGCAACTCGACTTCGGCAACAAGACCGATTTCGATCATCCGCCCGTCGCCATCGATTCCGACAAGGTCGACGGCAAGGCGCGGGGATACGTTCGGATCGGCGTGCATCGCTTCGACACGACAGGCGTCCTCGGGATGTCAGACTTCGAGGGCAAACCGACCGAGCGTGCCTTTCCGTCTTGGGCGACGCTGCCTGGCGAGCAGGACCTCGGCACCGGACGAGCCATTCACTTCACATTCGCTTGGCTGTTCGTCGCCAACGGCCTCGTCTACCTCGTCTGGGGTTTCGCGACCCGCCACTTCCGTCGCGACTTCGTACCGAGCCGCTTTCAATGGCGGCATATCGGCGGCGAGATTCTCGATCACGCCAGGCTTCGCTTTCCCAAGGGGGAAAAAGCGCGGCAGTACAACGCCATCCAGAAGATCACGTACTTCCTGGTCGCCCTCGTCCTTCTGCCGCTCCTGGTCGTGGCGGGCTGGACCATGTCGCCGGGCCTCGACGCCGCGTTTCCCTTTCTCCTTCATATCTTCGGGGGCCGGCAGACCGCACGTTCGGTTCACTTCTTCGCTGCGTTCGGGGTCGTGCTGTTCGTGCTCGTCCACGTGGCCCTGGTGCTCTTGTCCGGGCTCTTCAACAACATGCGTTCGATGATCAGCGGCTGGTACGACATCGGGCAGGAGCGCGGGACCCATGGTTGATCGTCCGACGACACGACGCACCATCCTGACGAGGGGAGCGGCCGCGATCGCCGCCCTGGGCCTCGCCGGCTGCGAGAAGATCACCGACAACCCCTTCGCGAGGCAGGTCCTCGATGGTGTCGGTGGGTTGAACCGAACGGCCCAGGAAGCGATCCTCGGTTCTGAACAACTGGCCCCGGAATACGAGTTTAGCGACGTCTCGACAATGTTTTATGCCAACGGCTCCACCGATCCCGACGACGAGCACTACAAGGCGATGGCCGCCAAGAGCTTCGTTGCCTACAAGCTGGTCGTCGACGGCTTGGTCGAGCGTCCGCTGGAGCTGACGTTGGCGGAGCTTCGCGCCATGCCCGCCCGGACGCAGATCACCCGGCACGACTGCGTTGAGGGATGGAGCTGCATCGGCCAGTGGACCGGCACGCCATTGCAGGGCGTGCTGGACCGGGCCGGCGTGAAGGCGACGGCGCGTTACGTCGTCTTCTACTGCTTCGACACGATGGACGACGGGGATCCGTCCGGTCCCACTCCGTTCTACGGGAGCGTCGACCTTCTCGCCGCACGGCACCCGCAGACCATCCTCGCCTATGACATGGGCGGCAAGCCGCTGGAGGTGAAGTACGGGGCCCCGCTGCGCCTCCGCGTCGAGAGGCAGCTTGGCTACAAGATGACGAAGTACATCAAGCGCATCCAGCTCATGGAGGATTTCAAGGACATCGGCCAGGGCAAGGGCGGCTACTGGGAGGACAGCGGCTACCAGTGGTACGCGGGAATATGAGAAATCAGATCTGCATATCCACTATTTAAAAACGCCTAAAAGTTTTCCGCTTTTTGCAGTCGTCCAGATGTATTTATAGAGTGTTCGATGAGTTTTTCCGGACCTCATATGTCAATGTAATTTGGAGGATAAAATGCCCATCGAGCAAGCAATAATACCAAGCGGCACTAATCAGAACCCGTGTGCCCACTCTCGGCGTCCCAGGCTCATAATTCTCCACGGCTGGTCGGTGAGCTTGTTCCAGGCGTCGCAGCAATGGCCGACGATGTCGTCGTAGGAGACCAACACTCGGTTTGACAGCCAGTTGTCGCGCATGAACTGCCAGACGTTTTCGACCGGGTTCAGCTCAGGGGAGCGAGGCGGGAGTGGCAGGAGGGTGATATTGGCGGGCACGGCGAGCTTGGCCGATCCGTGCCATCCAGCTTGGTCGAGCATGAGAACGGCGTGCGCGCCAAGATCGACGGCCGCGCTGATCTCCTTGAGGTGCTCGGTCATGGCCTCGGTATCGCACCACGGCATGACGAGACCGGCTCCTTTGCCCTTGGCCGGACAGATTGCCCCGAAGATATAGGCCCATTTGGTTCGCTGATCGTGCGGCGCACGCGGACGCGTCCCTCGCTTGGCCCAGCGCCGGCTGATGGTATTCTTCTGACCTACCCTGGCCTCGTCCTGCCACCACAACTCTATAGGGGTGTGAGCCGGGAGGGTGGCTTTGATCGCCGCCAATTGGGTCGGGAGGGTTTTTTAAAAGCCGCCATGGCGGGCTCGCTCTGCGCATAGTGCTGAGGGCGGGCCGTCAGCTTGCGGAAGCCGAGCTTGCGCACCTCGCGGCTGACCGTCGTCTCGTCCAGGCTGATGCGGAACTCCTCAAACACCCACCGGGCAAGGTCGCGCAATCGCCAGCGCACCACGCCATGGATCGCCGGGATCGGTCCGCTCTCGATGATGCGCGCCAGGGCCGGGCGCTGCGCGTCGTCCAGCTTGGAGGGGTTGCCGGGGGCCTTGCCAGCAATCAGCCCATCGGGGCCATCCGTGTTGAAGGCAAGTACCCAATCCCGGACCGTCTGCAATCCCACCCCACCGATTCGGGCCGCGTCCGTGCGCGTGCCGCCGTCGTAGATCTCCGCCAAGGCCAGCAGACGCCGGCCTTGCGCGGCGTCCTTGGTCGCCTTCGCAGCTCTTCTCAATGCATCAGCGTCATAATCGGCGCGCAGGGCGATGGGCGTGCTCATGGCGGACACTCCTGGTCCGCCCCATTGATTCAGCCTTCAGCCGATTCGCATAGGCCGTGAGTCTCGCTCATCGAGAGTTGGTATTAGCCCTGAGGCTACCTTGTCACAAATAGGCGGTGTCAACCCAGAAGTGACGATCAGGCATCGTAGTGAGGTGACGTCACATTGGGATATACCCTGAAGTGCCTGCCGTGTTTAGCGACCTCTTCGCCGAACTGTGCCCGAAGGAAGGGACCGAAAGGCGAGAATTTGCCAGACGATTGCGTTGATGCAAGTGTATATCGAGAGGCTACCACAATGGCCCGCGCCAGTGGCTGCCCGCGCACATCGGTAGCTCTCGGGAGAGTCAATGACCGAACGCTCAGACCTCATTGAGACCGCAAGCGGGGCCGTTCATGTCAGTTGGTCAACGTCCGACGGTGTTGTGATTCATATTACCCAGTCAGGTATCGCGCCCGTGATTGAAGCCGAGATGCATTTGACAGTGGAGCAAGCCTACGATTTCACGTCTATTCTATTGGCGGCGTGCAGAACAGCGGGTTCGGAGTTGAAAAAACTGGAGCCGGACTCCTCGGACGAGTTACTAGCCTTGGCGGAGCGGCTCCGTTCCGATCAGCAAAATCTCACACCTGTCGATCTGCGTGTCGCGGCTGGCTATTTAGAGCTACTTCTCAAATTCGGCCCCGGAATGGCGCTTAACGCTCGCGAGGAATAAGGCCACTTCTTTATAAGGTTTGGGATGGCGGAAGCAGACTGTGGCTTTCCAAACAGATACCCTTGACCGTTGTCGCATCCTAGGGCAGCGACGATACCCTCGATTTCCGCATCTTCAATTCCTTCGGCTACTACGTTGAGGCCGAGTTCGTGGGCAAGGTGTGTGACGGAGCGCACGACGGACCTGGCTTGGCGGCTTGTACTCAACTGTCTTACAAATGACATGTCGATCTTGATTTCGTCCAAAGGAAACCGCGAAAGGTGTGAAAGCGACGCATACCCGGTGCCAAAATCGTCCAGCGAAGTTTTGAACCCGGCGTCTTGCAAACGTGCAAGCGTTAATGTCAGGCGATGTTCGCTGTCGCCTATCACTACATCTTCCGTTATTTCTAGTTTGACTTGCTCCGGTTTGACCGAGTGCGCCAAAGTCTGACGGCAGAGGAAATCCACGAAGTTGGCATTTCGAAGCTGGCCAGAAGTTAGATTAACGCTCACGCAGATGGCGGGCCACACAGAAAGGTGCTGGATTACCTGAAGGAGCACCACCTGAGAAAGTTCGCGCCCAAAGTTCTCGTCTTTAAGTGCGGGGAGGAAGTCGGCCGGGGTGAGTAGTCCCCTCTCTGGATGCTGCCACCGTATCAAGGCTTCAAGTCCCAACAGGGACTTGTCTTTTAGCCGCACGATAGGCTGGAAGTACGCTACGAACTCGTTGCGGAGAATGCCGGATCGAACCTCTTTAAAAAGCGTCTGGCGCTGCTCTGCCGCCTTAAGCAACGTGTCCGTGTAGAATACGTAGCGGTTTCGCCCGCCGTTCTTAGCCTTATACAACGCGAGATCAGCAGCCTTGAGCAATAATAGCGGCGTGGCAGCGTCCGTTGGGTAGAATGCTATTCCAACTGAGGCGCTAAACTGAACGAGTTCTCCTTGAATTGAGTAAGGCTTTCCTAGTAGGTTAAGAATTTCTTCCGCAATCGGAACCACGGCCCAAGGCCGTTTGACTTCCAGGAGCAATGCAAATTCGTCGCCTCCCATACGCCCAGCGATAAAGGAGGGAAATCGGGGGATCAACGTCGATACTCTATGTGCGACTTGCTTAATCACAAGGTCGCCAACATCGTGGCCTAACGTGTCGTTTATACTCTTGAAGTTGTCTAGATCCAGTAAAAACAACGCTAATACGCTGCCAGTCTTTAAGTCAGCAGACCTTTTGTCTATAGTATCTATGACAGAACGGCGGGACTGTAGACCAGTAAGATCATCGGTATTGGCAAGCCGTTTCAGCCTTAGCTCCAGCAGCTTTCTGTCCGTGATGTTCTGGTGCGAGATCACGGCTCCCAGAAGTTCTTCACCCGCCATAGTGTTGAGGGCTGATTTCAATGGCGTCACCCGCGCTAGGAACCAGCGTTTTTCGTTAGGTGAGTGACAGGGATACTCAGCCTCAAATCGTTCTCGCTTTCCGTTTATGACGTCTCTTATCGCTTCTGCAAATCGATGCGCATCGTCCGACGGATCATCGCTCGTCTTCATGCAATTTTCTAAGTAGTTCGCGCCAATGTAAGATTCGCCGCCTCCGTTAGTGGTGGAGAACTGCTGCCAAGCCCCATTTTCAGCGCGGATGGTCCCCTCGCGGTCAATGACGCAAATGCTCGACGTGAGAGCGTCGAGTACGGAACGCGCCAGACTGTTTTCAGAGAGCCAATCCATCACCTACTGCAACCTCACGTATTTCAGGGAGCATGAAGCGCGTTTAGGATTAACATCGAGTGAAAGGTTGGACACCTCCAAATACCTCGCGGTTTCGACCCGGCCGTGATTCCATGGGGTTCGGCGGGTAGGAGGCAGGGCGATGCGCGGCCAGGCAGGGTTCTTCGACATTGACGAGCGGCTGAAGGCGATTTCGGCCAAGGGCGACGATCTTGAGCGGCTCACGGCGATCGTCGATTTCGAAGCTTTCCGGTCCGATTTCGCCCAGGCCGTGCCGCGCTCGGACGGCCGCAAGGGTGGGCGGCCGCCGTTCGATCATGTGTTCATGTGGAAGGTGCTTATTCTTCAGGCGAGCCACTCGCTGTCGGACGAGCGGACCGAGTTCCTGATCAAGGACCGGCTGTCGTTCATGCGGTTTCTGGGCCTCGGCCTGTCCGATCCAGTGCCGGATGCCAACACGATCTGGACCTTCCGCGAAGCCCTCACCCGAGCGATAATTGGAGACACACCCGCCATCACGGTGCTGTTCCGCGCCTACGAGGCGGCGCTGACCAAGGCGGGTTTCCTCGCCATGGGCGGGCAGATCATCGACGCCACGATCGTGTCTGCGCCCAAGCAGCGCAACACCGATGGCGAGAAGGTCGACATCCGGGCCGGCCGGGTTCCGGCGGGCTGGGCGGACAAGCCGGCCAAGCTCGCGCAGAAGGACCGGGACGCGCGCTGGACGGTCAAGTTCTCCAAGGCGAAGCCATCGGACGATGGCTCGCCACGCAGCGACCTGGCGGTGCCTGCCTTTGGCTACAAGAACCACATCGGCATCGACCGGCGTCATGGTCTGATCCGGACCTGGACGGCCACCCACGCGGCGCGTCACGACGGGGCGCAGTTGCCCAACCTGATTTCAAAGGCGAACACCGCGAGCACCGTGTGGGCGGACACGGCCTACCGCTCGAAAGTGAACGAGCAGCATCTCACTGCGAGCGGCTTGCGCTCGGAGATCCATCGTAAGAAGCCCGCAGGGCGTCCGATGGCAAAGAACATCGCGCGAGCCAACAACGCCCGATCGAAGGTCCGTTCCGCGGTCGAGCATGTCTTCGCCCGGCAGAAGGGGCCGATGGCGCTGGTCGTGCGTACCATCGGGCTCGCACGCGCCACCGTGAAAATCGGACTGGCCAACATCGCCTACAACATGCGCCGTTCTGTCTGGTTGACAGCAAAGCACCAGGCGAAAGCCTGAAAACCCAATCTGAGAGACACCTACCGACGGATCTCGCCCCCCGATCACTCCATCTCAGCGCGCATCAACGCCTCGACCCCAGCTTACGCCAGAGATCGTGGTTTTTGGAGGGGTCCAACTGATTGCTTAAGCTTTTGGAATCCTGCGCTGTTCAAGCCGAACCGGGCGCGGCTGCTACTGCACGGGTAGGTTCGACTTCCTCACCGCGACCTTGAACGACAGGGCGCGGTCGAAGAGCGGTGTCTTCCGGTAGCGTCGATCCAGACGCCACCTGGGCGGCAAATGGGCATCCATGTCCTTGAGTTCCATCAACCCGAACCAGGTGAGCGGTCGAAGCACTCGGGTCACCATGGCGAATCCCGGGAAGTCGGGTGCTGCGGCACTCAGCTCACCATCGGGCATGGTGCAGGTCGCCATCAGCTCCTCGGGCGTGCCCCAGTCATGGGCAGTTACCGACAGGCACCAGAGGACGACGCCGATGTGGGTTTGAGGCCAGTGTTCGGCCGGCATCCGGTCCAGGTAAGCCAGGTTGCTCCGCCAGAAAACCGTCTCGAATGCGGCCCGGAAGAGGTCTGAAGCCTTTTCAGGCTGGAGCAGCTCTTTCGCGCGTTTGGTGGGCAGGAGGCGGCCCCTGTAAGCCCGCAGGAGCCCCGCCTCCTTCGCCATCATCCGCGTGAACAGGATCGGGAGCACGTCGTGTTCGTTCAGGACCTTGTTTATCGCCAGCACGGTTTCCCTGTCAAAGTTCGGCCACTCGGTTGCGTCAAACAGAGCTTTGACGTCGGCGCGGGACAAGGCACCGCCTTTGGTGAGCATCAAGCCCCCGTTCGCCTGAGCCCGTTCCAGCATGAGCCGGGTAGCCCGGATAAGGGGCACCACGGCGAGGTGCTCAGGCTCCGCGAGTTTGGCCACGTGGATATCTTCCGGCACCCAAGGCCCTCGTGTCAGTAGGGCGACGATGCTGGGCCGGTTTAAGGCCGTCCAGGCTGGGATCAAGCGAGTGGGTCCATCGAAAGCTGATAGTAGCTTGCAGCGATCCGGCGCTCAAGCTCGCCTGCTGGCAAACGGCTTCGCAAAGAAGTCGAGCGCCGAGAAGTTTCGGGTTTATGGTCGGCCGTCGACATCGACTCACGACATGGCTCCTTCGCGGACAAGGCGCGAGATCGTTGCCTGGTGCACATTGAACCGACGGGCCAGGTCAGCCTGAGTGGCGGTGCCGAGACTGACCGCTTCCAGGGCCTCTTCCCTTTGATGACGAGTAAGTTTTGCTGGCCGACCCATGTGAGTGCCGCGGGCCTTGGCCCGTTGCCGCCCTTCACTCGTGCGCGAGCGAATCAACTCGCGCTCAAACTCGGCCAGACCTCCCAGGATGGTCAGCATCAAGCGACCGTGCGGCGTAGTGGTGTCGGCCCAATGATCATGGATCGAGCGAAATCCAGCGCCGGCCTTTGCTACAGCATCGAGCACATTCAGGAGATCACGGGTGGACCGCGCGAGTCGGTCGAGGCGGGTCACGAGCAGGGTATCGCCAGGCCCGAGCGTCTTCAGAGCTCTGGCGAGTTCCCTGCGATCGGTCCGAGCTCCGCTTGCGGTCTCCGCGAAGAGGCGTTCGGCGCCGGCCGAAGCCAACGTCTCCTTCTGAGCTTCGAGGGTCTGTCCGTCAGTGCTGACACGCGCATAGCCGATGATTGTCATGCCACGATCGTACGATCGAGCGCGACTTGTGCAACTAACATCTGCATACGCTAAGCTGCTGTTTTCGTTGTGCTTGGCCGGCGTTGCGAAAGTGTTGATTTTTGCACCAAGTCGACGGGCCGCAGCTGCCTCGCCAACGGACTTTTAAAGTCGGTGCGCGACGGTCCGAAAAGAAGGCTGGGATCCACCTTTCAGCCTGGGACTGCCCGTTATCAGAAGATATCAAACTTAGGCATGTGTCGCCGATAGTCGGATGGCGGCTGTCGCCAAGTTTCGACCACTTTGTGCTTTTCGCCATTTGACAAAGGACATTCGCATCATTTGTAGAGTCCGCCTCCAGCGGATGATGTCCCGCAGTCCGCGACCGGTGTCCGGTTCGCCCGCATTAAAAAGCGTACGCCGTCGAAACAGTCGATGATCTCCTTCTTATAAAAGACGTTGGGACCGACCCCTGTCAGGCGAGCTCACGGCCGGTTGCGGTCGCTGTCGTAGCTACGCCGTACATCACGCCGGCTTTGAATGCGCCATCCAGGGTCGCGATCGTTGCGCGCACCATATCTTCAACGGGTGCGCCGGCGTTGACGAGCTGGGCGACAAAGGCCGGGTGGATGTATGTCGTCACCGAATCCCGCACCACGCCCGCTGCAGTAGCCACATCGTCGATCTTCCACTCGCCGCGCTGGACCGCTTGGGCGATGAGCTTGCCGATGAGCAGAGTTATGCGTTCTGCATAACCGGCGATGATGTCGGGGCGTTCGACGGCGATCCGACGATAGAGGTCGTGGATCTCGCGGTCACCGACGAAGCGGTTGCGCTTGCGCTGGTGCAAGTCCATCACCATCGACTCCAACCGTTTGGAAGCACTTCCGCCCGCATCCAAATAAGCGGCCGCCAGTTCCTCCTCCTCGCGCATCACCGCAAGCACGAGCGCATCGAATACGTCCGCCTTGGAGCGAAAGTGTCGATAAATCGTAGTGTGCGACGTGCCAAGGGCGCGCGCGATATCCACGACGTTTGTCTTGGCTTCTCCAAAGCGACGCACTTGTAAGCGCGCAGCATCGATGATCGCTGCCGCCGAAACGGCATCATCACGGTCTGAGGTTCGTGTCTGCATCAATATGGCATAGTAGCTTTTTCGACCTTGAGCAATAATAAACACTTTACGTATTATGTTCGTTGACACATTACGGATGAGGTCCTACGCTTGGTTCTCAAACCAGCGAGGCCGTCATGGACACTTCCCAGCAATCTGCCCCCCACCGCATCGCGTTCGTGACCGGAGGATCGGGATTCGTCGGAAGTCACCTGATCGCCGCACTGCGGGACCAGGGCTGGGACGTGCACGCCCTCGCGCGCAGCAGAGATGCGGCCATCGCGGTTCGAAAGCTTGGAGCCACGCCAGTGACCGGCGACCTCGATGACAGTGCAGCGCTTCGAGGTGCGATGACGGGTGCCGAGGTCGTGTTTCACATCGCGGCACACTTCAAGCTTTGGGGGCCTCGCGCGCTCTTCGACAAGGTGAATGTGGACGGGATGCGCACGCTGGTCGACGCCGCTGCGGCGTCACCGTCGGTGCGACGGGTTGTGGCCGTCAGTGCAGCGGCGGTCGTCATGGGCGATCCCGAGCCGATGGTCGGCGTCATTGAAAGCGCACCGCGACAGGACCGATCCTTTGCGCCCTACGGATCGTCTAAGGCGGAGGGTGAAAAAGTCCTGCTCGCGGCGAACCACAAACGTGCGGGCTTCGAAACGATCGCAATCCGACCGCCGATGATCTGGGGCAAAGACATGCCGACGCTCGATCACATGGTGGAGACCGTCCGTGCGGGCCGGTGGCAGTGGCCGGGCGGTGGCGATCAGGCGATGTCCGCGATCCACGTCGACAATCTGGTCGATGCACTTATTCTGGCGGCTGACCATGGCAAGGGTGGTGAAGCCTACTTCGTCGCTGACGCCGAGGACGGCACGTTGAAAAGCGTAATTGGCGGACTGCTCGCCACGCGCTGTGTCAACGGTGGCGACAAGTCGATTGGGTTCGGAACCGCATGGACGATGGCAGGGATTATGGGCGCGATCTGGCGGACCTTCCGCCTCAGGGGCGAGCCGCCCATCACGCGACAGATGCTGCGGCTTATCGGACAGCCCTTCACTATAAGCACCGACAAGGCAAAATGTGATCTGGGCTACGCGCCGCGGGTCAGCTGGAAACAGGGGATCGAACAGATGTCCGGACGTCCAGCTACACCGTTGACCGGTGTGCGCACTGAGGCGGTAAGGCCCGCGGTCGTAGAGTCGAACAAGGGTCGACAACAGCCGTCTAGCTCCGAAAATACCGATTATCGGAAGCTATTTGTCCGAAGCTAATGACGCAGACGAATGGGAAGCAGACGCTATCGAGAGTGTGGAGCGACGGCCGCTGGCTTATCCATCAGCGGACATCCGCACGAGAATGCTGCACCCGCTAAAGGGTTAATCCCGTCTGCGCGTTCATCAGACGCACAAATCTTGAGTTTCGCACCAAATGATCGCTCCCAACCTTATCAGTTTAGAAGCATCTGCTCGCGGGCGTGGAGCAATTCGGGCCGCTCGGCCCGTCTACCGGTCTACCGCACAGCGCCGAAGGTGAGGCCGCGCACAAACGTGCGTTGCGTCAACCAACCGACGAGCAGGATAGGCCCGACTGCTAGCAGGGAGGCGGCAGACAGCTTCCCCCAGAGCAGGTCGCCGGACAGCGTCGCGATGTAGGCGCTGAGGGGAACGCCCGCAGATGAGGTCAGCTGGATGCTCCAGAATGCCTCGTTCCAGCAAAGGACAGCGGACAGGAGCGCGGTCGAGCAGACGCCCGAAAGGCAGAGGGGCAACAGCACGTAGACAAGCTGCTGTCTCGCCGTCGCACCGTCCAACCGTGCGCTTTCAAGAATGTCGCGCGGGATCTCGCGCATGTAGGAATACAGCATCCAGACCATGATCGGTAGGTTGATCATCGCAAAGACAAGGACCACCCCGAGCTCCGTGTCGATCAGCTTAACGGCCTTGAAGATCAGGTACATGGGCAGCATGACGCCAATGCCAGGCATGAAGCGCGTCATCAACATGCCGAGTAGGATCGCGTTCCGACCCCTCCCCATGTGAAACGCGAGGGCGTACGCGGCCGGAAAAGCCAACAGGAAGCAGAGCACGGTGGCCCCACTCGACTCGACGGCGCTGTTGAGGATCGGACGCAGGACATTGGCGGCAGCGAAGTTTTCGAGCGTCGGCGTGAACAAGATCTTAGGTGGAACTTGGATTGCGTCGAGGTCGGTTTTAAATGCAGTCAGCGCCATCCAGATGATCGGCAGTGACATGGAAAGCGCCACGATCCAGGCCAGTACCGTCATCGCCAGCTTTTTAAGAGTCCTCATAGTCGATACCTGGCCTGCCGGGAAAAGGCAGCGTCCCACGCCGTCGCACTTGCAGCTACGGAAATTGTTTGCTCAACTTGCATCGAGTTTGTGCGGACCGGGCTGCACGTCGCTGCTGGATCCGCAATGGCCGATGTTATTTCCCCGTTTCGAATCGTCTTCGCTGAGCACAAGGCGGATTACCGCCTGAACCTACAGTTCTGTTGTGATCACTATCGGTCTGTCTCGGAGGTGTGTCGCCGCCTGACGATTAATCGACAGCAGTTCAATCGCTACCTCATGGGATCGGCGGCCCCGTCGCGCCACAACCATAAGCTCATCAGCGACTTTTTTGGGCTTGAAGACGAGGAACTGTTCACCTCGCATGCGACGTTTGCGGCCACCTTCAAGCGACGCTTGGCCACGCAGGACGTGCCTGCGGTGTTGCCTCGATCAGCGAGCCTTCTTCGCGCTGTGTCCAGCGCAGGCGCTGGATTGTCCGAATACCAGGGGTTCTATTTCAAATACTTCTACACCTATCTTGGTGGGAGACGGATCAAACGCGAGCTTGCACATTGGCATTACGATGGAGACCTGCTCGTCTCCTCCGTAAAGCAGCGCTACCTGGGAGAGGACGAAACAGACGACACTACGATCGGCTTGATGACCTACCGGGGCATCGTCGGCCATTGGGGCAACCGTCTGATGGTCATCGACCATCAGCGCGGTGCGTCAAACGAGGTGTCAACCATGCTTCTCTATCCAAAGGGGCGTCGCCTCAAGCGACTACACGGCTTGACGCTCGGCGTGAGTCACGCGTCGGCCCGTTCTATTGCCGCTGCTCGGGTCGTCATGGATTTTCTGGGAACCGAGATCGACATCCGAACGGCGCTGGCCAGCCTTGGAACGTTCGATCTCGACGAGCCGTCTGTACCAGATGGCGTCAAACGAGCCGTCAAGAACGACATGCGAGATGACGAAACGATGTTCCTCGCGCGCTGAGGGGTCAGAATCGTTTGTGGCTGACGGGGAAATCGCCATTTTCTGACATCCGTTTCTGGCATCAGCGCTCAAAGCCGCTCCCCAGCCGTCTCGGTCGTGTTTTAAAAGTCTGGCGATATGCACAGTCGATCCGAGTTTGGTTGAAAGCGGGCGTTCTGCGCAGCGTGTCTACTTGAAGTTATGTTCTACTAACCCACTTCGACGTCTTATCAGAAAGGTCTAAGTATTATGCAATCTGTGTGTGGTATCTAGGTTTTTTTTTCATCGATTAAAGGAGGTGCAAAGAGATCAACGATCCGACGGCAAGAAACACGGATCGAACCTGGCCCAATGCTCTTCGTGTGCGATGGCGACAGGAGCGAAACAGCTTTAGTGAATGTCACACGCTGCACGGATATGAAGCTCAAAAACGTAGAAAGATTCCTGCACCGCAAAACCAAATGGCCGTTCGAAGTGATGTTGAAGGGAATGCAAGAGCATTACCGTACGATAAAAATGCACGACTTGGTTCAGGTTGTCGAACACGAGCCGCGGATTGAGAGTCCAGTTTAACTCTTCGATAGGGATCAAAAGCTGCGTCCAAACACTCATGAAAAATTCTTGAGTTTTGCACCCCCGCCAAGTCGGTTTTAGCGTCAGGAGCGGTTTCTACCGGCCGCCTAATTCAATGTCCAAGTCGGGTCCGATGGGCGACATGGGCGAGTATTGCTTCATCGATCATGCCGGCAAGCGGATCGGTGCGATGATGACCGCAGGAGCCGGATGGCCGACGCGCTCGACTTATTATTTTAATGTGCCCTCAATCGACGCCGCGGTCCCGAAGATCGCCGCCGGCGGCGGCACCGTGACGATGGGCCCGCACGAAGTGCCCGGCGGCATGCACATCGTGATGGGCACCGATCCGCAAGGCGCCGCCTTCGCGTTGGTCGGGGGAAAGTAGGGAGCACCATCATGGCAAAGATGACCACCTGCCTGTGGTTCGACCATGGTCAGGCCCGAGAGGCCGCCGAGTTTTACGCCAGCGTGTTCCCCGATACGCATGTCGGCTCGGCGCTCAACTCGCCTGCAGACAATCCGTCGAGCAAGCGTGGCCAGGAAATCACCGTCGAGTTTACTTTGCTCTGCCAGTCGTTCGTCGGGCTGAACGGTGGCTCTCGCTTCACCCCCAACGAGGCGGTCAGCTTCCAAGTCTTCACCGACACGCAAGAACAAACAGATCGCTACTGGAACGCTCTCGTCGGCAACGGCGGTACGGAAAGCATGTGCAGTTGGTGCAAGGACCGCTGGGGCTTTTCGTGGCAGATCGTGCCCCGCGCGCTGATGGCGGGGATGGCCGATCCCGATCCGGCGGCGGCCAAACGCGTGATGGAAGCGATGATGACGATGCGGAAGATCGACATCGCCGGGATCGAAGCGGCGCGCGCCGGGGAAGCCGCCCATGCGTAAGATCATCGGCGGGATGTTCGTGTCGCTTGACGGCGTCATTCAGGCGCCGGGCGGGCCATCCGAAGATGCAACCGGCGGCTTCGTGCACGGCGGCTGGATGTTTCCCTTAGCCGACGATCAGGTCGGTGCGGCAATCGGCGATTTCATCTCGCGGCTTTACGACCTGCTGCTCGGACGGCGAACCTACGACATCTTTGCTGCCTACTGGCCCTATGTGGACGGTGAGGGCACGGCGATGGGCGAAGCGTTCACCGCGGCAAACAAATATGTCCTGACGCAAGGCGCGCAACCGCTGCCCTGGGCGAACAGCCACCGAATGCGCGGCGTGGACGACGTTGCGATGCTGAAGCGGGGCGATGGACCTGATCTGTTAATCCAGGGCTCCAGCACGATCTACCCTGCGCTGCTCGCAGCGGGCCTGCTTGACCGACTGGTGCTCTACACCTTCCCGATCATGGTTGGCAGCGGCAAGCGGCTGTTCGGCGAGGGGACGCCATCCGGCACGCTCAAGCTGGTCGATCACCAGGTATCGCCAGGGGGCACCGTGATCGCGACTTACGAACCTGCTGGGCGAGTTGAAACAGGGTCCTTCGGACCAATCCGGAGCGAGCGTGAGGACCAACGGCAAACCAAAATGAAGGACGGCACATGGTAGTCCAGCTTTTCGGTCACCCCTTCTCATCGTACACGTGGAAGGCGAAGATCGCGCTCTACGAGAAGGACACCCCGTCTGCATTCCGGATGGTGGATCCCGATCATCCCGAGAATGGCACCGAGCTTTCCCGTCGCTCGGCGGTTGGCAAGTTCCCACTGCTCGTTGACGGCGATGTCGCGGTGTTCGAGGCGACCGCGATCATCGAGTATCTCGAAGCGTCCCGTCCCGGTCCGATACACTTGATCCCCGTCCACCCCGAGGCGGCGGTCACGGTGAGGATGATGGACCGCGTGTTCGACAACTACGTGATGAACGTGATGACAGTGATGGTCGGCGATGCGCTGCGCCCGGAGCAACACCGCGACCCCTACGGCGTCGAGCGCGCCCGCGCCGGCCTGGACAGAATCTATGCGTGGCTCGACGGCGAACTGGAGGGCCGCATCTGGGCGTGTGGGGCGGACTTCACCCTTGCCGACTGCGCCGCCTCCCCCTCGCTCTTCTACGCCGATTGGGTGCACCGCATCGGCGACAAGCACGCCACGCTAACAGCCGATCGCGCTCGCTTGCTCGCCCGCCCTTCGGTCGCGCGCTGCGTCGAGGAGGCGCGACCATACCGCGCTTATTTCCCGCTCGGCGCGCCCGACCGGGATTGAGAGTGCTCCAGACGGCGAGGATGCGCCAGGAGCGGACATAAGCTGACCGTCCAGGACCAGACGTTCGGCTTCGCGCCTAACCACGCCACTCAGTGATCGTCCCCCCTTGAAGTGGTCCATCCCGATGTATGGCTTTCGAGCCTGGAGGATGGATCGATGGGAAGACGACCGAAGCCTGAAGAGATCGTGAGCAAGCTGCGTCAGGTCGACGTGTTGGTCTCACAGGGGAAGACCGTTGCGGACTCGGTTCGCTCGATCGGGGTGACCGAGGTCACCTACTACCGGTGGCGGAAGGAGTTCGGCGGCTTGAAGCTTGACCAGGTCAAGCGCCTGAAGGAGCTGGAGACGGAGAACATGCGGCTTCGCAAGGCGATCGCCGACCTCACGCTCGACAAGCTGATTCTGAAGGAGGCGGCCTCGGGAAACTTCTGAGCCCCGCGCGCCGGCGCGTCTGCATCGAGCATGTGCGACAGCATTTGCCTGTCTCCGAGCGCCGCGTCTGTGCGGCGCTCGGTCAGCACCGCTCGACGCAGCGCAAGGCGCCGCGGGGCTTTGACGACGAAGAGGCGTTGACGGGCGACATCATCGAGCTGGCGCGGCAGTACGGCCGCTACGGCTATCGCAAGATCGCGGCGTTGCTGCGCGATGCCGGGTGGCTGGTAAACGACAAGCGGGTCGAGCGCATCTGGCGATGCGAAGGGCTGAAGGTGCCGGCCAAGCAGCCGAAGAAGGGACGTCTCTGGCTCAACGACGGCTCCTGCATTCGCCTCCGGCCCGAGCACCGCGATCACGTCTGGTCGTACGACTTTGTCGAGGATCGCACGCATGACGGCCGCAAGTTCAGGACCCTCAATGTCGTCGACGAGTTCACCCGGGAGTGCCTGGCCATCCGGGTCGCGCGCAAGCTCAACTCGACCGACGTCATTGACGTTCTGTCCGACCTGTTCATCCTGCGCGGCGTGCCTGGTCACATCCGTTCGGACAACGGCCCCGAGTTCATCGCCCAGGCTGTGCAAGACTGGATCACGGCGGTTGGAGCAAAGACCGCCTATATTGCCCCAGGCAGCCCGTGGGAGAACGGCTACGTCGAGTCGTTCAACGCTCGCTTCCGAGACGAGCTGCTCGACGGAGAGATCTTCTACTCGCTCAAGGAAGCTCAGGTCATCATCGAAAGCTGGAGAAGGCATTACAATACTGTGCGCCCGCACGGATCAATCGGCTACAAGCCCCCGGCGCCGGAGGTCTTCGTGCCCGCCTTCGCCGCATGGCCGGCTGCGAAACCCCGACCATCTCCGCCGGCCATGCTCAGGGTGGCGCCCAGGCCGACCATGAACTAACAATCAACCCGGACCACCCGATGGGGGCCGATCAAGGTTCCAAGGTTCCAATGGCAGGCGCTTGAATTCTTGACGGAAGGTCTGCCGCGCCAGCTGTGCCGCTGATCGAGAGTACGGCTAATACGACAATTGATTTCAGGTGAACTGACATGGGTGATCCTTGTTCGCAGAGCACGGATGAAGCCGGGCTCGCTCGTGTGGCATCTACTGAGGCGTCATTGAGGGGCTCGTAGACGGCGAGGCAGTCTGCCAGTTCGCCCTCTCAAGACTAGTGATAATGAACGTTCATTATCACGTCAAGGCGCAATTGTGGCCAATCAAAGCGCTCCTAGTGGTTTGTTATACGTCGTGAGGCTGTTTATCGACGAGGACAGCAACCGTTTACGAAGAGAGCGTTGCCAATGCAGTTTCGTTAGCTTCGACGTGCGGGCGTCAACCGGTCAACGTGGTGTAGAGCCGACCGAGACTGCCTTCGTGTCTTTGCTGCTTTGTCTAGCGACAACTGCTCGTGCCCATTCATGGTCCGCTTGCGGACCATCGGCACCGTCCGTTGCTCCTACGAGTTGGCCGGGCTTCAAGTCAGTGACGCGTTTCCAGCCCTGGGAACTGCAAAGCAGTTTGAACATGCAGCCTTTGACGGTCATCTCGGCAGGATCGTCGCTCCAGATCTGGACATCATACGATTTACCGTTGTCGGCATTATAGATTTGACCGCGATATACATTTCCGTCATGTGCGAGGCCAAGGATCATCTGGTGGCCGAGCAGCTTGCGCCCTTGTTTCTGGGCGTCTGGATTTTCTGTGTCGACCGCGAGATGGCCCTTGTCGTCACGTGGTTGCTGCATCCAGACGACATAGCCGCAAAGATGATCCTCTTTCATACCGCAGTGCTCTGTTCGAACACGGGCCCGCCCATCTTCAGTCACCCATGTGCCGATTGGCTCGGCTGCAAAAGCGGTAGAAATTTGCGCTCCAAGGAGATAGGCGCTGCTGACGAGCGCCGCCGTGCAGATGCATTCCACGAATCTGGTCAATGTCACATTCTCCGGAGATTTTCTGAATTTAAGGTGCTTCTGACAACGAAGGCGCCGGGTATGGTGTGGCGCGCAAGCTCATTGCTCGATCAACCACAAGGTGGACAGCTTTTTCGGCGCCTAATGGATTTCGATGGTCAACCGAGCTTGCGAACGCCAGGCAGTTCGCCCGACAGGCCGGCATCTAGAATCCCAGTAAATTGGGCGAGCGCAGGTCCGTCTTCGTAGCTGGAAACAAGCGCCTTGCTCACGACGACGCCCTTCAAAAAGAAATTGATGGCTTCGTACAGCGCCTGAGGATCGCATCGCGGCGAGGTCGCGAGGGCTGAAAGCCGCTCCACAATCCAAGTACGGCGCTCCTCCTCCATCGCGATCAATGTCGTCGCAATGCTGCTATTGCGGTTGGCTTCGGACCAGATCTCGAGACGCATTATTGCAGCATCCTGCGACAGCCCAAAGTAATACCGCTTGACGATGCCCATCAGTGCGGCATGTGGGTCGCCTTGCAAGTCGAGTTGGGATATAAACGCGCGAGCAAAAATCCGCTCCCGATGCGCGATGCCGATGACGACCGCTTGTTTTGAGTCGAAGTAACGGTAGATGTTTGCTGGGCTCATCGCAGCAGCTTTCGCAATGTCCTGCATCGTCGTGCGGTGGAATCCTGCGTTCACAAAGCACGTTTCTGCAGCACCAAGGATCATCTCCTGCCGCGCCGTGAGGGTATCAGCGACCCCGATCGAAACAGCAAGGGACATCGGAACTCCTTTGGTAAGCCGACCACAATCGGTGTTTCTAGCCCACGAAAATATGATAATGAACATTCATTATCATGTCAACTTGGGCGTCGATCCGTCGAAGTGAAGACTGGCTTCAAAAGCCGAGATGGATGCTGGCCTTACTGACGAATTGAGCGGACTCCCTCTCGCCACAATCTGCTCCGATGTCGTCCCTGGAGCGCGGCGATCTTGGAGGATCAAGCGGCTGTTTGGTCGAGAGCCCTCCATCATGCCCTGTGGGTCAAGACAGGTCGATGGTCAAACGGATCTTGGCCGGTCTGACGGCGTCGCGCTTTTCGCGGCAGCCTCTTTACCTCGAAACCAGACGGGGAGCCTGTCGATCAAGCGGATCGGCATGCTCGTGCGAAGCAGGAGGCGTGAGGTCGAGGTTAGGTCATCGTCGTCTTTGTGACGAGGATCATCATGCGGCAGGACGGCGTCTCGCCTCGTCCAGACCCTTGCTCGGTTCAGCGGTGTCGCGGGTCCGTGCGGCTTGGAGCAAGCGCTCCGTGACCCGATCGGCCCGCGCCGCGATCGTACCGAGGCTCAGCATTCCGACCGTCATCACGCCATAGCCGGCTGCCACGACGAGAAAGGGCGTGCTGGTCAGGAAAGCGATCATGCGGCATCTCCAGCTTGGGTGACGAGCACGAGGGAGAGGCGGGATGGCGCAAGCCAGCGATCCCCATCGCGCAGTTTCGCAGGAGATTGAGCGCTAAAATCCTTTGGATTTTCTCCCGCGATTGCTTCAATTTTGCCGAATGCCGATCTTTTCGGAGCGCAATCGAGCTGTCCGGCTGGACGTGCGGGCGTGGATTGCTTCCCGTGTTGAAGCGCATCTCGCTCAGGCGAATGCGCGTTAAGTCACAGGAAAACTGCGCCAAAGCGATGGCCGTGCGGCCATTGATTGGTATGATGAGGCATCCCCGCAACCGGTCATCCGAGCCATGGGGCAAGAGACGCACGGGCCCGAGAGCCCGGCTTTGGGAGGAATGTTGATGCGTGTCCTAACCTATGCAGTGCTGATGACAGCGACGATGCTGTCGACCTCGCTTCCGGCCAAGGCCGATACGGCCGATATGAAGATCGCCTTTTCCAACAATTATGCCGGCAATTCCTGGCGCCAGGCGATGTTGAAGAGCTATGGCGCCGTGGTGCAAAAGGCTGTCGACGACAAGATCGTCGGGGCCGCCGACATCTTCACGACCGCCGACAAGGAAGTGCCAACCCAGGCGGCACAGATCCAGAATCTGATCCTCCAGGGCTACAACGCCATTGTGATCAACGCGGCTTCGCCGGAAGCGTTGAACGGCGCCGTCAAACAGGCCTGCGACGCCGGCATCGTCGTTGTGTCCTTCGATGGGACCGTGACCGAACCCTGCGCCTATCGGGTGACGGTCGACTATCGCGCGCTTGCGGCGCATCAGATCGACTATATGGCCGAGCGGCTGCCCAAAGGCGGCAACCTCCTCGAGATCCGCGGTGTCGCGGGAACCTCGGTGGACGATGATTTCCACAACGGCTTCCTCGATGGATTGAAGAAACATCCCGAGTTCAAAGTGGTGAATGCTGTCGAAGGCGATTGGGACGAAACGACGGCCCAGAAGGCTGTCAGCACGGTCTTGCCGTCACTGCCGGAGATCGTCGGCGTCGTGGACCAGGGCGGCGATGGTTATGGCGCCGCACAAGCCTTCAACACGGCTGGACGGCCCACCCCGATCATCATCATGGGCAATCGGCAGGATGAACTCGCCTGGTGGGTGCAGCAGAAAAAGGCGAATGGCTACGCGACATGGTCGGCCTCCAGCGCGCCAGGGGTCTCGAGCCTCGCGTTTTGGGTCGCTCAGCAGGTGCTGAATGGCGATAAGACCATTCCGCACGATTTGACCGACCCCTATCTCGCCTTCACCCAGGACACGGTCGAAGCGGCCTTGCCGAAGATCCCTGTCGGCGGTGTCGCGACGGTCGAATATAGTCAGGCCGATGCCAAGGCGATCATCGAAGCCAGCAAGAAGAAGTAACCGTGCTGGTTCGCCGTCCTGCGCCGGAGGGCGCAGGACGGCGACGTCGGGTCGATGACTGGTTTGATTGGGTCTTTGATGGTGCTGCATGCAACGACGATCGCGCTCACGGGTGCACGGAAAACCTTCGGGGCCGTTCATGCGCTCGACGGTGTCGACCTCGCGATATCGACACATGAATGCGTGGGCCTGATCGGTCACAACGGCGCCGGCAAATCGACGTTGATGCATGTGCTTGCCGGCACGCTCACCCCCGATGAGGCCACGATCGCGGTGAACGGCGAAACCCTGACGCGCTATGGATTGGAGCCGGCGCGACGGCTCGGTATCCGCTGCGTGTTTCAGGAATTATCGCTCTGTCCCAACCTGACCGTGGCCGAGAATGCCCGCATCATGCACCCGAGCCTGCGCGGTTTCGGATGGCGGCGCCGGGCCGGGGCCCTGATTGCGGCAGCGCTCGATGAGATTTTCCCCGGCAACGGCATCGCGGCCGATGCGATCGTCGGCGACCTATCGATCGGCAAGCGCCAGATGATCGAGATCGCGCGCGCCTTCACGGTCACGACCGTGCCGGTCTCTCTCGTGATCTTGGATGAGCCGACCTCGTCGCTTGATGGCCACACCGCTAGTCAGTTGTTCGCCTTCCTCAGGCGCTCAGTCGCGAACGGGCTGAGTAGCATTCTGATCTCGCACATGCTCGGCGAGATCATCTCGACCTCCGACCGGGTCGTCGTCATGCGCGATGGCAGGATCGTGACCAGCGGACCGACGGCCGCCTTCGATCGCAACAAGCTGGTGGTCGCGATGGGCGGCGCGGAAGTGCATGCGTCCGTCGCTGAGACCGATGCGGATGAAGGTCGGCCCGGCGGCGTTGCCGCCCCGACCGGGCCGATTCAGGTCCGCATTCGTCCGAAGCGACAGCCGAACGATCGCGTCCTCGTGGCACACGAGGGCGAAATCGTCGGGCTGGCCGGTCTTGCCGGGCATGGTCAGACCGATCTTCTGCTAGCGGTCTTCGATGCGGCCAAACGGAGGACAGGGCGGAGCGAGATCAACCAGAAGGTGGCGCTGGTTGCCGGCGATCGGCAAACCGACGGCATCTTTCCGTTGTGGTCCATTACCGAGAACATCGGCGTGCGCTCCCTGCCGCGATTTCGCCGTGGCTTCTTGCTGTCGACCGAGGCGGAGGACGCGCTCGCGGCGGAGTGGCAGAAGCGGATCAAGATCCGCACACCGGACATGCGACATCCTATCCTGTCACTCTCGGGGGGCAACCAGCAGAAAGCGCTCTTCGCGCGCGCTCTCGGGTCGGATGCGCGGATCGTCCTCATGGATGATCCGATGCGAGGCGTCGATATCGGCACCAAGCTCGACGTTTACGATCTCATCCGGCAGGAAGCCAAAGCCGGGCGCACCTTCCTCTGGTACACGACCGAGATGGATGAATTGAGCCACTGCGACCGCGTCTATGTGTTTCACAACGGCGCCATCGTGGCGGATCTCGCCCGTGCCGACGTCAGCGAGGACAGCATCATTAGCGCCTCTTTTTCCGAAGCCGCCTGATCGTGAGCGTCGCAGCCGACACGGCCTCGCCCACCAGCACCGCTTTGCCGTCGTTTAGCCGTCTCTTGCGAATGGCGCTGCCGGCGCTTTCGATGGCGCTGATCGTGCTCGGCATCTGGGCCATGAACTCGCGGGCCATCAGCTATTTCGGTTTCACGCTGATGCTCAATCTCGCTGTGCCGGTCGCCCTCGCCACCGTCGGTCAGATGTTCGTCATGGCGGGCAACGATCTCGATCTGTCGATCGGGACGTTCGTTGGCTTTGTGGGCTGCGTCACGGCGACGATCCTGCATGATAATCCGGTCCTCGGTGTCGCGATCCTGGTCGGCTGCATTCTTGTCTATGCCTGTCTTGGAGCGTTGATCCACCTCCGTAATCTACCCTCGATCGTGGTGACGCTCGGGATGTTCTTCGTCTGGCAGGGACTTGCGATTCTGCTGCTACCCAAGCCGGGGGGCCACGCCCCCGATTGGCTCAAGAGCCTCATGGCTCTTAAGATCCCGTTCGTGCCGTTCCCGATCGTCGCCGCGCTGGTGATTGGCATCGTGGCTTATGTCGGCCTCATGCGGACATCGTATGGGGCGGTGTTGCGCGGCGCCGGTGGTAATCCCGTCGCGGTTGAACGCGCGGGATGGTCACTCCTCAAGGCCAAGATGGTTCTGTTCGGTCTCACCGGGTTGTGCGGCGTCTTAGCCGGCATGGCCTTGATCGGCCTGACCACCTCGGCGGACGCCAATCTCGGTAACGGCTACACGCTTCTCTCGATCGCGGGCACGATCCTCGGCGGCGGCGAGTTCGTCGGCGGACGCGTCTCGCCGATCGGCGCCGTCATCGGCGCCATGACCCTTACGCTCGCGGGCTCGCTGCTCAATTTCATGCACATCTCGCCGGATTGGCAGGTGGCGGCACAGGGCGGCATCCTCATCGTCGTACTTGCGGCGCGCGTCATCATCAATCGAACCGGAACGACCGCGTGAAGATGTCCTTGAAGACCATCCTGGCTCAACCCTGGCTCTGGTCGTTTGTCGGCGCCGTGGCGGTTTGGATCGCCGCCATCCTCTATACCGGCGGCTATGGGGCGGGCGGCATGGTGTCGGCCGGCATCGCGCTGGCGGCTTTTTCGGTGATCGTCGGCACAGCGCAGATGTTCGTCGTCACGCTCGGACCCGGCAACGTCGATCTCTCGCTGCCGGCCAATATCGGGCTCGCCAGCGCTGTCGCCATGAAGGTGATGGGCGGATCGGACGACCGGATCGTGCTGGGCCTCGCTGCCGCGATAGCGGCCGGCATGGCGATCGGCGGAGCCAATTACCTGCTGATCCGACTTCTCCGCATTCCGCCCATCATCGCGACGCTGTCGGCCAGCTTCGTCATCCAGTCGATCGGCATCAGCTATGGTCGCGGCCTGCAGGTCAAACCGCCGCCGGGCTTTGCCGATGCGATGAGTGCGGCGGTCGACGGCGTGTCGCTGGTCGCGATCGGTGCCGTCTTGTTCAGCCTCGTGATCGCGGTCCTCCTGCACCGCACCGTCTTCGGCCGCTCCGTTGCGGCCATCGGGCAGAACGCGCGGGCGGCTCGCCTTGCCAACCTGCCGGTCGAGCGGATCAGGCTGCTGACCTACACTCTGAGCGGCGGGCTCGGCGGCCTCAGCGGGGCGCTTTTGGCGGGCTATTTTCGTGGCTCGTCGCTCGATATTGGCAACGAATATCTCCTCACGTCGATCGCCGTCGTGGTGATCGGCGGGACCTCGGTGGCCGGAGGCAAGGCGAACGTCACCGGCCTGTGGGGCGCCTCGCTCTTTCTCGTCATGCTGCTGACCATGCTCAACACCTACGGGGTCAGCGCCGGGGTGCGCCTGCTGGTCACCGGCCTCGTCATCATCGGCGTGATTGTGGTCGCGGGCGGCCGCCGCACGGCGCGCTAACCCCAACTCACGTGGAAGCGGGGGTCCGACACGCTCCGTGCCGCATCGTCGGACGCTGCGTCATGCTGGCTGCGCCTTCGGTTTGGTGATGCTGCCAAGCTATGCCAGAGAGGCGGCGACCGATCGACTGAAGGCGCTCCATCGCCGACAGCGCGACGGAACGAAGCCCTCTCATGGAACCGAAATGCTGACGATCGTCTGTATGAAATGGGGTCAGACCTTCCTGGCCGAACACGTCAATGGTTTGTATCGGGGCGTTACGCGACATCTCAAGGAGCCCTTCCGGTTCGTTTGCCTCACGGATGATGCGGCCGGATTATCGGCTGGGATCGATGCCCGTCCAATTCCCGACCTCGGGCTGCCGCCCGAACGCTGGACATCTGGGTGCTGGCCCAAGCTGTCGGTGTTTATGCCCGGTCTCTTCGATGATGCCAGCCTCGTGATGTATATCGATCTCGACGTGGTGATCCTCGGCTCGCTCAGCATCTTCGTCGATCGGGCGCGTACGATCCCTGGCCTTCACATCCTGAAGGAATGGAACCCGATGCTCTGGAGCATCCTGCCTGCCGCGCTCAGGCCCGACCGGGGAGCACAGGGGTCTCTCTTCGCCTGGGTCCCGAACCAGCAGCATATCATCTTCAACCGCTTCATGGCCGATCAGGAAGCTGCCTATGCGGTCGGCCACACCGATCAGGGCTTCATCGGTCTTGCGGCGAACACCAAGCATTATTGGCCGAGCGACTGGACCGTCAGCTTCAAACGGAGTTGCGTTTGGTATTATCCGTTGAATTTGGTCTTTCGCCGCATCCGAGAGCCGAAGCATGCGCGGATCGTGGTCTTCCACGGCTCTCCGCGTCCCTGGGATCTTCTGGGCGACCGCACAACGCGCTGGGGCACGTCCCGGAAATTCGGATTTGGTCCCGTGCCGTGGGTCCAGCGCTATTGGGCCGCAGACGCACCGACGGAAACGCGATCATTTATAACAAAGGCAAATGACGGCTCCGCGTCGGCAGGGTACCGGCGACTAAAGCGGAGCCGATCATGAGCCTTTCTGAAGCGGATGAACTACGTCGTCGTCGCCTATACGACGCAACCTTCGTCAAACAACAGATTGCCGCCTTGGCGCCGGCGGCGCGTCTGCGGCATGAACGCGAGATCGACTCGTACCTTCTGGCCCTGCGATCTTTCGAAAAACAAGCGGCCGGAAGTGACTATCCCCCGCCGCCTGCATTCCTTGAAAAGCGACGGTCCGCAGTGACTTAAGTCGCGGGTGTCTGCGGCCGGTGTGCGGCTGCGGCTGCGTCGAGACGCGTGACAAGTCGTTGTAGTCGTGGCCGAACGCGGAGGAAGATCCGGTAGAGCCGCTCCAGCGCAAACAGCACGACCGGCTGGCGTGCCGCAAGCCCGAGAAGCCTCAGCCGCGGGATGGCTCGCCACATGGCCGCGAAGGCGGCCGCACCGGACAGCAGTTGGCCGTTTTCCAAGGCATGAAAACGGGCCAGCAGATCAGCTTTGTCGAGCGGGCAAGCCGCATCTTGACTCTCAAGATCGATAAAATCGATCGCCGAGCGCGTGTCGAGCCGATGCATCAGCACGATCTCGCGCCGACATAGCGGGCAGCTGCCGTCATACCAGACTGTTACTTTTTCCATGGTTGGGAGATGGTGCATGGATGCTGCTCGACAATGGCGGCCTGTCGGCGCACCGGACCCGACCCGTGAGCTTACGCATCCCGTGCGGTCGCGTTTGCTGATGGGGTGACGCAAAAGGGCCATCCGAAGATGGCCCCGTTGGCTTTTGAGGTGGCGTTCCGCGAGGCGGACTTTTGCGAAGCGGACTACCAGGTGATCTGGAGGCCGCCCTTGCCGCCGTAGCCGCGTTCCCGCGCCGAGAATTCGCCGTCGAAATTGGCGAAGAAGCCGACGCCGTGGCCCATATCGAGTTCGAAGCCCGCCTTGGTCTGTGCCGCATTGGAGTACGGCCGTGCTCCGGACACCAGGAAGGTCGAGCCCGGCAGCGACACGAAGCCGTTCTCGAGATTTCGCTGGGGCGCGAATTCATGCAGGTAGGCAAGGCTGACCATCGGCCGCAGCATCATGCCGGGTCCGACCGCATAAGCCGATTCGAACCGCGCGCCGACGAAGACGGGAATGTCAGTCGTGTCCTGCCCGCGATGGTTCAACCCGAAGATGTTGGTCGAGCCGGTGGCGTTGCGCTCGGTGAAGCCATCCGTGTGCAATTGCGCGGCCTCGACGGCCACGAAGGGCGTCACCTTCAGGGCCGTAAAGCCACCGAGGCTGCCATAGTCGAACACCCGGCCGAATTCCGCGCGAGTTCTGATGTCGAGCGAACCGAATGACGCTTTCTCGGTCGCCGCGAAGCCAGTCAGGCCGGCGATCGCACGGATTGTATGGTTGGAGAAGGACGAGACCGTCACGGAGTTCGATCCGTAATAGGGCCCGAAATTGACGAGGCTATAGACGCCGCCATGGAAGCCGGTGACGTCGCCGGAGGTCGATCGCGAGCGGACATTGAAGCTCGAGTCGCTCCCGCCCACCGCGGCGCCGATCAGGATGTTGGGATGGACCTGATAGTCGAGGCCCAAGACGCCGCCGCGATAATCGCCGGTTTCGCTCGCGATATTGGCATTGCCGGTGAGCGAGACGCCACCGCCGAAGCCGGTCGACCAGACCCGGTAGGTGCGCGGCGGCGGCAGTTTACGATCGAGGACGATCGGCGACGTGATCGGGCTTGCCGGCGCGTAACCGAGGACGCCGGGCGGCAGGCTCGCCCCCATGGTGATGCTGTTGACGGCCCCGAGACCGCCGGTCAGCAAGGACGTCGCCTGATCATTGATGACGCCGGAGAAGACGTGGGCGGCCTGGATCCCTGCGTTTTCTGTCGCGACCAACCCCTCGCCCGAGAGGCTGTCGAAGGCCGTGCGGGCTTCCTGTGTGCTGCGCAGGCCGAAGACCGCGTTGAGAAGGGCGCCGCCGGCCCCGCTCGTCGGCTGCCGCGAGGTGTTGCTCAGCGTCTGTGCCACGGCGAGTTGGTTGGGCGTCGCGGCCGCTGCATTGAAGCTGACGTTGTTGCGGTTCAGCGAGACGAAGACGTCATTGGCATCATAGGACAGGGCCGCCGTGAGGAACGGCAGGTTTGTGCTGGCATTCGCGAAGGTTCCGGTGACGCTCGATGCCGTGAGGATCTTGTAATTGACATAAGGCAAGAACGATCCGGTCGGCGCCGCCTGGACCGCGACCGTGCCGCCCGTGATCGTGGCCGCGCCGGTCGCGACGACCGAACTGGCTTGGCTCGGGGTCGCCGCAATCGCGAGTGTCGATCCGGAGGCGAACTGCAAGGCGCCGGCGACGTTCAGCGTGGTCGCCGCAACGGATGTCGTTCCGGCCAGCAACGCGGTCTGCGCCACAAGGCTTCCGGGTGCGAGCGTTCCGCCGGCGTTGACCTGGACCGCACCCACCGTCCCCGACCCGGCGAGCGTGCCGGTCGCGTTCACGGTCGAGGGCGAGACGATCGATCCTGCAACCTCCAATGTGCCGCCGTTGATGATTGTCGGACCCGTATAGGTGTTCTTGCCGGTCAGCGTCAGCTGGCCCGTGCCGCCCAAGGTCAGGCCACCGGCGCCGCCGATGTCGTTGTTATAGGAGTCACTTGCGTAATAGCCGCCGAGCGACGCATCCATCGTGATGGCGGTCTGCCCGTTGAAGGCGCCATAGCCATCATAGGCCGCATAGAGGTTCAGACGCCCCCAATTGTCGTAGGTGTTGCCGCTGAGCAGCGGATAACCCGACGGCAGGCCGGTGGTGGCCAGGATCTCGATCCGCTGTGCATCGGTGAGATAGGGGAAGCGCGTCAGCAACAGGACCTGGGCCTGAATCGGAACCTGCGAGGCCAGGAGCGGCGTGCTCGGTCCGATCGGCGTGAACCCATAGGTCAATTCCGCCGTATAAGCCGCCTTATTGGCCGCAGCATTGCCGAAGGGATCGCTGGCGTTCGCGCCCGACGCCTGGGCGGCCTGAATGCAGGCCGCGACACTCGTGGTTCCGCACGCGCTGCTGAGGTAAGCTTGGGTCGATTGCACAGCCTGATAGGTTGCATAAGCCGCGGTATTGGCCGGGTTGGTCCAATCCACACGATTGCCGTTCGCATCGTAGAGCGTCGCATAGATGTTGGTGGCGGCCAGCGCCGTCGCCTCCATGCGGCCGCCGATCACGTCCAGCGGCGAATGCATTCCGGCCAGGATACGGTCGTTGCCGAGGTCGGCCGCGCGGGTCAGCAGTTCCTGCCCTTGTTGCGGGATCAGGAAGGCGAGGCCGAGAGCCTGCAACTCGCCCGAGTTGGTGTGGCCGCTCGGGAAAGCACCATCGGCATAAGGGTTGGTCGAGTTGATGACCTGATAAAGCGGTGATGGAATGTTCACGGCCGTGCTGACGCGATACGGGCGCGGAGCGGTGCCGATCCCCGGCACGTAGGCGCCGACCCCAAAGGTTGCGCTGATCAGATTGCCACTGGCGTCGAAGGTGCCGAGATTGGGCGCGGTCAGCGGTTTGCCGCCATTCGCATCGATCATGGCCTGTGTGACCGTGAAGCCTTTGACCCAATTTGCCGTGGTCCCGTACGGCGCCGGAACCGTGAACGACGAGAGATAGCTCGGCACGACGAAATTCGCGGTGTCGGCGGTGCTCAGTCCCTTGGGATTGGTGCTGACGTTATAGTTGGCGTAACGCGCATCGAGAGGATTGATGGCCGGATTGGCGCCCTGGTAGCGCTCGAAGATCCGCTTCGGCGGCTCGGTCGAAGAGTTGTTCCGGACGACGTTGTTGATGAAGTTGACCGCATTGGCGAGCGGCGTCGCCGTGCCATTGGAGAAGGTCGCTGAACCGGCGCTCGCGCCGTTCAGAAAGTTGATGTTGTTCTGATAATCCGCCAGCGTCGATGTCGCGTAGGTGGTCGATGTCAAACCGGCGGGGGTCACGCCCGAGGCGGACGCGGCTGCACCGGTCAGATAGAGGGACGTCAGTGCGCCGAGGCCATTTTGAATGCTGTAGGGCTGCGCCGTCCGGTCGTCGTGCAAAGCCTTGAGGGTTTGGTCGGTCGTGCGATTTTGCGTCATGGTCACGACGGTCTGATAATTCTGGACCATCACGGCTGGATTATTCTGCATCAGCACAGCGTAATCGTCCAGCACCCCGGCAATCTGGCTGCCAACACTTGCAGTCGAGCTGTTCGTAAAGTTGACGGGCGGCGACGTCGGGACTTGCTGAGCGTGGGAATATGTTCCACTTAGAAGAACAGTTGCTATTGCTATACTCGACGTTGTGGCTTGGAATCGCATCGTTTCGGCCCTAGTGAACTCGGACAGTGCACTAGCGCAATTTTTCGACACGATTTCGTAATATTTTTGCCCCAGATCAGATCGTCAGACGAAATGTATTTTTGCAACATCGTGACGGTTTTTCAAATAAAACGTGACACCGATGTGACGATATTCATCGACCCGTCGTCGACGCACGATAGTCCGTCATGTGCCGGCGACAGCGGGCATGACGGGCTCGTGCGGCTGCTTGACGGGTCGGGCCGGGCCAACCATGGTAACGAGGTCTATCTCGCGGAAGGAGAGGGTCCGGCCGCTTTGACGCGAACCGGCCTGATTGCCAGTGTTCGAACTCGTCGTTGCGGTTTTTCTCATCCTGTTGAACGGGGTGTTTGCTCTTTCTGAATTGGCGGTCGTTTCGGCCCGGAAGGGTCGCCTTCGAGCTCTGGCGGAAGAAGGCCGGACCGGGGCCCGTGCTGCTTTGAGCCTCGCCGACAATCCCGGTAAGTTTCTCTCGACGGTGCAGATCGGCATCACGCTCATCGGCATTCTGGCCGGCGCATTTTCGGGTGCGGCGCTCGGCGGACGTCTGACCGACATGCTGCTCGATCGGGGCGCGCCGCTTTGGCTTGCGGAACCGCTTGGTTACGGTGTCGTCATCGTGGTCATCACCTATCTCTCGGTGGTGGTCGGCGAGCTCGTCCCGAAGCAACTCGCGCTTCGCAACGCCGAATCCATCGCCTGCCTTGTCGCCCCGCCGATGACGCTCTTGTCCCGCATCGGGGCGCCTCCTGTCTGGCTGCTCGATGCCTCCACCCGACTGGTGTTCCACCTGCTCGGGCAGAAGGCCGCGTCGGATCGGGCCGTGACGGGCGACGAATTGCGCTCGCTTGTGGCGGAGGCGGAAGCCGCCGGCGTGATCGAAAATAGCGAGCGCGACATGATCTCGGGTGTATTGCGGCTCGGCGACCGGACCGCGCGAAGCCTGATGACGCCGCGGACCGAAGTGGATTGGATCAATCTTGCCGAAAGCGAAGGCGTGATCCGGGCCAAGCTCATCGCCAGCCCGCATTCGCGGTTGCCCGTTGGGGAGCGCGGCACCGACGATCTTCTCGGCGTCGTCCAATCGCGTGATGTGCTGGCAGCGATCTTGGCAGGGCGCACACTCGATCTGCGCGCCTTTCTGCGCACGGCCCCGATCGTGCCTGATTCGATCGATGCACTGGCGGTGCTCGAAACGCTTCGGGCGGCTGAGGTGCCGATGCTGCTGGTGCATGACGAATACGGACATTTCGAGGGAATCGTGACGCCCGCCGATGTTCTCGAGGCCATTGCGGGCGTTTTCCGTTCGAGCGACGGGGAGGAAGACGAGCAAGCGGTCCAGCGCCAGGACGGAACATGGCTGCTGGCCGGATCGATGCCGGCGTACGAAATGGCCGAGCGCCTTGGCTTGTCGTTGCCGGAGCGACGTGGCTTCCAGACCGTGGCCGGTCTGGTCATCGCCGAGATGCGTCATCTGCCGAAGACTGGCGAGATCGTCATCGTCGGAGACTGGCGCCTCGAAGTCGTCGATCTCGACGGGCGTCGCGTCGATAAGGTGCTGGCGTCGCGCGTCGGTTGACCGCGCGCGACGGAGGGGCCGCGAGCGTCAGCCGACGAGCTGCGCGTCCATGGTGATGTGGGCCTTCAGGAGCTTCGAAACCGGGCAGCCGGCCTTGGCTTGGCCCGCAAGCTCTTCGAATTGGGCTTGATCGATCCCCGGGATTTTGGCCGTCAGGGTCAGGTGGACGGCCGTGATGGCGTATCCGTCGCCTTCCTTGTCGAGCGTCACCTCGGCGGTCGTCTCCATCTGGTCGGCTGTGAGGTGAGCCTCACCGAGGATGAGCGACAGCGCCATGGTGAAGCAGCCCGCATGCGCGGCGCCGATCAGTTCCTCGGGATTGGTGCCAGACTTGCCCTCGAAACGAGCCGCGAAGCCATAGGGGTAGCTTGCAAGCGCGCCACTCTTGGTCGAGATCGCGCCTTTGCCGTCTTTTAGACCGCCCTGCCACACTGCCGAACCTTGCGTTTTCATGGGGTGTCTCCGTTTGTGCTGGTTCCCAAGCTCGGGCACCTGCGGCAAAAACGAACGACGGTCGGAAAAGATCGCATTGCGACCGATCTGTGGAGTGGGCCCCTTCCGGTGGACGGTTTTAAGCCGCCGACTTGACCGTCTGCCGGGTGAAGTAATCCTCGAACTGTTTTGGGCTGAGATAGCCGAGGGCAGAATGCAGCCTCGTAGCGTTGTAGGTCTCTTCGATGAAGCGGGGAAGGTGTTCGGCCACATCCTCGAACGTCTCGAAGGCCATCGGGTAGACCGCCTCGACCTTGAGGGTCTTCATGAAGCTTTCGGCCTTGGCATTGTCGTATGGATTGCCACGTCTTCCCATAGATCCTTTGAGGCCGCGGGCCGCGAGTTCGTCGCGGTAGACCTTGGCAGCATATTGCGATCCTCGATCCGAGTGATGCACGCAACCGGACGACGGTTTGCGATCCACAACGGCAGCCCTCAGAGCCGCCAGGGTCAACCGGGCATCGATCGATCGGCTCATGGCATAGCCCACGACCCTTCTCGACCAGGCGTCGAGGACAATGGCAACGTAGACGAATGAGCCGACCACTTGAACGTAGGTGATGTCGGCGACCCAGAGTTGGTCTGGCCCGTTCAGCGCCATGTCCTGTGTCAGATTGGCGAAGATGGGATGATCGTGATCACTGTCGGTCGTGATGGTTGTGCGCCGTCGGATCCGCGGTTGCAGGTCATGCTCGCGCATGAGCCGGCGGACCTTCTTGTGATTGACCACGAGACCCTGCTGCCCAAGAGCTGCTCGAACACGACGCCATCCGTAACGCTCGAACTCTTCGCAGATCCGCCACATCGCTTCGACAAGGGCGGTTTCGTCGACGGCAGCCACCGGCCCGTCATAGAACGTGGAGCGAGCAAGACCCATCAGCCGGCACCCCTCTGCGACAGACAAGCCGCAGGGCCTGCTAAGGACACGGGCACGCTTTTCGGCCGGAGAGATGCATGAGAAGCCCCCTTTAGAAAGTCCAGCTCGAGAGCCTGTTTTCCGACCAGCCGCTCAAGCGCTGCGATGCGCGCCTCATAGGCCTGCAGAAGGTCTGCCGCGCCCAGGTCCTGATCGAGCGCCCCCGCCTGAAACTTATCTACCCAGATCCGGATCAGGTTGCGTGACAGATCGTGGCGCTTGGCGAGACCATGCAGGGTCTCGCCAGCCAGGTACTCCTGGACAACCTGTCGCTTGAATTCGACGCTGTGGGTTCGGTGTTGACTCATGGACTTTCATCTTTCGAAAGCCCGACCTCCGGTCAATCGACGATCGCCAACCTGTCCATTGTCAGGGGCCCACTCCACTGCAGGGTCAATAGTGGTCCGAGCTGGAGCGCAGGGGCCGAAGGCGCCATGACGGGCGAACCTGGGGCGAGCAGGAGTGATGTCGACCGATGATCGAGCAGCCCGGGCACATCAGGCAGCCGAGCCAAACCATGCGGCTTATCGTGATCGGCGGCGGCTATACTGGCGCGGCCGTCGTAATCCATGCGATTCGCACGACATTGACGCCGCTTTGGATCGATGTCGTCGAGCCCCAGGCCGACCTCGGTTTCGGCACGGCCTATGGCACGCTCGATCCGGTGCATCGCATCAACGTGCCGACCAACAAAATGTCGGTTCTTCCCGACGACGTCGATCATCTCACTCGCTGGTTGTTCGATCATCAGGCGTTGCCCGATGCCGCCAGCACGGACCCTCAGGGTCATCACTACGTGCCGCGACATGCCTATGGCCGCTATATCGAGGCGACCCTACGCGAGGCGATCGTTTCCGCGCGCGATCGCGTGAGCTTTCGACACCACGTGGCCACCGCCTCGGCGGTAGATCCGTCGGATGAGCTCGGCGCGGCCTGGACCGTGACGCTCGCCGGAGAAGCCGAGCCGCTCCGGGGTGATGTCGTCGCTTTATGCACCGGCCACTCTCCCCCGCTGCTGCCTTGCCCCGTGAGCGCGACCGCGCTAGCCGACCCTCGGTTCATCCGCAATCCCTGGCGCCGCGACGCCTTTGCGCCGATCGGACGACTGGACGACGTTCTGATCGTCGGAACCGGATTGAGCATGGCGGATGTGATCGCTTCGCTCGACCGCGCCGGCCATTCTGGCGCCGTGACGGCTGTGTCGCGCCGAGGACTTCTGGCGCTTCCGCATGGCACCTTCGTCGACGGGATCGACTTTCTCGACGGATACGACCTGCCGCGAACCGCGCTCGACCTGCTTCGGCTCGTCCGCCGACGCATGCGCGACGCCGCTCCGACGCCGGGATGGCAGGCGATGGCCGACGCGTTTCGATCACGCCTCCCCGAGATCTGGCGTGCGCTGCCCGCCAAGGAGCAAAGACGCGTCGTCCATCGCCTGCTGCCCTTTTGGGAGGTGCACCGCTTTCGTATCGCGCCCCAACCGCATGAGCTGATCGAGCGGCACCGCGGGCTCGGCCGACTGAAACTCGAGCGAGCGAGCATCGTTGGCATCGATCAGGACGGGGGCCGCCTTGTCGCGACATTGAAGCGTCCCGGTCAACGACGAAACGAGCGCTTCTTTGACGCCATCGTGCTCTGCACGGGACCCGGCAAAGCGATCGCCGACGTGCCACTTCTGCGTCACCTTCTCGATCGCGGTCTCGCGCGGCCCGACGCGATCGGGCAGGGGATCGAGACCGATCTCGGGAGCCGGATCCTCAATTGCGAAGGGCGGGCTCAACCTGGCCTCTTGGCGATCGGGCCGCTTACGCGCGGCAGTTTTGGCGAGATGACCGGGGCACCCGATATCGTGCGTCATATCGCGCGCGTGATGGTTGGGCTGCTCGAGCCGGTGTCGAGCGACACGCTAGTTTGAGCGGTCCGTTATCAGACGCTTGAGCCGAGCCCCGCATCCACCAAGCTGAGCCGGAGGAACGGAACGACGGATGTCGAGTTTTTGGGGTTCCTACCCCAAATCAAGAGACCCCGTCATGAAAGCTCTCTGCTGGCACGGCACCAACGACATCCGGTGCGACACCGTTCCTGATCCCAAAATCGAAGAGGCGCGCGACGTCATCATCAAGGTGACGAGCTGTGCGATCTGCGGGTCCGACCTGCATCTCATGGACGGCCTCATGCCGACCATGAAGAGCGGCGACATCCTCGGACATGAATTCATGGGAGAGGTCGTGGAGACCGGCTCGGCCCATACGAAATTCAAGAAGGGCGACCGGATCGTCGTTCCGTTCAATATCAATTGCGGCGAGTGCCGTCAGTGCAAACTCGGCAACTATTCGGTGTGCCAACGCTCGAACCGCAACGCCGCCATGGCGGCCGAGCAGTTCGGCTACACGACCGCAGGCTTGTTCGGCTATTCACATCTGACCGGCGGATATTCCGGCGGGCAAGCCGAATATGTGCGCGTACCGATGGCGGATGTCGCACCCATGAAGGTGCCGGACGGCATGACCGATGAGGAAGTGCTGTTCCTGACCGATATCTTTCCTACGGGATATCAGGGTGCGGAGCATTGCGAGATCAAGGGCGGTGAGATCATCGCGATCTGGGGATGTGGTCCGGTGGGTTTGTTCGCCATCCAATCGGCGAAGGTGCTGGGCGCCGAGCGGATCATCGCGATCGACACCGTCCCCGAGCGGATCGCGATGGCGCGCAAGTCCGGCGCGACCGACATCATCGATTTCGCTCAAGAGGATGTTTACGAGCGCATTGTGGAGATCAGCAAAGGCGAAGGCGCCGATGCGGTGATCGATTGCGTCGGCATGGAAGCGAGCGCCGGGCATGGACAAGCGGGTCTTTTGAGCGCCGCCAAAGAGAAGCTGGTTCCGTCCGAACGCGTCTATGCGCTTGAGCAGGCCATCAAGGCAGTTCGCCCCTGCGGCATCGTCTCTGTCCCGGGTGTCTATGGTGGCCCCGTGTCGGTCAATATGGGGCAGATCGTGCAGAAGGGTCTGACGCTTCGGAGCGGCCAGACGCATGTGAAGCGTTATCTCGAGCCCCTGACCAAGCTGATCCAAGACAAGAAGGTCGACACGACATCCCTGATCACGCATCGAAGCGATAAGCTGGAGGATGGTCCGGACCTCTACAGCATGTTCAAGGCCAAGAAGGACGGCTGCGTGAAGGTCGTGTTCCACCCGACCTGAACCGATCGATCACGCCGCGGGCAATCTCCGAGCGCTCGATCGTTGGCGTTCCGTGAGGAAATGAAGGCTGCTCGCTTCGAGCGACATGCCAACCAGCTTCAAGCGCCCAGCACCGCATTGTCCCGCCGCGACAGGAGCACCACCTCGGCGCCTTCATCGGCGTCTTGGAGGAGCGTCTCGCGCGGCGTGCCGATCCGCGCCCGCATCGAAAGCCCTTGGATAAGATCGAGAACCAGGCTCGCGCGCGCGGCAACAGGGAAATCAGCCGGGATCTCTCCCGCGCTGATCCCCTCGCGGAAACGGCATTCCACGAGCGCCGCGGTGGCATCAGCCGAGTCCCTTAGGGATAGTCGGACCTCGGCATCGTCTACGAGTGGTGCGATGCAGCCGAGAAGACATCCCGGCGCGGAGTCTTCCTCGGTCGCACTTTCCACGGCATATCGCAGGAGGCCGCGGATCGCATCACGAAGCAATTGCGGCGTGAGCAGTGCAGCCGCGGCGCGCGTGCCTTTCGTTTCGGCGTAAGACCGGAGGACGCGCAAGAACAACGTCCGCTTATCGCCAAAGACGGCATAGAGGCTCGGCCGTCCCACGCCCATTGCGGCAACGAGATCATCGATCGTCACGCCGTCGTAGCCTTTCGACCAGAACACCTGGATCGCCTTGTCCAACGCCTGCTGCTCGTCGAAGCCGCGCGGCCGTCCACGCGGCTTGGCGCTATTTTGAAACATTCAGTTCAAAACTCCTTGCAGGGTCCCGCTAATTTTCGTACCAGACAGTTCTAAATTGTCACGCGGCCCTCACATCGCAAGGAGACTACAGCATGCAACGGTATGACGCGAAACGGGCTGTCATCATCGGCGGCACAAGCGGCATTGGGCTCGCGACGGCGAAGATGCTCGTCCAGGGAGGCGCGCGCGTTGTGGTGACGGGGCGCTCGCCGGCCGGCCTGGAGTCGACGCAGAAAGAGCTCGGGGCGGCCGGCATCGTGGTATCGAGCGACGCGCGCTCGTTGACGGACCTCGATGTCCTCGCCTCTCGGGTGAAGTCCGAGTTCGACACCTTCGACCTGCTCTTCGTCAACGCCGGGTTCAGCACCTTCGCGCCTCTCGCGGACACGACCGAGGCGGCCTTCGACGAAATGTTCAACCTGAACGCCAAGGGACCGTTCTTCGCGGTCCAGAAGCTCGGGCCGCTGATCAACCAGGGCGGCGCTGTCGTCCTCACGACCTCGACCGCAAACGTCAAGGGGATGCCGATGATCGCCGCCTATGGCGGGGCCAAGGCCGCGCTGCGATCCTTCGCGCGGACGTTCGCCGCTGAGCTGCTTCCGCGCGGCATTCGCGTCAATGCGGTGTCGCCCGGCCCCATCGAGACGCCGATCATCGGCAAAGCCTTTCCCGATAAAGCAACGGCCGACTACCTCACCGGGCAAATGCGCGATGCCAATCCGATGAAACGCTTCGGAACGCCTGATGAAGTCGCCAAGGCCGTCCTCTTCCTCGCTTTCGACGCGACCTACACGAACGGCCTCGAACTTCCGGTCGATGGGGGTTGGTCGCAGCTCTGAGGGCCTTAGGCCACCGCCACGTGAGTCAACGCGCGTTCCGTCCATCGATCGATCTTCAATTGAGATCGCAGTCGTCATGGGCGGGACGGGCGGCATCGGCCTGGCGGCGTCCGAGACCACTGACTCTCACAATCGCACATCTCGCGGGGTTAAGGCGTGACCTCGCTCCTTTAAAAAGGATTCCAGAGTGTCGAATTCCGTTTCGATGCATCCGTCTGCGACGCAGATATCGGACAAGCTCTTCGTCGCGCCTCAACCGGATCTCGCGGACTTTCCCGACCTTGCCGCTGCCGGGTTCGTCGGCGTCATCAGCAATCGTCCGGCGAACGAACAACCCGGTCAGCCGAGCCCTGCGGCCGAGCGGCACGCGGCCGACGAAGGCGGCCTATCCTTCCACTTCATTCCCGTGACGGCATCGACCATCACCGAGGCCGATGTGCGAGCGTTCCAAAAGGCCGTGTCTGAGGTTTCCGGCCCCGTCTTCGCGCATTGCAAAAGCGGCGTCCGCGCCGCGAGCCTCCATGCCATCGGCGAAGTGCTGGACGGGCGATTGGCCCAGCAAGACTTGGCCGATCTCAGCACCAAGTGGGGCGTCGATCTTTCAATCGCCGCCAAATGGCTGGCCCGCGATGTGGAGCGGCGGCCGCGCGTCAAGGGCTTCTTCGATCCACGCACGTTCAGCGTGCAATATGTCGTGTCGGACCCAGCCACTCACCAATGCGCCATCATCGATCCAGTGCTGGATTTCGATGAGAGGTCGGGCTCGATCACCACGACGAGCGCCGATGCCATCCTGCGATACGTTGCGGAGGAGAAGCTGACTGTCCAGTGGATCCTCGATACACACCCGCATGCCGACCATCTCTCATCGGCCCACGACCTGCGTGAGAAAACCGGCGCGCCGACCGCGATCGGCGCGCATGTCCGCGAGGTCCAGCGGCTGTGGCAGGTCATCTATAATTGGCCCGAGCTGAAAACCGATGGCTCGCAATGGGACCACCTGTTCGAGGATGGCGAGCGTTTCACCATCGGGACGATCGACGCACAGGTTCTATTTTCCCCTGGTCATACCTTGTCATCGATCACCTATCTGATCGGCGACGCGGCCTTCGTGCATGACACGTTCTTCATGCCCGATTCCGGAACCGCCCGCGCCGATTTCCCGGGTGGCAGCGCGGAGCAGCTGTGGGACTCGCTGCAGGCGATTCTGGCTTTGCCGGAGGACACGCGGCTCTTCACGGGCCACGACTACCAGCCTCTAGGCCGGGCGCCGCGCTGGGAAAGCACGGTCGGCGAGCAGAAGGCGCGCAATATCCAATTGGCCGGTGTGGACAAGCCGGCTTTTATCGGAGCGCGGCAGGCGCGCGACAGAAGCCTGCCGATGCCGAAGCTGATCCTGCAGGCCCTGCAGGTCAACATCATGGGCGGCCGCCTGCCAGAGCCGGAAAGCAATGGCCGCCGCTATCTCAGACTACCAATCGACGCCTTTGGGGAGGTCTCCTGGGAGACGTAAATCTAGGACCGCGCGGGCGAGCGGCTTGGGCGCCCTGAACAGGATCTGCTCTTCGACCGCGTCAGACGGGCCTCAAGCGGCGAACGAAGCGAACGAGATCGAAACCGCAAAACCGATAGGATCGTAACCATGAAGCTGAGCGACGCGCCCTTCGCCGAGAAGAAATTCATGACCGTCCATGGTCAGCGAATGGCCTATATCGACGAGGGCGACGGCGATGCCATCGTCTTTTCGCACGGCAATCCGACATCGTCCTATCTCTGGCGCAACATCATGCCAGCCTGCCGAGGGCTCGGCCGGCTGATTGCCTGCGATCTGGTCGGTCAGGGAGATTCAGATAAGCTGCAAAATTCCGGTCCTGACCGATACGGCTACGTCGAACAGCGCAGCTTCATGCATGCGCTTTGGGATCAGCTCGATCTCGGTGACAACATCATCTTCGTCGTCCACGACTGGGGCTCGGCGCTCGGCTTCGACTATGCGAGCAAGCATGCCGATCGGGTGCAGGGCATCGCCTACATGGAATCGATCGTCATGCCGCTCGAGTGGAGTGACTTCAGCGAATCCATACGTCCTGCCTTCGAGGCGATGCGTTCTCCCGCAGGCGACGCGATGGTCCTGCAGGACAATGTCTTCGTCGAGCAGGTCCTGTTCGGAACCATTGGTCGGCCACTCTCCGATGTCGTCAAAGCGGAATATCGCAGACCGTTCCTGAACGCCGGGGAGGATCGGCGGCCGACCCTGAGCTGGCCGCGCCAGATCCCCATTGCGGGTGAACCGGCCGATGTGGCCGAGGCGGTCAAGGCCTATTCGCGATGGCTGGCGACCAGCTCTGTGCCGAAGCTCTATGTCCACGCAACGCCGGGCATCGTCGATAGCAGTCCGAACCAGGTCGCCTTCTGCCGGACCTTCCCGAATCAAGAAGAAATCCAGGTGGAGGGAAACCATTTCATTCCCGAGGAGGCCCCCGACGTTGTCGCGCCGGGCGTGGCCACCTTTGTCCGCCGCCTTCGCGGCATCGCATAATAACAGCGAGACACTCAATGGCCGACTTTCCCTATCGCTGCGCCTTGATCATCGGCGCCGGACCAGGCATCAGTGCTTCGCTTGCGCGGCGTTTGTCTCAGATCGGCGTGCAAGTCGGCCTCGCCGCTCGCGATGTCGAAAAGCTCAAACCGCTCGCGGAGGAGACCGGCGCCGCCGTCTTTGCCGTCGACGCCTCCCAGCCGGAGCAAGTGGCGCAGCTGTTCCTCGATATGGAGAGCCAGGTCGCGGAGCCCGATATCGTGATTTATAACGCGAGCTCGCGCGTCCCCGGTCCGCTCTCGAGCGTCGATCCCGCCGCGGTCGCGCAATCAATCGCCATCACCACGTTCGGCGCGTTCTTGGCCGCCCAGCAGGCCGCGAAGCGAATGGAGGCGAAAGGGCATGGAGCGATCTTCTTCACCGGCGCGAGTGCTGGCATGAAGGGTTTCGCCCAATCGGCGGCGTTCGCGATGGGCAAGTTCGGACTGCGTGGGCTCGCTCAGAGCGCCGCAAGGGAGCTCGGCCCGAAGGGGATCCACGTTGCGCATTTCAACATCGACGGCGGCGTCCGCTCACCGCGCCGACCGGATCCCAGCGATCAACCTGACAGCACGCTCGATCCCGACGCCATCGCCCAGACGTACATCGACGTCCTCGCGCAGCCGAGAAACGCATGGTCGCATGAAATCGACCTTCGGCCGTGGACAGAACGATTCTAGAGGCTGAACCGAAATCATGTGTTGGAGCGGAGGATTGCGAGGCTCACGGACGAGGTGCGGGAAGCCCTTTCGTCTCGTCCTCTGAACTCTGCTGCCTCGTGACCCCAATCGGCTGATGCGGCCCAATTCTGCTGGCGCGCGACAGGATCTCCACGCGTGGATCACGCTTCAGATGCGGGAAGAGGTGCCAAGGCGGTACGAGATCTAAGGGGACCTCGACGTCGATCAACCACCCCAGCAGTCCGCGCGCGAGGGCGTCGAACACGACGCCGGAGCTCGCGACGGCCTCAGCGAGCGAAGTGAAGACCCGGGGGATATTCCAGTTGCGGCGAGAGACGACGCCTTTGCGCCATCTCGGTCGTAGAGCCCCGCGATCTGGAACCCAGCTTTGCGATAAGCCGGCAGGTGAGCGTCGGCCACGATGCCGCCGGTGCCGATGATGACGATCGGCCGCTGGTGAGCCGGCATCGCAGTCGGCGAACGTACCAACGCTTTAACCGACGAATTCGGGCTGCGATAGCAGGCCCAATCCGGCATATGATGTGAGGCCGATGCTGCAAGCCAAGAACCCGCTTGCACGTCCCTCAAGGTCGACCGGAAGCGGTGGTGGCGATCGGATCGATGTTTATCCGCAGCAAGGGACGACGAGCGTGGTCTGGGCCGCAACGACACGTGGCGTCGATCCGGGCACGCAGGTGTTGCGAAGTCTGCAGAACGACAGCATGTCATGCCCCCGATCCCGAAATCGGACGGATCGGCGCCGATCTCTTTGCGACAAGGATGAGTCGGATCGCTTCTGATAAAGCTCATTAGCAGAATCGGATGGATGCTCTCGACCCCTGACGCAGAGCATTTCATCTGGACCCTGACGTTAGAGTGGAGGTTTTCATGTCACTGACCGAACTTCTTGTTCCGACCTTCAAGAATATGTTGCGGACGCTCTCCGGCCTGCTCGAAAAAGCGGAACAGCAAATGCCCGACCGGGCGGAGGGCCTGCTGGCGGCACGTTTGACGGCAGACATGTACCCGCTGTCATCCCAATTACGCTTCGCTGCCTATCAAGCCCAAGAGGCTTCGCTCAGGTTACGGGGTGAGAGCATTCCGTCGTCGCTTGTCGACGTGGCAACCGAAGGACGTCATGCCGGCGATGTGCCTGGATCGCTGTCGCAAGCCCGCGCTCGGATTGGCGAAGCGCTGTCGTTTCTGGATGGCCTTTCCGGCGACGCGCTTGATGCGGGTGCCATTCTGCCGATCACGCTCGAGCTTCCGAGGGGTATTTCGTTCGATATGACCGGCGAAGACTATGCGCGAGATTGGGTGCTCGCTCAGTTCTATTTCCATGTCGTCACCGCTTACGCCATCCTGCGTCAGCAAGGTGTCGAGATCGGGAAAGCCGATTACGTGCCTCACATGTTTGCCTATCTCCGACCGGGAACAAGGCCGTCTGCCTAAGCCATGACCGACAGCTTGCGGCTTTGTCAGCCAGACAACTGTCGGTCCGCAGACCCTCTTGCAACCGATGCTGCCTTCGGTTGCCAGCGATCACCGATTTTTTGGAGACGAGTGACTGCTTTCGCCAAATTCAGACATTAAAGCAGCTGCTTTTAAACCCCAATTGAAAGGTGACGTCGACAATGACATCCGTTTCAATCACGCGACGCGCCGCAGTCTTGACCGCTGTTTTTAGCATCATGGGAAAAAGCAGCGGTTCGGCCGCGTCGGCGCCAACTCTGGTCACCGAAAGGCTGACGCTAAAGGGACAGCCTCTCGAGTTGAAACGGTATGGAGCGGCGAGCAGAGGTAAGCGACCGACGGTTCTCCTGCTGCACGGCTCCAAGGGGCTGGATGCGAACTATCAAGCCTATGATCGCTACGCCTGCGATCTTGCAGGCGCCAACATCGACACGTTGCTATTCACCTATTTTCAGCCGGGAGAGCTGAAAGCGATCAATGAGGCTCAAAATGCGTCCTCTCGGGAGGTGGAGTATGCTCGATCTGTCGATCGATGGGTTTCTCTCGTGAGGTCTGTCGCAAGCATGGCTCGTGAGCATGAGAATAGCTCGGGTTCTGTGGGCCTCCTCGGCTTTTCGCTTGGGGGATTTGTTGGCGTTGCAGCGGCCAGCGACCCAATGTTTTCCGTCCTCACCGTGTTTTACGCAGGACTACCCACTTTCTATACACGACGTATCGACCATCTGCCGCCGCTGTTGGACATCCATGGTGATGCTGATCGATCAGTGTCCTTAAGCCAGGGCTCAAAGCTTGTAGAAACAGCCAAGCGCCTCGGCGGTGTCGCGGAACTCGTTGTGTTTCGAAACGAAGGGCACGGCTTCGATCTCGATCTCTCCAATCGAGATGCGTTCAATGCCCGGCAGCGTGCGATTGCTTTTACGGCTCAGTGGCTTCGCTAGCGGCTGCTCATGAAAGAGACGCGAGCCTCGTGATCGAAAGTCTGTGTGCAAGAGCACTGAAATTAAGCTGTTTGAGTGCCCCACCAACGTCCGTTTCCACGGTCTGCGACGATGGTCGCTTCCCATCCATCGTCGAGATTGGCCGCGGTCCGATTCATTCTGATGATCAGAGATCCCGGAGCCAGGTGGCTTCTCTGGATCCAACTCGAATAGTGTCTATCGCAAGACCAGCACGACTTGAGATAAATGGTTTCAACCCGCATCAGAGGCGTGGGCACAGCCCAGCTTGCTCCGTGGTAAGCAACGCAGATCAAAGGAGCGAGCCGCAATGAAATGTCTGCGCATTTATGCGACTCCGGACGGCGAGTCGCATTTCGACGATGTCGAATTGCCAACAACGAAGATGTCGGTGCACCCCGATGCTGTGCCGTTTGACGTGACCTCCAGTTACCCAGCATCCCACGTCCGGATCGCCCGCATCCCTGCCGGCATGCGCGAGGTTGCCTGGCACACAGTTCCAGACCCGAACCTTTGTGTCAGGCTAGATGGTTCGGTTGACTATGAGACGAGCGATGGAGACATGCGCCACGTCCCGGCGGGTCGTTTTGTTTTAGTAGAAGACACACACGGCAAGGGACATCTGTCACGCCACTCCCCCGAGGCGCAAACTGTCATTTGGATTTCGCTACCAAACGGCCTCGACATGCCGCCGATTTAGTCCGGTCGGGCATATCGTCCGCGTCAATGCCAAGAGTTTTCATCGCACCATCAGCTGATTGAGGCACACATTCCTGGAATGATACGCTGCTATCGACAGAGAGCGCTCATTGGAGCGGGGGTGGATCTGACCTGAGCAACGCATAATGGGCGGCGTCCCATCTGACCGTTCCTAATCGAGCCAAGGAGCGGCGCACGCCTTCGCGTAAAAACCCGAGCTTTTCATAAGTACGGATAGCAGGTTCATTAAATGTATAAACGTTCAACTCAATCCGTTCGATCCGCTCGTCGACAAACGTTGTATCGATAACCTTTTGAAGGAACGGGTGGGCCAACCCCCGACCTCGTTCTGCAGGACTTATACCGATAAAACCGAGGAGGACGACCCCCTGATGCCAATCGATGATTGTCGTAGCGGTGGCAACGAAAGCACCATTGACTTCGCCGGCCCACATTCGTCTTTTTGGCTCGTCGCCTTCCGTTTCTTTAAGAAAGGCTATGATTTGAGCCTCGTCTAAGGGAAATGTCCGGGCCGGACTTCCCCATTGAGCCAAATCCTCCGCTGTGGGGAACCAGGTCAATAGAGATGCAATATCGTCATAACGGAATGCGCGTAGAAGCAACTGGTCCTCCATTTTAACACCTTTGATCAGGTACGCCTTCGTGACCTGTTTGACCGTCGGCCGAGGCTACCAAGGTCGATAGCAACGCATGGACTCCTCGATAAAGACTGCCGTCCTTATGCGTGAATGGCCACGTCTTGCCTGCGCCAACACAGCCTGGATATCGTCAAAAGGGTAGCTCAGGGTCAGCCCTCGTTGATAGCTGCGCTTTACGCAACTCGGTCATTCAACGACTTACATTTGTAGCCGGGCAGCGGATATGAACTCGAGAGAAGAGCCGATCGTCGCCCCTGCCGGGTCGCCAGGGAGTTGGGAGTCGTGATGGGCAAAGAGCGTATGCTGGCGTTTACGGACGGGGTGATCGCCGTGATCATCACGATCATGGTGCTTGAACTTAAGCCGCCAAGTGGGACCACACTGGCCGATTTGGAGCACCTGTGGCCGGTTTTCCTGGCCTACGTCATGAGCTTCACCTACGTGGGAATCTACTGGAACAACCACCATCATCTCTATCAGCTGGTCGAGCGCGTCAGCGGCGGGATCATGTGGGCGAACCTGCACCTGCTGTTCTGGATTTCCCTGATCCCATTTGCGACCGCGTGGGTGGGCGAGCACGAGGCGGATCCCTGGCCGACCGCTGTTTATGGACTGTCGCTGCTGATGGCGGCTTTGTCTTGGTGGCTCATGCAGACCGTCATCATGCGTGACCAGGGCGCGGCGTCGCCGCTGCGGACCGCGGTCGGGTGGGATTGGAAGGGGAAGCTAGCGCCGGTCTTTTACGCGGCGGGCATCGGGCTTTCCTTCGTGCATGTCGCGCTCGCCGATGTTGCCTATGCGGCCGTGGCCCTCCTCTGGCTCGTGCCTGACCGACGGATGGAACGCATGCTGTCGACCACCCCATCAGGAGGATCGCCGCCGTAACCGGCGCGCAAAGGCGGCTTGAACACGATTGTGTTCTCGGGAGGGAGGCGAGAGACACGGGCCACCTCTCATTGCAGCACCGTCGACAAGAAGGACGGCTGCGTGACGACCGTATTCCACCCGACCTGAACCGATCACGGCGCGAGACGCGACGTCTCCCGAACTCTTGAAGCACGCCTCGCGCCGATATGCCCCGTCGGATAATAAACATCTCGTTAACGATCGGACCATGGAGCTAAACGCGACAACTCGCGTTGACGTCCCGAGCCTCATCAAACCTTTCAGGCCTGAGCGATGACCAAGTCACAGACCACCACCTTTTCGTCCGATCGCATTCGCATCGGCGCCGCCGCCTGGGTGCGTCCGAGCATCGCCGATGTGGAGGAGGTGGCTCGCGGGTTTCGCGCCATGCCGCGACCGAGCCCCTCCTATCTCTATCGGCAGGGCCAGGCTCGGTCAGCACCGTCGGATGCCGTCGCCTAAGCGTCTCTCCGCCCGATCCATCTGGTATCGTCGAGCGCGTTTGATAACTGTTTGAAGTCTAGGCGCTGTCTCACCGGCAGCGCCTTTTTTTGCATAAGGGGACAACTAACCCGCTCCGATCTTGGCGTCAGTCAGGTTGGGCTTGTGTCGAACAACTCGAGACATGCGACCGCAAGGCTGAGCCTTTCTTCGGTAGCCACTTTGGTGCAATCGAAAACCACCCGCCCGTTTCGAATTTCGAAGCCGGCGCGAGCCTGCAGCGGGATGTGAGCGAAGAGTTCATCTGCTGCGCGGCCGAGACGCGGCGTGAGAGCGATCGCCTTTGGGCCGCCATCGACGCGGGCGATGCCAAGTTGGCGGCACAGTCCCTTGAGGCGCGCGAGCGTCAATAGCTCACCGACGGCCTCCGGAATTGGCCCAAAGCGGTCTTGGATCTCATCGCTCATGGCATCGACGTCGCTGGCCTCCATCGTCCGCGCGATGCGAGCGTAGAGATTGAGGCGGACCTCCGGCTCCGGCAGATAGTCCGGCGGCAAACGCCCCATCGTTGCGATGTGGATCTCGGGTGACCAATTCTCGGCGTCGTCGTCGCGGGCTGTGCGGATCGCGAGTTGCAGCAGATGCTGATAGAGCCCCAGCCCGACCACACGCACACGCCCGGCCTGATCCTCGCCGAGCAGGTCTCCGGCGCCCCGAGAATCGAGATCGCGTGCGCTGATCGCCATGCCGCTTCCGAGGCGATCCAGGGTCGTCAAGGTTGCCAGCCGTTGCTCGGTGGCTGTTGGCAAGGGCTGGTCCGAGCGGGTCATCAGATAGCATGTCCCCTGCCGGCTGCCGCGCCCGACGCGTCCGCGCAATTGATGCAATTGTGCGAGCCCAAAGCGTTCGGCGCCGCAGACGATCATCGTATTGGCGCGCGGCACGTCGAGCCCGCTCTCGATGATGCTGGTGGCCAACAAGACGTCGGCCTTGCGATGCGCGAAGGCCATCATGGCGGCATCGACCTCATGGGCCTCCATCTGTCCGTGCCCCGTCAGAATGGTGAGTTCGGGGACATGCGCTGCAAGATCTGGAGCGAGTTGGTCGAGATCCTCGATCCGCGGCACGACGACGAAACTTTGGCCGCCATTGGCCTTCTCGTGCATCAAGGCGATGCGGATCGTTGCCATATCGAACGGCGCCACCAACGTGCGGATAGGGCGGCGTCGCGCCGGGGGCGTGGCGATGACGCTGAGGTCTTGCAAACCGACGAGCGCCGATTGCAGTGTTCTTGGGATCGGCGTCGCGGTCATGGTCAGGACGTGGATACCCGTCCCGAGTTCACGGATCCTGGCCTTGTCGGCTGTGCCGAACCGCTGTTCCTCGTCGACGATCAGCAGGCCGAGATCCTTAAACGCGACGTCGTCACGGGTCAGTGCATGGGTTCCGACCACGAGGCGCACGGACCCATCGGCGAGCCCTTGCTTGACCGCGAGCGCCTCCGCCGCGGAGACCATTCTGGAGAGATGCGCGACTGGGATGCCGAACGCAGCAAAGCGCTGCTCGACCGTGTGAAGATGCTGCCTGACCAACACGGTCGTGGGCGCCACGAGCGCCACCTGCCGCCCCGCGAAGACGGCGGCGGCGGCCGCTCTCAGCGCCACTTCGGTCTTGCCGAAGCCGACATCCCCGACCACGAGCCTATCCATCGGGCGGCCGGATGCGAGATCACGCAGCACGTCGTCGATCGCATGGATCTGGTCCGGCGTCGGCCCATAGGGAAAGCCGGCGACGAACCGCTCGTAGTAGCCGCGCGGCGGCACGAGTTTTGGCGCGACGGTCTCGTCGCGACGACGGGCGAGGGCCACGAGACCGCGCGCGGTCTCGGTCACGTCGTGGCTGATTTTGGCCCGTCGTTTCTGCCACGCATCGGTGTCGAGCCTGTCGAGCGTGATGCCGTCTTGCTCGGCGCCATAGCGCCAGATCCGGTCCATCTCCTCCACCGGGGCGAGCAGGTCGGTGCCCTTGGCGTAATCGAGCCGCACCGCGTCGCGTCCCGCCGCTGCGCCGGTTTCGATGGTTTCGAGGCCGCGCAAGATGCCGATCCCGTGGTCGGCGTGGATGACGAAGTCGCCGAAAGCAAATTCGCCGTCTCCCATATGCCAGGGGATCGGAACGGCGTGAAACGAGGAGGCCCGCGCCTGATGTCCCAGCAGGTCCGCGGCAGTCACCAAGGCTACTCCGCCGTCGCGATCCTCGAAGCCATGGTCTGCGGATAAGCGCATCAGCAGGATCGAGTCCGCTTTCGCTTCCGTCCGCTCGGACCATGCGTCCAGCCGCACCGGCTTGCGGCCCGACGCGCGTTCCGCTTCCTTGGCCAGGGTGGCGAGATCGCGCTCGCGTGCCGCCCCGAGCACGATCCGCAAGCCGGCGCGACGGGCGTCCTCGAGATAGGCCGCAAAAGCTTGCCCGGGCTTGTCATCGAGGCAGAACCGCGCCATCACGGCCGTCGGTTGCCGCTCGGGGAACGCTGCGAGGCGCGGGACGACCAGCTCGCTCCATTCATCCGGCGTCAGAAAAAGGCGGTGGGGTGGGAGCGCCTTGTGGCTCAGGTTCGGCGTAGCCGCATCGGCCGCGACCCGGTCGCGATAGGCCTCGGCGATCTGCTCGAACAGGTGCTCGATACGCCCATCGGCCTTCGGTTCAAGCATCAGGCTCGCGTCCGGCATCATGTCGAGCAGCGTCGTCATCGTCGGATAAGCGACCGGCAGCCAATGTTCGACGCCCGGAAAGCGTTCGACCTCGGTGCCATCCGGTGTTTGCACCAGTTCCGAAGCGGCACCGACCCTGATCTTGACCACAGACCCGGTGCTTCGTTGCGACACCGGATCATAACGATGGATGCTCGTGATCGCTCCATCGATCAGCGTGATGCGGAAGGGTTTCGACGCCGCGGTGAAGATGTCGATCACCTCGCCTCGGATCGCGACATGGCCGCTCGCGTCGACCCTGTCGGCATGGACGTAGCCGAGTCGACCGACCTTAGCCGCAAAGGCCTCGACATCGAGGAGAGTGCCGGTGCGAAGCACGATCTGATGCGCCACGGCATCGCCGGGCGGAACGCGCTGGACCAGAGCGTCCGGTGTCGTCACCAAGATCGTGGTACCGAGATCCTGCGGTGACGCGCCGAGATCGTGCAGCACGCGCATGCGGCGGCTCATGTGATCGGGTGAGGGCGGTGCCCGGTCGTAGGGAAGGCAGTCCCACGCCGGAAAGCAATGACAGGTGAGATCAGGTGCCATCTGGCCAAGGATGCGAGCGAGCGCCTCGCCGCGGTGGTCGTCGTCGACCGCGACGATCAAACCTTTTGGCTTTTCGCGTGTCATAAAATCGAGAAGTTCGATGGCCAAAAACGCGACCGGACGGTTCGACATCATCATCCTATCAGCAAGCGCGCGGGTGGTTCGATGGAGGGCAGACGCCAACGTATTTGCTCGCAAATGGCTCCCGACCGCAGGCGCAAGACGACGTCTTTGTGACCACATCAACCGGGCATCGAACGCCTCGTACAGCTGTGCCTATGAGACCTGATGGCAAGGACCGTGGCGCCCTGTCACACCGCTGCAACACCAACCTGATCCCGTCCGGGAATGCGTCGAGCGTCCTCGGGACAGATAGCGACACCCCTTCGGGAGTGCGCATCCAATCGCGCGTGAGGGTCAGATCATGGACAATGTTTCTCGGCTCGATCAGACGCCCGGGCTCCCGGGCCCGTTAAGCGCTCAAGACCTCAGCCTGATCCACCGCTATTGGCTCGCGTCCAACTATCTTTCGGTCGGGCAAATCTATCTGCTCGACAATCCGCTTCTCCGCGACCCACTGACGCCCGAGCACATCAAAGCGCGCCTGCTGGGCCATTGGGGTACGACACCCGGCCTCAACTTTATCTATGTGCATCTCAATCGGATGATCCGCGCGCGGGACCTCAACATCATCTACATCTGCGGGCCTGGGCATGGTGGCCCCGGCATGGTGGCCAATACCTACCTCGAAGGGACCTACAGCGAGATCTATCCCGCGATCACACAGGATGCGGACGGCCTGCAGAAGCTCTTCCGGCAATTTTCCTTCCCGGGCGGGATTCCGAGCCATGCCGCGCCGGAAACACCGGGATCGATCCACGAAGGCGGCGAGCTTGGCTATGCGCTTGTGCATGCCTTTGGGGCGGCCTTCGATAATCCTGATCTGATCGTCGCCTGCGTGGTGGGCGACGGCGAAGCTGAAACCGGCCCGCTCGCAGCCTCGTGGCATTCCAACAAGTTCCTCAACCCGAGGAGCGACGGCGCTGTGCTGCCGATCCTGCATCTCAACGGTTACAAGATCGCCAATCCGACCATTCTCGGCCGCATGAGCGACATCGAAGTACGGGCGTTGTTTACCGGCTATGGTTACGAGCCGATCTTCGTCGAAGGCAGCGACCCCGCCGAGATGCATCAGTTGATGGCGGCCGCCATGGAGCGCGCGTTCAACATCATTCAGGATATCCAGGCGCAGGCGCGGAGTGGCTTCGGCAGCACGCGGCCCGTCTGGCCCATGATCATCCTGCGGAGCCCGAAAGGCTGGACCGGCCCGAAAGTGGTCGACGGCAAGAAGGTCGAAGGCTTCTGGCGCGCCCATCAGGTACCGGTCGACAATGCGCGCGGGAGCGAGGGGCATCGCAAGATCCTCGAAGATTGGATGCGGAGCTATGATCCGGACGACCTGTTCGACGCGTCAGGGCGGTTCAAGCCGGAACTCGCCGCGCTGGCGCCGACCGGCACGCGCCGCATGGGTGCCAACCCGCATGCCAACGGCGGCTTGCTCAAGCGTGATCTGAGACTGCCTGATTGGCGCAGCGTCGCCGTGGACGTGCCGCATCCGGGTGGCACCATCGGCGAGGCGACGCGAGCGCTCGGGATCTACTTTCGGCATGTCTTCGAGCTCAATGCCGAAGCTCGGAACTTCCGCATCGTCGGTCCCGATGAGACCGCCTCGAACCGGCTCGATGCCGTCTTCGAGGTGACTGACCGCGTGTGGATGGAGAATATCCAGCCCGACGACGTGTCGCTTGCCCACGAGGGGCGCGTCCTCGAGGTCTTGAGCGAACATCTTTGTCAGGGTTGGCTCGAAGGCTACTTGCTGACGGGACGCCACGGTTTCTTCTCGTGCTACGAAGCCTTCATTCACATCATCGACTCGATGTTCAACCAGCATGCCAAATGGCTGAAGGTTTCGCGCGAACTCGGCTGGCGTCGGCCGATCGCCTCGCTCAACTATTTGCTGACGTCGCATGTCTGGCGGCAGGACCATAACGGGTTCAGCCACCAGGACCCTGGCTTCGTGGATCTCGTGGCCAACAAGCGGGCCGATACGGTGCGGATCTATTTCCCGCCGGACGCCAATACGCTGCTCTGGGTCGCCGACCATTGCTTGAAGACCTACGACCGCGTGAACGTCATCGTGGCCGGCAAGCAACCCTCGCCGCAATGGCTCGATGCCGATGCGGCCGCGATCCACTGCGAGGCTGGTATCGGCATCTGGCGCTGGGCCAGCAACGATGACGATGGTGCGGAGCCGGATGTCGTAATGGCCTGCGCCGGCGACGTGCCGACGCTCGAGACGCTGGCGGCAGTCGATCTGCTGCGGACGGCCTTGCCCGATCTCAAGATCCGCGTCGTCAACGTGGTCGATCTGATGACCCTCCAGTCGCAGAGCAACCATCCGCATGGCATGCCGGATCGCGATTTCGATGGGCTGTTCACCTGCGATAAGCCGGTGATCTTCGCCTACCACGGCTATCCGGCGCTCATTCATCGCCTGACCTACAGCCGCGCCAACCATGCCAATATCCATGTGCGCGGCTTCATCGAGGAGGGCACGACGACGACCCCCTTCGACATGGTGGTGTTGAATGAACTCGACCGCTTTCATCTCGCGATCGAGGTCATCGAGCGGGTTCCGGGGCTGGCCGGAAAAGCCGCCTATGCGAAGCAGCGGTTTCGCGACACGCTGATCGAGCATCGGGCCTATGTGTGCCAGCATGGCGAGGATATGCCGGAGATCTCCGGCTGGGCTTGGCCTCACGACACGGCAGCGCGCGCTGATGGCTGAGGCCGTCGGTACGGTGGAGCGATCATGACCGACGCGGTTCTGGCCCTGAATGCCGGCTCCTCCAGCATCAAGTTCGGGCTTTTCGAAGCCCGCGCCGCTGACGGTCCGGTGCTGATCGCCAAGGGCCTGCTCGAGGATCAAGGGTCCGAGCCGCATTTCACAGTTCGCGACCCGGCGGGGGCGACGCTCGTCGATCGGCAGTGGTCGGGCGCGACCGCGCATGAAGACCTGCTCGGCGCCTTACTGGAGTGGGTCGAGACCCACCTCGACGGCAAAAAGCTCGCGGCGGTCGGCCATCGCATCGTCCATGGCGGGCTGCGGTTCGTCGAACCGGTTAGGCTGACCGATGAGACGATTGCCGCGATCGATGACCTGACGCCGCTGGCGCCCCTGCATCAGCCGCGCAGCCTCGAGCCGATCCGAGCGCTGCGGACGCTTCGGCCCGATCTGCCGCAGGTCGGCTGTTTCGACACCGCCTTCCACCACGATCTTGCGCCGCCGGTCAGCCGCTACGCCGTCCCGCGCCGGTTCGAGGAGGCGGGTGTTCGCAAATACGGGTTTCACGGGCTCTCGTATCATTTCATCGCGGGTCGGCTGGCCCAGGTCGCACCGGAGCTGGTTGCCCGGCGCACGGTCGTGGCCCATCTCGGCAATGGCGCGAGTCTCTGCGCCATGCGGGACGGGCGCAGCCGTGACACAACGATGGGCTTCACGGCGCTCGACGGTCTGGTGATGGGCACCCGTTGCGGCGCAATCGACCCCGGCGTCGTGCTGCATCTGCAGAAACAGCATGGGATGAGCGCCGATGCGGTCGAGCACATGCTTTATCACGAGGCGGGGCTGCTCGGGGTCTCGGGCCTCTCGAGCGACATGCGGACACTGACCGAGAGCGACGATCCGCGCGCCCATGAGGCGATCGATCTCTTCGGCTTCCACATCTCACGCGAGACGGCCGCGATGGCCAACACGCTCGGCGGCCTCGATGCTTTGGTGTTCACCGGCGGCATCGGCGAACATTCCGCCGCCGTCCGGGCCGATGTCTGCGCGCGGCTGGCCTGGCTCGGCGTCGAGATCGACACCGCCGCCAACGATCAGCACGGCGAGCGCCTCGCGACCCAAACCAGCCGCGTCGAGGTGCTCTGTCTTGCGACCGATGAGGAGATCGTGATCGCGCGCGCCGCCCTGCACCTCATGGGCTAGTGGCTCACGCTTGCGCGCCGCGGGGCTCGTGTTAAGCCGGATCACCCGCAGCCCGTGACCCGGCGCCTCCATGAACGATCCGCTTCTTCAGCCTTTCAGCCTCAAGCATCTGACGTTTCGCAATCGGCTGATGTCGACCGCGCATGAGCCCGCCTATACCGAGGATGGCCTGCCGAAAGATCGCTATCGCCTCTACCATGCCGAAAAGGCCAAGGGCGGCATCGGCTTGACCATGATCGGCGGCTCGTCGGTCGTCGCGCCTGACAGCCCGCAGGCTTTCGGCAACATCCTGCTCTACAAGGACGACGTGGTCGGCTGGCTGCGCGAGCTTGCCGACGACGTGCACGAGCATGGCGCGGCCGTGATGATCCAGATCACCCATCTCGGGCGGCGCACCTCCTGGTCGAAAGCCGATTGGCTGCCGGTGCTGGCGCCCTCGGGCGTCCGCGAGCAGGCGCATCGCGCTTTTCCGAAAGCCATGGAGGATTGGGATATCCGGCGCGTCGTCGCGGCCTATGCGGATGCGGCCGAGCGTGTGAAGGCCGGCGGCCTCGATGGCATTGAGATCGAATGTTACGGCCATCTGATCGACCAGTTCTGGTCGCCGGCCACCAACCTGCGCGAGGATGATTATGGCGGCGTGCTCGACAACCGCATGCGGTTCGGCTTCGAGGTGCTCCGGGCAATCCGCGACCGCGTCGGCTCCGATTTCGTGGTCGGGGCTCGGCTGGTTTGCGACGAGGACTGGGACAAGGGTCTGTCGCGTGACGCCGGCACGTTGATCGCGCAGCGGCTCGCATCCTCCGGATTGATCGATTTCGTCAACGTGATCCGCGGCCACATCGACACGGATGCGGCCTTGTCGGAGGTGATCCCGGCGATGGGATCGCGCTCGGCGCCGCACCTCGATTTGGCCGGCGACATCCGCACCGCGACGCGGGTGCCAACCTTTCACGCGGCCCGCATTCAGGATGTGGCAACGGCGCGGCATGCGATCGAAAGCGGCAAGCTCGACATGGTCGGCATGACGCGCGCCCATATGGCGGACCCGCATATCGCCCGCAAGATCATCGAGGGGCGCGAGGCAGAGATCCGGCCTTGCGTCGGCATGGCTTATTGCATCGACTCGATCTATGGCGGCCAGGCGCTCTGCATCCACAATGCGGCGACCGGGCGCGAAGCCACCATGCCACACGTCGTGACGCGGTCGACCGGTCCGCGCCGTAAGGTCGTGATCATTGGCGCAGGGCCGGGCGGTCTCGAAGCGGCGCGGGTCGCAGGCGCGCGCGGCCATGAGGTCGTGCTGTTCGAGGCCGCCGACAAAGCGGGCGGTCAGGTTCTGGTGACGGCGGGCCTGAAGCGACGCCGCGAGATCCTCGGCATCGTCGATTGGCGGCTCGCGCAATGCGAGCGGCATGGGGTCGAGCTTCGCTTCAACACCTATGCGGAGGCGGCGGACGTGCTGGCCGAGACCCCGGATGTCGTTGTTGTCGCGACGGGAGGCATCCCCAACACGGGGTTTCTGTCGGCCGGCGAAGACCTCGTGACCACGAGTTGGGACATCCTGACCGGCTCGGCGCGGCTCGGCAGCCAAATCCTGCTCTACGACGATAATGGCGCGCATCCGGGCATGACGGCGGGCGAGTTCATGGCGCGCGCCGGTGCGAGTCTCGAGATCGTCACGCCGGAGCGGATCGTAGCGCCCGACGTCGGCGGCACCAGCTATCCGGCTTATTTCCGGGCCTTCGCCGAGCACGACGTGACGCTGACGCTCAACCTAAGGCTCGACAGCGTCCGCCGCGACGGCAACCGCCTCGTCGCCACCTTCATCGACGACTACGGTCGGCGTACGGTCGAGAAGAGCGCCGACCAGATTGTCGTCGAGCATGGCACTGTGCCGCTCGACGAGCTTTATTTTGCGCTGAAGCCGCTCTCCCGCAATTTGGGCGAGGTGGATCACGCGGCCTTGTTGTCCGATCGCCCGCAAGATGTGGCGACCAATCCAGAAGGGGCATTCACGCTGTGGCGGATCGGTGACGCGGTCGCGTCGCGCAACATCCATGCGGCGGTCTATGACGCGCTGCGGCTCGTCAAAGACATCTAAGCCTCAGCGCTTCGCTCCAACGGCGCGTCCCGCGCTGTCCGGCCGGGGCAGGGCGGCATGCGCGCGGATCAGATGGTCCACGGCCGCCAGAACAGCCCCGTCGGCCGCGATGGCTCGTTCTGCGTCCGTATCGACATGCAGCAGCATCTGTTCGGCGGTCGCGATCACGGTGCCGTCGCGGCTCAGACGATGAAACACATGCAACCGCTTCGCATCGCCGCCGAGAACCTGGGTATCGACCCGCAGGGCCTCGTCGAGCTTGGCTTGGCCGAGATGCATCAAGTGTGTTTCGACCGTGAAGAATGAGCGGCCCGATGCCAGATAGGCCGCATCGACGCCGATGCGCCGCAACAGCGCGTCGCTGGCTTCGGCACAGCATTGGAGATAGCGGCTCTCCGTCATGTGCCCGTTATAGTCGATCCATTCGGGCAGCACGCGCCCGCGCCAGAGGCGCAGGGGCGCGCTGTCGTCGGTTTCGGCTTTGATCTCGGCCGGCCCAAGCAGGCTCATGATCCGCGCTTCATGTGCCTTGACGACCGCACCGGCAGCGAAATCCTGCGCCCGCAGAGCGCCCAGCACCGAAACGAGGCAATCGTCGCGCTTGCGTTCGAGGTCGCGGATCGACACGCCGCCAGCTTGTTGGTCCGATTGGTTCGAGACCGTGTCGATCAGCTCTTGTGTCAGTTCCGGCGCGTCGAGCTTGGTCCAGGGCAGTTTCAGCGCCGGGCCGAATTGTGCCAGGAAGTGGCGCATGCCCGCCTCGCCACCCGCCAGCCGATAGATCAGGAACGTGCCCATGAAGGACCAGCGAAGACCGGCGCCATAGCGCACGGCGTCGTCGATCTCCTCGGTGGTAGCGATTCCGTCGTTGACGAGCCACAAGGCCTCGCGCCACAGCGCCTCGAGTAGACGGTCGGCGATGAAGCCGTCGATCTCCTTGCGGACATGCAGCGGCCGCATCCCGATCCGCTCGTAAAGCGCGGCGGCGATATCCTTGGTGGCCTGCGCGGTCTTCTCGCCACCGCAGATTTCGACCAGTGGCAGCAGATAGACGGGGTTGAACGGGTGACCGACCACCAGCCGCTCGGGATGCGCCATGCCGCTTTGCAGCCTCGTCGGCAGCAGGCCCGAGGTCGAGGATGCGATCACGACGCCGGGCCGAGCTGCCGCGTCGATCTCGGCCAGGACCTTGATCTTCAAGGCCTCGATCTCCGGCAGGCTCTCGACGACGAAATCGGCGTCCCGCACCGCGGCGTCGATGGAGGCTGCCACCCGCAGGGTCCCTTCGGGAAGCGCCAGCCCGGACATCAGCTTGGCCTGCGCGCGACGAGCGTTGGCCGTCACCTCGTTCAGCTTACGGGCGATGTCCGGGTCGGGGTCGAACACGGTTACGTCGAACCCGTTGAGGAGGAAACGTGCGGCCCAACCGGCGCCGATAACGCCGCCGCCCACGAGCCCGATGGTCTTGATGCCGGTCATGTCATGCTCCATCAGGTCGGCTGCCGCAGGTTCAATTTGGCCCGTACCTCGGCCGGGCCGAGGACCCGCGCGCCCATGGCGGTCAGGATCGTTCCGGCGCGTTCGACGAGCGCCCCATTGGTGGCCAGCGTTCCCTTGCCGAGGAACAGGTTGTCTTCGAGCCCGACCCGGACGTTGCCGCCGGCCAGCGCCGCCATCGCAACGTAAGGCAATTGGTTGCGGCCGATCGCGAAGGCCGAGAAGACGGTCTCCTTCGGCAGTCGCTGCGCCATGGCCATCAGGGTCAATGGATCGTCGGGCGCCCCATACGGAATGCCCATGCAGAGTTGGATCAGCGGCGTTCCGTCAAGCAGCCCCTCCTTGATGAGGTCATGCACGAAGACGAGATGGCCAAAATCGAACACCTCGAGTTCGGGCTTCACGCCGAGCGCCTTCACCCGCGCCGCCATGGCGCGCAGCGTGGATGGCGTATTCGTCATGACGTAGTCGCCGAGCGAGAAGTTCATGGTGCCACAATCAAGCGTGCAGATCTCCGGCAGCAATTCGGCGACGTGGGCGAGGCGCTCGGTCGGCCCGACCATGTCGGTGCCGGCGGCAAGCGGCAGCGGGGTCTCGCCTGAGCCGAATACGACGTCGCCGCCCATGCCGGCCGTGAGATTGAGGATGACGTCGACATCGGATGCGCGGATGCGCTCGACCACCTCGCGATAGAGATGGACGTCGCGCGCCGCTTTGCCGGTCACCGGGTCACGAACATGGATATGCGCGATCGCGGCTCCGGCGCGGGCGGCCTCGATGCACGCCTCTGCGATCGCGGCCGGCGTGACCGGAACATGCGGTGAGCGGCCCGTGGTATCGCCCGCGCCCGTAACCGCGCAGGTGATGAAGACATCGTGGTTCATGGCGTTCTCTCTTGGTCGTATTCGTCGGTCAACATGGCGCGGGACCGCTCTCCAGACGTGACACACCACGACACAGACACGACGAAATGCGACACGCAAGCATTGAGGCCGGGGTGAAAAATCAGCCACATGGCCCATAGCGTGGGCATGTCGCTAAATGTCTCGAACATGTCGCTTTCGGCTTTATGGTTGGCGCACTCACGCCCTAGCATCGCATGAGAAAAGGCGGGCCGCATGGGCCACGTCCTCGCCCGGGAGCAAGCACGATGTCGCGCAGCAGCGGATGGTTAGGCGGTCTCGATCGTCGCGAGTTTCTGACCGGGGCCGCTCTTCTGGGTGGTGTGGCGGCAGTCGGGTCTCTCTTCCCGATCAGCGCATTTGCGGCGGATGCGACGCCGGTCACGGGCGGAGCGCTGAAAATCGGCATGTCCGGCGGCGCGACCTCGGACAGTCTCGATCCGCGCTTCATGACCGATTGGGTGCCGGTCAACCTCGGCTACCAGATCATGAATGGACTGGTCGAGATCGACGAACACAACAAGGCCATGCCCGAACTGTTCGAAAGCTGGGAGGCCAAACCCGGCGCCACCGAGTGGATCTTCAACATTCGCAAGGGCGTGACCTTCTCCAATGGCAAGACGCTCGATGCCGACGACATCATCTATTCGCTGAACCTGCACCGCGGCGATACGAAATCGGCCGCCAAGGCGGTCATCGCCGATGTGACCGACATCAAGAAACTCAGCCCGAACCAGGTTCAGATTTCGCTGAGCAGCGGCAACGTCGATCTTCCGTTCATCCTGTCCGATTATCACCTGATGGTGGTGCCGAACGGGTGGACCGATTGGATGAAGCCCGTCGGCACAGCCGGCTATACGCTTGAAACCTTCGAGCCCGGCGTCCGCTCCGTCACGAAGCGCCGCGAGGGCTACTGGAAAGCGGGGCGTGGCCACGTCGATTCGATCGAGATCATCGACATCAACGACACCAGCGCCCGCACGACGGCGCTGATCACAGGGCAGGTCGACGTTATCAGCCGCCTCAACCCACGAACCGTGGACCTTCTGAAGAAGAAGGCGGGTCTGCAGGTGATCCGCAATCCGGCCGGACAGCACGCCACATTTCTGATGAACACCGAAGTGAAGCCGTTCGACGACAATAACGTGCGGCTCGCGATGAAATACGGGGTCGACCGGAAGCGCATGATCGACACCGTGCTGAACGGCTACGGCGTCATCGGCAACGATCAGCCGATCCCGAAGACGGACCGGTTCTACAATGCCGACCTGCCGCAGCATTCCTACGATCCCGACAAGTCGAAGTTCTATCTGAAGCAAGCCGGCCTAACCGATCTGCCCGTCACGCTGCAGGTATCGGAAGCCGCCTTTACGGGCGCGATCGATGCGGCGAGCCTGTATCAGGCCGCGTGCGGCAAGGCTGGTATCGACATGACGGTCAAGCGCGAGCCAGCCGATGGCTACTGGGACAATGTTTGGCTAAAAGCGCCGTTCTGCGTCTCCTATTGGGGAGGTCGGCCGACCGCCGACCAGATGTTGACCATCGCGTATAAATCCGACGCGAAATGGAACGAGACGCATTGGAAGAACCCGCAATTCGACCAGTTGCTCGTCGCGGCCCGGACGGAATTCGACGAGGCCAAGCGCAAGCAGATGTATGGCGACTTGCAGAAGATGATCTCCGACGATTGCGGCGTCGTGATCCCGATGTTCATGGATTACCTCGAAGCCGGGGCCGCTAAGGTCAAAGGTATGGGGCCGCATCCGATGTTCGACCTGATGGGGCAGCGGCTCGGCGAAAAGGTCTGGATCGAGGCGTGAGCCGCTTCCCATGACGAGCGACGTCGACGTCACCGAGAACCTATGGATCCCGCTGCGGGACGGCACCCGGCTCGCAGCACGCCTGTGGTTGCCGGCGACGGCCGGGGCACACCCTGTTCCAGCCATCCTCGAATACATCCCCTATCGCAAGCGGGATGGGACCCGGGGACGGGACGAGCCGATGCACGGCTTCTTTGCGGCGCATGGCTATGCGGCGATCCGCGTCGACATGCGCGGCTCGGGCGAGTCGGACGGTCTGCTGCACGATGAATATGCGGCGCAGGAGCAAAACGACGCCCTGGAGGTGATCGCCTGGATCGCGGCGCAGCCGTGGTGTGAGGGCGGAGTCGGGCTGATGGGCAAGTCCTGGGGCGGCTTCAACGCGCTGCAGATCGCGGCGCGGCGACCACCCGCCCTCAAGGCGATCATCACGGTCTATTCGACCGACGACCGCTACGCCGACGATATCCACTATATGGGCGGTTGCCTGCTCAACGATAATCTATGGTGGGGCACCATCATGATGGCGTTTCAGGCGCGACCGCCGGATCCGTCGATCGTCGGGGCCGGGTGGCGGGACGCTTGGCTGGACCGGCTCGACGCCATGCCGTTCTGGCCGGCGCTCTGGATGGCCCATCCGACGCGCGACGCCTATTGGCGTCACGGCTCGGTCTGCGAGGATTTCTCGGCCATCACGGTGCCGGTGCTGGCGATCGGCGGCTGGGCCGACAGCTACACCAATGCGGTGCCACGTCTGCTCGAAGGCTTGAGCGTCCCGCGTCTCGGCTTGATCGGACCGTGGGCCCACATCTATCCGCATGATGGCGTGCCGACCCCGGCGTTCGATTTCCTCGGTGAGGCCACCCGATGGTGGGATTATTGGCTAAAGGGGCGCGACACCGGCTTGATGAACGAGCCGATGCTGCGGGCCTATATCGAGGAGCATCAGCAGCCCGCGACGAGCCGCCCCACGTCGCCGGGCCGTTTCGTTGGCGAGACCGTCTGGCCAAGCCCTGCCATCGAGACGCGGCGCTTTCACCTCGGACCCGGGACGCTCGGCGCGGCGACGCATCCGTCCGGTGCGTCGGTGTCGATCCGCTCGCCGCTTTGGACCGGGACTACCTGCGGCGAATGGATGGGCACCGGCGTGCCGGGCGAAATGGCCGCTGATCAGCGGCCGGACGACGGCTTGTCCCTGGTGTTCGACACGGAACCGCTGGTGATGTCGCTCGAGGTCCTCGGCAATCCGGATCTTGAGCTCGATCTGTCGTCGGACCTGCCGCATGCCCAGATCGCGGTGCGGCTCTGCGATGTCGCGCCGGACGGGTCCTCGCTGCGGGTCAGCTATGCCGTGCTGAACTTGGCGCATCGCGAGGGGTCGGCCGAGCCGCGCCCCCTGGTGCCGGGGCAGGCGACCCGCATTAGGGTTCGGCTGAAGATGTGCGGCCATCGCTTTGCGCCGGGACACCGCATTCGCATCGCGGTCTCGACCGCCTATTGGCCGCTGGTCTGGCCCTCGCGGGACGCCGCCACCCTGACGATCGCGACGGGGGCGAGCGCGTTGCTGCTGCCCGTGCGGACGCTGGCTCCCGACGACGGGCTTCTTTTGCCGCCGCCCGTAGCGACGCCACAGACCCCGCACACCAAATTGAGCGACGGCGCTCTGGCCCGGACCGTGACGCTCGACCGGATGAACAATGTCGCGACCTACGAGACGATCGGGCAGGGGGGGCTTTTCGGTGAAGGCGTGGTGCGCTGGGACGAGATCGGCACGTCGCTATCGCATGACCTCAAGCGTCATCTGACGATCGCGGCCGACGACCCTACGTCAGCGACCGCGACGCTCGACCAGTCCTATGTGATGGATCTCCACGGCACGACGATCGCGATCGAGACGGTCACGACGCTACGGGCCGATCACGATGCCTTCGTCCTGACCGGCAGCATGACGGTGCGGCAGGACGGCGATGTGGTGCGTACGCGCGACTGGGAGCAGTGCTTTTCCCGCGACACGTTGTGACGGGCGAGCCAGAACAGATCGCCTTTCTGCTGGTGCCCCAATTTTCGATGCTGGCCTTTTTGTCGGCCGTCGAACCGCTCCGGGTCGCCAATCGCTTGTCGGACCGTGATCTCTTCGCGTGGCGCGCCTATTCGGCGGATGGTGGTCCTGTCGAAGCGTCAAATGGCATGCGGATCATGGTGGAGGCGCCGCTCAGCGCCCTGGCGTCCTGCTCGATCCTGATCGTCTGCGCCGGTTTCGAGCCCGAGCGTCATGCAAGCCGGGACGTGATCCGCCTGTTGCAGAAGGCGGCGCGCGCCGGCTCCACCATGGGAGCGCTGGATACCGGCGCCTTTCTGCTGGCACGGGCGCGCCTGCTCGACGATGTCGCCGTGACGATGCATTGGGAGGCGGTGCCGGCCTTTCGCGAGTCCTTTCCGCATATAAGGGTCAAGGATGCGCTCTATGTCAGCGAACGTGGCCGAACCACCTGCGCCGGTGGGTCCGCCGCGATCGATCTGATGCTCGACCGGATCGCCGCGACCCATGGCGAGCCTCTCGCGATCGCGATCCAGCAGCAATTCATTCATGAGCGCATTAGGGGCCGGGAGGACCATCAGCGCCTCGCCCCTATCGTGGAGGATGGCGCGAACCGGGTCGGGCGGGCAGTCGCGGCGATGGAGCGGCATCTCGACGAGCCGATCGACAAACAACGTCTCGCGCGGGCCTGCGGGGTGTCGACGCGCCAATTCGAGCGACTGTTCGCCCGCCAGACCGGAACGTCCCCGGCGCGCCATTATCTCGGCCTCCGGTTGCTGCGCGCCCGTCATCTGTTGCGACAGACCGATTTGAGCGTGATCCAGATTGCGGCCGCCACCGGTTTCGGATCTGCATCGTCCTTGTCCCGAGCTTATCGATCCCGCTTTGCCGTTGCGCCACGCGAGGACCGGATTGAGCCGTCGCGATGGAGCGTTCCCCTCGCGATCACGCCGGGACAGCCAGGCATCCCAACGAAGAACGGAACCCTTTGACGTCGCCGCACATTTCCCCTCGGGCAAACCAAAGGGGAATTGAATGCGTAGATTAATTTTGAGCACCGCTCTTGTGGCCATGACGGTGTCGCTTCCGCTCGTCGCGCAGGCGCAAGTCGTTCAGGGCACCGTGAACGGTGCACAGAATGGCGCTGATCAGGGGAATGCGGCGGCTGGCCCGCTCGGCGGGATCGTTGGCGGAGCCATCGGCGCCGGTGTCGGCGCAGCAACCGGCGCGGTCGGTACGGCCGGCAACATCGTCGGAGCCGTCCTCGGCGCCGACGACCGGCCGCGTTTTCACGACTATACCGTCCGTCAGCATCGCCGCTCCTATGACTGGCGCGATGGCGATGTCCAGATCGGCGCTATCCTGCCGCCGCGCGGTGTCGTGCTCTATCCGGTTCCGGGTGAATTCCGTGTCGACCATCGCTACCGCTACGCGGTCGTGAACGACAGGACCGTCATCGTTGACCCGCGCAGCCGCCGGATCGTCGACATCATCGATTGATCGAACCCGTTAGGCTCGGATGATATCCTGCCCCGACGGATCAAAAACGAAAGGGCTGACCGGCATCAAGCCGGTCAGCCCTTTTTTTGGTCTCGCCACGCCCTTGAGCCTGGTGCCCAGTAGGCAGCAAAACTGAACGGCCTGCAATTCGTCGGCAGGTTGGCCTAAGACTTCAAATGGGGCGAGAGAAGCTTGTTCATTTCGAACATCGTCGCGCTATCCTTGCCGAAAATGACCTTCAGCTTGTCGTCGGCCAGAATTTCGCGCTTGTTCGCCGGGTTCTGCAAATTGTGCTTGCGAATGTGATCCCAGATCTTGCTGATCACCTCGGTACGCGGCATCGGCTCGTGACCCACGATGGCGCCAAGCTCCTTCGACGGCTGAACGGGCTTCATCAAGCCGGCGGCCGGCTTCTTGGCAGCGGGAGCCGCCGCCTTCGCCTTGGTGGCCTTCGCCTCTTTGGCCGGGGCTGCCGCAGCGGCCTTCTCGGCCGGAGCCTTGGTCTTGGGTGTGGTGGGCATGATCACCTTTCCTATATGTCCGGGCTGACGGGAACCGCCGCCATTCTCTGTAACAAAGAAGACGCGAAATAAACGCAACTGTCGATGGCAAATTCAGATTGCACGAACCATCACGGACTTCCACATCGGCATTCGATCGCGACGCGCACCGAACACCGACCAGAGAGAGACGCGACGAGGGGACGTTGCCCCCCTCTGGATCTGCCGGGACGTTATCGGGCGTCCAAAAGCCCGTCAACGCAACCGACGGGCTTCATTGCGTAAAATCCAGTAGGTTTGGGCTCTTCTTTCGCTCAAAGCGCCGCAAAGATGCTGGCGCCCCCATCGGCAGGCCCGACTGCGGCTCGAAACGGAGCGAATAATTCTCGTCCGGTGCCGAAGTGAGATGGTGTGAGATCGGCTGTCGCAAGCGGCCGGGCGGCCCATTCGGCGGCATCGACCAGCACATCGAGCCGGCCACTCACGGCATCGACCCGCAGCATGTCGCCGTCGCGCAACTTGGCGATATCGCCGCCTTCGGCCGCTTCCGGCGTCACATGGATCGCGGCCGGCACCTTTCCGGAGGCGCCGGAGAGCCGTCCGTCGGTGACGAGAGCGACCTTGAGGCCCCGGTCCTGCAACACGCCAAGCGGCGGCATCAGCTTATGCAACTCCGGCATCCCGTTCGCTTTGGGACCTTGGAAGCGCACGACCGCGATCATGTCGCTCGTCAGTTCACCGGCCCGGAAGGCGCTCTGCAGCTCCTCCTGCGTGTGGAAGATGCGAACCGGTGCTTCGATCGCATGGCGTTCGGCCTTGATGGCCGACGTCTTGATGATGGCGCGTCCGATATTGCCGGCCAGCATCTTCAACCCGCCGGTTGGGGCGAAGGGGTCTGCCGCGCCGCGCAGCACGGTCTCGTCCGCGCTTGTGCCTGCTCCGTCGCGCCAGGTCAGGTGACCGTCATGACCGAGCACCGGCTCGCGCGTGTAGGAGTCGAGCCCCTCGCCATTGACGGTGGCGACATCGGGGTGCAGCAGGCCGGCATCGAGCAATTCGCCGATCACGACAGCCATGCCGCCAGCCGCGTGGAAGTGGTTCACGTCGGCCTTCCCGTTCGGATAGACGCGGGTCAACAGCGGCACCACCTCGGCGAGATCGGAGAAGTCGTCCCAGGTCAGTTTGATGCCGGCCGCTGCCGCCATGGCGACGAGATGCAGCGTGTGATTGGTGGATCCGCCTGTCGCATGCAGGCCGATGATGCTGTTGACGAAGGCTTTTTCGTCGAGCATGCGGCCGAGCGGCGTATAGGCGTTGCCAAGCGCGGTGATTTCCATGGCGCGCTTGGCGGCGGCCTTGGTCAAGGCGTCGCGTAACGGCGTGTTCGGATTGACGAAGGAGGCACCGGGCAGGTGAAGGCCCATGATCTCCATCATCATCTGATTGGTATTGGCGGTTCCGTAAAATGTGCACGTGCCGGGACCGTGATAGGCGGCGGCTTCCGACTCGAGCAGCGCGTCGCGATTGACCTTACCCTCCGCGAATAATTGCCGAATTTTGGACTTCTCGTCGTTCGGTAGGCCCGATGTCATCGGCCCCGCCGGAATGAACACCGCGGGCAAATGGCCGAATGCCAGCGCGCCGATCACGAGGCCCGGCACGATCTTGTCGCAGATCCCGAGATAGACGGACGAATCGAAGGTTTGATGCGAGAGCGCGACGGCCGTCGACAGCGCGATCACCTCGCGCGAGAACAGCGACAATTCCATGCCGTCCTCGCCTTGTGTGACGCCGTCGCACATGGCCGGAACGCCCCCTGCGACCTGCGCGACGCCGCCCGCCTCGCGCGCCGCCGCGCGGATCATCTCGGGGTAGGTTTCATAGGGCTGGTGGGCCGACAGCATGTCGTTATAGGCAGTGACGATCGCCAGATTGGCACCATGGCCACTGCGGAGCATGGCCTTGTCGGCCGGCCCGCAGGCCGCGAAGCCATGCGCCTGATTGGCACAACCGAGACCCTGTCGTTTCGGTCCCGCTGCCGCGGCCGCGTCGATCCTGTCGAGATAGCGCGCACGCGGACCGCGGCTCCGCTCCGTGATCCGCTGCGTCACCTCGCCGACGCGGGCCTGCAGAGGAGAGCGTGGTCTTGGCATCTGGGTCATAACGGTCCTCTCGGATGCGACTGTCGGGCCGAAGCCGGGTGGGTTACCGGCAAAACGTTTTATTCCGGTACTCCACGCCTGCCATATCGCTTTGGCTAAACCATGTCAGCCTCGGCGTGCGCGCGGTGCAACGGTCCCGGTCAGGACCGGTGTCACGCGATCCCCAACAGGCGTCGGTTGCGCGCGTCGTCCGGCGCGGTGCCGGCAAAATCGTCGAAAGCGCGTTCGGTGACCCGGATGATGTGGGCCGCTATGAACTCGGCGCCTTCGCGAGCGCCGTCTTCTGGATGCTTGAGGCAACATTCCCACTCGAGGACCGCCCAGCTCTCGTAGCCATATTGCGCCATTTTCGAGAAGATGCCCAAGAAATCGACATGTCCATCGCCCAACGATCGAAACCGGGCCGCTCGATCGATCCACGGTTGAAAGCCGGAGTAGAAGCCCTGTCGGCCGGTCGGGTTGAATTCCGCATCCTTGACGTGAAACGCCTTGATGCGCTCGTGGTAGATGTCGATGAAGCTGAGATAATCGAGGCCCTGCAGCAGGAAGTGCGAGGGATCGTAATTGATGTTGCATCTCGGATGATCGTTGGCGGCCGCCAAGAACATCTCGAACGTGACGCCGTCGAACACGTCTTCGCCCGGATGGAGCTCGAAGCCGATGTCGCAGCCGGCCTCGTCATAGGCATTGAAGATCGGCACCCAGCGGCGGGCGAGTTCGGCGAAGCTCGTCTCGATCAATCCCGCCGGACGCTGTGGCCACGGATAGACGAAGGGCCAGGCGAGCGCGCCGGTGAACGACACGCTGGTGGTCAGCCCAAGATGGCGAGACGCCTTGGCGGCATGTTTCAACTGTTCGACGGCCCACGCCTGACGCGCCGACGGGTTGCCGCGCATAGCGGCCGGCGCAAAGGCATCGAACGCATCGTCGAAGGCTGGGTTCACGGCGACCAACTGGCCCTGCAGATGCGTCGAGAGTTCCGTGATCGAAAGCCCATGGCTCGCCACGAGACCGGCGATCTCGTCGGCGTAGCTTTTCGAGGTCGCTGCCTTCTCGAGATCGAAGAGCCGTATATCCCAGGTCGGGATCTGCACGCCCTTATAGCCGAGGCCGGCGGCCCAGCCGCAGATCGCATCGAGGGAGTTGAACGGCGCAGCGTCGCCGGCGAATTGCGCCAGAAAAAGGCCGGGTCCCTTCATGGTGGCGGGACCTTTGTGTTTCGGACCGCCGGGTTTCAGAGCGTCGATGCTGGACATGGTGTCGTTTCCTCAAAGGGTCGGAACGTTTGCCGTCTTCTCGACTTTGCTGTCTGCGGCTTGTCGTGCACAGGTTTCGGCGAGATCGTTCATGGACTCAAGGGGAGAAGGCGTGATGCGACGCGGTCGCATCAACCTGTTCCTTGTCCCGGCCCGACCCTCGACCTAAGAGAGCGTATGTCTGAGCTCAAAACCCATCGACCGCTTGTTCTTGCCTCGATCATGGCTGCCATGTTCATGGTCGCGATCGAAGCCACGATCGTGGCCACCGCTATGCCGCAGATTGTCGGCCAACTCGGCGGATTACAATTTTACAGTTGGGTCTTTTCGGCCTTCCTGTTGACCCAGACCGCCACCACGGTCGTGTTCGGCAAATTATCCGATCTCTTCGGTCGCAAGGCGGTGTTGCTGGCCGGGATCGCCGTCTTTCTGGTCGGATCGGTGCTCTGCGGCTTCGCTTGGTCGATGCCGTCGATGATCGTCTTTCGTCTCATCCAGGGTGTCGGGGCCGGAGCGATCCAGCCGGTTGGCATGACGGTGGTGGGGGATCTTTATTCGGCGCAGGAGCGCGGTAAGATCCAGGGCTATCTCGCCAGCGTCTGGGCCATTTCGGCCGTGGTCGGGCCGCTTGCGGGCGGTCTCATCATCCAGCATGCGTCCTGGGCCTGGATCTTCTGGATCAACGTGCCGCTTGGGCTGCTGGCCGCGGTCGGCTTCGTGCGCTACCTCCACGAGGACATCGATCGGGACCATCGGCGGTCGATCGACTATACCGGAGCCGCCCTGTTTACGGTCGCGATCGCCTCCATGATGGTTGCATTGACCGATGTTTCGACGGCGCCATGGCTACAAACCAGCCTCGTAACCGCGCTTTTCGTGGTGAGCGCGACCCTCTTCATCATGCAGGAGCGCCGGGCACCAGAGCCGATGATCGCGCTCGAACTCTGGGCGCGACGCCCGATCGCGGCCGCGAATGGGGCATCGTTGCTGGCCGGCATGGCCCTGATCGGGCTGACGACCTTTCTGCCCATGTATGTGCAGGGCGTCATGCAGCAGTCGCCGCTGGTGGCGGGTTTCGCGCTGACCATGATGGTGCTCGGCTGGCCGATCGGCGCGACGCTGGCGGCCAGGATCCTCGGCCGTTTCGGGATCCGCCGGGTGCTTTTGGCTGGCAGCTTGCTGATGCCCGTCGGTGCCGTGGTGTTTGCCTCGCTTGGCCCAAATAGTTCTCCGGTCGTTGCGGGGATCGGATCGCTGATCATGGGCTTTGGTATGGGGCTGCTGAGCACGACCTCTCTGGTGCTGATCCAGGAGATCGTCGATTGGTCGCAGCGCGGCAGCGCGACTGCGTCGAATATCTTTGCCCGCAACCTTGGCAGCACGCTCGGTGCCACGGTGTTCGGTGCGGTGCTGAATTACGGTCTCGCCCGATCAGGTTCGGCAAACGGCGTGTCGTCGGAGGATCTGCGCCGCCTCCTCGACGGTTCGGCCGCGTCGGCCGGCCTGGATGCCTCGGTCCGGGCCGTGCTCGAGCACTCGTTACATCTGACGTTCCTGGCCGTGCTTGTCGTCGCGATCGTGACGGTCGGTTTTGCGGCTCTGGTTCCCGCCATCACGCTGGCACGTCGCCCCGCACCAGCCAATTGATGGCTGGGTCGGCCATCCGGGGGGCGGAAGTGACGCCATGCTGATGTGGACGCTGCTTGAGACCGCGAAAGTGCCGGGCGATACAGCAGAATTGCGCCTCATGCAGCGCGGCGACGAGTTTCTGATCAAGCTCGACCGGATCGACCTGATGGGAACGCGGATGCGCGGATCCGAGGAGGCTTTGGCGCGGCTCGGCTGTGCTAACCTCGAGATGGTCGCCAAACCACGCATTCTGATCGGTGGTCTCGGGATGGGGTTCACGCTTCGCGCCGTGCTGGATCTCGCCCGACCTGCGGCGCGCGTCGAGGTGGCCGAACTGGTTCCTGCGGTCGTGACCTGGGCGAGAGGGCCGCTGGCGAGCGTGTTCGGCGAGAGCCTCGACGATCCGCGCCTCACCCTCCATGTCGCCGACGTCGGCGCCATCATGCGGGCCGGCCTCGGCGCCTATGATGCGATTCTGCTCGATGTCGACAATGGTCCTGAAGGACTGACCCGGCAGGCCAATGACAGCCTCTACGGATATGCGGGACTGCGCGATGCCTTTGCGGCGGTGCGGCCGGGCGGCATCGTCGCGGTTTGGTCCGCCGGGCCGGACCGCGCCTTTACGCAGCGGCTCCGCCAGACCGGCTTCGAGGTTGATGAAGTGACGGTGCGAGGGCATCGCAACCGCGGTCCGCGTCACCTGATCTGGGTGGCGACACGGCCGTTGGGACGCCCGAAGGCGATCAAGCCGGCGGTTCCGACAGGCGCGCGGGCGAAAGCGCTGACCAAAGCCACGAAGCCAAAAAGGGTGAATAAATCTAGTAATTCGGTGGACTAAGAGAGCAGGCGCAATTAGGTTAGGCTCCATGGTCGCGGATCGTGTTCCGCCCTCTGCAACGGGAGCCTTTCAATGTCGCGTGATCGCACGCCCTTGCGGCTCGCTGAGCAGCGGGCCAATACACTACCGATTGTCACGCGCGCCCTGACGGCACGCCTTTTGAAAGCGGCCTAAGCCACGCGCCGTCGCCGCAACTCTGGTGTCCCATGTCAGACGTCCTCAACATGCCTGAAACCGATCATTCCTTCGCGCTGCGGCAAGCCATGCGCCACATGGCAGGCGGCGTCTGCGTCATCACGGCCGGTACTGGCGTCGAGCGGGCCGGATTGACCGTGACCTCGGCCACGTCCTTGTCGATGGAGCCGCCCACCATGCTGATCTGTGTCAACAGAACCGCATCGGCTTGGGCCATCATCCGGAAGCACGGGCATTTCGTGGTCAATATCCTCTCGGCTCATCAAGAGGATGTGGCGTCTCGCTTTGCCGGCCGAGACGGCGTCAAAGGAGCGGCGCGTTATGATGGTGCCGACTGGGATGTGCTCGGCAGCGGCGCGAGCGGCCTCCGCGGGGCGCTCGCGGTGATCGATTGCGCCGTGGACGAGATCATCGAACGCCACAGTCACGGGATCATCATCGGAGCGGTCAAATCCGTCACGCTGGGCGAGGGCCCAAATCATGATCCGCTCGTTTATGGTCATGGGCGCTTTGCGGCCCTTCGGCTTCCCTGATCGACCTGACTGCCTCGGTCCGAGACACGATGACCGATCGCTCGTGAGTATGCCATGACCCAATCCGACCTCCAATCCGACCTCCAATCCGACCTGCCGCCCGCCGCCACCGAAACTGACATCCTGTGGTTCCTGCCAACCCATGGCGATGGTCGTTACCTCGGCAGCGAAGTCGGTGCGCGACATGTTTCGCTTGCCTATCTCGGCGAGATCGCCCGGGCGGCGGATGATCTCGGCTATTTCGGCGTGTTGCTGCCGACGGGCCGCTCCTGCGAGGATTCGTGGGTCATCGCCTCGGCCATGGTGCCGCTGACGGAGCGGCTCCGGTTTCTCGTCGCGGTTCGACCCGGCCTGCAGGAACCCGCCGTCGCGGCCCGCATGACCGCGACGCTCGATCGCATCTCGAACGGGCGCTTGCTCATCAACGTCGTGACCGGGGGCGACCCGATCGAAGCCAAGGGCGACGGCATCTTCGGCAGCCACGCGGATCGTTATGCGGTCACGGACGAGTTCTTGACGATCTACCGGCAGCTTCTCCGCATGGAGGACACCAGTTTCCAGGGGCGGCACCTCCGTATCGAAAAAGGGCAGTTGCTCTATCCACCCGTGCAGGATCCTTATCCGCCGCTCTATTTCGGCGGATCGTCCGAGGTCGGCATGCAGGTCGCGGCCGACCACGTCGATACCTATCTGACATGGGGCGAGCCACCTGCCGATGTGGCCGACAAGCTGCGCGCCGCCAAAGCCGTCGCTGAAACGCGCGGGCGCACCTTCTCCTATGGAATCCGTCTGCACGTGATCGTGCGCGAAACATCCGAAGAGGCCTGGTCGGCGGCGGCGGACCTCATCAAACATGTCGACGATGAGACCATTGCGTCCGCCCAGAAGACCTTCTCGCGTTATGATTCGGTCGGCCAGCAACGGATGGCCAAGCTGCATGGCGGCAATCGCGACAAGCTCGAGGTGAGCCCGAACCTCTGGGCCGGCGTCGGTCTCGTGCGCGGCGGGGCCGGCACGGCGCTGGTCGGTAATCCGGACGAAGTCGCCGAGCGCATCAAGGAGTATATGGCGCTCGGGATCGATCGCTTCATTCTGTCCGGATATCCACATCTTGAGGAATGCTATCGTTTCGCCGAACTGGTATTCCCGAAATTACCACTGAAGAAAACGACGGGACGCGACAGGGGGCCGGCCAAGAATGCTGGCCCGTTCGGTGAAGTCATCGCCAACGTGGTGGCGCCCTCGCATCGCAAGACGGCGGCCGGCTGACCATCACGAGAGGAAGCGCCTTGCCCCGCGAGATCCGTCTCAACGCATTCGAGATGAATTGCGTCGTGCATCAATCGCCGGGTCTGTGGCGACATCCGCGCGACCGGTCGCGCGATTATCGCAAGCTGCAGTCCTGGGTCGCTCTCGCGCGCACGCTGGAAAGGGGATTGTTCGACGGGATTTTCCTCGCGGATGTGCTCGGCGTCTACGATGTCTTCGGAGGCAGCGCGCAGTCGGCCTTGGCTCACGCGACACAGGTGCCCGTCAACGACCCGCTCTTGTTGGTTCCCGCCATGGCGGCCGCGACGGAGCATCTCGGCTTCGGCGTGACGGTCACGTTGTCGTATGAGCCGCCGTTGCCTTTCGCGCGGCGCATGTCGACGCTGGATCATCTGACTGACGGCCGGATCGGGTGGAATGTCGTGACCGGCTACCTCGATAGCGCGGCACGCGGCATGGGCGAGGCGGGTCAACGCCGCCACGACGATCGCTACGCCGCGGCTGAAGACTATATGGCCGTCGTCTATAAGTTATGGGAAGGCTCTTGGGCCGACGATGCCGTGGTGGCCGATGCGGCAACTGGCATTTTCACACACCCTGATCGCGTCCGCCGCGTTAGCCATGAGGGCACGCATTATCGGCTCGACGCGATGCATCTCAGCGAGCCATCGCCGCAGCGAACGCCCGTGCTCTACCAAGCCGGCACATCGCCAGCCGGCCGCGCATTCGCGGGGCGTCATGCCGAATGCGTTTTCATGTCTGGCCCATCGGTGCAGGTCATCACGCCACGCGTCGCTTCGATCCGCGCGGCTGCACGGGACGCCGGTCGCGATCCAGCCGGGATTTTGATCTTCGCTCTGATGACCATCATCGTGGCTCCGAGCGATGCGGAGGCCAAGGCCCTGCTGGACGACTATCGGGGCTATGCGGACCACGAGGGCGCCTTGACGCTGATGTCGGGTTGGACCGGCGTCGATTTTTCGACCTTGGATCTCGACAGCATCGTTCAGCATGTCGAAAACGACGCCGGGCGATCGGCGCTCGACAACATCACACGTGCCGACCCAAGTAGAACCTGGACGGTCCGAGACGTTGCCGAGCACGTGGCGATCGGGGGGATCGGGCCGCTCATCGTTGGATCACCCGCGACGGTTGCGGATGAACTCGAACGGTGGATGGAGACGACCGACCTCGATGGCTTCAACCTCGCTTTCGCGGTTCGGCCGGAGACGTTCGATGCCGTGGTCGACCTTCTTGTGCCCGAGTTGCAGCGACGCGGTCGTTATAAGACGGCTTATTCGCCCGGCACGCTCCGCAACAAGCTGTTCGGTCATGACCGGCTGGACGAGACGCATCCAGCCGCGAGCGTCCGCTGGCGCTAAGCCTCAGGCTGCCTTGGCACGGGAAGTGCCTTCGGTTTCCATCGCGCGCATGTAGAGATCGAGCAGCGACTCGTGCTCGTCCCGCTCGTCCTCATCCTGCTTGCGCAGCTTGAGGATTTCTTTGAGGACCTTAACGTCGAACCCTTCACCCTTGGCCTCAGCGAAAACCTCTTTCTTGCCTTCGGTCAAGGCTTTGAGCTCCTCTTCGATATGCTCGATCCGCTCGATAAACGATCTGATCCGGTCGCCGGCGATGCCAACTGTGTCCGTCATATGAATATCCTCGATCCAGTCCGGGTCGTCAGTGTTGCGGCCGTTTCGTCGCTGCGCGACGTCCGGGCCCGCGCCCCTGATCTAGAACCAGATCGTAAGCGAGGCGTTAAAGGCCGCCGGTCGACGGGCCGCTGCCGTCACCAAAGCCTCACCGAGGACCGGCACAGATCGATGCTCTGACAGTCGTGATCGGCACGTGGGCGTCATGTCTGCCCTCTTGATCTGAAATGCAGGTAGGTCTGATCGAAACCGCTGATGTGTTGCAGCCCCGTCCAATTCAGGATTTGGACGATTTTTCCCTGCGAGGCGATCAACCCGTCCGCGCGGAGTTCCTGGAGCGTGCGATTGACATGCACGGTCGACAAGCCTGTGGCATCGCCGATCTCGGCTTGCGTGAGCGGAAGCGAAAAACTCGCGTTTCCGGCCAAGCCAACGACTTTAAATCGAAGGTATAATTCGCAGAGGAGATGCGAAATCCGTTGGATGGCGGAGCGCCGGCCCACGTTGACGATCCACTCACGGAAGACGGCCGAATCGATCAGCGTGTCGCGCCAGAGGGCCGCCCCGATCCCCGGAAATTCACGCGCCAGTTCCTGAACGGCGGCATGGGACACGAAGGCAACGCGGCTCGGGACGAGAGTGCCGACGGCGTGATCCATGCGGCCGAGATAGAGGCTCTGCAGGTCTGGCATGTCACCGGGAATATGGAACGACATGATTTGCCGAGCCCCGTTCTGCACGGTCTTGTACCGATGCATGAACCCGTCGAGCAGCAGGCAACACCGATCCACACGGTCGCCATCGCGAACCACGTCCTGATCGGCCCCATAGGTTCGTATGGTCAGTCGTAAGGCGCCGATTGCGCGCTTTTCAGCGCCGGTTAATTCAGAATTCGAGTCGAGTTTGACGATCAGGCGGGTATGTTCGGGCGAAAGCGCAGCAAGTGTATCCATGGTTGGTCCCGTGCAGAGGAGCGCGGTCGTAGCGATCTATGCTTCGAGTCCGGCGGAGGTCGCCAACGGCATTCCGTTTAGGCAGGCTTACGGAACGCTTCGATCGCGATGTCGGATCCATAACGCTTCGATATCTCCCGATCCTGGCCGCAGCGTCGCGACATCGAGCGGTCAGGCATCAACCGCGTCACGATCTTGCCGTCGACGCATCCCCATCAACCCATCGTCAGGAGGCGCAAGCGATCGTCTTTAACAGATCCAGCCGATCGCTCTGACGGGATCCGAATGCCGATCGCTCCAGGACCGAGATGATCTCGTCGCGTGGCACAGGACGCCCAAGCAAAAATCCTTGCACCTCGTCGATATGCTTCATGCCGCGCACGAATGCGAGTTGGTCGTCCGTCTCGATGCCTTCGATCACCACAGCGAGACCGAGACGCTGGATTAGCGCGCCGACGCCGTCGAGAATGATGAGCGATCGTTCGCTCTTTCCAACATCCTCGAGGAACGAGCGGTCGAGCTTAATCTTCTGCAGCGGGAAATTATGCAGATAGCTGAGGCTCGAATGTCCGGTTCCGAAATCGTCCAGCACCACGGTGACACCCAGATCCTGAATGCGCTGCAGCGCTGTCCGGATCGAGGACGTATTTTGCAGCAGGACCGTTTCGGTGATTTCGACTTCGAGCCGGTTTGCAGGCAAGCCGGCGGACCACAGGGCATCTTGGATGGTCTCGACGATGTCGCTCTGGAATTGAACGGCCGAGAGATTGACCGCAACACGCGTCTCGTTCGGCCATGTTCGACATGCGACACAGGCCAAATGGAGCACGCGCGCGCCGAGTTCGGTGATCAGGCCCATCTCTTCGGCCATGGGGATGAACACAGTCGGAGAGATCAGGCCTCGCTCCGGATGCCGCCATCGCAGTAAGGCTTCGCAGGTCCCGATCCGCATGGTCTCGAGTGTCACGAGCGGTTGATAAAAGAGCTCGACGGCGTCCGTCTGAAACGCCGTGGTGAGATCCAATTCGAGCGTTCGCCTGCGGAGAACCTCCTGATCCATGCCGGCATCGAAGAAGAACCAACGCCCTCTACCGGCCGTCTTGGCGCGATAGAGAGCCAGATCGGCCCTCTGCATCAGCAAATCAATATCGATCCTGCCGATCGGCGTCAGGGCGACGCCGATGCTTGCACCAATTTTGATTTTCTTGCCGAGGAGAAGAAACGGTTGCGTGAGCGCCTCGATCATGGCGCTCGAGAGAGCGGAGGCCTGCTTTTCATCCGCCACGCTCGACTGGAGCACAACGAACTCATCGCCGCCAAAACGGCCGAGCAGATCGTCGCTGCCGAGAAGACCCTTCAGCCGATCCGACACCTCCCGCAGGAGCAAGTCGCCATACGCGTGGCCAAGCGTGTCATTGACGGATTTGAAGCGATCAAGATCGATGAAGTGAAGCGCGCAATGCGTGCCGGCTAGATCCGCCGCGGCTACACGCCCGGTCATCTCCTCGACAAAGAAGGCTCGGTTCGAGATATCCGTGACCGTGTCGTAGCGGGCGAGACGCAAGATCTTGTCTTCGGTTTCGCGCCGGAGGGTAATGTCCTCCGCTACGATCACCGTCCCGCCGTTGCTCATCGGCTGCAACGTGAGCGTGGCGCTCCGGCCATCTGCGATGTCGATCACGATACTGCCGCCCTCTCTCGCGTGCAGCATGGGCTCGACTGTGGTGGATTCATGCCCAGAGGTGCGTATGTTGACGTTCGCACCGGCTTTGGTCAGCAGGTCGGAAAACGTCAGATTCTGCAGGTCGGTGGTTTTGGGGAGACCCAAAATCTCGGTGAGCCGCGGATTACAAACCTGGACCCTGGTTTCGCGGTCGAGCATGCAAAGACCGTGCGGCATGTTGTTCAGCGCGGCATCGAACCGCTCGGCCAGAACGCCGATCTTATTGTTCGCCGTCAGAGCATCGAGAAGCGTGGCCTGCAAGCGTTGACACATGATCCGAAGCGCCGCCACGAACGGCAGTGTGACCAGGGTCAGGAAGGCATAATACCAGTTGGCCTGCAGGATCCACCCGAGGCAGAGCGGCAGAAACAAGCCTCCGATCTGGATCGAGGCGATGCCGACTCGGCCAAAGTTTCGGCCGGGAATCGCTGCGGCACAGCCGATCGTGACGACAGCCGACAGAAGCTGTGCGAAACCGTCGGTCGTGGTGGTGAGACAAAGCAGGCACCAAATCCCAAGCACCAAGCAGTGCAATCCCGCGCCGATCGAGTAGCCCCGTTCCCACCGTGCTGCCGAGGCTTCCGTAGCGACCGGTGCGGGATCGGCGAGATAGCGCCTGATGAGAAGCAGTCGCGCCGAAATCACGACCAGGATTGCCACACAGCAAGCCGCGAGCGCCCAAGACTGCGTCTTCGCCGCCGTGACCGCGACAGCGAGGATGGTGGTCGCCGTGCCGATCACAAGCGACCGGCTGTCCCGGAAGAGCGTGTCGACGAGAAGTCCATAGACCTCGCGTGGTAACTTCAATCCAGCCTTAGGCAGCTCGTTTCTAACCACAATCGTCCGCCGAGCGAGGGATGCGTCTCCTGCGTGATGCCGTTCACGCCCACATGCATCCGCGTCATCCGACAAGGTACCACAAAGCATAAGGCTTCGCGGGTCGGGTCACCGTTCATTTGACGCGAGAACATTGAACCCACTTGCGTCGGAAAAGGTCCGCTGCCGGCGAAATCTGTGCGCCGTTTCCGCAACGGGCAAACGCGATTAACCATATTTATTTACAAACGTTAACAGCGCCCTAGGGTCCCGGTGTGCCATTTTTGCACGGGAGTCTAACATGATCGCCGCCGCTTCCAGATCGCATCTGAATTTCGCCGATCGCCTGGTTCATCTTCTCGACTATGTGGAATACCGACGGGCCGACACACCGGACCAACGCGACGCGATTTACCGACTTCGATACGATGCCTACCTCAAAGAGGGGATGACCAAAGCCGACGCCAGGGGCATGTTGGTCGATCGGTACGACGATGCCGCCAATGCATGGACCTTCGGGCTCTATGTCGACGACCAGCTTTCGAGCTCGATCCGGATCAATGTTGCATCCGAGCGGCTCGGCCCTTCGCCAGCCACGGCGTTTTTCCCAGACCTGCTCGGACCCGACCTCGCGGCCGGCCGCGTCATCGTCGACCCGAACCGTCTTGTGACCGAACACACGGCCGCGCGTGCGATGCCGGAGCTTGCCTATCTCACGGTTCGGCTCGGTTACGTCGCGGCTTGGCACTTTGACGCCGACGTGGTCACCGCGACCGTGCGGGCCGAACATCAAGCCTTCTACAAACGGGTGTTCGGGCTGCGCTCAGAATGTCTGCCGCGCACGATCCCGCCGATCGAAAAGCCATTCTGCCTGATGAGCTTTCGCGAGGCCTCGATGGTGTCCATCATGAACCGCTATCCCTGCTTCAGGTCGACCGAACAGGAGCGCTCTGCCTTGTTCGACAGGCCGGATGGGGCGCGCATCGACCTGACGCCGCTTGACCTTACGACGCCCGCCCTCGCCGAAACACGCCTCCTGCAGGCCGCAAAGGTCGCGGCTCGATAGGATCGGATAGCGATCTTTATCGACGTCTCGGCACACCAGCCGGATCGCGAGCATCGTCTCGCGCTCCGGCGGCCGGTCGGCGACCACCTTAGATGTCCTAAAAGAGAGCACTTCTCTCCGAGGCGGCCCGTCGGTCGTTGACGAACTTGAAACGAATGAGCGATGCGGAGGCAAAAATGTGGCGCGTTTGCAACAACAATCGGCCGAGCGCGCGTGTTGCTGCAATTCCGGTTGATTGCTTTTTTCAGTCTGTGATGATGCATCATCAGATTCGAACAGCGGAAGTGCACGGATGAAATTGTTCAAGCAAATCCTTCTCACGTCGGCCGTTGGCCTTGCTGGCATTGCTGGCGCGCAGGCTGCTGATTTGCCGTTTCGGAAGGCTGCCCCGGTCGAATACGTTCGCGTTTGCGACTGGACCGGCGCTGGCTACTTCTACATCCCGGGCACCGACACCTGCTTGAAGGTCGGCGGCATCATCCGCGCCGAATATGCTTACATCCAGAACAACTCGGCCTTCTTCCCGAGCCCGGGCGTCAGCACGGTTGCGGCTCCGCGCGCCAACGGCACGTTCATCCCGGGCCGTAGCCGTGACGCAAGCGGCTTCTTCGCTCGCGGTCGTATCGATGCCGACGCTCGCACGCAGACCGCCTATGGCACGCTGCGTACCTACGTCCGCTTCCAGATCGATCGTCTGCAGGGCAACTACTCGGGCGGCGGTGTCGCTGGTGGTCAGAACTCCTTCGCCAACCAGGGCGGCAACAACGCCTACCTCGACAAGGGCTTCATCCAGTTCGCTGGGTTCACGGCCGGTCGCGTTCAGTCGTTCTTCGACTTCTACGCCGACAACTACAACTTCGAAGGCATCGCCAACTCCGACGAAAGCAACAACGTCTTCGCTTACACCGCGACGTTCGGTGGCGGCTTCTCGGCAACGATCTCGGTCGAAGACCGCAACGGTCGTAACCTCAGCCAGAACATCGGCAACATCGCGTTCGGCAACGGCGCCATCAACCCGGCTGCCGGCCTCAACGGTCTGGCTGGCGCGAACGCCGTCTACGCTGGCGAGACGATCCCGGATGTGGTCGGTGTCCTGCGCGTCGATCAGGCTTGGGGTGCGGCTCAGATCTCGGCTGCCTACCATGACGTGAACACGGTTGCGGGTCCGCTCGGCAACGTGGCGATCGCCAACCAGTTCGCTAACTCGACCACGGAAGGCTTCGCGGTTCAGGGCGGCGTGCAGATCAAGCTGCCGATGCTGGCTGCTGGCGACGATCTGTGGATCGAAGGCGGCTACCAGGAAGGCGCTTACCTCTACCAGGATTCCTCGAACTACCTGAACGCCGGCTTCAACTCGCTCGCGCTCGGCGGCTTCCAGCACATCGACCGTGACGCTGTCGCGATCGGCAACGGCGCTGGCGGCTACACCCTCCAGAAGGGTTCGGGCTTCCACGTCATGGGCGCCTTGCACCACTACTTCACGCCCCAGTTCCACGACGTTCTGTTCGGTTCGTACGAGACGATCGGCTACGGCAACATCGTCAAGAACATCGACTGGACCCGTGGCGGTATCGGCGACGCATCGGAATTCCGCGTCGGCAACCAGTTCATCTTCACCCCGGTTCACGACCTGAACTTCGGCGTGGAAGTGATCTACATGCGCATCGACCAGACCTTGGCTCACGAACTCGGCCAGGTCGCGACCGCTCTGCCGGTCGGCGTCAAGAAGAACCCCGATGCCTTCGAGGCTCGCCTCCGCGTCGAGCGCGACTTCTAAGCTTATCCATAGCTTAGGCGGGAGTGTTCCGATCTCCGAAAGGAAAGCGGAACCTCCGGACTGAGCGGCCTCGGCCGTGACATCATAAAGCCCGGCGCTCGGCCCAGCGCCGGGCTTTCTCGTTCTCGCGCCTGACGACGATCGGGTTATGTCTCAGCCACCCCGTCAGCGGCTGCCTGTCGAGCCTCCTCGACGCTCGAGCCAGCCGTGTCGTTCTTTGACATCCAACCGACATGTCCGCCTTGTCGCCAAAAGAGCTGACATTGCGACGCGAGTAGACATTGCGGGGCGATAGGCCATTTATGCTCGTATGATCGAAGCGCTCAGTACGGTTCTCAGCCGAGTTCGCGAGCGAGCCGGGCCCTTTCGTCACCTCGTTTCGCTCTTTCGTCTCGCCTGGACCGCAAGCCCATCGCTGGCGACGGCCAGCATGGTGCTTCGCTTGTTGCGAGCCATCCTGCCGGTCCTCGGGCTTTTCGTGGGTAAACTCATCATCGATGGCGTGGTGGCACAGTCCCGTCTGCCGTCGTTGGGCGATAATCCGTTTGTCTGGTTCCAATCCGGACGGCTCGATGGGCTGCTGGTTCTGCTCGGTCTCGAATTCGGTCTCGCGATCGCATCGACGGCGCTTGGTCGAGCGAGCGGCTTGGCCGACAGCCTTCTGTCCGAGCGCTACAGCAATCTGGCCAGCGTCCGTCTCATGGATCATGCCGCGACGCTCGATCTCGAGCAGTTGGAGAGCAGCGCCGAGCAGGACAGGCTCGATCGGGCGCGCCGACAGGTCACCGGCCGAACCGCGCTTCTGTCACAGCTCTTCGCGCAAGCGCAGGACGTTCTCACGGTCTTGTCGCTCGCGGCCGGATTGGTGGCCTATGCGCCCTGGCTGATCGCGCTCTTGTGCCTGGCGCTCATCCCCGGCTTTTTGGGCGAAAAGCATTTTAACGCGCAGAGCTATCGGCTCGACTACTTTCGGACTCCGGAACGTCGACAGCTCGACTACCTGCGCTATCTCGGGTCCAGCACCGAAACCGCCAAGGAGATCAAACTCTTCGGTCTGAGTGGCTTCCTGGCCGAGCGGTTTGGACGTTTCGCCGATGCGATGTATGCGGAAAATAGTGGCCTGGCGGTCCGTCGGGCCGCTTGGGGCGTGCTCTTCGCCGGCCTTGGCTCGCTCGCTTATTACCTCGCCTATTTCGTCATCGTTTGGCGAACAGTGTCGGGTCACTTCAGCCTCGGCGATCTCACGTTTCTGGCGGGCTCCTTCTTGCGTTTACGGGGGCTTCTCGAAGGCTTGTTGCTCGGTTTCTCCCAGATCGCGGGGCAGGTGCTTCACCTGGCCGACCTGTTTTCCTTCTTCGAGCTTCGCCCCGGCATCGTATCGGCGCCGGCCGCCCTCCCGGTACCGCGTCCGCTTCGTACCGGCTTTCGCTTCGAAGATGTCGGCTACCGCTACGCCGGATCGGAGACCTGGGCTGTGCGGCATCTCGATCTTACCTTGGCGAGCGGCGAGGTTCTGGCGCTCGTCGGCCAAAACGGAGCCGGGAAGACCACGATCGTCAAGCTGCTGGCCCGTCTCTACGATCCCACCGAAGGGCGTATTCTGCTCGATGGCGTCGATCTGCGGGACTATGATCTCGCCGAGCTTCGGGCTCGCATCGGCGTCATCTTTCAAGACTTCGTCCGCTTCCATTTCACCGCGGGCGAGAATATCGGGGTCGGGCGGATCGATGCGCTCGAGGATCGGGACCGGATCGAGGCGGCAGCCTCGCGCAGTCTCGCCGACCAACTCGTCGGGCGCTTGCCCATGCGCTACGATCAGCCTCTCGGGCGGCGGTTCAACAACGGCGTCGATCTGTCGGGTGGCGAATGGCAGAAGATCGCCATTGCTCGCGCCTATATGCGCGAGGCCGATGTCCTCATTCTCGATGAGCCCACCGCCGCTCTCGATGCGCGTGCCGAATATGAGGTCTTCGAGCGGTTTCGCGACCTCAGTCACGGGCGAACCGCCGTCTTGATTTCGCACCGCTTTTCGACCGTCCGGATGGCGGATCGGATCGTCGTGCTGGGTGGTGGCCGCGTCATCGAAAGCGGCAGCCATGCGGCCTTGGTGGCGGCCGGAGGCGCCTATGCCGAACTTTTCGACCTTCAGGCCTCCGGCTATCGCTGACCGTTGGGCTTAGATTGTCGTCAGCCGATGACTCTCCGCCACCTGCTTGCGGCGAAACTCGCCCTGCCGTTCAAACATCCAGCCCGGATATTCCGGTGGCAGCGCGCTGACCTTGCCCAGAACCTCGAGCTCCGTCGCGTCGAAAGAGACCTTTGTGGCCGCCAGATTATCCTCAAGTTGATCGACGCGCTTGGCGCCGATGATCACGCTCATAACCTGGCGTTGGTGCAGCAACCACGCCAGAGCGATCTGCGCTACCGAGACGCCTTTCGCCTCGGCGATCGGCCGCATGGCGTCGATCACGTCGTAGGCCTTGTCGCGGTTGACGGGCGGAAAGTCGAAACTCTGCCGGCGGCTGCCTTGCTCGCCATTCTGGTCGCGGCCATATTTGCCGGACAGCAGGCCACCAGCCAGCGGGCTCCAGACCATCAGGCCCATCCCCTCGGACGCCATCATCGGCACCAGTTCACGCTCGAGATCACGCGCCGCAACCGTGTAATAGGCTTGCAGCGTCTCGAAACGCGCGAGGTTGAGCCGCTCCGCGATGCCGAGCGCCTTGGCGATCTGCCAAGCCGCCCAGTTGGACACGCCGATGTAACGCACGTGACCATGCTGCACCAGGATGTCGAGCGCCCGCATGGTCTCCTCGATCGGGGTTGCCGGATCGAAGCCATGGATCTGATAGAGATCGATATAGTCGGTCTGCAGGCGCTTGAGGCTGGCCTTCACGCCCTCGAGAATATGCGTGCGGGAATTGCCGCGTGTGTTGGGCCCGTCACCGGTCGGACCGAAGACCTTGGTGGCCAGAACGACGTCGTGACGCGGCACCTTCAGATTATGCAACGCCTGTCCGGTAATCTCTTCCGACAGCCCGGCCGAGTAAACGTCCGCCGTATCGATGAAATTGATCCCGTGATCGAGCGCCGTCTTGACGATCGTTTCGGCTTCCTGCTGCTGCAGAGAGCCGATTTTGCTCCAGACCTCTCCTGTCCCGCCGAACGTCATGGTGCCGAGGCAGAGTTCCGAGACGAAGAGGCCGGTGCGGCCCAATTGATTATAGCGCATGAGCGTTGATGTCCGTGATGGTGAAGCCGAAGGAGCCGGTGTGGCGTCGGTCGACGACGCCGGGTCCTCAGCATCCACCTGTGGCAGGTGGTCTCGATTGGAAGAGCAAAGTCGGACGAGATCGAAGCGCGTCGCTGGCCGATCTCGAGGAACCACTCTCGCCGATAATAGACGGGGCCGCCGAGAAAGGCGACCCGACCGCTATCAATCTGGCAACGTCGGCGCCGCGCCGCGCGGTACGATCAGCCGAGCAGCGGCGTCAGCAACGCCTGCTGCCGGGCGAGTTCCTCCGCCAGCGGTCGATAGGGCTCCCGGGTTGCGGTCCCGGCCGCGAAATCCAGCAAACCATTGTGGCAATGCCGCTCGTCGTCCCAGCCCGGATGATTGATGACCGGATAGACGCAAAGGCCTTCGACCGGGACGCCCGCCGCCAGTGCGGCGCGAACCTCGGACGCCACCATGGCAAACCAGGACGGGCGCCGATCCGCTTCGGTGCCGGTTTCGGCCACGAAGATCGGGCGACCGTAGCGAGCATAGGTTTCGGCCAGCAGGTAGCGGAATGGTTTGTATAGCGGGTGTCCGACGTCGATCGGCGGTCCCCCGTGGATCCATTGATTGTTGAAGTAGTAATTGACGCCGACGACGTCGAGGTAGCGTGGCGCGCCGCCGAGTTGCGGCCACGCCACCCCAGCCAGCATGTCCCAGGCCTGAAACTGTGCCTGCCGATGCCCCTCCGCCGCGCCACGCTCATGGGGTCGTTGCGGGTCGGTGATGACGTTGATGACCGGGTCGGCGTGGATGAACCGCGCGCGTGGATCGACCTCCCAGATCGCGTCCATGGCGGCAATCGAGGCGCGGACCAGTTGCGTCTTCAACTCGAAGCCGCGTCCCCGTGCGAACGGGTTGAGATAAGCCGCGTCGCCGCCGCCCCAAGAGAAGAACGAGATCTCGTTGACGGGTGCGTAGAACGGCACCGCATCGCTTTCCTGCCGCACCACTGCGGCCAGCGCTTTTGCAAAGCGGGCGAAGCGGGTCACGAATTCCGGCCGCCAGAGGTCGATGTCGTCCGGCCAGCCGTAATGCAGCACGTCCCAGATCACCTGGGTTCCTGTGTCTCGCGCCGCCCGAAGCATGGGCAGCACGCTCGTCCAGTCATACTGGCCGGGGCTTCGCTCGATCAGATGCCACCGAAAGCCATCGCGCACCGTGCGGATACCGTAGCCCGCAAGGGCACGGTAGTCGGAGGCCGCGTATCGATCGTGATTAATCGCGCCGATCATGTCGAGCCGTCGCCCGGTGCCGAGACGGTGGGTCGAGGCTTCGAAGCCGCCTTGCATGAAGCTGGCGAACAGGCCGGACCGCAGAGGAGGGGCGCGCTCGGCCAGCACATCGTCGAAGAGGGCTCGCCATTGGGGCACCACAGCCGCGACGGCATAGTCGCGCTCGACCTTGGCGCGCAGGCGATCCCCCAGGCTCCGCCGCATAGCGTCGTCATCGACGAGGCGCAGCATCGCGGCCGCAACGGCCTCGGGGTCTTCATGCGCCACGAACAAGCCCGAGACGCCGTCTTCGATTTGCTCCAGCGCACCATTGTCGGGGGTCGCGATGACCGGGAGCCGCGCCGCCCCAGCCTCTGCAATGACGTGCGGCATCCCTTCGTCGCGGGACAGCCAGACGAAGATGTCGAGACCGGCCAGGAGAGCCGGAACATCCGGTCTGTCGCCAAGGAACGTGAGCGCCGTGCCGAGCCCGAGTTGCAGCGCCAGCGCGCGAAGCGTGTCGGCATAGTCGGGCATGAAGGCGTCTGGACCGCCAATCACGACGAAGCGTGTGTTCGGGCGGGTTCGCCGCACGATGGCGGCCGCTTGGATGAAATCCTCGACCCGCTTCTTGCGGTCGAGCCGGCCGACCCAGCCGATCACGTGGTCGTCGTCGATCGCCCCAACGCTCGCCCGGGCCGCTGCTCTGTCGGACGGCCGAAACTCGGTGAGATCGACCATCGAGGGGATCTCGAGGGCATGGTGCGGCCGCCCCGGCATCCGCGCTGCGGCAGCGTCCCGAATGGTGCGACACACGCCGACATAGCGGGATGTGAGATGTTTCGGCCCCTCGAGCGCTTCCGACACGAGGCCGCCATGCTCAACTAAGGGCGGGCGATGATATAGCCGTTCGAGCGCCGGATAGACGTCAGCGACATTCTGCGACGACACCACGAGATCGTAGGACGGGATCTTCGAGGCCAGATAGCCGACCGTATCCTCGAACGAGAGGCCATAGGGCGTCTGGTCGACATCGATGCCAAGCGCCCGCAATTGGTCATGGGTCTGTTCGGGCATGCCCTCCTTGCGGAAGCAGGCCACGACATCGATGCGGTAGCGGCGCGGATCGAGATTGCGGGCGAGAAGCCGAATTTCGGTTTCCTCGCCGCCGACAACCAGCCAGGCGAAGACGAAGAGGATGCGGATCGGCCCCTCCGGCTGGTTGTCGGGAGGGCTCATCAATCAACGCCCTTGAAGACGATCTGCAAAAAGTCGGGCCGTGTTTCGACCAGCGTCTTGAGGAAGGCCGGACCCTCGTCGAACGGCACCACATGGGTGATCATATGGTCCGCCACGTCACCGCCGACGTCGTCGAGGAGGTCGATCGTCTCGAGAGCCAGACGCCGCCGATCCCAGGCAAAGCCAAGGCCGCGCGGCACGCGGCCGATCTGAGCGCAACGGATCGACAGACCGTTGTGGTGGAACTCCTCACCAAGCCGCACCGCATCCGCGCCGCCCTGATAGAAGGCGAGATCGATCACCGTGCCTTGCGGCCGCAAGGCACGCAGCGCCGCCCGCAGACTTTCGGCGTGAGCGCGCGTCTGGAACGCGAAATCGGCGCCGCGATCATTGCCGCCATGGTGCCAGCGATCTTTCGCGATGCGAACCGCATCCTCCTCGGTCACCGCTTCGATGCCGAGCGCCTCGGCCTTCTCGCGGCGATAAGCGGACGGATCGGCGATGAGCACTTCGGCCGCGCCGCTGCGCTGGGCGAAGAGCGCGGTCAGCAGGCCGACGACGCCCGCACCGATCACCACAACGGGGCGACCTGCAAGACCGATGCCGAGCGCGGCAACGTTGGTGCCGAAGATCTCCGCATCGGCATGCAAGATTCCGTTGGCCGCGATCGGGCCCATCTGGGCCACGTAGATGCCGAGGATGGGATCCATGTCGTCGGGGAGCTTGATCAGCGTATCGTGAAAGGGGTTGGCCGTATGGCCGCTCTTATGCGCGTATGTCGAGGCCACGATATCGCCCGCATGAAAGCCGGGGCTTCGTGATTCCGTGACGCGCGCCACCTCCATGTAGCCCATGAACGGCACGGGATAGTGCATACCGGCTTCGCCCGGCACGAAAAGCCCGCGCTCCCCATCCCAACGTGAGTGGAGATAGGGGTTGGTGCCTTTGACGAAGGTGAGTTCGGTGCCGGCCGAAAAACCCGTGTAGAGGGTTTCGAGCCGCACGCCGCCGTCACCGGGTGGGCCCTCCTCATAATCGAGGAAATAGGCTTGGCCGGGGTGTTCGACGCCGAGAGAACGGATGCGGCGATGGTCAGACATGGGCGGTCTCACGGACGGAGGAGCGAAGATCGACGGGTTGGCCGCTGGCGGCTGAGCGCTGGATCGCGAGTGCGACCCGGTGGGTCGCGAGGGCTTCGGGGTAGGGGCAACGAATGTGGTTCGGGCCACCGCGCACCGCATCGATGAAGTCACGATCCTCGCGCCACACGGGGTCGCCCTCGGCGTGGCGGACGGGGCGTCCACGGCCGACATCCACCATCAGGTCATGGTCGGTGAGTTCGATCGCGAGGCCATCGCCGAAGATGTGGAGGCCGATGCGATGGCCCCAGCGGAGCAGGCAGGTCGAGGCGAGGTTGGCGACGGCGCCGGATGCGAACTGAAGGGTCGCGGTGCTGGCGGTCGCGACGTCGAGGCCCGGAAAGTCATCGCGCGTTGTATATTCCGCCAAGCCGAAAACCCGATCGACGTCGCCGACGAGATAGCGTGCCAGATCGACGATATGGGTGGTCTGCTCGACCATCTGTCCGCCCGACTGGTCCTGCTTCCACCACCATTGCGGCGGCGGGGTGCCATCGAGCCAATAACCCGACAGAAGGCGAGCCGGGTTATCGGCCAGGATATGCTTCGCCTCGTCCACGGTGTCGAGATAGCGCCAGTGATAACCGCAGCCGGTGATGAGCCCGGCCGCCGCGACCTCCCGCCCGATCGCCTCGGCGATCTCGATGTCGAGCGCCAGCGGCTTTTCGACGAAAAACGGCAGCCCTTTGGCGATGGCGGCCCGCTCGGGTGCGCCATGCGCGAAAGGCGGCACGCAGATGAAGACGGCATCGAGCTGTTCGGCCGCCAGCATCGCATCGACATCGCCGTAGCTTCGTGCCCCAAAACGCTCGGCCGCCTCGGTCGCGCGCTCCCGCGCCGGGTCGGCGAAGGCCGCAATCGTGACGTCGTCGAAACCGGCCAGCACACCGAGGTGTCGCTGCGCGATGCCTCCGGCGCCGATGAAGCCGATACGGGTCTTGTCGGGTTTCATGCCGTCCATCCTGTCTGCCGTGGTGGCGGACCGCGGCACGACGCCGAGGCCCTGGTAAAGTTGTGCCATGTCGGCCCCCATGCGGGCTGCCGTGAAAGAGGTCTGAAAGCGCTTGCGGGCCGCCCGTCCGTACCGGGCCGCCCGTGCTGGATCCTCCAGCATGGCCTGGATGGCGGCCGCGAGGCGAGCCGGCTCGCCGGGGGGGACGAGCAGGCCTGTCACGCCATCGACGGCAGCCTCGTCGGTGCCGCCGACATTCGTCGCGACCACCGGCACCCCGGCCGCCATGGCTTCGAGGATCGTCAGCGGCAGTCCTTCGAAGCGGGAGGGAAGGACCAGGAGATCGGCAGCCCCGAGCAGGTCGGGTATGTCGTCCCTTTGGCCGAGCAGACGCACGGAGGCGGAAAGGTTCTGTGCGGCGATCTGCATTGCGATCGTCGCTTCGAGCGGCCCAGACCCGGCCAGAACGAAACACGCGTCCGGAAAACGCGCCAGAACCGCCGGCACCGCCTCGATCAGCGTCGCGTGATCCTTCTGGGCGGTGAATCGCGCGGCTGTCAGCAGCATCGGCAGTTGCGCCGATAGGCCAAGGTCGGCGCGGACGGCGGCGCGCGAGCGCGTGGCGGTTCGCGGATCATGGCCATTACGGATCACCGCGAGGCGGTCATTCGGCACGCCCACGTCCCGATAGCTGCGGGCCGAGGCCTCGGACACGCAGACGATGCGGTCCACCAAGGCGATCCCATCGCGGTGGAGGTGGCGCTGCGCCGCATCGGTGATCATGTCGGGCAAATGTTCGGTACGGACCACGGCTGGAATGCCGGCCGCGCGGCCCATCGCGGCGAGGGCGTGGCCTTCCCATCCAATGCCGGCATGCACGTGCAGCAAAGCAATGCCGTCCTGGTGAAACCAATCGATCATGGCGGCCTCGTCCGGCGGCAGCAGACGCAGGCCGACGCCGAGTCTGGCGCCCCGATCGAGCAAGATCCGGCCGCCCGGACTGGGCGGGCAGGCGAGCACCACGTCGTAATCCCGCTTCAACGCCCCCGCCAAGGCGAGCATATGCTCGCCGACGCCGGAGGGCTCGAGGCTGTCGGTCGCGAGGCAGATCGAGCCGATCAGCACGGGCGTGAGGTGACCCGACGGGCCGACGCGTCCATCACCGACCGTCAGACCATGGCCGAAGTCGATTGCAACGCTGTCTTGACCGGCATCGTGCCGCGCTCCGTCAAGCGGCGGTACGTCGCCAGCGCCTGGCCGACGACCTGATCCATGTTGTAGTAGCGGTAGGTCGCGAGCCGGCCGACGAAACTCACGTTCGGCAAGGCCTGCGCCAACGCCTCGTAGCGCTTGTACAAAGCCTGATTGGCCGGCCGCAGGATTGGGTAATAGGGGTCGCCCTCGGCCTGCGGGATCTCGTAGCTGATGCTGGTCTGCGGGTGGGACTGTCCCGTGAGATGCTTGTATTCGGTGATGCGTGTGTAGGGCACCGACTCGGACGGATAGTTGATGACGCCGACCGGCTGCAACCGGCGCCGGTTCAGCGTTTCGTGCCGAAATTCCAGGCTGCGATAGGGCAGGCGGCCGAAGCGGAAGTCGAAATATTCGTCGATAGGCCCGGTGAAGATGGTGTGGTCGGCCACCACGGCGTCCCAGACGTCGCGATATTCGACGCCAAGTTCAACATCGATCAGCGGGTGATCGAGCATCGCCTCGAACATGCGCGTATAACCGTCGGCCGGCATCGCCTGGAACGTATCCTGGAAATAGCGATCGTCCAGACCTGTCCGTGTCGGCACGCGCTGCGTCACCGTGCGGTCGAGGTCGGAGGGGTCCAATCCCCATTGCTTGCGGGTATAGCCGCGGAAAAATGTCTCGTAGAGGTCGCGCCCGACTTGCGACACGACTGCATCCTCGGCCGTGCGGATCGTGGGCAGTGGCTCGGCTCGGCCTTGCAGAAAGGCGGCTGCCTCCTCGTCGGTGGCGAGCGACAGACCGTAGAGACCGTTCAGCGTCGTCCGGTTGATCGGCATCGGCAACAGCTTGCCGGCACCGACATCGGCCAGAACGCGGTGCTCGTAGGGGCGCCACCGGGTAAAGCGAGACAGATAGGTGGAGACGTCCGCGCTATTGGTATGGAAGATGTGTGGCCCATAGCGATGCACGAGGATGCCGGCGGCATCGAGGTGATCGTAGGCATTGCCGGCGATATGCGGGCGTCGGTCGACGACCAGGACGCGCTGACCCGAGCCCGCTGCGAGACGTTCGGCGAGGACCGCGCCCGCAAAGCCAGCCCCGACGATCAAAGCGTCATAAGGCTTCGGGCAGTTGGAGGAGCGAACCGTCGGGCGGAACACGAGTGATGCCGGTGCGAGCGACGAAGGTCGGGCGATCGGCATGGCGCGACGTTCGATCGCCTCGTCGACCAACCCGGCCATCCGCTTGAAGGTTTTGTCCCACGACCCCTGCGCCAGAACGGTATCGACGGCCGGAAGCCAAGACGCAACGTCGCGGGCTCGCGCAAGCTGGTCGGCGCAAGCCGCAAGGAACGTGTCGGGCGTCCCGGCGATTGCCACGCCTGCGAGATCGCCATAATGGCGCACCACGTCGGCGATCGGCGTGGACACCACCGGACGGCCGCCGGCGAGATATTCGGGTGTCTTGGTGGGGCTGATGAAGGTGGTGGAGTCATTCAGCGCGAATGGCATCAGTGCCACATCCCACCCGCTCAAATAGGCCGGGAGATCGTCATAAGACTTCGGGCCGAGGTAGTGGATATTGGGCAGGCGCGGCAGGTTGGCGGGATCGATCTTCACAATCGGCCCAACCACGACGACATGCCACTCCGGCCGCGACTCCGCGACCTGGCGGACGAGATCGAGGTCCATCCGCTCGTCGACGACGCCGAAGAAGCCGAAGCGCGGATGTGGCATACCGGCCTGATCAGCAGGTTCGGGCAGTTTCCCGTTACGGGCGCGCTGGAAATGGGCGACGTCAACGCTCGAGGCGAAGAGGTGAATGTTATCGTGCAGCCCGCGCTTCGCCTCATAGAGGCTCCGGCCGCCGGTGAACACGACGTCGGCGCGCTCGATCAGTTCGGCCTCGAGCATCGGAAGCTCGGCCGGGGCGGAGCGGAATGCCGAGAGTTCGTCCATACAATCGTAGACGATCGCGGCCGCCTCGAGATGTCGGGCGATCGGAAACATCATCGGCGCGTAGAACCAAAGAAGCGGCAGTCCGCCACCATTTTGCGCCACCAGCATATCGAGCAGACTCGATAAGGCTTTGTCGCGTTCGGCGGCACTCCACCAATGAGGATAGCGGGGCCGAAGCGCAGTGACGTCCTGCTCCGGAAAGGGGTGATGTTCGAGATAAGCGCGGTGATGATCACACGGGATCGGTTCTTCGAAAAAGAACACGCGGCGACCCTTTGCGAAGCGCGACATCAGGTGCTGCGGACGCTGGAACACGAAGTCCCACCGCAAATGGGAGAAGCAGATCAAAGGCCCGGGTCGTTGAGCGATGTCACGATCGTTGGCCGCCGCGAGCGGGATATCGTGAGCGTCGAAGGACGGCGGACCAAAAGCCTCCATGAAATTTCCTTAAATATGTTGCGCAATACATTGGGTAGGAAGCAAACAACGAACCAACGATCTGGCAGCAGCGTCACGGCGACGCGGCCAGCGCCGGCCAGAGAGCCCGTCCCTTCGGTGTTTCGATGATGAGGGACGCCAGCCGGTCGACACTGTGCGGCCACGTCCATCGTCGCTCTACGACGTCTCGCGGCCGAATTCGTTCACATGAATCAACAAGATTGAGCAAAGCTGTGCCGAAGGCGTCCGGCCCGGCAATGCGCCCCGTCTCCGGCAGGATATACTCGAGGCCACAGCGCAACCCCGCATTGGCCAATACGGGAAGACCCGCCAGCATATATTCGGTGATGATCGCTGGTGCGCCATCGTCGACGCCGCACACGACGCCGACCCGCGCCATGTTCATGAGACGATTGACCTCCTCGAAGCCGACGCCCGGCGGCCCGACGAAGTCGATATCGAGCCGAAGGTCCGCGGCCTGGCGACGAAGATCGTCGCTCATCTCTCCATAACCGAAGACGCAGAGCGCCTTCAGCGGGCGCGGCGAGCGTGCCAAAGCGTCGAACAGGATGTCGTGCCGCTTGTAAGGTTGGGCCGCCGCCACATAGACGACGTCGTAGCGTTTTTCGATTTTGAGCGGTCGGAACGTGTCCGGATCGGCGAAATCGGGACCGATCGGCAGAACCGCGCAGGGCATGTCGGGATGCCGATCCCGCACCTCGTCGCTCTGCCATTCCGCGCCTGTGAGCACGAGATCGATATGCTGGCTTACCTCGGGCGGGATCCGAAGGCTGGGCGCGTCGATCGAATTGTAGATCCTGAAGCTCCGCTCGCAGGCCGAGAGCAGCGTGGCATCGACGCCGAGTCCCCAAACGCAAAGGATCTTCGGCGCGCCAAACGCCTGCACGAACCCGACCATGGCGTCGGACCTGAACGGTGCTGCGTCGCCGCTGACCGGAAACGACCGCCGCGCCAGGACCGGATTGTCGTGGGTCAGAGGCCCCGGCTCCGTGGCCCGCAGATGATGCCAGATCTCGGCCCGATCGACGAGGCCGCGGCGGATGCAGGCCAGGGGAAGTCGCTCGAGGTAACCGCCCGTGACCGGCAACCGGCTCATTTCATACCCGTCGCTCACGACAGGCTTCGGACCCCATGCGCCGCTCGCCCAAAGCTCCCGCGCTGTTTTGACGTCTGGCGCTTCGACCGGAGGCCAGCCCTCGCGGAAATCGCTGATGGCGACCAGCAGGGGTGTCGAGCAGAGGGGGACGGGCGCAACCAGAGCCGCGTCGTCTTGCATCATCCCCGCTATGCCCAAACCCGCGCCTCGCTTCTCGATGCTCTCGATGACCTTTGCCCGACAGGGGCTTGTCTACTGGAACAACGAAATAGCGTTCTGTTCTGCCAAATCCAGCGGACCTGCCCTTATTTCAACGCGAAATCGACGGGGATTCGCCAGAGTCTCGACCTGGGATGTCAGTCATGGACCCTTCAGCCGCATGCCCGCTTATTCTCACCGCCTTGTTCGATGCAGAAAGCGCGCGGAAATTTCAGACGTTGCGGGATCGCCACTTTCCGGCGCGCCTCAACATCGTGCCGGCGCATCTCACGTTATTTCACGCTTTGCCGGGGCAAGCAGCGGAGGCGATCGCAACGGACTTGCGCGACCTGTGCCGGGATATCCCGCCATTCGCCTTCCAGGTCTCCGGGCTGCGCTTTCTCGGGCGCGGCGTGGCGCTGGCGATCGATGCGCCGGCACTCGTCGCGGCACGGGCGCGCCTCGCTGCAGACTGGCGGCCGTCGCTGTCGGCACAGGATCGTCAGGGTTTCGCCCCGCATGTGACCGTACAGAACAAGGTCGACTTCAAGGCCGCTCGGAGGCTTCACGATGCCATGATGGTCGATTTGCCCGAGATCAACGGTGCTGTTTTGGGGCTACGGCTCTGGCGCTATCTGAATGGTCCGTGGGAGCCGGTCGAGACATGTCCGTTTCAAGCCGACGTCGCTGAAAAGCTTCCCAAACGCTCTTGACCCCCAGTCTAAGATCGAGGTCGAACGATCAAGCCTTGCGGTGCTGCTGCAGGAAGTCGCCGAAGCGTCGACCAGCGCAGAATCATACGCCACGCGCGCGGCGAGGCTGGTCATCACGACAAAGTCGCCATAACGGCAAGCAAAACGCCAAAGACGCTCAGCGGCAACAGATGCGAGAAATCGCGGTGACGGAGAACCGTCAGGACGGCGGCCACGACGATGACGGCCCCAAGCACCAGCCCGACGTCGCGACTGCCGGGCAGTGCGATCAGCACGGCGACAATCATTTCCAATCCACCCGTCAGCCGGTTCCACCAGCGCGGATAACCCCACCGCGCAAAATCGCTTTGCGTCCCCGGCGTGCCGATCGCGTTGAAGACGCCGGCGCCAAAGAAAGCGGCAACCAGAAGCCAGAGTGAAACAGCATGGACCGTCATGGTGCACCGAACATCAAGAACATGGCAGTCACGATCATGACGAGCGCCGTGACGCCGTGAATGCCGAAGGCGCTTCGGGTGGATCCTCGGGCGGCGAGAATGAGCAGCATGTCGCCGACCGGAATCAGAGATTCGACAAGGAGGATCATCCCGACATCGCGCGGAGTGCCCCAGGCCATGAACGCCAGGACGACCAAGCCCGAGACGATGTCACGGACACCCTTGAGGCGGAGCCACCATGAGATGGCGATGCCGCTTTCAGGAAGCGGCAGGCCGAAGCTGCGTGTCGCAAGGGCTGGGGCCGCGATGTATCGCGTGCCGATCGCGATGATCGCGACAGCGACCAGCAGCGCCACTCCGAGTGGAAGCCAATGCATCACGATCTCCTCTTTCAGTCATAAACTAGCGTTGCTAGATTGCTAAAATAGCATTGCTAGATTGTCAAGCGCACGTATGATCTACTCGTCTGTCGTTGGAGCGTCGAGGAGCTGTGGTTTGGGGATCGCCGAACGGAAAGGCAGGGAGCGGGCTGAGCGGCAGAGCCACATCGTCGGGGCCGCGCGTATCATCGCGGAGCGCGAAGGGTGGGGTGCCGTCACGATCCGCCGCCTCGCCACTGAGATCGAATATAGTCAGCCGGTTCTCTACTCACATTTTGAAAACCGGGATGCGATCGTTGCTGCGGTCGCGGTCGAGGGTTTTCAGGATATCGCCGGCGTTCTCCGACAGGCCGCGAGCGACTCCATCGATCCACGCCAGGCCCTCGAATTCGTCGCCCTAGCTTACGTGGACTTCGCGCTCAGCCGTCCCGCACTCTACGCGGCGATGTTCGTTCTTCCGACGGATCTGCGCTTTGCGGCCGCCGAGACCAGACCGGAACTCCGGTCCGCCTTTGCGGCACTCGCGGCCGTCGTGACGCCGTTTTGTAGCGAGGTCGCTGTCGTGACCGAGACGTTTTGGGCCGCGCTCCACGGGCTGGCCGAACTCGAACGGTCGGGCCGAATCAGACCCGAGAAGCGGCATGAGCGGATCGAACGCGTCACCACGGCCATCGTCGGCGTCGGCTCATCCGCTGAGAGCTGAGGCCAGTCCGAACCGTCTCGGCTCAAATGGCTTGACCACCCGATACCTCGATTCGCTGGGCGTTGATCCAGCGGTTGTCTTCTGAGAGCAGCGAGGCGATCATCGGACCGATGTCGTCCGGCAAACCGGGGCGGCCCAGGGCCGTCACCTCACCGATGTGGCGATTAATCTCCGGGTTATCGCGCACCGCACCGCCGCTGAAGTCGGTCTGGATCGCGCCGGGCGCGACCGTGTTGACCGCGATGCGCCGCGGCCCAAGCTCCTTGGCCATATACCGCGTCATGACCTCGACAGCCCCTTTCATGGCGCCATAGGCAATGCGGCCCGGGTAGATAATCCGTGTCAAGCCCGACGAGACGTTCACGATGCGGCCGCCGTCTGCAATGAGTGGCAGAAGCGTCTGGGTCAGAAAGAACACGCCTTTGACGTGGATGCGATAGGCCGCGTCGAAATCGGCTTCCGTCACTTGGCCCAAGGCGCCAGCATGAGAGGTGCCGGCGTTGTTGACGAGAAAGTCGAAGCGGTCAGCACCCCATTCAGCCAAGACCCTGCGGACCGCTGTCGCAAAGGCTGCGAACTCGCCCGTGTCGCCGGTGTCGAGCCGGAGCGCAACGGCTCGCACACCGGTCGCCGCGACGGCCGCGACCACCTCGGCTGCAGCGTCGGCGTTGGTGTTGTACGTGAGGATCGACGACACGCCGCGCCGCGCGAGCGCCTCAACGGTGGAACGGCCGAGGCCGCGGCTGCCGCCGGTCACGAGAGCGATGTGGGATGAGGATGACATCTAAATCTCCGTTGCTGATGGACAAGATCTAGCGTTTTGCCGGGGCGCGATTAGACGATATTGTTCGACAGCATTGTTTTGCTGATCGGAACAAAAGCGATGGATCGGCTCACTGCGCTTGGTCTCTTCATCCGGATCGTCGACCGGGGAAGCTTTAGCGCCGCGGCGGCCGACTTGGGCATGTCTCGGCCGGTCGCGACGGCGGCCATCAAGGCGCTCGAGGCGCGCCTTGGCAGACGGCTGCTTCAACGGTCGACGCGTCATGTTCAAACAACTGTCGAGGGCGTGGCCTACTACCAGCGATGCGTCGCGCTCCTCGCCGATTTTGAGGATGCCGAGCGCGGCGCGAACGGGGCCGTGGCTGGCATGCTGCGGGTCGACCTCGTCGGGCATCTTGCTCGGACGATCGTGCTGCCAGCCTTGCCCGACTTCCTCGCGCTGCACCCGGCGCTGACCATCCACCTCAGCGAAACCGAGCGTTTTATCGATCTCGTGCGCGAGGGCGTCGATTGCGTCGTGCGGGCGGGCGCACTCATCGACAGTGACATGGTGGTCCGGCGTCTGGGCTCGATGGAGGAGATGACCGTTGCGAGCCCCGCCTATCTTGCTCGCCACGGAATACCCGCATCACCCGAGACGCTCGCGGGACACGAGATGGTCGGCTTCGTGTCCTCACGCACCGGCCAACCGCTGCCCTTGGAGTTCACGCGCGGGGTCGAGGTGATCGAGGTGGTTCTGCCCGCCCGCGTCTTGGTCAGCGGTGCCGACACCAGCGCGGCGGCGGCTCGGCTCGGCCTCGGGCTTGCTCAGGCGCCGCGCTATCGGTTCGCGGCAGACCTCGCCTCAGGCGCCTTGGTCGAGGTTCTAGCGGATTATCCGCCGACGCCCACCCCAGTGTCGGCACTCTACCCGAGTAACCGCCAGCTTAGCCCCCGCGTTCGCGTCTTTGTCGATTGGTTGGTCAAGACACTCGGGCCACACTTGACCGCATCGGCAAAACACGGATAAACGACGGCTCTCGGTTCGACCAGATCATCAAGCAACTCCGAGAGCACTTCCCGCCGTCGTGCCACGCGAGCCCGACGCTTAGCTCCGCAGCCCCGGCGCTTCCTGTCCTGTGCGGGCCACATATTCGGTATAGCCGCCGCCATATTGGTGGATGCCGTCGGGCGTCAGTTCGAGGACGCGATTGGAGAGCGCGCCGAGGAAGTGGCGATCATGCGACACGAACAGCATCGTGCCTTCATATTGCGAAAGTGCGGTGATCAGCATTTCCTTGGTGCCGATGTCGAGATGGTTGGTGGGCTCGTCCAGCACCAGAAAGTTCGGCGGGTCGAACAGCATCTTGGCCATCACGAGCCGCGCCTTCTCACCGCCCGAGAGAACCCGGCAGCGCTTTTCGACATCGTCACCCGAAAAGCCGAAACAGCCGGCCAACGCACGTAGCGAACCTTGGCCGGCCTGTGGAAAGGCATATTCCAACGCCTGGAACACCGTGTGTTCGCCGTCCAGCAGATCCATGGCGTGCTGGGCGAAATAGCCCAACTTGACACTGCCGCCGAGCGCCACCGTTCCGGTGTCGGGCTTGGTCGAGCCGGTCACAAGCTTCAGCAGCGTCGATTTCCCGGCGCCATTGATGCCCATCACGCACCAGCGCTCCTTGCGGCTCACGACGAAATCCAGCCCTTCGTAGATGGTCCGGCTGCCATAAGCCTTGTTGACTTGCTTGAGGCTGACGACGTCATCGCCCGAGCGCGGCGCGGGCGGAAAGTCGAATGCCACCGATTGACGGCGCTTCGGTGGTTCCACACGCTCGATCTTATCGAGCTTCTTGACGCGGCTCTGCACCTGCGCCGCATGCGAGGCGCGCGCCTTGAAGCGCTCGATAAACTTGATCTCCTTGGACAGCATCGCCTGCTGCCGCTCGAACTGCGCCTGCTGCTGCTTTTCGTTGAGGGCGCGCTGCTGTTCGTAGAAGCCGTAATCGCCCGAATAGCTCGTCAGTGTTCCGCCATCGATCTCGACCACGCGGGTGACGATGCGGTTCATGAATTCGCGATCATGCGAGGTCATGAGCAGGGCGCCGTCATAAGCCTTGAGGAAGGCTTCGAGCCAGATCAGGCTTTCGAGATCGAGATGGTTGCTCGGCTCGTCGAGTAGCATCGCATCGGGGCGCATCAGGAGGATGCGGGCCAGAGCCACACGCATCTTCCAGCCGCCCGACAGGCCGCCGACATCGCCGTCCATCATCTCCTGGGTGAAGCTGAGGCCTGCCAGCACTTCCCGGGCGCGACCCTCGAGTGCGTAGCCGTCGAGTTCCTCGAAGCGTCCTTGCACCTCACCGTAACGCTCGATGATCGCATCGATATCGTCGGCGAGGTCCGGGTCCGCCATCTGGGTCTCGAGCTCTTTCAGCTCGGCCGCCACGGCGCTGACCGGGCCGGTGCCGTCCATCACCTCAGCGACGGCGCTGCGGCCCTCCATCTCGCCGACGTCCTGGCTGAAATAGCCGATCGTGATGCCGCGATCGGTGCCGACGTTACCTTCGTCGGGCTTCTCCTGGCCGGTGATCAGGCGGAACAGCGTCGTCTTCCCAGCGCCATTGGGGCCGACGAGCCCGACCTTCTCGCCTTTCTGAAGCGCGGCGGACGCTTCGATAAAGACAATCTGGTTGCCGTTCTGTTTGACGATTTTTTCGAGACGAATCATGTGCAGGGACCTGGGAGATGTGCGGCGCCCTTACGACATGCGCGGCGGGAGCGAAAGGGCGCGGCCTGAATTTCCCGAGCGTCAGCCCAGGCTCGCACCCAAACTGACGCCAAACCGCGACGAGGGCCTTGCCCGTCCGGCAAGATCGTCCCACGATCGGATGACACCCGTTTGGCGGGATCGAGAAACGAAAGGGAGGCCCATGAAGGCGGTCGTGATTCACGCGGCAGGCGATCTTCGCGTCGACGACATCAAGGCGGACAATGAGCAAACGCTCGGCCCGTCCGATGTCAGGGTCCGAATCGGGGCAGGGGGCATCTGCGGTTCCGATCTGCATTACTTTCGGCATGGCGGCTTCGGGACGGTTCGGCTCAAGGAGCCGATGATCCTCGGCCACGAGATCGCCGGGACCGTGCTGGCGATCGGCCGTGACGTGGTCGCTGTCTCACCGGGCCAGAAGGTCGCGGTCAACCCGAGCCTTGCCTGCGGACACTGTCGTTTCTGTCGGCTTGGGCTGCACAATCACTGTCTGGAGATGCGGTTCTACGGCAGCGCGATGCGATTTCCGCATGTGCAAGGCGGGTTCCGGGAGGTTTTGACCTGCACGGACGAACAGGTCGTGCCGGTGCCGGACCATGTGTCGCTGACCGAAGCGGCTTTTGCCGAGCCGCTCGCCGTCTGCCTCCACGCCGTGAACCAAGCCGGATCTCTGCTCGGCAAGCGCGTGCTCGTGACCGGCTCGGGGCCGATCGGCGTCTTGACCGCGATGGCGGCCCGCCGTGCCGGAGCGGCCGAGATCGTCGTGACCGACGTGGTGGAGGCTCCGCTGGCGATCGCTCGCGCTGTCGGGGCAGACCGGACCATCAACGTGCAAGCGGAGCCCCAGGCGCTCGACGCATTCACGCCCGAGAAAGGCCAATTCGACGTGATGTTCGAGGCGGCCGGAAGCGCCAGCACCTTGCTGGCCGGCCTCCAGATCGTGCGACCGCGCGGTCGCCTCGTGCTGGTCGGGCAGGGCGCCGAGGCCACCCTGTCGATGTCGCTGATCGTCACCAAGGAACTCGAATTGCGCGGCAGTTTCCGCTTCGACGACGAGTTTCGCACCGCCGTGGGCTTCATCGCCAGTCGCTTGATCGATGTGCGGCCGCTGCTGACCGACGTGATCCCAGTCGACGAGGCGCAGCGCGCGTTCGAGCAAGCCGCGGACAAAAGCCGCAGCATGAAAATTCAACTCGCTTTCTAAGATCCTATCGCGCTCGGAGTTTCGATGATGTTTGACCTGAACGGCCGCGTGGCCTTGATCACCGGATCGAGCCGCGGCATCGGCTTTGCGCTGGCCGAGGGACTCGGCAAGGCCGGCGCCCGACTCGTGATCAATGGTCGGAGCGAGGCTGCGGTCCACGCGGCCTGCGGGCGGTTGGTCGAGGCGGGCCTGGTCGCCACCCCGTCGGTCTTCGACGTGACCGATCCACAAGGCGTAGCGGAGGCGGTCGCCGCGATCGAAGCCGACGTCGGCGCGATCGACATTCTGATCAACAATGCCGGCATTCAGCACCGGGCACCGCTGCAGGATTTTCCGGTGGAGGCGTTCCGGAACGTTCTCGAGACCAACCTGTTCAGCGCCTTCTACGTCGGACAGGCGGTCGCCCGTTGCATGATCCCGCGCCGCCGCGGTTCCATCGTCAACATCTGCTCGGTCCAGAGCGAATTGGGGCGGGCGTCGATTGCGCCTTACACCGCCTCGAAGGGCGGCCTGAAAATGCTGACGAAGGGTATGGCGGTCGATTGGGGGCCGCACGGCATTCGCGTGAACGGCCTCGGGCCCGGCTACTTTAAGACGGAGTTGAACGACGCGCTGGTCAAGAACGAGGAGTTCACGGCCTGGTTGACCAAGCGGACGCCGCTCGGGCGTTGGGGGAATGTCGACGAACTCATCGGCGCGGCCTTGTTCCTGGCCTCCGATGCGTCGAGCTTCGTGACCGGCCACGTTCTTTACGTCGATGGCGGCATCACCAGCAGTCTTTAATCAAAAATTCGGCCGGGGTAGCGGGCCGGCGGGCCTGTACCCTTTCGGAAGAGACGCGGCAGGCGGTGAGCCTGCCGCGCTGCTGATCAGGCGGCCGTCGGCAACGTCTTCATGTCGATGACGAAGCGATATTTGACGTCGCTCTTCACCATCCGGGCGAAGGCGTCTTCGATCGCATCCATGCGGATCATCTCGATATCGGCCGTGATGCCATGCTGGCCGCAGAAATCGAGCATTTCCTGCGTCTCGGCGATGCCGCCGATCAGCGAGCCGGCGAAGTTGCGCCGCTTGAAGATCAGGCTGAACACGTTGGTGGCCAGCGGCTTGTCGGGGGCACCCACCTGGCACAAGGTCGCGTCGCGCTTGAGCAGGTTGAGATAGGCATTGATGTCGTGCGGTGCCGCGACCGCATCGAGGATGAAGTCGAACGAATTGGCGTGAGCCGCCATCTCGTCGGGGTTCTTGGACAAAACGACCTCATCGGCTCCGAGCGCCTTCGCGTCCGCGACCTTGTCGGGCGATGTCGTGAACAGCACCGTATGGGCGCCCATCGCATGGGCCAGCTTCACCGCCATATGTCCGAGACCGCCGAGACCGACGATGCCAACCTTCTGACCGGGGCCGACCTTCCAATGCTTCAACGGCGAGTAGGTCGTGATTCCGGCGCACAGCAGAGGCGCGACGGCCGCAAGATCGAGGTTGTCCGGAATCCGCAGGGTGAAGGCTTCGTCCACGACGACGGCCGCCGAATAGCCGCCGAATGTAATGCCGCCGGACACCTTGTCCTCGCTGTTATACGTGAAGGTCTGGCCCTTCTCGCAATAGTTCTCGAGACCCTCGGCGCAGGACGGGCAGTCACGACAGGAATCGACGAGGCAGCCGACACCGGCAAGATCGCCAACCTTGAACTTGGTGACGGCGCTTCCGACCTTGCTGATCTTACCGACGATTTCGTGCCCCGGAACGCACGGATACATCGTGTTTTGCCACTCGTTCCGCGCTTGATGGAGGTCGGAATGGCAGACGCCGCAATAGAGAATATCGATCTGAACGTCCGTTGGGCCGCAATCGCGACGCTCGAAGCTGACGGGCTTGAGGGGCGCTTCGGGTGATGTGGATGAATATCCGACACAAGTGAACATGGGTGCTCCTTTTGGTGCATGGCGCCGGTCGCGACACATCGGCGTTTGATGCTCCGACGACGGCACGCAGTCGATGTCAGGCGCTCGCCTGCCGCGGTACGGACACGCAGCGAACGCCTGGCGGTTTCCGACTTCGCGCGCGACGCCAAGCTGGGCCGCTGCCAAACCTCCGCAGCGCCGTGAGTTCTAAGCCCTATACGACTGGTCTAATCAAGCCTATATTTTTAACATGAGCCGTTCAACCGCACCTGATCATTCCGGTGTCCGCCAGGACATCCTCGACACCGGTCAACGTCTGATGGCCGGCAAGGGCTTTTCGGCCGTCGGCTTGAACGAGATCCTCACGACGGCGGGCGTTCCTAAGGGATCATTCTACCATTATTTCGGCTCGAAAGACGCGTTTGGGGTGGCGCTCCTCGAGAGCTATTTCGACGATTACCTGATCGATCTCGATCGCACGCTCGGCGAGCCCGGCCTGACGGCGGCAGAGCGTTTGATGAACTACTGGACGCATTGGCAGCAGACCCAGTCGGTGCTTGATTGTCAGGGAAAGTGCCTTGCCGTGAAACTCGGCGCGGAGGTCGCCGATTTATCGGATCCGATGCGTTTGGCGCTGCAGCGCGGAACGACCGAGATCATGCGACGGCTGGGCGAGGGCATCAGGGCCGGCGTGGCGGATGGATCGGTGGCGATCGACACAGATCCCTTCGAGGTCGCCCAAAGCCTCTACCAATTGTGGTTGGGCGCCAGTGTGATGGTCAAGATCGTGAGGACGACGCAGCCGTTCCTCTCCGCCATGACGACCACTTGCGCGCTGCTGCACCTCCCGATGGTGAAACAAGACGACGCGAAGCCTCTCGTTTGACGGTCTATGGGCATCGGATCAGGACATCAGCGATCTTAAAAAGACGCTAGACGACCGGTCTATTCCAAGTTAGAGAGCGAGCGTGAGACACGGCAGGCTCACTTCGCTGAAGGACTCGCAAATGAACATTCTCATGGTGCTGACGTCGCACGACACGCTGGGCGACACCGGCCGCAAAACCGGCTTCTGGCTCGAAGAGCTTGCGGCGCCCTATTACGTTTTCAAGGACGCTGGTGCCGTCATCACCTTGGCGTCGCCGAACGGCGGGCAGCCTCCGCTCGATCCGAAAAGCAACGAGCCGTCCTCGCAGACCGATCAGACCCGGCGCTTCGAGGCCGATGCTGCGGCGACAGCGCAACTCGCCACCACGGTCCGGCTCGACAGCGTCTCGCAAGCGGACTTCGACACGGTCTTCTATCCCGGCGGGCACGGTCCGCTGTGGGATCTCGCTGAAGACAAGACCTCGATCAAGCTCATTCAATCCTTCGTCGAAGCCGGCAAGCCGGTCGCGCTTGTCTGCCACGCGCCGGGTGTTTTGCGCCATGTCGAGATGTCCGACGGACAGGCTTTGGTGGCTGGCAAGAAGGTCACCGGTTTCGCCAACACCGAGGAAGCCGGTGTCGGGCTCACCGACATCGTGCCGTTCCTGGTCGAGGACGAACTGAAGGCCAAGGGTGGCCTTTACTCAAAGGGAGCCGACTGGGGCTCCTACGTCGTCGAAGACGGCCTTCTGATCACGGGCCAGAACCCCGCATCCTCTGGCGCCGCCGCTTCTGCCCTTTTGAAGCAGCTTGCCGCCTCCGCGATTTAATCGGGCCTTAAGGCGCGTCGACCGCCATTGAAGCGATCGCGGTCAACGCGGACGCAGCTTCAAGGAAAGGCGCGCCATTCAGGTTTGCGGAGCTTGTCGGCCTCGTCCAGGGCGCGGCGGACCCCGGCGCTGTCATGATCGGCGCCGTAAACAGGCGTTCCTGGCTGCTGCCGCCAGGACGCATCGAGACCGCCCGCGTCGACGGGATCAAACCCCAGGGCATCGACAAGAGCCATGACGGTGGCCTTCGCGGCCTGATCGTCACCGGCGACCGGGAGGGCGATGCGCCCCGGCGTTCCCGCAGGCTGACCCAAATCCATGAGGTGCTGGGCTTGGATGTTGTTGAAGGCCTTGACGACGGGACGCCCGAGTTGCTGCTCGACCCAGAGGCTTTCCGGCAAACCGCCTTCGATCGGCGCAATGAGGCCATCGCGCTGGCGCGGATAGTAGTTGCCCGTGTCGATCACGACCAAGCCCTCCGCCGCATCGGCGAACAGGCCGGCTGCCAGATCGGGGATGTCTTTTTCCGGGATCGTGACGACGACGAGATCCACGTCGCGAACGGCCTCGACGGCCCAGACCGCGACGGCGCCAGTCTCCTCAGTCAGGGCCCGCAGCGTTTCTGGACCGCGCGAATTTGCCACCAGGACATGATGCCCGAGGCTCGTCAGGCGGCGTGTCAGTGTGCCGCCGATCTGGCCTGCACCAATTATGCCGATTTTCATGAGCGAACCTGCTGTGTGAGGGAGACGAGCCGGCGGGACGAACCACGGTTGGGCTTGTGCGCGGGGCGCGGTTCCTCGTTGAGGGTCGACCAGCGTTACGCCGCTTCGAGGTGCAGCACCACCCCACACGAGCCGGACGAGCAAGCCCGACCGGCCCGGTCACCTCGGTTGAAGCGACATCAATAGACGTCCGCCTGATAGCGGCCCGCCTTCTTCAACTGCGCCACGAAGGCCACGGCATCGTCGCGGCTCTTGCCACCGTGCTGGGCGGCGATGTCGACCATGGCGCCTTCGACATCCTTGGCCATGCGCTTGGCGTCGCCGCAAACATAAAAATGCGCGCCTTGCTCGAGCCATTGCCAAAGCGCGGGTCCGACCTCGCGCATCCGGTCCTGCACATAGAATTTTTGATCCGCGTCGCGCGACCAGGCGAGCGACAGTCTGGTGAGATGGCCGGAGGCCTGCATGGCCTCGAGTTCATCCCGGTAGAAGAAGTCCGTCGCCTGGCGCTGGTGGCCGAAAAACAGCCAGTTCGGCCCTGGCGCCGCGATGGCTTTGCGCTCATGCAAAAAGGCGCGGAAGGGTGCCACCCCGGTCCCTGGCCCGACCATAATGACGGGGGTGTTCGGATCCGGCGGCAGCGCGAACCCATGGGCCTTTTGGATGTAGACCTTCAGCCTATCGCCCGGCACCGCGCGTTCGCCAAGATAGGTCGAGGCCACCCCGAGCCGCTTTCGCTTACCGACGATGTAGCGCACCGTATCGACCGTCAAGGTCAGCAATCCGGCTTCGGTTTTTGGCGATGACGAAATCGAATAGAGGCGCGGTTGCAGGGGGTCGAGCGCGTCGACGAAAGCCTCGGCATGCGGCCGCGCCTTGGGGAACTGGTGCAGGGCCGCCAGCACATCGGTGGTGGACGCGTCCCCATGCGGATCCTCGCCGCGCGCCAAAGCGCGGGCCGTCTCCCGATCCGTGCCGCCGAGAATGTAGGAGAATAACTCGAACAGCGAATCCGGTGCCGCGCCGAGCGCGACCTCATCGATCAAGACGTCGCGCAAGCTGCGGCCACGGATCTCGGTCCGTGGCGAGGCCCCCAGCAGCGCGATGATCTGATCGACATGACCTTCGTGATTTTTGGGGAAGATCCCGAAACTATCGCCAGCCTCATAGTCGAGATGCTCGCCGAGCTTGAACGCGATGTGGAGCGTCTCTTTCTCGGAGCCGTCGCTGTTGAGCCTGTGACGCGACAGAAATGTCGCCTCGCCTGGAGCCTCCCGAGAGAGACCGATCGCCAGGATCGGCTTCGAGCCCGCTTCCGCGGCCGGGATTTCGAGCGGGACAGCGGCGTTGGACGATGGTGCCGCGTCGAGCTCGACCACAAGGCCCTTCACCAGCCGTGCCGTCTCCTTGCCGCCCGGCGCGCAGAGGTTCAGGCGCGTCTCGCTTTTGAGGAAGATCGAATTGGCGTAGTCGGCGCAATTGTAACCGCATTGGCCACAATCCTGCTGCGCCATGGCGGCCATCAGGCGCGGCGCGAGCGGGCGCCCTTCGGCCATCGTCATGCGCTCCGGCGCTGCCAAGGCCGGATCGTGCCAGGGTGCCTCATCGTTGGTGGCGAGAACGGGGCCGGATGGCGCTCCTTGGGTTGGGACGCCAAGGGCGATCAACGCCGCCAGGGACAGCGCTTCGGGCGACGCGATCGGGCCGAGCGCCGCAGCGAAGAACCCCGAGAGCCAGACGCGCTGTTCCTCCGAAAAGGGCGCGCTTTCGGGCACGAGGTCCAGGCGCTGGACAGGGCTTTGTATCGTCATGCCATCATCTCCGCTGCCACCAAGGCTCGCAGCTGGTCGGGGTCGTGGCGCCGCGCGAAAGCCGCAAATCCCTCCGCCGGGTCGGATCGATGATCGAGATACGCCCGCAAAAGACCTTCGACGCGAACCGGCACGTCGTCGGCCGTGACGTCGGAATAGAGCAGCCGGGCGATGCCGGCGTCGGTGCCGTATCCACCCCCGACATGCAGGTGATAGCCCTCGACTTGGTCGCCGTCGTCATTGATCGTCACCTTGGCTCCGATCAGGCCGATGTCGCCGATGTAATGCTGCGCGCAGGAGTTATGGCAGCCTGTCAGGTGGATGTTGATGGGCTGGTCGAGCGCGATCCGCGGTTCGCAATGATCCGCGATTGCCAGCGCATGCCGCTTGGTGTCGGAGGCCGCGAACTTGCAGCCCTGGTTGCCGGTGCAGGCGATGAGGCCGGCGCGGATCGGCGTCGTCTCCCAGCCGAGCCCACTTGCCTCGATGCGGGTCTTTGCTTCGGCCAAGGCGGCATCCGGCACGCCGGAGATCAGCAGATTCTGCCACACCGTGAGCCGGATATCGCCGTCGCCGCACGAGCGGGAGATGTCGGCCAAAACCCGCATCTGCGCGCAGGTCATCTTGCCGGTCGGCAACACGATGCCGATCCAGTTCAGTCCAGCCTGCTTCTGCGGGTGCACGCCGACATGCGCCATCCGGTCATAGGCCGGACGCGGCGCGATCAAGGCGGCATCGATGCGGGTGAGCGTCTTGCCGAGCAGGGCCTCGACCGCGACCAGGAATTTGGCGAAGCCCCACGCATCGAGCACATATTTCAACCGGGCTTTGTTGCGGTTCGTCCGGTCGCCGTGGTCGATGAAGACGCGCACGATCGCGTCGGCCACCAGGGTTGCGTCCTCTGGTTTGACGATGACACCTGTATCGCGCGCGAAATCCTGGTGACCCGTGATGCCCCCGAGCGCCAGGCGATACCAGACGCCGGGCGCGATCGAGACGCCGTCCGGCCCCATCGATCCGTCCGGCACCGCCACGGCCTGGAAGCCAATGTCGTTGGTGTCTTCGAGAGTCGCAATCGCGCCGCCGCCATCGAAGGCCACGTTGAATTTGCGCGGCAGCCCGTACATTTCGCGGCTGTTGAGAATGTGGTGATGCCAATCCCGCGCATGGGGACGCGTGTCGATGAGCTCATGCGGATCGATGCCGGCCGTGGCGGTGCCGGTGACATTGCGGATGTTGTCGGCGCCCGACCCGCGCGAGACGATGCCGATGTCGGTCAGTGCCTCAAGCAACGGCGGCCCGTTCTCCGGCGTGATCTCACGGATCTGGAGATTGGCGCGGGTCGTCACGTGAGTATAGCCGCCGCCGCCTCGCTCCGCGATGTCGGCGATCCCGGCAAATTGCCAATGGGTGAGAATGCCGTTGGGGATACGCAACCGGCACATGTAGCTCTCTTGGGCGGGCGCCACGTAGAAAAGGCCGTGATAGCGCCAGCGGAAGTTGTCCTCGGGTTTGGGCTTGGTACCGGCAAGCGCCTCGATCTTGAGCCGCATGTAGGACTCAAACGGATTTTCGGCGCGTTTCCACTTCTCTTGGTCGGCGAGTTTCTTGCCCTCCGCCAGCGTTCGGTTCTGCGCCTTGGCATGCGCGGCATCGGGACCGGTCGGCTCGGCAGGCTGGCTGTTCGGCGCCGGAATGACCCGCACGGCTGCCGCTCCCGAGGCGAACCCCTCGAGCCATCGTCGCTGTTCGGGAGAGAAGACGTCGCCCATTGAGGCTCTCCTGTGCGGCCGATCAGGGCCGCGCGTTTGTCGGATTGGTGTCGCTGACGATGTTGATTTGCGGAAGACATGACGACGGCTTCCCAAACCTCTCCGCTGCGGCAGCGAATTGTTTGAACGCACGGCAGCGCTTTTGGTCGGGAACCCGTTCGTCCGGGTCGAGCGCTTCGGCCTTCATTGGCCCATGCGCGAGAAAGAAATGCGGCGTCCCATCGGTATCCGCACTGCAATGCTAAGAATTATGATGTTTAAATCGAAAAGCTCCAAGCCTAAGTTTCCGGCACATGCTGGACGTTAGTTGTGCAAGTCGCGGCAATATTGCCCAAAACAAGCGTCTGATATGTGGTTGCCCGTCGGCACCGCTCTTCCGCATTGCACAATGAGCGGCTTTGCCTGACACTGCAGGCATGATCGAAGGCGATTATCGCATCCTGGTGATCGACGACGACGCGACCCGCGCCGCCATGATCGAGTCGGGCCTTCGAGAGGCCGGCCACACGTCGGTCACGGTCATCACCGAGATGCGTCAGTTGCTCCGCCGGATCGTCGAGGTCGATCCGGAGGTCATCATGATCGATCTCGGCAATCCGAACCGGGATGTGCTCGATGAGATGTTTCAGGTCTCGCGGACCGTTAGGCGGCCGGTCGCGATGTTCGTCGATCAATCCGACCGCGCCTCGATTGAGGCCGCCATCGATGCCGGAGTGTCGGCCTATGTGGTCAACGGCCTGAAGCGGGATCGGGTCAAGTCGGTGCTGGATACGGCGATCAGCCGGTTCAACGCCCTCAATCGCCTGCGCGATGAACTCGATCGGACCAAGCAGGCGCTGCAGGATCGCAAGGTGATCGACAAAGCCAAGGGCATCTTGATGAAAAACCGCAGCTTGTCTGAAGAGGACGCCTATGCGCTGCTCCGAACCACGGCCATGAAGGAAAGCCGCCGGGTCGCAGAGGTCGCCCAAGGATTGATCACCGCCATGAAGTTGCTGGAATGATTGAGATGGCTCACGAGCCCGCACGACCGTCGCGAGGGGAGCGTCTCGGCAACGACGCCGAAACGGGCGCATTGACGCTCGGCTTCATCCCTCTCGTGGATTGCGCGCCGCTCGTCGTCGCGGCCGAAAAGGGGTTCGCACGCCGCGAGGGTCTGGATCTCACATTGATGCGGGAGGTGTCCTGGGCCAACATCCGCGATCGTGTCGCGCTTGGGCATTTCGATGCGGCCCATATGCTGGGGCCGATGCCGATCGCGTCCAGCCTGGGGCTGGGCCGCCCGGCCGTCGCCATGGTGGCTCCATTTTCGCTCGGGCTCGGCGGAAATGCCGTCACGCTCTCGCTCGATCTCTTTGCGGCGATGGCCGAGACGGCGGCCGGCGATACGGACCAGTTTCGCCGCTTCGAGCCGATGGCGGTCGGACGCGCTCTCGCGATCGTGCTGCGCGACCGTCAGGCTGCGGGCCATGAACCGCCGACGCTTGCGATCGTGCATCCGTTTTCCAGCCACAATTACGAATTGCGGTATTGGCTGGCATCGGCCGGTCTCGATCCCGATAACGAGGTTCGGTTGGCGGTGCTCCCTCCATCAATGATGGTGGATGGGATGATCGAACGGCAGATCGACGGCTTCTGCGCCGGCGAGCCGTGGAATTCGCTGGCTGTGGCGGCCGGCGCGGGCGTCATCGCGGTCACCAAATCGGCGTTGTGGCGTCAGGGGCCCGAGAAGGTGTTGGGGCTGCGGGCGGAGTTCGCCGACCGCTTCCCCGAGCAGACGGCCGCCTTGGTTCGCGCGCTCTATGAAGCCGCGCGGTGGGCCGCCGACCCGGCAAACATCGGCGAGTTGGCGCTCCTGCTGTCCGACCCCGCTTATCTCAGCACCCCCGCGGCCATCATCGAAAGCGACCTGCGGGGGACGCTGACCCGTGTCCCAGGGACGGCGGCCGAACCGGTGGCGGACTTCCTCGTGTTTCACGAGTATGCCGCGAATTTCCCGTGGTTGAGCCATGCGCTTTGGTTTTACGCCCAAATGGTTCGATGGGGGCATGTCGACCATACGGCCGCGCATGCCGAAACAGCGCGGCGGGTGTATCGACCGGATCTCTATCGCGCCGCGCTGGCGCCGATTGGGGCCGATCTGCCGCGCGCTAGTGCCAAGGTCGAGGGTGCGTTGCAGCGGCCGACCCCGGTCGCGTCGCGGCTTGGCCGGATGACGTTGGGGCCTGATGGCTTCTTCGACGGCCGTTTGTTCGATCCGGATCAACTTGACCAATACATTGCCTCTTTTCGATCTTAGGTCGACAATATGCAAATGAGTTGAGCAGTCGCGGCCTATATTTTGAACTTGCGGCTTGCATCTCTCAATCTATTCTAGTTTCAGGTGAGAGGAACGTTCGTCTCGCTTCGCCTTCAGGACCAGTGGCGGTCCAAGCGGCACCTCCATCATTCGGGCTCAGCCCCTGGGGTCATTGGGCCCCGTGTCAGGCAACGACGCCAGACCGCTCCATAAGCTGGCGGCGTCTCTTGGTGCGCCAGCTGTCGTTCATTCGTTCAGCGGGATCGTGCCATGCTTTCGCAAAAAGCCACCAGCATCAATCTGTTTAGTTTTTCGACGCCGCAGATGCGGGCCTTCCATCTGAGTTGGCTCGCGTTTTTCGTGTGCTTCTTCGCGTGGTTCGCGGTCGCGCCGCTGATGCCCGTGATCAAAGGTGAGTTTCATCTCACGCCCGACCAAATCGCCAACATCAACATCGCGGCCGTCGGCATCACGATCCTGGTTCGCCTGATCGTGGGACCGCTCTGCGACCGGTTCGGTCCGCGCCGCACCTACACGGCATTGCTGGCCCTGGGTGCCATCCCGGTGATGGGGATCGCTTTCGCCCAGTCCTACATGGGTTTTTTGATCTTTCGGCTCGCGATCGGCGCGATCGGCGCAAGCTTCGTCATCACTCAATTCCATACGTCGGTGATGTTCGCGCCCAATGTCGTCGGGACCGCTAATGCGACGGTCGGCGGATGGGGGAATGCGGGCGGGGGCGTCACGCAGTCGGTCATGCCGATTCTTCTCGCGGCCATCGTCAGCCTCGGCATCAGCCAAAGCCTCGGCTGGCGGCTCGCGATGATCGTTCCTGGCGTCATGATGCTGATCGTGGCCGTCCTCTACTGGACGCTGACCCAGGATACGCCGGAAGGCGACATCATGGATCTGCGCGCCCGTGGGATCGCGATCGAAACGGGCAAAAAGGGCGGCTGGGACGTGTTTCGGCAGGCCAGCGCCAATTTTCGCGTGTGGGTCCTGGCGCTCTGCTACGCGGCGAGCTTCGGCATCGAACTCTTCATCCACAATGTCGCGGCCAGCTACTATGTCGATAAGTTTGGGTTGACGTTGGCGAATGCGGGCTTCGCGGCCGGCAGCTTCGGCCTTCTGGCCTTGTTCGCGCGCGCACTGGGCGGCCTCACGTCGGATCGGATCGCGCGCGGTTGGGGTTTGCAGGGACGTACGCTCCTCCTCGTGGGATTTCTGGCCTGTGAGGGGTTGGGCCTGCTTGCATTCTCGACCATGACCTCGGTCGGTTGGGCGATTGGCGCCATGCTGGTGTTCGGGCTGTTCACGCATATGTCGTGCGGCGCCATTTACGCGTTGGTGCCGTTCGTCGATCGCAAGGCGTTGGGCGGCGTCACGGGGATTGTCGGCGCGGGCGGCAATGTCGGCGGCGTTGCGGCCGGCTTTCTGCTCAAGGGTGTCGGTGGGCTGCCGCAAGCCTTGTTCATCATGGGCTGCTGCGTCATCGTCGCCGCGCTATGCGCCGTTACGATCCGCTTCTCGGTCAAGCATCGGGATACCGAGAAAGCCCTGTATGACGAGGCCGTGGCGCGCCGCCGCATGCTGCAGAACACCGGTATTGCCGTGGCCAGCCCAGCATGAGCCGCGAGCGCCTCGTCATCATCGGCAACGGCATGGCGGCCGGACGCGCCATGGAGGAGCTTTTCGCAAAAGCCCCCGGACGCTACGACGTGACGGTCTTCGGGGCCGAACCGCGCGTCAACTATAACCGGATCATGCTGTCGCCCGTCCTGTCGGGCGAGGCGGCTTACGACGACATCCTCATCCATGACGAGGCTTGGTACGAGCGACACGGCGTGACGCTTCATCGCGGCAGCACGGTCGTCGCGATCGATCGTGACCACAAAACCGTAACGACGCGCGACGGTCTCGTCGTGCCTTACGACAAACTGTTGATCGCGACGGGATCCTCACCCTTCATCGTGCCGATCCCCGGCGCGACGCTGCCGGGCGTGCGCGTCTATCGCGACCTAGACGACGTTCTGGCCATGCAGGAGGCGGCGCGGCGCGGCGGCAAGGCCGTGGTGATCGGTGGGGGCCTTCTGGGCCTCGAGGCCGCGGCAGGCCTCGCCATGCGGGGCATGGAGGTGACGGTCGTGCATCTCATGCCGACCTTGATGGATCGACAGCTCGATCCCGAGGCGGGGCTCATGCTGCAACGGACCCTCGAGGCACGCGGCATCGCGGTGCGGTGTTACGCCAGCACCACCGCGATTCTCGGCACCGAGCGGGTCGAGGGCGTCCGCTTTGCCGACGGCAGCGAAATCCCGGCCGATCTGCTCGTCATGGCGGTGGGAATTCGTCCGAATGCGATGCTGGCCAAAGACGCTGGCCTCGATGTGAAACGCGGCGTGGTGGTCGACGACGGCTTGCAGACCAGCGATCCGTCGATTCTCGCGGTCGGCGAATGCGTGGAGCATCGCGGCCAGTGCTACGGGCTCGTCGCGCCGCTTTACGAGATGGCGAGCGTCGTGGCGGCGCGGCTCATCGGCGAAACCCATGCGGTCTATGCGGGATCGGTCACCGCGACGAAGCTGAAGGTCACGGGCATCAGCCTGTTCTCGGCTGGGGATTTCGCAACCGGCGAGGATCGCGACGAGATCGTGCTTCGCGATCCGGCCCGGCAGATCTACCGCCGTCTGGTGCTGCGCGACGGACGCCTGCTTGGGGCTGTGCTCTACGGCGACACGGAGGACGGCGCCTGGTTCTTCGATCTTGTCCAAAGCCGCGCCGACGTGACGCTGCTGCGAGACGGGCTGATCTTCGGACAGGACTTCGCCGACCCGGGCGCGATCGCGTCGGTTCCGGCCGGTGAAGCCGCAGCCACGATGCCGGCCGCCGTGATCCTGGCCGCGACGGCGTCTAAGGTCCTCGGGGCAGCCACGCGTCGGGTGGCATGATGGACAGCCCTGCGTCGCTCGAGCGTCGGACCGATGACGAGGTGCGTCGCGGATTATCGAACGCGAACGCCGTCGTCGATCCGTCTCGACGTGGCGAGGCTCGACCGTCCCCCGATGTCAGCACCGTCAAGACGACCTGCCCCTATTGCGGCGTCGGCTGCGGAGTCCTGGCCGATGTCGCCGAGACGGGCGCCGTCTCCGTCAGGGGGGATCCCGACCACCCGGCCAATGCAGGACGGCTCTGCTCGAAAGGCTCGGCCTTGGCCGAGACTCTGTCGCTTGACGACCGGCTTCTCCACCCCGAGGTGGATGGCGAACGCGCCACGTGGGATGTGGCGCTCGACCACGTCGCACGCCGCTTCTCGCAGACCATTGCCGACCACGGCCCGGACGCGGTGGCGTTCTACGTGTCCGGGCAATTGTTGACCGAGGATTATTACGTCGCCAACAAGCTGATGAAAGGGTTCATCGGCTCCGGCAATATCGACACGAACTCCCGGCTTTGCATGGCGTCCTCGGTGGCGGGCCATAAGCGCGCCTTCGGAGCCGACACGGTGCCGGGAACCTATGCGGATCTGGAAGAGGCGGATCTCGTGGTGCTGGTCGGCTCCAATTTCGCCTGGTGCCACCCGGTCCTGTTTCAGCGGATGATGGCGGCACGCGAGACGCGGGGCATGCGATTGGTCGTGATCGATCCGCGCCGCACGCCGACGGCCGAGCAAGCCGACTTGCACCTGCCGATCGAGGCCGATGGCGATGTCGCGCTCTTCAACGGTCTACTGCGCCATCTTGCCGGGGCGGCGGCCGACAGCGACTACGTCGAGGCGCATACGACCGGCCTCGCGGAGGCGCTCGCTGCGGCGACGGGTCTCGACGCGCCCGCCGTGGCGCGCGCCACCGGGCTTGCGTCGGCTGACATCGCGACGTTCTACGACCTGTTTGCCGCGACCGAGCGTGTCGTCACCGTCTTCTCGCAGGGCGTCAATCAGTCGGTCTGCGGCACCGACAAGGTCAACGCGATCATCAACTGCCACCTGGTGACAGGCCGGATCGGCCGGCCCGGTATGGGACCGTTTTCGATCACCGGCCAGCCGAACGCCATGGGCGGCCGCGAAGTCGGCGGTCTCGCCAACCAGCTTGCGGCTCATCTTGACATCGACGATCCCGCCCATCGCGACCTCGTTCGCGGGTTCTGGAACGCGCCGCGCATGGCGACGCGGGGCGGCCTCAAAGCCGTCGATCTGTTTCGTGCCGTCGCGGACGGGCGCGTCAAGGCGCTCTGGATCATCGCCACCAATCCGGTCGACTCGATGCCGGAGGCGGATGGCGTGCGCGACGCGCTCGCCTGTTGTCCTTTCGTGGTCTGTTCCGACGTCATCCGGGACACCGACACGACGCGTCTGGCGCATGTGCTGCTACCTGCGGCGGCCTGGGGAGAAAAAGACGGAACGGTGACCAATTCCGAGCGGTGCATCACCCGGCAACGGCCGTTCATGGCTCCACCGGGTGACGCCAAGCCCGATTGGTGGATCGTCGATCAGGTGGCGAGCCGGATGGGCTTTGGGGCGGGGTTCGGTTTTGCCGATGCCGCCGAAATCTTCAAGGAGCATGCTTCGCTCTCGACCGTCGGCAACGCGGGGACGCGCGACTTCGATATCGGCGGCCTCGCCGACCTCGATCGCGACGACTACGAGCGGATGGCGCCCGTACACTGGCCCATCCGAGCCGGCGAGACATCGGGGACACGCCGCTTCTTCGCGGACGGCCAGTTCTTCACGCCCAACCGTCGCGCCCGCTTCATCCCGACCCACGTTCCGAAGCCGCGTGCCATCGACCCAGCCTATCCGCTGACGCTCAACACGGGGCGCATCCGCGACCAATGGCACACGATGACGCGCACGGGAAAATCACCGCGTCTCTCCGCTCATTTGCTGGAGCCGGCCGTGACGCTGCACCCCGACGATGCTCGCGAGGCCGGCATCCTCCATGGCACTCTCGCGATCTGCGAGAGTGCGAGCGGACGCATAGTCGGACGGGCCCAAATTTCGGACGACCAGACGCGAGGTTCGGTTTTCGTGCCCATGCACTGGACCGATCAATTTGCCAGTGCCGCACGGGTGGATGCGCTGATATCCGGCCACACCGATCCGGTCTCGGGGCAGCCGGCCTCCAAGATGGCGCGGGCGCGGGTCAGACCTTTTCCGGCCCGCTGGTATGGTTTTGCGGTGACCCGGCAAAAACTGAATGGTGCTGGACAAGATTATTGGGTCTCGGCTCGCGTCGCCGATGGGTGGCAGACGGAACTTGCCGGGCTGGAAGCCATCGCCGACTGGCCGACCGTCGCGGCGGTTCTGCTCGGAGCGACCGAGGCGGGAGCACGCTTAATAACCTATGACGACCCGCGAAGCGGCCACTATCGCATGGCGGTTCTTCGCGCGGGCCGCCTCGACGCGGTCCTCTTCGTCGCGCCTCGGCCCGTTGCCGTGGCTCGCGCCTTCGTGGCAAGCGCGCTGACGGATGCCTTAAGCGAAGCCGAAGCGTTCCGCCTGCTGGCCGGCCGCCCAGGCGCGGGCCGGATCGATCGCGGTGCCACGATCTGCTCGTGTTTTCAGGTCGGGATCAACCAGATCCGGACCGCCATCACGGTCGGGGGCTGCGCCACGGTCGCGGAGGTTGGCGCCGCCCTGAAGGCGGGGACCAATTGCGGATCCTGCCGGCCCGAAATCCAGCGCATTATAACCGGTGCTCTTCCACGCGCTTAACGACGGTGTTGCAGAAGGGGTCGCTCACGGTTCATGGGGTGAGCCGCCGCATCGATGAGCCGAATATGGCGATGGTTGCGCTGAGCCTAGGACGTTGTATGCCGGCCTGACTCGCTATCGCGCCGAGGGACGACAGCATGATAGACGCCTTCATCGTCGATTACATCCGGACGCCGATCGGCCGTTTCGGTGGGACGCTCGCCTCCGTGCGGCCGGACGATCTGGCCGCGACCGTCATCGCGGCGCTGCTGGCCCGTCATCCGGCGCTCGATCTCGAGGCCATCGACGAGGTTATGCTCGGCTGTGCCAACCAAGCGGGTGAGGACAACCGCAACGTCGCCCGTATGGCCGCCCTGTTGGCAGGCTTGCCGGTGTCGGCTCCCGGCACGACGATCAACCGCCTCTGCGGCTCCGGGATGGACGCCATCGCGATCGCGGCGCGACAGATCAAGAGCGGCGAGGCCGATCTGATCGTCGCCGGCGGCGTCGAAAGCATGTCGCGGGCGCCGTTCGTCATGCCGAAAGCCGAAACCGCTTTCTCGCGACAGGCCGAGCTCCACGATACGACGATCGGATGGCGTTTCGTCAATCCGCGCATGCGGGACCTGTATGGCGTCGATTCGATGCCCGAGACTGGCGAGAATGTCGCCGCTGACTTCAACATCTCGCGCCAGGACCAGGATGCCTTCGCGCTTCGCAGCCAGCAGCGCGCAGTGGCGGCCCAAACCAGCGGCCGGCTCGGGCAGGAGATCACACCCGTGACGATTCCGCAGCGCAAGGGCGACCCGATCAGGGTCGATAAGGACGAGCATCCCCGCGCCGGAACCACCATTGAGGCGCTGGCCAAGCTGTCGACCCCCTTTCGCGCAGGCGGCACGGTGACGGCCGGCAATGCGTCCGGCGTCAACGATGGCGCTGCGGCGTTGTTGATCGCTTCCGGGGCCGCGGTCGCGCGATTCGGGTTTCGTCCCATCGCCCGTATTCTCGGCGCTGCGACGGCGGGTGTGCCGCCGCGCATTATGGGGACCGGCCCCGTGCCGGCGACGCGAAAGCTCATGGCTCGGCTCGGCCTTTCGATCGGCGCGTTCGACACGATCGAGCTCAACGAGGCCTTTGCCAGCCAAGCTCTCGCCGTTCTGCGGGAGCTGGGGCTGGCCGACGATGCGCCGCACGTCAACCCGAATGGCGGCGCCATCGCGATCGGGCATCCGCTCGGTGCCTCGGGGGCGCGCATCACCGGAACCGCGGCTCTCCAGCTTCGCGGCATGGGCGGCCGGCGGGCCTTGGCTACCATGTGTATCGGCGTGGGGCAGGGCATCGCCATCGCGCTTGAGGCCGTCTGACGCGTGGCCGACCATAACGGATGAGCAATTCGGAATTCACACGCGCGTCGATGGTGCCGGGCGCTGTACCCGACGCGCCGATCGTCTAAGTTGGGCGCGAAACGAGAGGGCCAGGGATGTCGCGGAATAAAGTCTACTCGGATGCGCGATCGGCGCTCGAGGGAGTCGTGTTCGACGGAATGACGATCATGTCGGGCGGCTTTGGCCTCTCGGGCAATCCGGAGCATTTGATCCCGGCCCTGAAGGACACGGGCGTCAAGCACCTGACCGTCATCTCGAACAATTGCGGAGCCGACGGCTTCGGTCTTTGGGTGTTGCTGAACGCCGGCCAGATCGACAAGATGATCTCGTCCTACGTCGGCGAGAACAAGCTATTCGCCGACCTCTATCTGTCGGGCAAACTGGAGCTCGAGCTGAACCCGCAGGGCACGCTGGCCGAGCGCATCCGCGCCGGCGGCGCGGGGATCCCGGCCTTCTACACCAAAACCGGCGTCGGGACCGTGGTGGCCGAAGGCAAGCCGACCGAGGTGTTCGACGGTGAGACCTACGTCCGCGAGACCTGGCTGAAGGCCGATGTCGCGATCGTCAAAGCCTGGAAGGGCGATCGCGAGGGCAACCTCGTTTATCGCAAGACGGCGCGGAACTTCAATCCCAACATGGCGACGGCCGCCAAGGTGACGATCGCCGAAGTGGAGGAGATCGTCGAACCCGGCACCCTCGATCCGGACGGCATCCACACGCCCGGCATCTACGTGGATCGCATCATCCAGGGTCCTGGTTACGAGAAGAAGATCGAGCAGCGCACGGTGCGGGTCCGCCCCGCAGCGACGGCTTCCGGGGAGAACAACTGATGGCCTGGACACGCGAACAGATGGCCGCACGGGCCGCGCAGGAATTGCAGGACGGTTATTACGTCAATCTCGGCATCGGCATTCCGACACTGGTGGCCAATTACGTTCCCGACGGTCTGACCGTGACGCTGCAGAGCGAAAACGGCATGCTTGGCATCGGGCCGTTCCCCTACGACGACGAGGTCGACGCCGATCTTATCAACGCCGGGAAGCAGACCGTGACGGCGCTGCCGACCTCGAGTTTCTTTTCGTCGGCCGATAGTTTCGCGATGATCCGCGGTGGCCATATCGATCTTGCGATCCTCGGCGCCATGCAGGTGGGCGAGAGGGGCGATCTCGCCAATTGGACGATTCCGGGCAAGATGATCAAGGGCATGGGCGGCGCCATGGATCTCGTGGCGGGCGTCAAACGCGTCGTCGTGGTGATGGAACATACAGACAAAGCGGGAGGGCCGAAGTTTCTGCACGCCTGCTCGCTGCCCTTGACCGGCGCAGGCGTCGTGGATGTCGTCATCACCGATCTTGCGGTGTTTGCGATCGACAAGCGACAGGGAGGCGCCACGCTGATCGAATGTGCTCCCGGTGTCACGCCAGACGAGATCAGGGCCAAGACCGAAGCCGACTATGTCGATGGGGTGACCAAGGTAGCCTGATCAGCCGCAGAGCCCGCGCGAGGGAAGGATCCTCTTTCGGACGGAGGAAGCCGCATCGGGCCAGATCGAGGTGCCGTGCGGCTCTGTCCCGACGATACTGCTGGCGATTGACCCTCTGGAGCTCATTGTCCCGAAGGTGAAGGCGCTCGAGCGGGCACCAGCGTTGCCGTCACTTTGCCGATTCCGCGCCAGATGTTCGACCTTCACCCACCGGCGCGGGTTTTTTGTGTCGTCAATCCTCGCGTGGCGGGATGATCTTCTCGGCGCGAAGGCGATCGAAAAGCTCGGTAAACGACCGCTCGGTCACTTGCAGATCCATGAACCCGAACTCCCGGCTCTTGGTCATGTCCGTGAAGGTCTCGAGCTCGCGGCCGAGATCGGCATCGGTATGCCACCACGAGGCAAGGGTCTTGAGACGATACGGTCGCAAGCCGTGTTTCTCCACGATCCGGTCCCAGGTCGCGTCCTCTCCGGCCATCTGCTCTGCGAGCGGCGTCGGGTGACCCGGATAGGGCGCGACCGATACGCCGAAATAGGCCGCGATCGTTCCCCACAGCCGACGCCAGCGGAAGACATCGCCATTGACGATGTTAAACGCCTGATTGTAGGCCGAGGGCGTCGTTGAGGCCCACAGCAACTGTCGCGCCAGGATACGGGCATCGGTCACATCGGTCACCGCCTCGTGCTGCTGCAGCGTGCCGGGAAACAGGAAGTCGCGCCCGGTTTCCTTGCAGATGGCCGCATAGACCGCCAGGGTCACGCCCATGTTCATCGCATTGCCCAGCGCCCAGCCGATGAGCGTGTGGGGACGATGCACCGACCAGGCGAAGTTCGACCTCGTGGCCGCTGCGAAAAGGATGTCTTCCTGATCGTAGTAGAAGTTTTGGTAGGGGAGGCGAGCCTGATCTTCCCGGAACGGGGTATCGGGTTTTACTTTGCCATAGGATTCGAACGGGCCGAGGTAGTGCTTCAGACCGGTCACGAGCGCGACATGTTCGATGTTGGAGGTTTTCGTGACAGCATCGAGCAGGTTCTGCAGCATCGCGCCATTGACGCGGCAATTCTCGTCTTCCGTCTCCTGGCGCGCCCAGGTGCAGAAGAAAACATGGCCGATATCGAGGCCCGTGACGGCTTCTGCAACGCTCGCTGGATCGAGAAGATCGGCCGTGACCGGATGAATGCCGGGCCGATCTTGCGGGGGACGCCGTGCCAGACCGTGGACAGTCCAGCCTTCGGCAACCAGGAGGTCGGCGACGTTGCTTCCGGAAATTCCGGTCACGCCGACGACGAGCGCGTTTTTCTTGGTCATGGTTCTCATCCTTGCTGTTCGGCCTCGACGGAGCCTTGGTCGCCTTTTTCGGTTCCACAACCGAAAAAGGCGCGCTGACCATCGCCGTCGGCGAAAGCCGGCTTGCGTTGTCGTCGCACCAAAGCCTTCCTCGATCATCGGACCAAGGTCGGTCAGTGATCGGGCCGAAGGTCTTGCCCATTGGTTTACGGCGAAGGCTTGATCATAGTTCCCGCTCACGACCACGTCGCGCTTGCCGCCGATCGGCTTGGCGGCCCCGCCCTTTGCCTGATCACGTCGGCTCATCGGGCACGAAAACCTGCGCGAGCGTCATCAACTCGGTTGACGATCCGATCGGCTCAGTCAGTCGGCCGCCGATGTCCGGGCAGCTGTCGAGTAAGCCGCCGATCCCGCCCTCATCCGGTCGAGCAGCGTCAGGAATCTCTCTTCGGCGCTCGTCACGGTCTCGTGGACGTTCATACGGTCGTGATAGGACTTGCGATACGCCCAGAGAGCCCGGAGGGCGCGGACAGCGCTTTTGCGGTCGATAGTGTGGAGGAAGCAGCGGGTCCGCTTGGCTTTGGACGTGCCGTTCTTGAAATACCGCGGATCCTCGATATCGACGTGAAGCTCCTCCGCGAAGAACTGCGCGAATGTTTTGTCCGTGAAGTCGAGGACGTAGCCGTCGCTCATGTCGAACAGCTCGTCGAGGAACGTCATGTCGATCGCTCGGATGTTGGCCATGCTTCTGGTGAAGCTTCCGGTTGGAACGAGCGACCAAATCGCCGCGTCTTTCAGGGTTGCTCGGTCATGGAACAGCTCAACGGGCGGCTTCGGCTTTGGTTCGGGCCACGATCTGGGTGGGATTGATAAAGCGGAGCGCCAACAGCAGCCAAATCAGCGTCGTCACCATATAGACCACCGCCATGACGTCGATTTCCTGGCTAGCCCGCACGCCAGAGGCGAAGACCGCGTAATAGAGCGCGACCACGAGGGTCTGGCTATCGGCTCCTGCGGTCAGGAAGGTTAGCTCGAACATCGCGATGGTGCGCACCATGACGAGCAGCAGTGCCGCCAGCACCCCGGGCATCAGCAAGGGTACGAGCACACGCACGAAGAGCTGCGTGGTCGACGCGCCGAAGACGCGGGCCGCCGCCTCGACCCGCGGATCGATCTGCTCGATGAAGGGGATCATGACCAGCACCACAAAGGGGATGGCCGGCACGAGATTGGCCAGTACCACGCCGCTGAGGGTGCCGCCGAGCCCGATGCGATAGAGCAGCGTCGCCATCGGGATGCCGTAGGTCAGCGGCGGCACAAGGAGCGGCAGCAGGAACATCAGGGTCACGGCTCGCTTGCCCGGAAAATCCCGGCGCGCCAAGGCATAGGCGGCCGCGACGCCGAGCAAGCCCGACAGCGCCACCACGGCCGCAACGGCTTCGAAGGTGACGATCAGCACGTCCGAGAGCTGGAACTCATCCCAGGCATCGCGATACCAATGCAGCGTGAAGCCCGCCGGAAGCCAGGTGCCGAGCCAGCGTGTCGCAAGAGAGTCGATCACCACCGTGGCAATCACGGCCAGAAGGTTCACCACGAACAGGATGATCACGGCCCAGACGGCCGTGGACCAGAGCTTTGACCCGATGCTTCGGTCGCCGATCATCGTCTCATCCTTTCGTTCCGCCGACCGGACCGCGGTAGAACAGCGAACGCGCGCCGAGCACGCCCAGCACCATGATGAGCTGAACCGCTCCCATGATCATCGCGATGGCTGAGCCGAGCGAGGCATCATATTGCTCGAAGGCTGCCTGATAGGCCGCGATCGAGATCACATGGGTGCTGCCGGCCGGGGCGCCGAGTAGCACCGCCGAGGGGAAGACCGCGAAGGCCTGCACGAAGCTCAGGCAGAAGGTGACGGCGAGCCCGGGCGCGAGCAGCGGGAGGAAAATGCGGACGAAACGGGCACGCGCCCTGGCCCCGAGCGTTGCGGCCGCTTGTTCGAGCACCACGTCGATGCCGCTGACATAGGACAGCGTGAGCAGGAAGGTGAACGGAAAACCGGTGATGACCAGCGAGGCGAAGACGCCCCAGTAATTATTGGTGAGCTTCAGGGGCGCCCCGATGAGATGAAGGGCGAGCAGCGTCCGGTTGAACCAGCCCTGTGGCCCGAGATAGGTCAAAAGACCCTGCGCGATCAGCACGGTCCCGAGCGTCACGGGAAGCACCAGGATCGTGGTGAGGAGGCGCTGGTTGCGCATGAGCCTTACCCGGAAGGCGATCGGTACGGCGATCAAAAGATCGAGAAGCGTGGTCGGCACCGCCAGCGCGAGCGTGTTGCCGATCGTTTCCCGCAGGAAAGGTTCGGCGAAGAAGCGCTGATAATTGCTGTAGAACGGGCCGACTTTCGGAGCGAGCGAGACGGCGATGCCGTAGACGAACGGGTAGATGAACAGGGTGAGAAGCGCGACGAGCGCGGGAAGCACCAGCAGTGTCGTGCCATCGATGCCATGCGCCGCGAGTCGCAGCCGCATGCCACCGCGGCTTTGTGGCACCGCGAGCGTCACGCTGCCGCCGCCGGATAGAGGAGGATCTGTTCGGGGCGGGCCGCGACCGTGATGCGATCGCCCGCGCCGGTCGGCTTGTCGCTTCGGAAGAAAAGCTCTGTTCCGTCAGCGGTCTCCGCGGCGCCAAAAAAGGCGCGGCCGCGGTATTCCGCGATCCTGACCGTCACCGGGATGCCGACCGGTCCCGCCACGAGATCCTCTGGCCGCATCATGAGGACCACGGCCTGACCCTCGGCGAGGGGGCCACGCTGCAGCACTTGCAGCGTCGAGCTGCAGGCCTCGATCGTCGCGCGCGTGCCGTCGCTCGTCACCACGCGACCGGGCAATTGTGTGCGGAAGCCCATGAATTCGGCCACATCGACATGGGCAGGCCGCTCGTAAAGGTCGCTTGGCGACCCGGTCTGCCGGATCAGGCCGTCGCGCATCACCACGATCCGATCCGCCATGGACAGCGCCTCGTCCTGATCGTGCGTCACATAGATGGTGGTCGAGCCGATCGCCTCGTGGATACGGCGGATTTCGCCCCGCATTTCGAGCCGGAGCTTGGCATCGAGGTTCGACAAGGGCTCGTCCATCAGCACCACCGGCGGCCGGATCACCACGGCCCGGGCGATGGCGACGCGCTGCTGCTGGCCGCCCGACATTTGGCCCGGCAGCTTGTCGGCCTGCGCGGCCAAGCGCACCAGGGCCAGAGCCTCGTCGACACGCTGGGCGGCTTCTCGGCGCGCCACATTCTGCATGGCGAGGCCGAAGCCGACATTCTTGCGCGCCGTCATATGCGGAAAGAGCGCGTAGCTCTGGAACACCATGCCGAAGCCGCGCCGCTCGGGTGGAAGCTGGTCGATACGCAGCGGTCCCAGGCTGATGCTCCCAGCGGTCAGCGGCGTGAGACCCGCGATGCAGTTGAGCGCCGTGGTCTTGCCGCAGCCCGAGGGTCCGAGTAGGGCCACGAATTCCCCAGGCTCGATGGTGAGATCGAGACCCTTGAGGGCCGCGAAGCCGCTGAAATCGCGGCGCAACCCCTTGAGCTCCAGGCGCTCGCCACGGCGCGCGGATTGTCGGGCCGGCATGTCGGGTGCGCGTGCTGGCATGGCCATCGCGTCAACCCTTCCCGGCGCCGATGCGCTGGTCCCAAAGTCCGAAGGCCGCCACCATGGTTTTTGCTTCAAGCGGGACTTCGAGCGGGTGATCGGCGATGAGCTGATCATAGTCGGGGCGGCCGAACGTTTTTATCGCCTCCTGCGAGTCCTCGGGCGCCATGTCGAGCGACACACCCTTCACGGCCGGGCCCGGATAGAAGTAACCCTGGTCATAGGCATAGGCCTGCTGCTTGGGCTCCAGCATATAGGCCATCAGGTCGAGCAGCACCGCGAGCTTGTCGTCGGCGACGCCCTTGGGCACGACCATGTAATGCGCGTCCGTCACCCAGTGGAACCCGTCGAGGATGCCAACCGCGGCCTCCTTGGGAACGATGCCGAGCGCGCGCGGATTAATGTCCCACCCCGTGGTGGAGACGATGATGTCGCGCGTGCCTTCGCCGAGTTCCTTCATCGTCTGGCTGGTGCCGGCAGGATAGTATTCAATGTTCTCGCCGAGCGTCTTCAAATAGTCCCAGGTCTTGTCCCACCCCTTGACAGGATCATGCGGGTCGCTGTCGCCGAGGATATAGGGAACGCCCATGAGCCAGGTGCGGCCGGGTCCGGAATTCGACGGACGGGCATACATGAACTTGTTCTTGTTCTGCCGCGTCCAGTCGAGCAATTCGGCCGCCGTCTTCGGCACCGACTTGACCCGGGCCGGCATATATTCGAGCAGCGGCCCGGAGGGATAGTAGCTCACGACTAGCCCGTGGTCGGCCGCGATCGCCTGCATCTTCAGCGCTTGGGGCAGGTAGACGTCGGCCAGATTGGGCAGGTCTGGCAGAAACGGCTTGAGATCGAGCCAGATGCCCTGGTCGAGTCCGGCCGAAAGCGCATCCGTGCCGGTCAGCACCATATCGACGTCGACGCGGCCACCATCCTGCTGCGCCTTGATTTTGGCGGGCAATTCGGGCGCGGGCGCCTTGGTGAAGATGAAGCGCGACACGGCTTTCGGCTTGGCGCGGCGGTAGGACTCGATCGCCTTCTGGGTCAGGGCGAGATTGCCGGCCACATCCGCGATCGTCAGCGTCACCGGGTGGTCGGGCATGGCCGGCAACGACGCGAAGGCGCGGCCCGGGCCGAAGCCGAGCGAGGCTGCGCCGAGCCCAGCCAGCACCTGTCTGCGATCGATTGTCATGGTCTGTTCCTCCTGTGCGCCCTCTTGTCGGGGCGTCGGCTCTGTTGGTTGTGTCTAACCAGAGGTCAAAGTTTGTAGGCCCGTTTCGCAAGCCGGTAGGCGAGGTCCTGAGCAAGGTCATAGGCCTCGTCCTCGTCGAGCCGGTGGTCCGCCACCATGCGGGCCAAACAGGCACAATCGACCCGCCGGGCCATGTCGTGCCGCGCGGGGATCGAGAGATAGGCGCGCGTGTCGTCGTTGAAGCCCACCGTATTGGCAAGCCCGGCCGTCTCTGTCGTCGCCTCGCGGAAGCGGCGCATGCCCTCCGGGCTGTCGTAGAACCACCAGGGTGGCCCGAGCCGCAACGCCGGATAGTGGCCTGCCAACGGCGCGAGTTCGCGCCCATATTGCGTCTCATCCAGCGTGAAGAGGATCAAGGTGAGGCGCGGGTCGTTGCCGAATGCGTCGAGCAGCGGCTTGAGATCGTGGACGTAGTTGGTGCGCTGCGGGATGTCGGCACCCTTATCGGTTCCGAACCGCGCAAAAACCGCCGGGTTGTGGTTGCGCACCGAGCCGGGGTGGAGTTGCATCACCAACCCGTCCTCGATGCTCATCCGGGCGAATTCGGTCAGCATCTGGGCGCGGAACAGCTCGGCGTCGTCAGCGCTGAGCGCGGGCGAGATGACGCGATCGAACAGGGCCGCGGCTTCGCCCGCGCCGAGGTTTGCGGTCCGAGCCGTCGGATGGCCATGATCGGTGGCGGTCGCGCCGAGCGACTTGAAAAAGGCGCGCCGCGCCCGGTGAGCCGAAAGGTAGCCGACCCAGCTTATCGGCTCGCCCGCAATCGCGACGAAGCGCTCGACGTTGGCGCGGAACCCTTCGCGCTCGGGATCGACCACAAAGTCGGGCCGGTAGGTTGGAAGCACGCGGCCGTGCCACCCCGAGCGCTTCAGCGCGGCATGATGCGCGAGATCGTCGAGCGCCCCATCCGTGGTGGCGATGGCTTCGATGTTGAAGCGATCGTAAAGCGCCCGCGGGCGCATGTCGGGGCCCGTCAGCGCCTCGGCGATTTGGTCGTAGAGCCGGTCGGCGTTGGCCTCCGTGAGTCGCTCCTCGATGCCAAACACGGAGGCGAGCGAATGCTCGAACCAGAGCCGCGTCGGCGTGCCCCGGAACAGCCCGAAGTGCTTGGCGAAAAGCCGCCAGATTGCGCGCCCATCCGTTTCGACAGGGCCGCCGTCGCGGCGCGGCACGCCGAGAGACTCGAGCGAAACGCCTTGCGAGTAAAGCATCCGGAACACGTAGTGATCGGGTTTGACGAACAAGTCGGCCGGGTCAGAGAAAGGCTGATCCTCCGCGTACCAGCGCGGGTCGGTATGACCGTGCGGCGACAGGATTGGCAGGCCGCTGACCCCGTCATAGAGCCGCCGCGCAATGGCGCACGCATCCGGCTCGATGGGGAACAGCCGGTTGGGGTGCAGAGGCATCGGCTTCGTCCGTTCGGTCCCGAGTATAAGACAGGGATACGCTTGCAAGAACCTAAGTCTGATATATTAGTATGTCAAGGAAGGCGCCCATGGATCATCTCGACGTCGAAAGCCGCAATCGCACGGTCGAGCGGGCAGCGAAGGCCGCGCGACCCGCATCGCGGACGAGTTCCGCTTCGACCATCGCAGCGACGCTGCGGGACGAGATTGTGGGCATGACGCTGCTGCCCGGAACACCGTTGCAGGATCGCGTGCTATCGGAGCGTTTCGGCGTCAGCCGCACCCCGATCCGCGAAGCGACACTCCGGCTCGCCGACGAAGGGCTGGTCGACATCTTTCCCCAATCCGGGACGTTTGTGTCGCGCATACCAGTCGCGGCCATCCCGGAAGCCGTTCTGGTGCGCGAGGCTCTTGAGGGCCTAACGGTGGAGAGTGCTGCGGCCCGTGGTTCCACTGCCGGCCTCGACGAGGCGCTGGCTTTGCAGCGGGTCGCGATGGCTCGTGGCGACCAGCGAAAGTTCCACGAAGCCGACGAGGCATTCCATGAGGCGGTGGCGGCTCTCAGTGGCCATCCGGGAATCTGGCGCCTCCTCCGAACGGTGAAGATGCAGCTCGATCGTGCACGGCGCCTCACGTTGCCGGTTCTCGGCCGAATGGATCAGGTCGTCGGCGAACATGAACGGATTCGCGATGCCGTCGCGGCTGCTGACGTCAGGGCTGCACGCGCCGCTATGACGCTTCACCTGAATGTCGTGATTCCGGACGTCGCTTGGCTGCAGGACCGCTACCCCGATTACTTTGCATAAGACGAGCATGCGGCAGGCTGGGCGATGGCATGCGCCGTGGCCGACGCAAGGCTGTGAGAGCCGGGCTTGGACGCCTCAAGTGTCAAGCCGACACTGCACCCCGGGCAGGTTCCGGACGGGTGCAGCCTTGAACACTCGGTCTCTGAGAAAATTGCAAATTGTCTTGGCGATCAGAGTCGTTGGTCTCGCCTATGAGCTTGCCGTTCAGGAAAGGCGCGAGCGACGCAACAAAAAGCTGATGTGCTGTGCGTCCGATGCAGCCTTTCGGCTCAGAGAATTTAGAAGGTCATACGCGGCGACCTCGCATGACAGCAGGTCTAAAGCCAGACAAAGTCACTGGTGCCGCAACCCGGATTCGAACCGAGGACCCCCTCATTACGAATGAGGTGCTCTACCAGCTGAGCTATTGCGGCAAACCGAACCGAACGAACCATCTCTTCGCCGGTCGCGAGGTCTTACCAGATCATCACGATTTGGCAAGGCTACATTCCCCACCGTGGCTCGAAGGGCGACCTCGACACGCAGCCGATCGGTCTTCAACGGACCATGGCAACACGATACTACAATGAGCCTCGCCATCACAATGCGGCGATAAGACTTGTCTTCCGGCGCCGTGCAGCTTAAAAGCGCCGCTTGCGCTCGTTTCCGACACCCCTGGAGGCGTGAGCGCGACTGGCCGCCGATTTTGGCGGCCATTTTACTTTAAGAGGACATGATGGCAGCGACGAAACAAATCGCGGCCGCGGTCCGCAGCGGGACAGGCAAGGGGGCCGCCCGCAGCGTACGCCGTGAGGGCCGTGTACCAGGTGTGATCTATGGTGGTGGCGAAGCCGCCGAGCCGATCTCCCTGAACTACCGGGAATTGCACAAGCTGATTTATGCCGGGCACTTCCTGACCACCATCTTCGAGATCGACGTCGACGGCCGCCGCGAGCGGGTCATCCCGCGCGACTACCAACTCGATGTGGTCAAGGACACACCGATGCATGTCGATTTCATGCGTCTGCGGGCCGGTTCGCGCCTGAAGATGCAGATCCCGGTGCATTTCATGAACGGCGAAGATGCGCCTGGCTTTAAGCTGGGTGGAACGCTGAATATCGTGCTTCACACGGTCGAGTTGATTGTCCCCGGTGATCGCATTCCGGAATCGATCACGGTCGATCTCGGCGGCCTCGACCTGAACGAGTCCGTGCATCTGTCGGCCGTCAAGCTGCCGGATGGCTGCCAGTCGGCCACCCGCGGTCGTGACGTGACGATCGCCACGATCGTTCCGCCCTCGACGCTTACCGAGGAAGAAGTTGCGGCCGAAGCCGCTGCTGCCGCCGAGGCCTCGGCCAAATCGACGGCCGCTGCTCCGCCCAAGGGTGGCAAGGGCGCCGCTCCGGCCAAGGGCGCTGCCCCGGCCAAGGGTGCTCCCGCCGCTGCTGCTCCGGCCAAGCCGGCCGGTAAGAAGTAAGTCGAACGATTCGCTCCTGCGCCGGTTCGTTTCGGCGCAGGACTGTCCTTCAGGAGCCACGGCGCTCTCATGCTGATCATCGCGGGCCTCGGCAACCCCGGGCCGCAATATTCTCGCAATCGCCACAATATCGGTTTCATGGCGATCGATGCCATGGCGGCCGTTCATCGGATCGGGCCGTTTCGAAGCCGGTTCCAATCGCAGGCCTCGGAAGGCCTTATCTCGTCCGAGCGGGTTCTGCTGCTCAAGCCAACCACCTTCATGAACGACAGTGGCCGCGCCGTCGGGGAGGCGCTGCGGTTTTATAAAGTCGGGCTCGAGAGTCTCGTCGTTCTGCACGATGAACTCGATCTTGCGCCAGCCAAGCTGCGGATGAAGGTCGGCGGCGGCAATGCGGGGCACAACGGCTTGCGCTCGATCACAGCGATCTGCGGCAACGATTACCGTCGGGGGCGCCTCGGCATCGGGCATCCAGGCGATAAGGCTCTCGTGCATGGTTACGTGCTGAGCGATTTTGTCAAAGCCGAGCGAGCCTGGGTCGATGCCTTATGCGACAACATCGCGCGAGACGCCGAACTGCTGGTGCGGCGCGAGGATGCCAGCTTGCAAAACAAGGTTCACCTCGCGATGACGGCGGCCGGCTTTTAATCCGGTCGCGCCGGGCTCGGGTGGCCGCGACCGCGATATCTGCTCCTCTCCGGTTCCGCCATCCGTCCGATTGACTAGTTGACACGGTGCATCGGTCTGCCCATGCCAAAGCCGAGCGCGGCGGGTGTGGATCATCCTCTTTTTTCGCAACGGACGTTTTCCATGGGTTTCAAATGCGGCATCGTCGGCCTGCCCAATGTCGGCAAATCGACCCTGTTTAACGCGCTCACGCAGACGGCCGCGGCGCAGGCTGCGAATTATCCGTTCTGCACGATCGAGCCGAATGTCGGAGACGTCGCTGTGCCCGATCCGCGGCTCGACACGCTGGCGCCGATCGCCGGCTCGAAAGAGATCATCCCGACGCGGCTGACCTTCGTCGACATTGCGGGCCTGGTGCGGGGCGCCAGCAAAGGGGAGGGGCTCGGCAATCAGTTCCTCGCCAACATTCGGGAATGCGACGCCATCGCCCATGTGGTGCGCTGTTTCGAAGATGGCGACATCACGCATGTCGAAGGCAAGATCGCGCCGCTCGACGATATCGAGACCATCGAAACCGAGTTGATGCTATCCGATCTCGACAGTCTCGAGCGTCGGCTCCCGGCGCTCGAAAAGCGGGCCAAAGGTGGCGACAAGGACTCCAAAGACCTTGTCGACCTGATGAGCCGGTGCCTCGACCTGTTGCGCGAGGGGAAGCCCGCAAGGCTCGTCGAGGTCAAGCCCGACGAGCGCAAGCTCTTCGCGGGCCTCGGGCTTCTATCCTCCAAGCCTGTTCTCTACGTCTGTAACGTCGAGGAAGCCGCGGCCGAGGCCGGCAACAACTTTTCGGCTGAGGTCGGTAAGCGCGCTGCCGAGGAAGGCGCGATTGCGGTCGTTGTCTCGGCCAAGATCGAGAGTGAGATCGCACTGCTGCCGTTCGAGGAGCAGAAAGATTATCTTGATGCGGTCGGCCTTACGGAGCCTGGCCTCAATCGCGTGATCCGCGCCGGTTACAACCTCCTCAACCTCGTGACCTATTTTACGGTGGGCCCGAAGGAGGCACGCGCCTGGACAATTCCGCGCGGCACGCGTGCCCCGCAGGCCGCTGCCGTGATCCATAGCGATTTTGAAAAAGGCTTCATCCGCGCCGAGACGATCGCTTATGACGACTATGTTGCGGCCAAGGGCGAAGCCGGCGCGCGCGAGCAGGGCAAGTTTCGGTTGGAAGGGAAGGACTATGTGGTCGCGGATGGCGACGTGCTGCATTTCCGCTTTGCCAACTAAGCCAAGCCACTTCCGTCATCCAGACCATTCGACAGCGTGACCTTTTGAACGTCAAAGCGTTGCGGTTGCAGGACGCCACGGCACCCCGGTCATGATATCGCCCCGTGGTCATGCAGTGGTGCGGATCGATTGGCGAGGACGGAGTTGCGCGGGATGGGACGTCCAAGCGGTTTGATGGTCGGATTTGGGGGGCTCGCCTTGGTCCTTCTGATCGTGTCGGGCGTCGTGTTCTACGAACGCCCCACGGTTCTCAAGGTCGCGGTTTCGTCGACCGATGCCGAGGATTACGATCTGATGGGTGCGGCCGCGAAGGTCTTGAAGCGAGGTCATTACCCGATCCGCCTCAAGCTGGTGCCGACCGATGGCGTGACGGCGGCGTCGTCGGCGCTCGACCACGGCGCGGCGGATCTTGCCATCGTTCGAGCCGATGTGGCGATGCCGAGCAGTGGCGAAACCGTGGTGTTGCTGCACAAGGATATCGCGCTCATGCTCGCGCCGTTCGGCAGCGGCATCGAGAAGGTGAGCGACCTCACGGACAAGCGGATCGGGATCCTGTCTCAACGCTTGGGCGACCGCAACGTGCTCGAAACAACCCTGGCGCAGTATGATATCGCGCCAGCCAGCGTCAAAATGGTGCCGCTGGCGGCGGCCGGCGTCGCGGACGCGATCCGCTCAAAGTCGATCGATGCTGTGTTCGCGGTGGGCAAAGTCTCCGACGCGACGATGGCGGGCGTCGTTAAATCCGTGACCAAGGCGGGAGATGGCGCGCCGATCTTTATCCCCGTCGCGGAGGCGGCCGCCATTGCTCAGCGCTCGCCTGCATTCGAGTCGATCGAGGTTGTTCGTGGCGCTTTCGGCGGCAACCCGCCGCGACCGGCCGATGATGTCGATACGCTCGGCGTCACCTACCGGATGGTCGCGGATGCGGATCTGTCACAGGGCGTGGTCGCCAGCGTGACCCGCTTCCTTTTGTCCGAGCGGGTGGCTTTGGCCCAGCTCGCACCCGGGGCGCGCAGTATCGAAGCGCCGTCGACCGACAAGGGCGCGCCATTTCCGGTTCACCCCGGCACGGCGGCCTATATCGACGACGAGGAAGAAACATTCCTCGACCGGTATAGCGACCTCATCTACATCGGCGCGATGGTGCTCGGTGTGCTCGCGTCGGGGATGACCGCCATCATGAGCCGCTTCGGGCCGCAGAGTAGCGTGAGGATCGAGGATCTTCTGTCTCGGCTGCTGCTGGTCTTCAAACAGGTTCGGGCCGCCGGAACCCTCGGATCGCTCGACGATTTCGAACGCGAGGTGGACGAGATCGTCGCGGCCGCGCTCGACGATGCCTGTTTACGGGGGCTCGATGAGCGCCGCGTGGCGGCGCTCAACATGGCGGTCGAGCAGGTCAGGGCGGCCATCCGGGATCGCCGGGAGAATTTAGGTCGTGCGATGTTCACGCCAGCCAATGACGAGGCTCGTTTGACGGTCGAAGCCTCGTCGTTTCGCCCAATCCGGACCCTGTCTGATCGAAGCGCGCCGTCAGACGCGTGATCAGCGGCTCATTTGATTATTTGATGATGAAGCGAGACACCTGCCAGGCCGAACGCGAGTAGTAGGTCTGGCTCTGGAGATCGGGGTTGCTGTCGTAAGGATAGACGACGAACAGCGGGCCCTTGTCACGAACCGGCATGTATTCGCCGTTTCGCTTCAGCGCCAAGATCGTGTGAAATTTAGCAAAATCGTCGATCGGGATGTTGGTCGAGTAGTCGTTGAGCGCAAGTGCCTGAACCGTATGTCCCTTGGCACCAACGACGGCCATCAACTTGTCGAGGGGAACACCCTCGAATGTCATGACGCCGTCATACCATGGCGTCTTGGTCTCGATCTTGACCATACCAAGCTTCTCGAGCATGGCTCGGTCGAACTTGGCGGTGTCCTTGTCGTTTGTTTCTGTGATGTCGCCGGTGATGACCAGGATTGGCTTGCCGGTGGGCGCATCGAGGGCGAACGCAGGTGCGGCATTAAGCAACGCAAGTCCGGCTAACAGACCGGCAAAACCCCAAGCGGAAAAAGTATTGATCGTTTGCATCGCAGTAAATCTCCCCGAGATGAGGAAAGACCTACTGTGACACAGGTAACGATACCTTAAGATCGCCCAGATGTCGAGCACATCTCCTCATTTTTTGGCGTTAAGGTTAATGCTTATTCATTTACAATCGGTAAATTATATCTATAAATGTTTACCGAGTGCTCTGGAGGCCCGGATGAATGAGCTTGTAAGTGCCGTAAAGGTTCCCAGTCTGTGCAACGAACCCGTTCACGGACTGATGAACGAGGGTGAGCGGGAGGCCATGAAGCGCGCCGCCGCACAAAAGATCGAAGAGCTGTTCGATATCCTCTTCATCGATCACCGCAACGATCATAACACACGTGATACGCCGCAGCGCGTCGCAAAAATGTTTGTCGAAGAAACGATGCGCGGCCGTTACTCATCGCCGCCCCGCATCACCGATTTCGACAACGTCGAGCAATACGAACAGCTGATCGTGACTGGTCCGATTGAGTTGCGGTCGACCTGTGCCCACCATCTGATGCCCATTTTCGGACATGTCATCATCGGGATTTTACCGGCAGCGGACGGGAAGATCATCGGTCTGTCCAAATACGATCGGATTGTCGAGCACTTCGCCGCGCGTCTCCAGATCCAGGAAGAACTGATCAAGCAAATCGAGCGATATATCGTCGAAGCGACCAAACCGCGCGGTCTGGCGGTTCGGATCAGCGCCGTCCACATGTGCAAGACACATCGGGGCGTCAAATCATCCCGCGCTGGTCGGATGGTCAATAGTTCCTACTACGGGGACATGATGTCGGACGCGCAGCTTCGGGCGGAATTTCTGCAAGAATGCGTGTCGCTCGAGCGCAACCTGTTCTGAGGCCGCATGGTCACCCCCGGCGGGTCATGAGCCTGCCGGATACAGGACAAGCCCCTCTCGTGTCGTCGCCTTCACGGAGGGCGAGGGCCCCGCGTTTGCGAAAGATGAGACGATCATGATCGAGGCGAACGAGCGGCGGCCAATGGGACGTTTCCGGTCGACAAAAACCTATGATCACAATGAAGGGCTTTCCTGCTGTTTCCGGCAGTGGCGGGCCGATCATTCGCATTGCCGGTTCATTCATGGCTATGCGCTTGCCTTCACGTTCACATTCGGGGCGACGCATCTCGACGAGAGGAACTGGGTCGTCGATTTCGGCGGACTCAAGCTGGTCAAAGCGTGGTTGCACGAGACGTTCGACCACACGATGATCGTGGCCGAGGACGACCCGCAACTACCACGCTTCAGGAGTTTGGAGCAGGAGGGTCTCATCGTTTTGCGCGTCTTGCCGGCTGTCGGCTGCGAAGAGACCGCCCACTATGCCTTTGATCGGGTCGATGCCATAATTACCGATCAAACGGGAGGGCGTGCCTATGTGGAAAGCGTCGAAGTCAGCGAGCACGGCGGCAACTCGGCCTTCTATTATCGAGCGGAGTAAACCTTTTCCTGACACTTGCGTGAGACCATGCTTTCAGGTTTCGCCCTGAAGGAATGGAGAAGGGCCTCGTGTCGCTTCGCTCCTTTAAAATCGTTTTGTTTGCTCTGATGTGCTGCCTGATCGCGGCTGCGGTCTACACATCCGTGCTCGTCGTTCAGCGGCAAGACGCGTTGAAGCAGCTGGCCCGCTACAATACGATGTGGATCGCCAGTCAAGCCGTCAACGAATACATGAGGTTGGAAGAAAACCTTGCGCGAACAGCAGTCCCGGGGAGCGCGCTGGATCAAGATGACGTCCAATTGCGGCTCGACATTGTCGCTGGCCGCGTCAACACGATGGCGAATGGCGAGTTTGGGGAATTTGTCTCAGCTCTTCCGGAACGAAAGGCCCTTGTCGCTCAACTGACGAGCGTCGTGCAGCAGATGCAGCCGCTCGTTGATAATTTGAGCAAGCCCGGCGTTGCACAACAGGCCTTAGAGCTTTTGGCGCCGCTCGACACGCCGCTCCTCGAACTGGCTGCTCAAGCCAATCGTTTCGGGGGTGATCGCGTCATCGAGGATCAACGCGAGTTGATCCGCCTGCATTTGATCTTCTCGTCGATCGCGGCTGGGCTTTTTGTGGCCGGCTTGGCCATGTTGTTTCTGCTCGGTTGGCACAATAAAATGCTGGGCGGCGCACATGTCCGGCTGAGGTTGCTGGCCGACGATCTCCGCCAGACGTCATCCGATCTCGAAGCGGCGAACCGCGACATCTCGCTGATCAACGCCGAACTTCAGACCCGCAATGAGATCCTATCCCGCCGCGACCGTGAACTCGGGACGCAGAACAGGCGCTTCGATGCAGCGCTGAATAATATGTCGCATGCGCTCTGCATGGTTGATGCCGGCGAGCGGCTCGTCGTCTTCAACCAACGGTTCGCGGAATTATTCTCGATCGAAATCACCCCACTGCCCGGAATGCCCTTCGCGGATCTCGTCGGCTCCTCGAACCGGACCCTCAAGGATATATCGGCCCGCCAACGCGGCTTGTCGGTCGATGGATCGTCGGTCGGCTTTGTTCACGACAGCGAGGATCGCGCCATTTCGGTCTCGCATCAGCCGATGCCGGACGGCGGCTGGGTCGCGACCTATGAGGATATTTCGAACCGGCGTCGTGCCGAGGCGCAGATCGCGTTCATGGCGCATCACGACGGTTTGACCAGCCTCGTGAACCGGTCATTCTTCCATTCCCGGCTGGAAGCGGCCCTTGAACAAATCGGTGATCGCCGTAAGGCCGTGATCTTCTCGATTGACCTCGATGGGTTCAAATTCATCAACGACACGATGGGGCACCCCGTGGGCGACGCGCTGTTGAGAAAAGTCGCGCTGCGGCTGAAAGAGCATGTCCGGGATAGCGACGTGGTCGCGCGGGTCGGCGGGGATGAATTCGCAGTTCTGCAAATCGACAGCGATGCGGCGGAGCGCACTGCAGATGTCGCAACGCGCATCATCGACGCGCTCGGCATGCCGTTTGATATCAACGGCGTCGAGGTGGTGATCGGAGCCAGCATCGGCATTGCGATCGCGCCCGAACACGGCACCTTGATCGGCGACCTGATGAAACATGCCGATCTGGCGCTCTATCGCGCCAAAGCCGAGGGTCGAAACACGTTTCGGCTCTTCGAAATCGACATGGATAACGAACTCAAGGCGCGACACACCCTCGAAGCCGACTTACGGAACGCGTTGGACCGCGACGAATTCGAGGTCTATTTCCAGCCGTTGGTCAGCTTGAAGCGGATGCAGATCACCGGCTTCGAGGCATTGCTGCGCTGGCGGCATCCCGTGCGTGGCCTCGTGTCGCCAGCCGAATTCATTCCCGTCGCCGAGGATATCGGTCTCATCGTTCCGCTCGGGGCTTGGGTCCTACGGGAGGCTTGCGCCCGCGCCAGCACGTGGCCGAACAATCTTTCTGTCGCGGTCAATCTATCGCCGGCCCAGTTTAAGAACCGAAGTGTCGTCGACTCAGTCCTCCAAGCGCTTGTCAGCTCGGGGCTCTCGGCTCGCAGGCTGGAACTCGAAATCACCGAATCCGTGCTGTTGCATGACAACGAGGCGACTTTGTCGATACTCCACGAATTTCGCCTTATGGGTATCCTGATCGCGATGGACGATTTCGGCACGGGATATTCGTCATTGAGCTATCTGCGAAGTTTCCCGTTCGACAAAATCAAAATCGACCAAAGTTTCGTCCGCGAACTATCCACCCGGCCGGATTGCGTCAAGATCGTCAGGTCCATCGCGGCTCTTGGATCGAGCCTGGGGATGACCACAACGGCCGAAGGTGTGGAAACCTTTGAGCAGCTTGAGCAACTCCAGGCCGCCGGTTGCGACCAAGTCCAAGGCTACTTCTTCGACCGGCCACAGCCTTGGGGATCTTTACAATTCAAATTGCCAGAGGCAAAATTAAACGCCATCCGGGCCGCCTGAAACCCGAATGGCGCATTCGAGCAAAGCTGAGGCCACGGAACTCGTCCGATGAGCCTCGCCGCTCAAGAGCTTACATCGCGCGGTGATGTCTCATGTGACGGTGCATCATCCGTTCACGATGCATACGGTACATGCGGTCATGGCGATGCATCATGCGCTCGTGCATGGCATGGCTCTTCATCATCTGGCGCGACGGCAACGTCCCGTGACGGTTTTCGGCATTCGCGCCTGATGCAGCCGCACCAAGAAGCATCACAGATGCCAAACCAGCTATAACAAGATTGCGGAGATTCCCAACCATCTTAATGTCCTCCCAGACCAGGCCATCGTTCGATTCGAACTACAGCTGGTCGATATACGTCTTGGAGTGATCGATTGTTCCTCCAGATAGCTGACGACCGTTCGATTTCACGGCCGACGTTTTCTAAAATCCAGAGAGGATGCTGCACCCCTCATAAGTGATCGAAAGTAAACGGCCGGTAATACTTCCTGCAGCATCGAGCGATTGCAGGCGCGGGCCGATGAAAGCTTCGCGGCGACGATGTAAGCAGGATGCAGCGGCAGCGAGCCGCACGGCTTAGCATTTGGTCCGTCGATGCCTTAGCGGTTGGATCCGCGTCCTGTCGTATAGGTCGACTCGACCCGCACTTGCCCATCCAACTTGACGCAGGAGTCGCTGTCCCCGAGCTTTCGAAAGCCTGGACCGAAGGCCTCGCAACCGGTTGTCGCGGGACGATCCGTCCGCCCGCGTGGGAGATCTTTGGCCAAGGCCGCCGAGACGACAAGGCAGGCCCAAATCGCCACGATAATGATCCGTGAGCCGATAAACCGCATAGGGGGCCTCCTTCGTGGGGGACGACGTCGAAAACCCACTACCGCACTCGAGGGTTCAATTCCACTCGGGATCGTCATGGTTTATGCGTGGGTTCGAGCCATGCCGCGACGTTGGGGGCTGGAGCTCGTTATCGCATAAGGGAGATCATCATGAAGATCGTACACCTGCTGGCCGCCGCCAGCCTCGCCGGCCTCCTCGTGTCCGGTCCGGCCCTCGCGCAGACCGCCGCGCCGGCGGCTGCCGCGCCCGCCGCAACGACCGCACCCGCCATGGCTGCGCCCGCCGCCGGCATGATGGACAAGAAGGCCAAGTCCAAGGATTGCTCGCTTCAGGCCGATAAGCAAGGTTTGCACGGCAAGGCACGTCACGCGTTCCGCTCGAAGTGCAAATCCGGCAAGATGTAAGGCCGCGACGCTCGTCGTCCAATCTCGCCATCGTCTCGGTCGGGCGCGTGCTTCGGCCGGGATGATGGCGCGACGTCGCATCAGGGCTTGGCGCGTGGGAACCGCGACATCGCCTCGAGATCGTCGAGATCCATGGTGTTCCGCATATATTGCTTCGTCGCGTCTTTGAACGGCTGATAATCCCACGGTTTTGTGGTGCCGGTCATCAGCGCCGCGTCGACGAGCCGCCGCCGATGCTGGCTGTCACGAACCGCGTGATCGAGCGCCTCGAGGTTCCATCGGCGCGCAACTTCCGCGCGGAACGCCGCCATGGTTTCGGCCTGTGCGGTATCGTCCGCACAATTGATCCGCTCGTCCGGGTCAGCCTCGATATCGTAGAGTTGATCCGGGTCGCCCGGCGCATGGATGAACTTGTGCCGTCCGCGCCGGATCATGACCAGAGGCGCGATGGCGCCCTCAGCCAAATACTCGCCGATCACACCCGCAGGACCGTCATGCCCGTCGAGATAGGGCACGAGGCTGTGGCCATCGATCGGCCCCGCAAGACCATCGGCGGGATCGCCGCCGGCCAGTTCGACGAGGGTCGGCAAGAGGTCGATCAGAGACACCGGCGCCGCGACGCGTCTCGGCTCGATCGAGCCCGGCGCCGACACGATTAGCGGCACGCGGCAGGCGCCCTCGAAAAAACTCATCTTGTACCAGAGCCCGCGCTCACCCAGCATTTCGCCGTGATCGCCCAAAAAGACCACGATGGTATCATCCGCGATGCCGGTCTTCTCCAGTGATCCGAGCAGCACACCGAGGTTCTTGTCGCAAAACGAAATGGCGCCGTAATAGGCGTGCCGGGCGTTGCGGATCTGCTCGTCCGTCAGCGTCACCTCGTCCATGGCGCAGACGTGCCGAATGCGGGCCGTATGCGGATCCAGCGTCACATCCGTCGCCGCGACCCTCGGCATGTCGATCGCCGCATGCGGATAGAGGTCCCAGAACTCCGGCGTGATCGCGAAAGGATCATGCGGGTGCGTCAAGGAGGCCACCATCAGGAAAGGGCGCTGGTCTCTGCTCCGGACGTGGTCGTAGATCGCCCGTTCGGCCGAGAAGACCACCTCTTCGTCGAAGTCGATCTGGTTCGTGCGGATGCAGAGCCCCGCGTCGGTCACCGAACTCATATTGTGGTACCAACTCGGCCGGTCCTCCGGGTGGTCCCAGTCCGGTGTCCAGCCGTAGTCCGCCGGGTAGATGTCGGTCGTCAGCCTTTCCTCGAACCCATGCATCTGATCCGGCCCGCAGAAGTGCATCTTCCCGGCCAGGATCGTGCGGTAATTCAGCCGGCGCAGGTAGTGCGCGAAAGTCGGCAGGTCGGCGCGAAACTCGGACGCATTGTCGTAACCGCCGGTTCGTGAGGGCAGGCACCCGGTCATGAAAGCCGTGCGTGACGGCGAGCAAAGCGGCGAGTTGCAATAGGCGCTGTCGAACACGACACCCCGCGCCGCCAGGGCCGATAGATGCGGTGTCTTGACCAGAGGGTGACCGTGGATGGGCAGAAAAGCCGGTGCCAATTGGTCGACCATCACGACCAGGATGTTCTTTTGCTTCAGCGACATGGTTCAGCGTTTCCGGCCGAGGGTCGATCGACGCGAGCCTCGTCCCGTCGACACAAGGAGAAGACAATCCGATGTCGCGGGCGACGGCTCATCGCCGTGCGTCTGATCCTGCCCGAATGACGACACGAGGCGAACTCTCATGCAGAAATCGAGGCGATCGGTTCAGCGGTCGAGCGTCAATCCGTTCTGGGAAGCCAACACTGCAAGGCTCGTGGCCGGACGCGCGCCGATATGCTGGATGACCTCGGCGGCCGCCAAGGCGCCAAGGCGGGCGCAGGTGCGGAGGTGTTTGTCCTTGGCGAGGCCCGCCAGGAAGCCCGCCGCGAAGAGATCGCCGGCGCCGGTCGAGTCGACCAACGTCTCGATCGGGAAAGCGTCGACCGCGAGCGTCTCGTCTTGGGTGACGATCACCGACCCCTCGGCACCCTTGGTGATGACACCCAGCAAACCGTCCTCTTCCCGCAGCGCCGTGAGTGCCTCCTGGAAATCGGAGGTCTGATAGAGAGCGTTCAATTCGCTTTCGTTGGCGAACACGATATCGACCACCTTGGTGCGGATCAGATCGAGGAACTCACTGCGGTAGCGGTCGACGCAGAATGAATCCGACAAGGTGAGCGCCACTCGGCTGCCGTTGGCATGGGCGATGCCGGCCGCCTTCAGAAAGGCCTTCTTGGCGGCCGCCGGGTCCCACAAATAACCTTCGAGATAGACGATGCCGGAGGCTTGAACCGCCGCATCGTCGATGTCGGCCTCGGTCAGGTTCTGGCACGCCCCGAGGTAGGTGTTCATCGTGCGCTGCCCATCGGGCGTCACCAGAATGAACGAGCGCGCCGTCGCCGGGCCGTCTTGGGCCGGCGCGGTATCGAAGGTCACGCCCGTCGCCCGAAGGTCGTTCGTGAACAGCGTGCCGACGTCATCGGTTCTGACCTTGCCGACGTAACCCGCCCGCGCCCCGAAGCTCGCGAGGCCAACGGCGGTGTTGGCGGCCGAGCCGCCTGAGATCACCGTCGCCGGACCCATCGCGCCGTAGAGATTCTCGGCACGTGGCTCGTCGATCAGGATCATGGCGCCCTTGGCGACCTGCTGCTTGATCAGAAAAGCGTCTTCGACCGGTGCGATGATGTCCACGATGGCATTGCCCAGGCACAGGACATCGAAGCGCGCGTTCGGCATGGATCAGTTCCTCAACAAGACGGTCGCGTGGCCTCTCGCACCGGAGCGGCGTGGCGTCAAGCGCCGCCCATGGTTGTATAGCCGAGGAACAGCGAGAGGCCGGCGATGAGAACCAACGCTGCGGCGGCGGTTTCGAGCCCGCGGATCACCAGAGTGCCGCGCCGCGTCTCAGGCGCGGCAAACCGCACCGCCACATCTTTGGCCAGGACTGCGATCCCCGCGATGGCGCCCGTCGTGATGGCTGTTCCGAGCGACATCGCCAGCGTTGCCGCGACACCGGCCGCGAAGATGCCTTGAGCGAGAGAGAAGACCAGCACCAGGATGGCGCCCGAGCAGGGGCGCGCCCCTGCCGCCACGACGGTCAGCATCGCTTGACGCCATGAGAAGCCGTCGCCAAGCGTCGCGGCATCGGGCGCATGGTAATGGCCGCAATTCGGGTCATGACGGTGGGCCGTGAAGATCGGCAGGGGCTTGGTCATGCCGATTGCGGCGGCACCGCTGCAGGTCGCCGTATAAGCCATCAGGGGAGGGCAGCCGCAAGGGTCTGCCGCCGCGATCTGTCGCGCCCGAACCGGAGCGCTGCCGGAATTGCTGGATCCGCTCACGACATCCTGCGGCGGATCGCGCAGCGCCCGAATGAAGCCGCGACCTTTCTGCCAGACCAGCCAGGCCCCGAGGACCGCGACGCTGGCATAGCTCAGGCTTTCGATCAGCGTCGCCGCATCTTTCATGCGCTGCGCGGTCGCGTGCAGCACCACAGCCAGAATGCCGACCAGCAGGATCGCGACCAAACCTTGCAGGAGGGCGGCCAGCAACGTCAGCACTAATCCGCGTTTCAGCGCGCGTTCGTTGGCAAAAAGGTAGGAGGTCATGACCGCCTTGCCGTGCCCTGGGCCCGCCGCGTGGAACACGCCATAGACGAAGCTCAACCCGCTCAACAGCCAGAACGCCGAGCCGTCCTGCTTCGTGGCGCGAACCGCGGCCGACAATTGCCGCTCGAACACCACCTGTTTCTGCAGGATCCAACCAGTGATGCCGCTGGCGCTCCCGCCGCCTTCCGAAATGCCGACCCCGAATGGATTATGGGCCTGTGCGAACGCGAGGTGCGGCGCAAGGACAGTAACGAGCAGCACCGCCGCAGCGGCGACGCGGATGGCTGTCGATCCATTCCGGCTCATGGGCAGGCCACGATGATGCGGCTCGCCAGTTTGATGCCGAAATCCACTCCCGGCGACATATTGGAGAAGAAGGCTTCCGACAGCTTCTGGTTGTCGCCGCTATCCAGGGAGCGCGGCTTCGTGACGCTCGACGAGCAACCGCTCGGGGCATTTTTCAAGGCCACAGGGTCCTTATCGGCAAAGTCGAAGGAGACAAAGTAGGTCGGATCGTAGACCTGCAGCGAGAAGGCCCGATTGGCCGCCGCGGGTTCCTTCAGCGGCAGCGTGAAATGCAGCGTCACGAGCTTGTCCGGCGTCTCTTCGAGCAGATAGTCGGTCGGGTCGCCAAACAGGACGGCCTTGCCGGCCACCTTGGCGACCGTGAAATAACCGAATTCGGCAAGCGACTCGACATTGGTCTTGGCCAGAGGCGCCAGCTCGTCCGTGGTCAGGATCTTGTTCGGATCGCCCAATCCCTGGATCGCAAACGACGAATACATGTCATCAAACGTCCATGCGGCGCGGATGCCGGTCACCTTGCCGTCCGTCCCGAAGATCACCTCTTCTTTCGCGACCACAAAGACGTGAGGGTGAGCCGACGCGGCGGAGGCGACCGCGATCGCGCTGACGCCAATGAGAATGCCGAAGGCCCGTCTGGTTCGCGGTGTCAGGGCTGCTCTCCTCGGCCGAAGGGGTCCGATCTCAAAGCATGGGATGCGGGTCGACTTCGGCGAATTCGAGGCATTGGCGTAAACCTCAGGCTGACTCAGCCGGCGCAGGATGCCGATCGGTTTTGAAACGCCAGACGCTGGATTGTTTGATGTCGGCATCTTCCAGCGACCGCGTCACCGGAACCTCATAGGTGGCGAGTGACTCGAGGAGATCGCGGGCCAGATAGGATCGACCGGGATCGCCGATCAGCACCACAGCGCCCCGACGCGAGAGGCCATGCAGCCACGCCGTCACGCGGGCCGCCATATCGCGCTCGTAGCTCACGTCGCCGGCGGTGACCACGTCCCATCCATCGTCGCGTCCGACGACATCCTCGAGCAGGACCGTGATGTCGACGGCATTGACGGAGGCGTTGAGCGCGATGGCGCTCGACGCGAACGCATCGATCTCGGCAGCCGTGACCGAGGTCGCGCCGCCGAGAGCGGCGGCGATCGCGACCAAGCCGGAGCCGGAGGCGAAATCCAGCACGGTCTTGCGGCGCACGAGATCCGGATTGTCGAGCAGATAGCGTGCGAGCGCCTGTCCGCCTGCCCATGCGAAAGCCCAGAAGGGCGGCGGCAGGCCGATCGCGCCAAGCTCGTCTTCGGTTTTTTGCCAAAGCTCGGTCGCCTCATCGGCCACATGAAGCTGGATTTCCGGCGCATGCGGAACCGGCCGCAGCCGCGTCTGTGCCACGATGAAGCCTCTGCGGTCGGACGCGGTCATCGCGCCGTCGCCGGGCTCGGCCCTGTCGGTGATCAGGTCGGTCATGCCGCACCCTGCCGCGTGTCCCTCAACTGTCAAGCGCTTTGACCGGAAGCCGCTTGACCGACCGGCGGTGACGCGCAATGACGACGGTTGCAAAACACATCGATCAGCCGCGGAGGCCTCGTATGGACAAATTCACAGTGCTGACCGGCGTCGCCGCGCCGCTTGATATGGCCAATATCGACACCGATAAGATCATTCCGAAGCAGTATCTCAAGACGATCAAGCGCACCGGCCTCGGTGAAGGGCTGTTTGCCGAATTGCGCCTCAACGAAGACGGCTCGGAAAATCCCGACTTCGTGCTGAACCAGCCGGCCTATCGTCATGCCAAGATCCTGGTGGCGGGCGATAATTTCGGCTGCGGTTCATCGCGTGAACATGCGCCCTGGGCGTTGCTCGACTTCGGCATTCGCTGCGTCATCTCAACCAGCTTCGCCGACATTTTCTACAACAACTGCTTCAAGAACGGGATCCTGCCGATCCGCGTCACGCCCGATCAGCTCGCGCTTCTGATGGACGACGCCGCACGCGGCTCCAACGCGACCCTGACGATCAATCTCGAGGAGCAGACCATCAAGGGGCCGGATGGTGGCACCGTGTCGTTCGATCTCGATCCGTTCCGCAAACATTGCATGATCGAAGGGCTGGACGACGTGGGTCTGACCATGGCCAAGAAGCCGTCGATCGATCACTACGAAACAGCGGCTGCCACGACGCGGCCCTGGGCTTAACGCGAGCCCGCGTCCCCTGCGACCGGCGTTGCCGAACCTTGTTCCCTGTCTGGCGTTGAGCCTCAGTCGGCCAACAGGGGATCATCATGGCAGCCCAGAAAAAACTCGCTCGTTTCGAAGTGGATTCGGCCGGAAAAGAATTCGTGCTCCACGTCGAGGACGAAAGCGGAAATAAGCTCGAGATGCTTGCATCGCGTGACCAACTCGACGTTATCGCGGATTCCCTTGATGATATCCTGCTGCAGGATGATTCCGCCGACGAGGTGACGGATTCGAAATGACGCCATGAGCGGAGCGAGCGTTGCAAAAGACGCTCGATTGCCCGACACTTTGGGGATGCAATATCCCGACATCCGAAACGTCTGTCGATCAAGGCTCAGTATCGGACTAGCGGCTTCACTCTTCTGCGTGAGCGGAGTGGCCGCCCAAGTTCCCGCGACGGATAATTTTCCGTCCTGCGTCGCGGGCCTTCGGCAAGCCTCTTTAGCAGCTGGGGTCGCGGGCGAGACATTCGACGCGATCGCCCCGAGCCTGACGCCGAACGACGTTCTCCACTTTCAGACTGAGCAGCCTGAGTTCCATACCGCGGTGTGGGACTATATGGCCGGACTGGTCGACGACGAGCGCGTGAGCGACGGCAAAGCCAAATATCGCGAATGGGGCACCGCCCTTAAATCCATTCAGTCCCGCTTTGGGGTGGATGCTTCGATCCTCGTGGCGGTCTGGGGCGTCGAATCCGATTACGGAAAGACATTCGGGCTTCGGCCGATCGTTCAGTCTCTTGCGACGCTGAGCTGCTACGGTCGGCGACCGGATTACTTCAAGTCCGAGTTCGTCGCGGCCCTGAAGATCCTGCAGGCGGGCGATGCTGCGCCGGATCGCTTTAACGGCTCTTGGGCCGGCGCGTTCGGACATACCCAATTCATGCCCTCGACCTTCCTTCGGAACGCCGTCGACATCGATGGCAACGGGCATCCGAATATCGTCGATTCGGTACCAGATGCGCTCGGCACCACCGCGAATTATTTGCGGAAGTCGGGGTGGGTCCCTGGTGTTGTCTGGGGCTACGAGGTCAAACTGCCGCCCGGCTATTCCGGCCCATCGGGTCGCAAAAACCGGCATCCGCCCGCCTTTTGGTCCGCTAAGGGCATCATGAAGGCCGATGGCGGGCCGCTGACGGGAGCCGATGTGGGGCTGTTGCTTCCCGCAGGTCCGCAAGGCCCGGCCTTTTTGGTTACGCGCAACTTCGATGCGATCTACGCCTATAACGCCGCCGAGGTCTACGCGCTCGCGATCGCCTCACTCTCGGATCGGATCGAGGGGGCAGGCTCCTTCGTGACGCCGTGGCCGGTGGATGATCCGGGCTTGTCGCGGATCGACCGCCGCGAGGTGCAGACGCGGCTGCAAGCCAAGGGCTATGCGATCGGCAACACAGACGGCGTCATGGGCGTCAAGACGCTCGAAGCCATCGCGGATTACGAGGGCCGGGTTGGGCTGCCAGCGAACGGCCGGGCCAGTCAGAAGCTGCTGCAAGCCCTGCGCGACGGGCGGTAACGCTGAGTGTCTGAAGACCAAAAGAATGGGCCGACGATCGATAGGATCGCCGGCCCGTTTTGTCGAAGACCCGCTTACTTCGCTGCGGAGAGGAACTTGTCGACGTTGTCCTTGGTGACGACGTCGAGGCCAACGGCGTTCATGACCGGGACCTTTTCGCCTTTCTTCAGGGCGACCAACATGTCCATCGCCTTTTCGCCCATCTCATAGGGGCGCTGACCCACGAGGACACTGACATAGCCGTCCTTCAGGAGTTGCAGCTCGACCGGCAGCGTGTCCGGCATGACGAGCGGCAGCTTGCCGGCCTTCATCTTGTCCATGTTTGAATCGACGAAGGATTTATAAGCCTTCGGCGCGAACAAGGCCCAGCCGCCGATCGGGATGATGGCGTCGATATCCGGATTGGCGGTCGCAAAATCAGACAGCTGCTGGGCTGCGAGCGCCGAATCGTCGTTACAGAAAGCCGGCGATCCCTTAACTTCGGTCCAGCCCGCACCTTTCAGGACCTCGTAGAGGCCCTTGAGGCGATCGTTGAGGTTGGCGGCCGCGGGTCCGCCCGACTGGGTCGCGAAGGTGCCGGCTTTCGGATGGGCCTTGATCAACTGGCGGCCGAGTTCGCGGCCCATTTCCGTGTTGTCGGTCCCGACATAAGCTTGGCGAGCGGATTTATCCGCATCGGCATCGAAGGTGATGACCGGAATGTTGGCATCGCGCGCTTGCTTGATGACCTTCATGACCGAGTCGGCATCCGCGACCGAGATGGCGATCCCATCGATGCCCTGGGTGATGAAATCCTGGGTGATCTGCACTTCCGTCGCGGGTTCGTGGGTGGCCGGTCCCTTGTAGATGCACGTGACGTTTCCGAGCTTTTTGGCTTCGGCCTGGCAGCCATCGCGCGACAGGTCGAAATAGGGGTTGTCCATCCCCTTGGGGATGAGGGCGAACTTATAGGCATCGGCGGCGTGAGCGACCGACATCAACGAGACGACCGCAACGGCGGCCAACAGCATGCTCTTCAAGCGTTTATCCTCCAGCATAAGGGTCCTTTTGTCGGTCGGCGTCGGATGGACCATGTCCGGGCCAGAGAGGGGGACGCGCCTATTCGGGCTCGCGCGTCCGGATACGATCGACCAACACGGCCAGAATGATGATGGTGCCGACGAAGACCTGCTCCCAGTAGGTGTCGGCTCCGAACAGCGCGAGCCCGTTGCGGATCACTTCGATCAGCGCCGAACCGATGATGGCGCCGAACGGACCACCGACGCCGCCCGCGAGATCGGCACCGCCGATGACCGAGGCCGCAATGATCTTGAGCTCATAGCCGGTCGCGAGATTGGCAGGGGCCGAGCCGAGCCATCCCGCGATCAGGATGCCGGCAAAGCCGGCACTCATGGCGCAGATGACATAGACCGAGATCTTGACGCGAGCGACTGCGACGCCGGTGAGGGCGGCCGCTCGTTCGTTACCGCCGAGCACAAAGACGTAGCGGCCCCAGCGCGTGTGGCGCAGCGCCACCCCCATAATGATGGCAAGAACGAGCAGATAGGCGAGGGGGACCGGGAAGCCGAAGATCTTGCCGTCCGTCAGGGAGTAGAAGGCGTCGACATTCGGCCCGTCGGGTGCTTGACCGCGGCCCTGCGTGATCACGTAGGTGATGCCACGACAGATCGATAACATCCCGAGTGTCGTCACGAATGGCGACAGACGCACCTTGGCGATCAGAAAGCCGTTGATGAGGCCGACGATGACCGAGATCGCCATGCCGCCAAGCACGGCCGCGATCATGACCGCATAAGGAATGGCAGCGATCGAGGTGCCGGTCAGCGCCTTCATCAACATGGCGGTCGCGACCGCCACGAGCGCCATGACCGAGCCGACAGACAGGTCGATTCCACCCGTGATGATCACGAGCGTCGAGCCCAGCGCCACAATCGCGATATAGCTGAAGTTCTTCGAGGTATTCAGCAGGTTGCCGTAAGAGAGGAAATTATGCGCGAAGATCGCGACCAGCAGCGTGATCAGGACGAAAGCGACCGCCACATAGCCAGTTTGTGATCCGAACGCGCCGCGCTTGTACCAACGCGTTGTCCCGACGTTGCCGAAGGAGACGGGTTGCGCCACATCCTGCGACATCAGGCAAACTCCTTGGCGCCGGTGATGAGGGCCGTCACTTCTTCAGGGCTGGAATCTTTCACGAGCTTGTCGGCTCGCTTCTCGCCTCGGCGGAGAACTACGACGCGATCACAGACCGAAAACACGTCCGGCATACGATGCGAAATGAGAATGACGGCAACGCCCTGATCGCGGAGCCGACGGATTAGATCGAGCACTTCGGCCACTTGGCGGACCGAAATGGCGGCCGTCGGCTCGTCCATTAGGATGAGTTTGGCATTGGCGAGGCGCGTTCGGGCGATCGCGACCGCCTGACGCTGGCCGCCCGACATCTGCTTGACCAAATCGCGGGGCCGCGTTTCCGACTTCAACTCGTTGAAGAGCTCGAGCGCGCGGGTGTTCATGGCCTTGTGGTCGAGGAACGAGAAGGGGCCGACCTTGCGGACGAGTTCGCGGCCGAGGAACACATTGGCGGCGGCGCTGACGTTATTGGACAGCGCGAGATCTTGGTAGACGACTTCGATGCCGGCCGAGCGCGCATCGAGCGGTCGGTCGAACCGATGTTCGACGCCATCAAAGCGGATGGTGCCATGCGTAGGGTGAAAGTTACCGGCGATGATCTTGACGAGCGTCGATTTGCCCGCGCCATTATCGCCCATCAGGCCAACCACGTCGCCCGGCTTGATCGTCAGATCGACATCATGCAGAGCGCGAATCGCGCCAAACTCCTTGCCGATGCCGGATAATTGCAAAACCGGGACAGACTCCCGGCTTGCTGCAGAAATTGCGCTCAACGTGTCGCCTCCCGGGCGTTTTTATTTTAGTCAGCTTATTAGAAAGCGCTGACGTCCGGAACGCAATATCAAATCACGTAGAAGCTGTCGCTGAGTTCGTTGGCGGGATCCGACGAGGGCGGGAACTGTTCGGCCAAAAGACGCCCGCAGAGCGCGACGGCTTCGACATAGCCATCCGCGATCCGATCGGCGCGGGCATGCCGCACTAGGACCTCGACCGGCGCCCGCCATTCCTTTGGGTCGATGCGCTTGGCCACCCCGTCATCGGCGATGATGCGCGCGTAGCGTTCCGCCTCGGATACGAAGATCAGGACGCCTGTCCGGTCGCGTTTGCGCGTCAGCCCGCGCAGCAGGAACTGCTCTGCCGCGGCCCGATGGGCGCGTTTCCGCATCAACGCGCGCGGCACGAGCATCATGCGGATCGCCGGAACCGATAAGGCGAGCAGGAGAACCGCGAATAGAACGAGCTGCACCACGAAGACCCGCTCGATCGACCACAGCGTGAACTCGATCATGAACCAGGGCGCTGCCAGCGCCAGAAGAGCCGCCCACACGAGCGGAAAAAATTCGTAGTTGGATGACGTTCGCGCCATCACGCAGACCAGTTCGGCACTGGTTCCGGCTTCCGCCGCGCGAACCGCATCGGCGATCATTTGGTGGTCAGCCGTATCCATGATCACCATCCCCCCGATGCGCCACCGCCGCCCGACGAGCCGCCTCCACCGGAAAAGCCGCCACCATCGCCGCCTCCGAAGCCGCCGCCCCCAAAGCCACCGCCCCAGCCGGAGCCGCCGGTCGGCAGGAACACGATCCCGCCTCGGCCGCCCCGCCCCCCAGCCCGCAGGCCTGTTTGCCGGTTGAGATAGACGATGACGATGACGAACACGCCCATCACCAAAAACGGCATCAACTCATCGAGGGTCGAGCCTTGTTCCTGCGCCCGCAATTCGGGGCGTTTTTGCCACTCGGCCGAGTCGGTTGTCAGCACCGTGATGATATCGTCGGTGCCGCGATCGATCCCGCCCGCGTAATCATTGGTTTTGAACCGCGGCACCATCGCGTTGGTGATGATGATCTTCGACAGAGCGTCGGTCAGCGTGCCTTCGAGCCCATAGCCGACCTCGATCCGGACTTTATGCTCCGTCGGGGCCACCAGAAGCAGAACGCCGTTGTTCTTCTTCTGCTCGCCGAGCTTCCAGGCCCTGAACAGGCCGTTGGCATAGGGCTCGATCTCGTTGCCGCCAAGCGAGGGGACAGTCGCGACCACCACTTGGATGCCTGACTTATCCTCCAGCGCTTTCAATTTCGCGTCGAGCGCGTCCCGCGAGGCCGGCGGAATGACGTTGGCATTATCCACAACCCGCCCGGTCAGGGCCGGATAAGCGTCTGCCGCCAGAGCCGGAAGCGTCGCGACGACGACCCAGCCGATGAACAGAGCTAGCCAGACCAGGATGGCTGACAGCATTTTGCCGGCCTGCGCGGCTCCTACGGCTGGCCTATCGAGACGCGCCTGCATCGTATCGCCCCGGTCAGAACTTCACTTGCGGCGGTGTTTCCGAGCCCGACGTCGCGGTGAACTCGGCCAGCGGCTTATCGTGGAACACCAGCGTCTGCCAGATCACGTCCGGAAAGGTCCGCAATGTGGTGTTGAACACGCGCACGTTCTCGATGTAGTCGCGGCGCGCGACGGCGATGCGGTTTTCGGTTCCCTCGAGCTGCGATTGCAACGCCAGAAAGTTCTGGTTCGATTTCAAGTCAGGATAATTCTCGCTCACGGCGAGCAAGCGGCCCAAGGCGCCCGACAGCTGGTTCTGGGCATCCTGAAACTGCTTCAGCTTATCCGGGTCGGTGAGCTGCGAGGCGTCGATTTTGACCTGGGTGGCCTTGGCGCGCGCTTCGACCACCGAGGTCAGCACGTCCTTCTCCTGCTTGGCATAGCCCTGCACCGTGCTGACGAGGTTCGGGATCAGGTCGGCGCGGCGCTGATATTGATTCTGCACCTCGGCCCAGCTCGCCTTTGCCTGTTCCTCGCGGGTCGGAATATTATTGTAGCCGCATCCCGACAGGGTTGTGCCCATCGTGATGAGCACGGCGGCAGCAAGCAAACGCGAACGTATAGACATGGTCGAACGGCCCCTGGACATGCCTTGCGCGTCGTCGCGCCCGGCCCACACCTTAAACTAAGCAGGAGCCGGAAGGTTCGATGGGATCGCTGATCGAGATCAGCCATGCGGCACCCTTCAATGCGGCGCGGGTCCGCATTTTCGCCGCCATCCTCGGGCTTGGTTTCCACATCGTTAAATCATTGCGTGCTAAGGCCGTGTTCGCGCGTCAAGCTTCGCTGGGAGTTCAACTCGTTCCATGATCAGCTCGAACAACACGGGTCGTCTCTGCCTTTTGGGGCTGGCGGCGGTCGCTTCGATCGTAATGTCTCCGACTTTGGCTGAGGCCCGCTCGCGCCATGCGGCCAAGCCGGCGGCCGCTCCGGCCGAGAGCACGACGCCCGCTCTCGTGGGGACGTTCGGAGACTGGAGCGTCTACAAAACCCCCGGCAAAGCCAAGGTCTGCTACGCCCTGGCGCAGCCGAAGGACCGATCCCCCGCGAGCTTGAAGAAGGTCGCGGCCCATATCTTCATTTCGAATCGGCCGGCCGAAAATGTCAAAAACGAAATTTCGGTCATCATGGGCGTGTCGTTGAAAGACGGCGCCGCGGACGGCAAGGCGACGCTCGGTTCGACCAGCTTCGATCTGCTTTCCAAGGGTCAAAACGCCTTCGTCAAGAATGCGGCGGATGAAACCCGCTTCATCGACGCGATGAAGAAGAACGGTCGCTTGATCGTCAAGGTGGCGATGGCCAAGGGCGGGTCCGCGACCGACACCTATGCGCTCAGCGGTATCGCTCAGGCGCTTGCCCTGGCCACCAAGGAATGCCAATAGGCGGGATTGCCTCGCCCCCGCGCGACGCTCTGGCTGCAAGCCGGGCGCTTGTCCAGCGTCCCGGTTCGCGCATAATGATCCCCGAACGAACAAAAAAGCACCGGGGCATGCTTCCCCGTCGCGGGGAGTGACATGTCCGAATTTTCCCACCCGGTTCCCGAGGCTTTCGCGCGGGCCGCGTCGATCTCGGCGGATGATTATGCCGCGATGTACGAACAGTCGGTGCATGATCCCGAGGCATTCTGGGGGCATCACGGCAAGCGGATCGACTGGATCACGCCCTACACGCGGGTGAAGAATACATCCTTCGCGCCCCATCAGGTGTCGATCGAGTGGTTCGGCGACGGGTTCACCAACGTCGCGATGAACTGTATCGACCGGCATCTCGAAACGCGCGGCGACAAGGTCGCGATCATCTGGGAGGGCGACGATCCGGCCCAATCGGCGCGCATCACCTATCGGCAGTTGCATGCCCGTGTGGGCCGCTTCGCGAATGTGCTGAAGCATCATGGTGTCCGCAAAGGCGACGCGGTCACGATCTACATGCCGATGATCCCGGAGGCCGCTTATGCGATGCTGGCCTGCGCCCGGATCGGAGCGGTCCATTCGGTGGTGTTCGGCGGCTTCTCGCCCGAGGCGCTCAGTGGTCGCATCGACGATTGCGGCTCGAAGCTCGTCATCACGGCAGACGAGGGGTTGCGCGGCGGCAAGACCATTCCGCTGAAAGCCAATGCCGACGCGGCCGCTGAGCGGTGCGCCAGCGTCGAGACGGTGATCGTCGTCAAGCGGACCGGCGGCGCCATCACCATGAAGGAGGGGCGCGACGTCTGGTACCACGAGGCCGCCGAAGCGGTTTCGGACGAATGCGCCTTCGAGGTGATGAACGCCGAAGACCCGCTGTTCCTGCTCTACACATCGGGCTCGACCGGGCGGCCGAAGGGTGTGCTGCACACCACCGGCGGCTACCTCGTCTGGGCCTCGATGACGCATCAGCACGTCTTCGACCTCAAGGAGGATGACGTCTATTGGTGCACCGCCGACGTCGGCTGGGTGACGGGGCATTCCTATTCGGTCTACGGGCCGCTCGCCAACGGCGGCACAACGGTCCTGTTCGAGGGAATTCCGGTCTATCCGAGCCTGTCGCGCTGTTGGGAGATCGTCGACAAGCACAAGGTCACGATCTTCTACACGGCTCCGACCGCGATCCGGGCCTTGATGGGCGCCGGCGAGGCCCCCGTGAAGGCAACCAGCCGTGCCTCGTTGCGTCTGCTCGGCTCGGTCGGCGAACCGATCAATCCAGAGGCGTGGGAGTGGTATTATCGCGTCGTCGGGGAGAGCCGGCTGCCGATCGTCGATACATGGTGGCAGACCGAGACCGGCGGCATCATGATAACGCCACTGCCGGGCGCCATGGCCATGAAGGCGGGCTCTGCCGCAAAACCATTCTTCGGCGTCCGCCCCGAAATCGTCGATGCCAACGGCCTCGTGATCGACGGGGTCGCGGAAGGCAATCTTCTGATCGCCGACAGCTGGCCGGGCCAGATGCGCACCATCTACGGTGATCACAAGCGGTTCGAGGAAACCTATTTCAGCGCCTATCCGGGCAAATATTTTACCGGGGATGGATGCCGCCGCGACCAGGATGGATATTACTGGATCACGGGCCGGGTCGATGACGTCATCAACGTTTCCGGGCACCGGATGGGAACCGCAGAGGTCGAGAGCGCGCTGGTCGCGCATGACACGGTATCGGAAGCGGCCGTCGTCGGCTTTCCGCATCCCATCAAGGGGCAGGGCATCTATGCCTATGTGACGTTGATGCAGGGCGTCGAAGCCACCGAGCCGTTGCGCCTCGATCTTGTCGCCCATGTCCGCAAGCAGATCGGTGCGATCGCGAGCCCGGACGTCATCCAGTTCGCGCCGGGGCTCCCCAAAACGCGCTCGGGCAAGATCATGCGGCGCATCCTGCGGAAGATCGCCGAAAACGAACTCGGCGCGCTGGGCGATGTCTCGACCCTCGCCGATCCGGCCGTCGTCGACGACCTCGTGGCCAACCGGCAGAGCGCGCCCGAGTCCAAACGTTAACGGCGGGCGTCCACGGCCGCCTGTTTGCGGCGTAATGTAAACGATTTACCTTTGTGGGGGCTTTTCCCCGACATCCACCGATCGGGACGCCGGACGTAACACCAGGTTCACGACATTCGGCGAAGTTGACGCTCAGCAACTGGCAAGACCAGCGGGGAGCGTTTGATGAGTTTTTCCTTGCGGGCCAACGTCCGCTCCCGGCCGAATTGGGCGGATCTTCTGGTCGCCCTGATCGTCGCTTTTGCGGCCCTGATCGTCGCTTGCGCCTCCGCGCCGGCTCACGCTGGCGAGGTGGCGTCTGTCTCAATCAAGGCCGATCTTGCCCGAGGCTGATCGCGGGTCCTAGAGCGTTGCAGGCACCGCTTCGATCGTCAGCGAGTCGAGATCGAAACTGCCGTCCGGGGTGATCCCGAAATGCTGCCGGACTGCTGCGCTGGCCTTGACCTGAAGCTGCCGGATCACGGAGGCGAAATCCTCCGGCACCTTGGTCCGGGCGGTCCAAACGCCGAATTCCATTCGCAATTTGCGCGGTGTCAACGACTGCGCTGAAAACCCCGCAGCCATGAGCTTGGCGATCCACTCGGCCGCCGAATAGTTGCGGACATGGGATGGGTCGCGCAGCAATTCGACGGTTTGCAGATGGGTGTCGAGCAGGGGGTGCCCAGGCGAAACGATATCGCTGAACAACGCCCGCCCGGTCGGCTTCAGCACGCGGCGCGCTTCCCGCAGGCCCGCCTCCGCATCGTGCCAATGATGCGTCGTGAAGCGGCAGAGCACGATATCGAAGCTGCCGTCCGCGAAAGGCAGGCGCTCGGCCGGCGCCTGTTGAACCGCGATATTGGCCAGTCCACGCTCGGCCGCCGTCCGCGACACCTCGGTCAGCATGTCGGGTGTCAGATCGCAGGCCACGACCTCGCGCACATGCGGCGCGGCGCGGTAGCTGACGTGACCGCCGCCGCAGCCGAGATCGAGCACGCGGGACTCGCTGGCGCCGCGCACGAAGGCTTCAATCTGGTCGAGATCGGCGCCACCGCTATGCACCGCGCTCGTCACGTAGGCCGACGCGCGCGGCGCGTAATGGTCGACAACGAAGTCATGTTGGCTTTGGGTCTGGCTCATGGGGGATCCTCCTCGGTCCGGACGTATCTGGCGCTTGTGAGAAACGGGAACAAGTTGGCAGCTTATCCTGGTATAAGCTGCACCAGAATGTCCTCCCGTGACGATCATCGACGCCTGCTCGGCGCTTTCCTCCGTCGCCATCGCGAGCGGCTGACGGCTGCCGATGTCGGTCTCGCCCCGGCCCGCCATGGTCGACGGCGGACACCCGGGCTTCGCCGCGAGGAGGTGGCGCAGATCTGTGGCATGAGCCCGACCTGGTATGCCTGGATCGAGCAGGGGCGCGACATCTCGGTCTCGCCGGCCGCCCTCGCTCGCATGGCGGATGCGCTGCATCTGACGCTGGCCGAGCGGGCCTACCTCTTCGAACTGACCGAAAAGCGGGATCCCGCCGCCTTAACCGACGAGCAGACCGATGCGGGACCGATCGCAGTCTTGCAGCAGGCGCTCGACGCCTCGTCGGCGCCCGCCTACCTGCTCGACCGGCTCTGGGCCATTCGCGCCTGGAACGCACCGGCCGCCGATCTATTCGCCGAATGGATCGACGGACACGAGCCATGCCTGCTCGGTTTTGTGTTCCTGTCACCCGCAGCGCGGCGCTTGATTCCGGATTGGGATCATCGTGCCCGCCGCATCGTCGCCGAGTTCCGGGCCGACACCGGCCGCAGTCGGGACGATCCGGCGCTTCAAGCCTTGGTGGCTCGATTGAGCGAGGCGAGTGCCGCTTTCGCGGCCCTCTGGGCCGATCAGGCGGTGCTGGCGCGCGAAGGCGGCGAACGGTCGTTCGACCACCCGGATCACGGCTTGCGGCATTACGAGCAAGTCACACTCGCGCCGGCCGGTTTTCCAGGCCACAAGCTCGTGATGTTGGTGGATAAGGGCGCGATCTAGCGATTGTCGATTTCGGCGATCTTACGAGCGAGCGCCGAGGTTGCGGCCGGAATGTGCCCCAGCAAGCTGAAGGCGGTGTTCCGAACCGCTTGCGCAGGTCCGGAGCGCAACAAGCCGAGTCGCGTGATCCTGTCGGTGGTCTTGACCACGTCCTCGGCGATTGCATGCCTTGCCTTTGCCCAGGCATCGATACCGCCGTCGTCGCCGGACCTGACTGCCTCGATCAGGGGCACTGCGAGAGCGATCGCATCCTGGATGCCGGTGTTCCATGCCTTGACCTCCGGCCGGGCTATGCACATGAGCGGCATCTCCGCACAGCAGCACGCGACCTTTTCGCGGCATATCACTGATGCGATGGTGAACCCGGAACCGGGAACTCCAGATGAGATCGTGAACCCGAATGGCGCTCGACGTCGCCGGCCCACGTTGGCGGAGGATCGCTTCGATGGCGTCGGTCGTGGGATGCTCGGGCGCATGGGTCACGGTCGCGACAACGCGAAATCTATCGTCCGGCAGCGGCGCCACCACCATCAGACCATCAGGTGAGAGAAAAAGGTCGACCTCGTCGCGAGGGAGCGGCCAGTCCATCCGCACATCCGCAAGGACGAAATCCTGAGGATATGCGGCGCCGGCAAAACCGATGCCGCTCTGCTCACGAACGATCGAGTTCATGCCGTCGCAACCGATCAACCACTTTGTCTCGATCGTCCGGGTCGATCCATCGATCATCATATCGACGGCCGCCCCTAACGGGCCCTGCCGGACGGTCGTGACGTCGACTGGCCGAACCACGTCGCCGCCGAGGCTGTGAAGACGATCCAGAAGCACCGCTTCGGTCTTGTTCTGAGGACAGAGAAGCGCATAGGGGTATCGCGTCGGCAGGTCGGCGAAGTCGACGCTCAGCAGGAGATTGTCGCGATCTCGAACCTGAAAGGTCGATACAATCAAGCCGATGCCAAGCAGCGCCTCGGTAGCGCCGAGCGGTTCGAGCACTTCGAGCGTGCGGGCATGCACGACCGCGGCGCGCGACGTGTTGGCGCCCTCGGTCTGACGGTCAATCAAAAGCGCCGACGCGCCTAGACGCCGGAGTTCCGCCGCAAGCGCAAGCCCGCTTGGGCCTGCGCCCACGATGAGGATGTCGGTCGAACTTGGAAGGGATTGCATTTTGCGGCCCTCGCTGATGTAAACATGCGTTTACATACACAAGGCTTAGATAAATGCAAACGCTTGTTTGCTTTCCAAAAGATGGAATGCCCATTGCTCGATCCCGTCCACGCCGCCGTTCGACCGCTTCGGTCGCAGCCCACTCGAGATCGTATTCTGCTTGCTGCCCGTAAGATCTTTGCGAGCGACGGCTATGAGCGGACGACAATCCGTGCCGTCGCCACGGAAGCCGCGATCAATCCCGCGATGGTGATGCGCTATTACGGCGACAAGGACGGTCTCTTCGCGGCCGCGGTTGCGTTCGATCTACGTCTGCCAGATTTGAGCGCTGTTCCGTTCGAGACGATCGGTCGGACGTTGGCGCGCCACGTGCTGACGCGGTGGGAAGGCGACGGTGCTGGTGACGAATTGCCTGCGCTGTTGCGTGCTGCGGCCTCGCATCCGGCGGCCCAAGCCAAGGCGACCGACATTTTCGATCGACAGCTTTTGGCGACGTTGAACCCAGTGATCGTCGATCCAGCGCAAGCCGTGACCTGCGCGGCCCTGATCGCGTCCCAGGTCCTCGGCCTCGCGTTCACACGCTACGTGCTGCGGTTGCCGGCCGTCGTGGCGATCCCGCGATCGACCGTGATCGAGAGGGTCGGCGCGACGCTGCAGTCTTACGTCGACGCGGCTCGGAGCGTGACTTAAATTCCCCGTCCCATCGGGAACGGCATATAGCCGACGAAGCTCGCGATCTTCCACTCGCCCGTCTGCTTGGTGCAGAAATAGAGTGTCTGCCAATTCAGGGTGTCGATCCCGCCATCGGCCTTGGCGACGGTGCCGTCGAACTTCTTATGCGCCACGGCGCGCTCGCCCGACACCTCGATGAAGTGCAGGTTGGTGGCGCGGAACAGCGCCGCCCGGAGGGGCTCGGCATAGTGGGTCGTCGCGGTGTCGGCCGCTTGGCGCAGCCATTCGTCGCGATAGGTCGCAAGATCCGGAAAGCCCAAGCGCCAGCTATCAGGATTAGCGGATTTACCAGCATTCAGCCCGAAGAAGCCGGCGGCAAGAAAGTCGGGTTCGGTCATCGACCAATCGGCGGCCAGGAACGCATCGATGTCGCGATGGACCAGCATGTCCCAGATGGCGCGGCGGTCGGGATCGTTCGGAAAGGGGTTCTGTTCGGGTGACATGAGCGCGTCCGGTGTGAGCGAAAAAGGAAGGTCAGACGACACGGCCGCGCGCCGCGACCGCGACGGTCTCGACGATGGTGTCGCCCTCGATGAGCGTGACCTCGTCGAAGAGGTTCGAGACCACGCAGCAATGGTTCGGGATGATGCGAAGGCGCTCGCCGAGGGCCGGTTTTGCCGCGCAGGCCGAGAGATCGACGATGCCATGTTCCTCGCTGAGGCTCCTGACCACGGCATCGGGGTAGCCGACCACATAGCCGTAGCCATCGAGGCCGAGGGTGTCGCTCGTCAGCGCTTTCGAACCAGCGTCGATGATGGCGCGGTCGTCGGTCGGGCGGCTGACCACGGTGGTCAGCACCGTCAAGGCGCAATCCTCCAGCGTGCCGACCGAGCGTGTCACCTGGAAGCGATCGAGATAGATGTAGGTCCCAGGCCGATGTTCGGTCGCGGCCGCGACCTCATGGGCGCGCCAAAGGTCGGGTGTGCCGCCGTTGGACACGATCGCGGGCCGCAGGTTCGCTTTGGTGAGCAGGTCGACGGCAGCCGCCAGCCAGGTCGCGTTGGTTTCGACCGCGCCGGCGGCCGGGTAGGTCATCAACCCGGCGAAGCTCAACCCCGGCGACGCCGCGATGGCGCGGGCGAGCGTCAGCGCTTCGGCCGGGCTCTGGACGCCGCAACGGCCCATGCCGGTGTCGCATTCGACCAGCACCGGCAGGGGCTTGGCGCTCGACATGAAGGCGGCACTGAGCCCCTCGACCGTGGCGGCGCTGTCGGCCGTGACCGAGAGATTGACCCTGTTGGCCAGCGCGACGAGGCGGGTCAGCTTTTGCGTGCCGATGATATTGTAGGGCAGGAAGATCTCGGTCACCCCGCCGTCGGCCATGGCCTCAGCCTCGCCGATCTTCTGGCAGGTAATGCCGATCGCACCGAGCTCCATCTGCCGCTTGGCGAAACGCGGCAGCTTGTGGGTCTTGACGTGGGGCCGCAACGGCAGCCGATGCGCGTCGGCATAATCCTGCGCCCGCTTGAGGTTGGCTTCGACGCGGGGCAGGTCGATCAGAACCGCGGGCGTCTCGATTTCCGAGAGGGTCATGGCTCAGTCTCCGAGCGGGAGTTGGTCGGCATTGCTTCGGCCGAGGCTCTGGTGGTGTTTGATGCGTCGCATGCCTTCGAGGGCCGGCGGCCCGATGCGCTTGGCCACGACGGCGGCCAGCATGTCGGTCAAGGCCAGTAGCGCATAGCGGGCCGGGGAGGGAAGATAGACGTCCCTGTCCTCCTCGATCCGGAACGGCAGGACGATTTCGGCGACGCCGGCAAGCGAGGAGCCCGGCGCCGTGATAGCGATCGTGCGGGCACCATAGAGGCCAGCGATCCCGATCGCATCGACCACGCTGCGAACCTCGCCCGACACCGAATAGGCCACCATCACGGTTCCGGGCTGAGCTGCAGCCGCCGTCATCTGCTGCATTTCGCCGTCGATATGCGACGAGATGGATAGACCGAGGCGGAACAGGCGGTTCTCGAGTTCGGTGGCGGCCAACGACGAGGAGCCGCCCGATCCATAGGCGCGGATCATCCGGGCCGACGTCAGGAGCGCGGCCGCAAGCCCCAGCGCCTCGACATCGACCGCGCCACACACGCGCTCGATCGCGTCGCAGGCATGAGCCGAGATCGCCGAGGGAATACTGTCGCCGGCCACACGACCGGAGGAGGCTGCCTCGAGATAGCGGCCGGCCGAGGCGACCGACTGGGCCAGCCTGACCTTGAAGTCGCGCAACCCATCGCAGCCGAGCGTGCGGCAGAACCGCGTCACAGTGGGTTCGCTGACGCCGGCGCGTTCGGCCAGCCGGGCGATGGCCGCACGCGTCGCAAATTCCGGGTCTGCCAGCACGACGGCGGCAACGCGCCGGTCGGAGGGGCTGCCGGTTTCGCCAAGCGCGTGCAAGCGGGCCACGATATCGATGGCACGAGGGTTGCCGGGGTTCAGAGCCGCTCGCCCGTTTGCGCGTCGAAGACATGGACGAGCGCCGGATCGACGTCGAGCATCAGGGTGCTGCCGGGCTTCGGCGACACGCGCTCGCGGAACACACAGCGGACCTCGACGTCGGCGATGGTGCCGAAAAGATGCGTTTCCGCGCCGGTCGGCTCGACCACCGAGACGATGTAGGGGAAGCCCGTGCCGGTCGAAGCGAGCCGATAATGCTCTGGCCGGATGCCGATCTCGACGGTCTGACCCGATACGGCGTCGGTCGCGCCCAGCGGCAGCGTGAATCCCGCCTTGGTGCGGAGACGGGGCAGCCCATCGCCGCGCTCGATGACGCCGGGGATGAAGCTCATGGCGGGTGAGCCGAGGAATCCCGCGACGAACTTGTTGACGGGAAGGTCATAGAGTTCGAGCGGTGAACCGACCTGTTCGATCCGGCCGCCGTTCATTACCACGATACGGTCCGCCATGGTCATGGCTTCGATCTGATCGTGCGTCACATAGACGATGGTGGTCTTCAGCAGTTGATGCAGCGCCTTGATCTCGGTCCGCATCTGCACCCGGAGCTTGGCGTCGAGGTTCGACAAAGGTTCGTCGAAGAGAAACAGATCCGGCTCGCGCACGATGGTGCGGCCCATGGCGACGCGTTGGCGTTGACCCCCCGACAATTGGCGCGGCAGGCGATCGAGATAGGGCGCGAGGTTGAGGGTGCTGGCGGCTTTGTCGACCTTGCCGGCAATGGCGGCGGCCGTCTCGTGCCGGATGCGTGGCCCGAAGCCGACATTCTGCCCGACCGTCATATGCGGGAAGAGCGCGTAGCTCTGGAACACCATGGAGATATTGCGTTGCTGGGGCGGCAGCGTGTTGGCGAGCCGGTCGCCGATCCACATCTCGCCGCTGGAGATGTCGTCGAGACCGGCGATCATGCGGAGCAGGGTCGATTTCCCGCAACCCGAGGGGCCGACCAGAACCACGAATTCGCCATTGGCGACCGCGAGGTCGATCCCATGCAGCACGGCGACGGGTCCATAGGCTTTGACCAGGCGCTTGATATTCAGTGCGGCCATGTCAGGCGCTCCCCTCGATGACGTCTTTGACGAAGCGATAATTGCCGGCCGTCAGCCCGGCATCGACGGGAAGCACGGCCCCGGTGATGCCAGATGCGGCGGGCGAGGCGAGAAACAGGGCGGCGCGCGCCACTTCATCGGCCACGACGAGGCGGCCGAGCGGATAATGCGGCAGCACTTGCGCCGCGAGGCCGGGCTGACGCTCGAACCGATGGTCCCAGGCAGGCGTGCGGACCGAGCCGGGGCAGATGACGTTGGCGCGGATGCCCACGGCCCCCCGCTCGACCGCCAGCGCTTTGGCATAGGCAATCAGGCCCGCCTTGGCGGCCGAATAGGCCGGATTGCCGTAATGCGCGAGGGCATTGACCGAGGCGATGAAGACGATCGCCCCGCCGCCGCGCCGCGCCATGGCGGCGACCACCGGCGTCGCGACATGAAAGGCTCCCGTCAGATTGATGGCGAGTTCATTGTCCCAGGCCGCCGTGTCGACTTGATCGAGCATGTCGGCGCGGGTGAAGCCGGCGTTGCTGATCAGCACATCCGGCATCGCATCGGCCTCGTCGAGGCGCGCCATCTCGCGCGTGATGGAGGTCGGGTCAGTGAGATCGAACGTCAAACGATGGACAAGATCGAGGCTCTCGAGCAGCGACAGGTCGCGATCGGCACCGGAGACCCGCGCACCCGCCGCTTGGAACGTGGCCACGAGCGCACGACCGATGCCGCCGCCCGCGCCGGTGATCAGCACGTGGCGGTCTTTCAGGCCAAATAACTCCATTGCGGCAATCGTCATTTCAGGTCCGCGTCACGAGAAGAGGCGCGATCAAAGCGTTGGCTGTGAAAAAAAGCAACATTGAAATCTGTGCATTTCGCTCAGATTATACTCTTGCGAGAAATATAATTTCATAGAACACTGCGGCTTAGCCGAGCCTCTTAGAGCGCGGTTGGAACATGATGGCGAAGGCGCCGGAGTGCGGTGCGGCATGGGCCGATCGCCTCGTTAAGGGGGAGTTGCAGTGCATATGAGACGACTTGGTCTTCTTGCCGGCGCCAGCATGCTGGCTTTCTGTTCCATGGCCCAGGCCGGAACCGTCCGTGTTACGATTGCCGAATACAGCAAGGGCACAGGCCCTTACTTCGACGCTGCCGCCAAGGAGTTCGAGGCGTCGCATCCCGGCACCAAGATCCAGATTGAGGTCGTTCCGTGGGACAACCTCCAACAGAAGCTCACGACCGACATTTCGGCCGGCGCCAATGCGGATCTGTCGATCATCGGGACGCGCTGGCTGCTCGACTACGTGTCCCAAAACGTCGTGACTCCGCTTGATGCCTACGTAAAGCCGGATTTCAAAGCCCGCTTCATCGACACGTTCCTGAAGCCCTCGATCATGAACGGCAAGGTCTATGGCTTGCCGATCGCGGCCTCGGCGCGCGCCATGTATTATAATAAGGACGTGTTCAAGAAGGCTGGCATCGACACACCGCCGAAAACCTGGACCGAGTTCAAGGCCGACGCCGACAAGATCAAATCCTCCGGCAGCCCGGTTTTCCCCTTTGGTCTGCAAGGCAAGGAAATCGAGACCGACGTTTATTTCTACTACGGCCTGTGGGCCAACGGCGGCGACATCATTAAGGACGGCAAGTCCGGCATGGATTCGCCAGCCGCGATCGAGACGGCAAAACTCTACAAGAGCTTCATCGATGGCGGATTGACCGAGCCGGGCGTTACTTCCTACTCGCGTGAGGACGTGCAGAACCTGTTTAAGCAGGGCAAGGTCGCCACCGTCATCACGGCGCCGTTCCTGCTGAACCAGATCAAGGCTGAAGTGCCGAACCTCGCTTACGGTGTCGCTCCGATTCCGGTCGGCGATGGTGGCGACGGCGGCACCTATGGCGTGACCGACTCGATCGTGATGTTCGATAATTCCAAGGTGAAGGACGAAGCCTGGGCGTTCCTCGACTTCCTGTTCACGACCGAACAGCGCACCAAGTTCGACAAGGTCGAAGGTTTCCTGCCGGTCAATGCCAAAGAAGCGGCCGACCCGTATTTCGCCGATAACGCCGACCTGAAGGTTTTCACGTCCCTGCTGCCGAAGGCGCATTTCGCGCCCGTCATTCCGGGCTGGGAAGATATCGCGCAGACGACTTCAAACGCGGTGCAGAAGATTTATCTCGGCCAGGGCCCGATCGAGGGGACGCTGAAGGAAGCGGCCGCCAAGATCAACACGACACTCAGCCAGAAGTAAGCCGCCACACCGAATGACGCGAGGGGCGGCGCACCTGCCGCCCTTCGCTTCACGCCGACAATCGGCCGGCGAGGACGCAAGGCTCCGAGCCGTGGTCCGGCCGGATCGCGCGTTCGTCGCTGACCGTCGCGAGCTGTCGCTCTCGCCGCTTCTCTTCAATCACGGAACACAATGGGACGTTCGGCGACACCCTATATCCTGATCTTCCCGAGTTTCCTGCTCGCGGCTGCGGTCATTCTCTGGCCGTTGAAGGAGATCGTTTCTCTGTCGGTCCATGACGTGAACCGTTTCGGCATCATGCGGGATTTCGTCGGGCTCGATCATTTCCGCACCTTGTTCGCGGATCCGGATTTCATCGCGGCTTTGTGGCGGACCCTGCTTTGGACCGTATCGGTCGTGGTCGGAACACTGGTCTGTTCCGTGCCGATCGCCATGATCCTGAACGAGGACTTCTATGGTCGCGGCCTTGCCCGCATCCTCATCATGCTGCCCTGGGCGGTGTCACTCACCATGACGGCGGTGGTCTGGCGCTGGGCGCTGAACGGCGAAAGTGGAATGCTGAATTCGGGGCTGCGCGACCTCGGCCTCATCGGCACGAATATCCAGTGGCTTGCGGATGCCTCGACCGCTTTCCCGATGCAGATCCTGATCGGCATTTTGGTATCGATTCCCTTCACGGTAACGATCTTTCTCGGCGGCCTCTCCTCGGTGCCGGAGGATCTCTACGATGCCGCCGCGATCGAGGGCGCCGGCGCCTGGGACCGTTTCCGCACCATCACGCTGCCGCTGCTGCGGCCTTTCATCAACATCGCCTTCGTGCTGAACACGATCTACGTGTTCAACTCCTTCCCGATCATCTGGACGATGACGCAGGGCGGCCCGGCAAACTCGACCGACATTCTGGTGACCTATCTTTATAAGCTTGGGTTCCGGCTCGGGAGGCTCGGCGATGCGGCTGCCGTCTCGTTGATCATGTTCGGCATTTTGATCGTGTTCACCATCGTCTATGTGCGCCTCGCCATGCGGGAGGAGCAGGACTGATGAACCGCAAAAAGCTGATCCGCTCGCTGATCTCCTGGCTGCTGCTGGCCCCGGTCATCATCGTGGTCCTGTTCCCGTTCGCGGTCATGACCATCACGGCGCTGAAACCCGCCTCCGAAGTGCTCGACCCGGCATGGTGGCCCTCGCAGGTCCATTGGCAGAATTTTACCGAAATGTGGCAGACCACCGGCTTCGGGGCCGCCCTCGGCAACTCGCTCTATGTCTCAGGCTTGACCACGATCCTCACCATCCTGGTGGCCATCCCGGCCGCCTATGGGCTCAGCCGCTACCGGTTCGTCGGGCGCAGCGCGTTCCGGCAGTTTCTTCTCGTGTCGCAGATGCTGTCGCCCATCGTGCTGGTGATCGGCTTGTTTCGCCTCGTCGCCGGCGTCGGGCTGATCGACAGCCTCAACGTGCTCGTGGTGATCTATGTGGCGTTCAACATCGCGTTCAGCGTGTGGATGCTCCAGAGCTATTTCACCACCATTCCGCGCGATCTCGAAGAGGCGGCCTGGATGGAGGGGGCGGGCCATTGGCGCACGCTCGTGACCGTGTTCCTGCCGCTCGCCGTGCCCGCCATGGTCGTGACCGCGATCTTCACCTTCATCAACGCCTGGAACGAATTCGTCATCGCGCTGACGATGCTGCGACGGGAGGACAGCTACACGCTGCCGTTGCGCGTCTTCTCGCTGGTAGCGGGCCGTTACACTGTCGATTGGCAATATGTGATGGCGGCCGCGCTTGTGGCCTCCATTCCTGTCGCGGTCATCTTCGCATGGTTGCAACGCTATCTCGTTCGGGGCTTGGCGCTCGGCGCTGTGAAATAAGCGGGTCGGCTTGATCGACGCATCTTTTCGGGAATTGGGATGACAAAGCAGCATTTCGGCGCCTCTCACGTGCCACTCTCCCCTGCCGTCAGGGCCGGGGACTTCATCTACGTGTCGGGCCAGGTTCCGGTCGGGGCCGACGGCAAAGTCGTGGCCGGGGGCATCGACGCCGAAACCCGTCAGGTGATGCAGAATATTGCGGCGGCTCTCGCGCTGGCCGGTGCGGATCTGTCGGACGTGGTCAAAACCTTCGTGATCTTGGTCGATGCCGGCGATTTCGCCGCCTTCAACGCGGTCTATGCGGACTATTTCCCGACGAACCCGCCCGCCCGCACGACGCTCGAGGCCAAGCTGATGATCGACATCAAAATCGAGATCGAGGCCATCGCCTACAAGCCGCTCTGATGCGGATTTTCACCGCCTCCTTCGCGACCGAAACCAACACGTTCTCGCCCGTGCCGACCGATCGGGCCAGTTTCGACATGGCATTTTATGCGGCGCCCGGGCAGCATCCCGCGACGCCGACGCTCTGTTCGGCCCCCATGGTGGTGCTGCGCCGACGCGCCATCGCGGAGGGTTTCGATCTCGTCGAAGGCACCGCCACCTGGGCCGAGCCCGGCGGCCTGCTGCAACGGCAGACTTTCGAGGATCTGCGCGATCAGATCCTTGACGAGTTGCGCGCCGCGATGCCGGTCGATGGCGTGGTGCTTGGCCTTCACGGCGCCATGGTGGCGCAGGGTTACGACGATTGCGAAGGCGACTTCCTCGAGCGTATTCGCGCTCTTGTCGGGCCGGACGTTCTCGTCGCGGCCGAACTCGATCCGCATAGCCATCTCACGCCGAAGCGCGTCGCCAATGCCGATATTCTGGCGGCATTTCTCGAATTTCCGCATACGGATTTTGTCGAACGCGCCGAGCATGTCGTCGATCTCGCGCTACGAACGCTGCGGGGCGAGATCAAGCCCAGCATGGCGAGCTTCGATTGTCGGATGGTCGGCGTCTTTCCGACGAGCCGCGAGCCGATGCGCTCCTTCGTGGATCGCATGAAAGCCATGCAGGGCCGTAATGGGATTTTGTCGATCTCGCTGATCCACGGTTTCATGGCGGCGGACGTGCCCGAACTCGGCACGCGGATGCTGGTGATCACCGACGGCGAACCCGCCAAGGCGGCCGAGGTCGCCAAGCGTCTCGGCCTCGAGATCTTCGCGCTGCGTGGCACGACAGCGATGCCGATGCTGGAGACCGAGGCCGGTCTCGACCGCGCCGTGGCGCTATCGGCGGCAGCCCCCGGGAAGCCTGTGGTCGTGGCCGATGTCTGGGACAATCCCGGTGGTGGCGTCGCGGGTGACGGCACGCTGATCCTTCGCCGCATCCTCGAGCGGCAGATCGATAATGTGGCGGTCGCGACCATCTGGGACCCGATGGCGGTCACGTTCTGTCTGGCGGCCGGGGAGGGGGCGCGCTTGATGCTCCGCTTTGGCGGTAAAGCCGGCCCGGATGGGGGTGCCCCCATCGATGCCGACGTGACGGTGTTGAAAGCGGTGCACGAAGGCTGGCAAAGCTTTGGTGCAAGCCGGGTGACGCTTGGCGCAACCGCCGTCATTCGCATCGAAGGAACCGCCGTCGAGGTGATCCTCAACACCAATCGGACCCAGACATTCGAGCCCGACATCTTCTCCAATCTCGGGATCGATCCTGCCGCGAAGGCCATTTTGCTTGTCAAATCGACCAATCACTTCCACGCCGGGTTCGCGCCCGTGGCAGCCGAGATCATCTATATCGATGCCGGTGCGCCTTATCCGTCCGATCCGCGGCGCACCATCTATCGCAAGCTGACCCGTCCGCTCTGGCCGCGCGTCGATGATCCGCATGGTTCCAAAGGCTGACAATCTTTTGCTTTACAAGGCTTTACTTTGCCAAGGCGCTCTTTGAAGATATGCGGATCGCGCGGGTCACGATCGTTCCGACCGTGACCCGCCGCAACGGGAGTGACCGCCATGGCCAAGGGTGAGCAGAAGAGCAACAAGGAAAAGAAGAAGCCCAAGCAGGAAAAACCGAAGGATACGGGTCCTGTGTCGCCTTTCGCGACCAAGGGCAAGGACAGCGCCAAGAAGTAATTGTCGGGTCGGACCGCCGGGCTCCGGGCTCGTCGTGCCGTATCGCTCCGCGCGGTCAGCGTCGACCGTCGGCGCGAGGTCCGCACTTGTGTCGTCTCATCGTTGATGGCACGAGACCGCGAGCCTTGCTCAACCCGGAGGATCGAAGCGCATGTCTCTGCAACTCTACGTCGAATGGGTCGCCGCACAAGCGCTTCCGGTTTGGGCCGAAAAGGTGTGCGACGACACCGGGTTGTTCTGGGAAGCCTTGACGCTCGATGGTCAACCCTTGCGCTCCGCCGATTTGCGGCTGCGGACGGGCATGCGACAGATCTATGTGTTTGCTCATGCGGCCACGCTCGGGCTCGCGCCGGCCGGCCCGAGCATCGCGCTGGCGCAGCGGATGATGGACCGGCTTCGATCGATCGCCTGGGCTCCGGATGGCCGCAAGGGTTGGGTCGCGCGGTTCGACCGGAGCGGCACGGTGCTCGATAGCCGGCATGACCTCTACGACCATGCTTTCGTTCTCCACGCTCTTGGATATCTCTATCAGGCGACTCGCGACGAGCGCTACCGCACCTGGATCGACGAAACCCTACACGTCATTGACGAGGGGATGGCCGGGCTGCACGGAGGCTGGGCCGAGAGCACGATGGGCGAACTCCCGCGTCGCCAAAACCCGCATATGCACTTCTTCGAGGCCAATCTGGCGCTCTACGAGACGACCGGCGAGGCGCGCCATCTCGCCCGCGCGGGTGAGCTATTCGGCCTTTTCCGCAGCCGTTTCATCGACCAGAATACCGGGGTGCTCCGCGAATTTTTCGGCCCCCAATGGCAGGTCGATGCGGCCTATCGCTCGGAGCGCCTCGACCCCGGACATATGATGGAATGGGTATGGCTGCTCCGGCGCTTCGAACGATCGACCGGACGTTACGTCTCAGGCCACTGTTCTGCGCTGATGCAGACGGCGCTCGCCATCGGGCGGCATGAGAGTGGCTTTTTGATCGATGAGGTCGATATCTCGGGACAACCGCTCAGCGACAGTCGCCGCCTTTGGCCGCAAACGGAATATCTCAAGGCTCTGTTGGTTCAGTCCACCGCGACCGGACGACCGGACTTGCTGGATGAAGCCGACGCCCTGGTCCAGAGCCTCCTCGGGACCTACCTTGGCGGACCGGTTAAAGGCTGCTGGCAGGATCAGTTCCGGCTCGACGGAACCTTGTCGGCGACGACGATCCCGGCAAGTTCATTGTACCATCTGATCGTACCCGCGGCCGAGATCTTGCTCGCCCGCGCAGCGCCTCAGCGCTGATCCATCCGCGACGCGACATCGATGGCGTTTAATTCTTTCCGCATAGCCGGCTTCATCTGCTTGGCCGATGCGAGAGCGACGAAATCGTCGTTGTTATAGGGCCATGAGGTCGAGCCATTAAAGACCCGCATGCCCGACGCCGTCATCACGGCATCGCCGCGCTGAAGGGTCTTATCCGTGAAGATCGTGGTGTTGCGGATCGCCTGGAGCGTTTCCTGCGGCGATCGTGCAGCTTGTGCAGGACGCGTGTGGTGTTTCGGCCGCATCCGCACGGTCAAAGGCGGGCTGGATGGATCCTCGAACATCGGCTGAGGAAGGGGTTCGCTGGATTGAGCGTTGCCACCACCAAAGATCTGCTGAAAAAAGTCCGACACACCGCCATTATCGCGCGCATTCGCGACACCGGTGCTGGCGACAAGCCCGATCAAAACGATCGCGCTGAGTCCCAGTTTGGCCGCAAAGGTCACGTTGGATTTGCTCAATGTCACGTCAGCCCCCGGCAGATAAAGCGTTGCCCGATGATCTAACGAGCGAAGATGACGGGCGTGCCACTCTCCTAGCGCTGCCCCTCACGCCTCTCAATTCGGATCTTGGTTCAAAGTTGCAATTTGTGTGGACGGTGACTTTGACGGGATGGGGTTTGCCGTTTGACGGTGAAGAACGCGATGCGCGCGGATGCGCCGCCCCCCGGGTTTTGCTAGCGTCGGCCGATGACCGATGCCGTCCGTACTACCCCCGCGACTGCTGTTTCGCTTCCTGCGCCACAGATCGCCGCCGCGACGGCGGAGGATCGCGTGACCCCGATGATGGCGCAATATCTCGGCATCAAGGCGGCCCATCCCGATTGCCTGCTGTTTTATCGAATGGGGGATTTCTTCGAACTCTTCCTGGCGGATGCGGAGGTCGCGGCACGAGCCCTCAATATCGTTCTGACCAAGCGCGGAAAACACCAGGGCGAGGATATCGCCATGTGCGGCGTGCCGGTCGATCGCAGCGATGATTACCTGCATCGGCTGATCGCGCTTGGCCACCGGGTGGCGGTTTGCGAACAGATCGAAGATCCGGCAGAGGCCAAGAAGCGCGGCAATAAATCCGTTGTCAAACGCGCTGTGGTTCGGCTGGTGACGCCCGGCACCTTGACCGAGGACCGCCTGCTCGAGCCGGCCCGCGCCAACACGCTGCTGTCGTTGGTGCGGTTGCGCCAGGGCGAGGCTGAATGGCTTTACGGATACGCCGCTGTCGATATCTCGACTGGTGCCTTCACGGTCGGCGATGTGGCGGAAGCCGCCGTTCCGGCTCTGATCGCCCGATTGGAGCCGAGCGAGATCGTCGTGCCGGACGCGATGAATGCCGAGCCCACAGTCGCGCTCATGCTGCAGGAATCAGGTGCGGCCATCACGCCCGTGGCGCGTGAATTCGCCGACAGCACGATGGCCGACCGGCGGTTGCGGGACTGGTACGGGGTCGAGACCCTCGATGGGTTTGGCGCCTTTTCGCGAGCCGAAATCGCCGCTGCCGCATCGGCCGTGGCTTACGTGACGCAAACGCAGGTCGGCGCCCGCCCCCATTTGCGAGCGCCGGCGCGATCCGAACGCGGGCAGGCGATGGAGATCGACGCCGCAACGCGGGCCAATCTCGAACTCACCCGCACCATGTCGGGCGAGCGGACCGGATCGCTGCTGGCCGCCATCGACATGACGGTGACGTCGGCCGGCGCGCGCTTGCTGGCCGAACGGCTTGCCGGGCCTCTGACGGAGCCGTACGCAATCGCGGCGCGCCAGGATGCCGTCGGATTCGTGCAGGCGGATGCACGGCTTCGGTCCAGCGTGCGGAGCTTGCTGAAAGCGACCCCTGATCTTAGCCGGGCTGTGTCGCGCTTGGCGCTCGACCGTGGCGGCCCGCGTGATCTTGCGGCCTTGCGTGACGGGATCGCGGCCGCATGGGCGGTTGGCACCCGGCTGAAGCAGGCCGCCGATCTCCCGGTCGACCTGTCAGCCGCTGCCGACGTCGCGCTGCGGATCGATCCGGCGCTCGGTGACCTGCTGAAAGCCGCTCTGGCCGATGACCTGCCGCTGGCCCGGCGAGACGGCGGCTTTGTACGAGTTGGCTATGATCCAGCGCTCGACGACATCCGTACGTTGCGGGACGACACGCGGCTCGTCGTGGCCGGCCTCCAAGCGCGCTATGCGGAGCAGAGCGGCGCAAAGCAGCTCAAGATCAAGCACAACAACTTTCTCGGCTTCTTCATCGAAGTGCCGCAAGTGCTTGGCGAGCAATGGTTACGGCCTCCTCACAATGCGCTTTTTATCCACCGGCAGACCATGACCGGCGCGATGCGGTTCTCGACGACCGAACTGGCCGAACTCGACGCGAAGATCGCCTCCGCTGGAGACCGGGCTCTGGCGGCTGAACTCGACATCTTTGCGCGCCTCGCCACGGCGGTGCTAGATCAGACCAACCCGATCCGCGCCGCCTCCGATGCGCTGGCGATGGTGGATGTGACTTGTGGTCTCGCCGAGATCGCGACGGCGCGCAATTGGGTGAGGCCGATCGTCGACGGCACCTTGGCTTTCGCGATCGATGGCGGCCGGCATCCCGTCGTGGAAGCGGCCTTGAAGCTGCGCGGCATCAGCTTTGTGGCGAATGATTGCGATCTCTCCGGCACCGCGTCGACGTCGGGCAACCGCAAGAAGAACGCGGCGGGGGGGCGTATCGCGGTGGTGACCGGCCCCAACATGGCTGGTAAATCCACTTTCCTTCGACAGAACGCGCTGATCGCCATTCTGGCGCAGATCGGATCTTATGTGCCCGCGACGGCGGCCCATATCGGGGTCGTCGACCGGTTGTTTTCCCGCGTCGGCGCGGCCGACGATCTCGCGCGGGGCCGTTCGACCTTCATGGTCGAGATGGTCGAAGCCGCCGCGATCCTCAATCAGGCGGGCCCGCAATCGCTGGTCATCCTCGATGAGTTGGGGCGCGGCACCGCGACGTTTGACGGCCTGTCGATCGCCTGGGCCGCCATCGAGCATCTGCACGAGGTGAACCGGACACGCGGGTTGTTCGCAACGCATTTCCACGAATTGACGCAGCTCAGCAAGAAGCTCCCCCGCCTGACCAACCTGACCATGCGGGTCACGGATTGGAACGGCGAGGTCATCTTCCTGCATGAGGTGATGGCCGGCGCGGCCGATCGCTCCTACGGCATCCAGGTCGCTAAATTGGCGGGGCTTCCTGCCGCCGCCGTCGAGCGCGCCCGCGTGCTGCTGGCCGAGCTTGAGGCAAGCCAGCGTGCCGCGCCGGTAGCTCGGATGATCGACGACCTGCCTCTCTTCGCGCTGCTCGATCGACCAGCGCCGACACAAACGGCGCACCGGCCCGACCTCTTGCGCGAGGCGCTCGACGCCATCGATCCCGACGATCTAACGCCGCGTGCCGCGCTCGAGGCGCTCTATACGCTCAAGCGGATGCGACGCGATGGTCAGCCAACGTCGTAGAAGTTTAGGCTTGCGACGCCAATGCCGCGGCATCTCGGCCGATTTGGCTGGCGAGGGTGTCGGAGCCGAGTCCCTCGATCAGCCCGCGCTTGATGCGCCCGATGAGGCTCGGGCCTTGGAACACCAGCGCGCTGTAGAGTTGCACGAGGCTCGCTCCGGCGCGGATTTTGGCGAGCGTCGTTGCTGCGTCCGAAATACCGCCAACCCCGACGAGCGGGAATTGCCCTTCGACGCGCAGGAACGTCGCGGCCAGCATGGCGGTCGAGGGTCCGAAAAGGGGGCGACCGGAGAGCCCGCCGGCTTCGCGTGCCGTATGGCGATGGTGCAACGACGCGGGTCGGGCCAGCGTCGTATTCGACACGATCATCCCGTCGAGCTTGCGGTCTCGCGCGACGCGCACGACGTCGTCGAGTGCCGCGAGATCGAGGTCGGGTGCGATCTTCAGCAGCACCGGCACACGGCCGTGCAAGGCGCTCGCCGCATCGCGCGCGTCGAGCGACCGCGCCAGCAGGTCGTCCAGCGCCGAGGCGGCCTGGAGATCGCGCAAGCCCGGCGTATTGGGTGACGAGACGTTGATGGTGAAATAGCTCGCCACATCGGCGAAAACCGTGATCCCGGCTGCGTAATCGGCGGCGCGGTCGGTCGCATCCTTGTTGGCCCCGATATTCACCCCGACGATCCCGCCGCGCGCCTTGCGGCTCATGAGCCGCGCATGCGCCGCAGGATGGCCGCCACTGTTGAAGCCATAACGGTTGATCAACGCGCCATCCTCCGGCAAGCGGAAGGCGCGGGGACGGGGATTTCCGGGCTGCGGCTTCGGCGTCACGGTACCGATTTCGGCAAAGCCAAAGCCAAGGCCGAGCAAAGCGTCCGGCACGTCGGCATTCTTGTCGAACCCCGCCGCAATGCCGAGCGGATTGGAAAACGCGAGCCCGAACGCCGCGACTGCGAGACGCGGATCGTCGGGCGCAGGGCGGGAGGATGACGCGAGGCGGAGCGCCTTGATGATCAAACCATGCGCGGTTTCAGGATCGAGACGCAGCAGGGCCGGATGCAGCAGCGCGCCGACTGCGCCGAACAGGCCGCTCACGCGAAGCCGTTTGGGAAGACATGCCGTCCCCCGGCGTCGAGCGGCAGCGGCTCGGCCCATCGCACCGCCGTCATCGGCAGGGAAGCGAAGAGATGCGGGAACAGGGCACCCCCGCGCGAGGGCTCCCACTTCAGCGCGTCGCCGAGCGCAGCGGCATCCACCGCGACGAGGAGCAGATCGGTCTGCCCAGCAAAATGCTTGGCTGCCGTTTCGCGTGCTTGCGCGGCGGTCGAGAAATGGATGAAGCCATCCGCCGCGTCGATCGGCGCGCCCTTGTAGACGCCCGAGGCCTCAGCGGCGCGCCACGGCACCTCGGGTGTGATCTTGTAAATCAGACCGGTCACGGAACGCTCGACGTTTGGCGCTCGGCCAGGAAGGCCGCATGGTCCTCGATCAACGTGCCGTCGAGCGCCTTGCCGATGAGGGCGCGGGTCTCGGGCAGGCCATAGAGTGCCGCAAAGGAGCCGAAGCGCGGCCCTTTCGCCTCGCCGAGCAGCACCTGATACAGCATGTTGAACCAGTCGTTCGATACGCCGGGCCGCTCCGGCGTCGCGGTCTTGGCTTTGAAGTCCTGATAACGCGGGATCGGGCGGGCGATGTCGTAAAGTGCGGTCTGGATCTCCTCGGCGCCGCTGCCCGGCGGCAGAGCGCCCAGCATGTCGGACAATGCCTGGAGAGCGCTCCGCTCGACCTCGTCGGCCGCGCGATATTGCTTGGCCGGCCGCACGAAGTCCCGATAGTAGCGCACCGCATAATGCACCAGCCGATCGAGGCGCGGATGGGTCTCGGGCGAGGCGTCCGGCGCATAATTGCGGAGGAAGCCCCACAGCACCGTCGCATCCTCGGTATTGGCGACCGCCACGAGGTTGAGCAGCATGACGAACGACACCGAGGTGCCGCCATCGGCCGTCAGCCGCTCAGGGGCGGGCGGATTTCCGGAATGAATGTGCCAGACAGGATTGCCAAGCCGCTCGCGCCAGCCCTGGCGGGGATAGGCGTCGAGGAAGGTCAGGTAATCGTCGACGGCGCGCGGGATCACGTCGAAGAACAAACGCTTGGCGGCGGTCGGCTTCGCATACATGAACAGCGATAGGCTTTCGGGCGACGCATAGGTCAGCCAATCGTCGATCGTGAGGCCGTTGCCCTTCGACTTCGAGATTTTCTGGCCTTGTTCATCGAGGAACAACTCGTAGTTGAATCCGTCCGGCGGCTCCGAGCCAAGCGCGCGACAGATGCGGCCTGAGAGCTTCACCGAGTCGATGAGATCCTTGCCGGCCATTTCATAGTCGACGCCGAGTGCATGCCACCGCATCGCCCAATCGGGCTTCCACTGCAGCTTGCAATGACCGCCCGTGACGGGCGTAACATAGAGCATGTTGGTGACGGGATCGCGCCAGGAGATCGTTCCGGCAGCCGCATCGTGGCTTTCGAGCGCAACCTGCATGACAACGCCGGTTTCCGGATGGATCGGCAGGAACGGCGAATAGCTCGCGGCCCGCTCTTCGCGAAAGCTCGGGAGCATGATCGCCATGATGGCGTCGTAGCGCTCCAGCATCAGAAGAAGCGCGGCGTCGAACTCCCCGGCCGCATAAGCCTGCGTCGACGATACGAAGGAATAGTCGAAGCCGAACTGGTCGAGAAAGCTCCGCAGGCGTGCATTGTTGTGCGCGCCGAAGCTCTCGTGTGTGCCGAATGGATCGGGGACCTGCGTCAGCGGCTTGCCAAGAAAGGGCAGCATCGCGTCGCGGTTGGGGATGTTGTCCGGCACCTTTCGCAGGCCGTCCATATCGTCCGAAAAGGCGACCAGCCGCGTCGGAATAGTGTCGTCGGTCAAGATGCGGAACGCATGCCGCACCATGGTGGTGCGTGCCACTTCGCCGAAGGTGCCGATATGCGGCAGGCCCGATGGACCGTAGCCGGTTTCGAAGAGAACCTCGGTCTGCCCGGTGCGCTTGACCCGCGCGATCAATTTGCGCGCTTCCTCGAACGGCCAGGCAGTGGCAGTCTGCACGAAGGCAGAAAAGTCGTCGTCGAGGGCAGCGATCGGGTCGGGGGGCATGGGCGAGTTAAGTCCGGTGCTTTGGATCAAAGAAGGATGTCAACGCTCTAAAGCAGATCGACGGACCTCGCACGCGCGAAATGCGATGGACGATGGCGGGAGCAGCATCGGAACAAAACCCCAGTCGCAAGCTTAGCAGTCACAAACGGAGTATAATCGATGATCGCTCGTGAAATTCTGGCGCAAGCTGCCGCGACCGCGAGTGTCGCAATCCTTCTGGCTGCGCTGGGCGCGAGTGCTGCGCGCGCACAAGCCTATGAGAACCCCAACCTCCCCCGTAGCCCCTACGCGTTGCCGGTCCCGCAATTCAATGGCAGCGTCGACGAGCCGGACGGGGAGGATGCGGCCCATCCGCAAGGCAGCTGGCGTCATTGGGGCGACACCCGCAACGAGGGTCAGGTGTTTCAGCAATTATTCGCGCCGGGCGGGGTTGCGGGCGGAGCGCCAGGCTACGCTTACGGTCCCGAAGGCCTTCTGCCGCCGCCGGTCATCGAGGACCCGCGTCGCGTCCGCTTCTGCCGCCGCCACCCTGACCGCTGCGCAGAGTAACGCTGCGCGCACCGATCTCACGCAGCCCGACAAGCCGTCGGTTTGCGTCTGTCAGGTCAGAGCCGCTTTCGGGCGGTTCTTCGCCTTGAGGATGTAGCGGGCATATTCCGCCTGGGCGTGGCGAATGGCCCGCGCGGCATGGAAATCCTTATGCCGAGTGAGCACCGGATAATCGTTCAAGCGCAAAAGGTCGTCCAGCGCCCTCGATAGCTCTGCCATCGTCATCCGATGGCCGCGCGCGGCGTGTTGCTGGACCAGCAAAAGAAACTGCTCGCATAAGGTATGCACGATGAAGAGTTCGTGCTGATCGAGGTAGTTTTGCGCGATTCGCGCCTCGTCCATGCTCGGCACCGCGCCATCGAAACGCTGCAGACCCATGGCGAGTTTGTCGTGGTCGGCACGCTCGAGAATGAGGTCGGGGGGTGTTTCGCCCGTCACCGCATAGGCGAATTTATCCTCGAGCATGGTCGTGAAGCGTTTGCTGGCGTCGCTGTCGGCCGCATAATCGTCTGCGCTCGCGGCGAAGAAGGCGCGCACGCTCTCGTAGATGTTGGTCTCCTCGGCGCGGATTGCCCGCAGCCGCGCCGCCAGCGTGTCGCGCGTCTCCCGGTCGGATCGCAGCCGCCTTTGATCCAGCACGAAGCCATCGACCATCAGCGCCCGCAAGGTGCGGCTGGCCCATTGCCGAAAAGCCGTGGCTTTCTTCGAATTGGCCCGATAGCCGACCGATAGGATCATATCGAGGTTGTATCGCTCTGCCGCTGCGGCAGCAGCATCGCCTTCGGAGGCCGTCCGCACGGCGCGCACTGTGGTTTCGGCGTTCAACTCGCCCTCGGCCAGCACGGCTTCGATATGTTTCACGATGGTGGCGACCGGCGTTTTCAACAGCGCCGCCATATCGGCGGGTGTCGCCCAGATCGTCTCGCTCCGCAGGTCGAGCTCGAAATCCTGGGGCTGGTCCTCGGCCGCGAACCGGACGAGTTCGAATTCGAGTTGGTCGGCGGCCGCCGCTTTGGGCATGGTTGGAGGTTCCAGGAAAAGGATCGGTCAGACCCTCAACGAGCGGGGGCGGTATTGGCTCCACCATCGCCCATCATGTCGGCCGCACGCGATTCTTGGCCAAGCCATGCTCCGTCTTGGTCCACACATGCGGACGGCCCATCATCTCGAACAACGCCTGCCATGTCGCATAGCTCAACAGCAGTAGATAGGGCGGCAGCATCGCCACATAGATGGCCGTGTCGAACAGGCGGCGGCGTCTGATCCCGACCGCGATGGGCAGGACCACACTGGCGATGCCCGAGACGATCAAGAGGGCCGACAGAAAGGTCCAAGCCCAATCGGCGCTGGTATGCGGCGACAACAGCGGCCCGAACGTCGCCTGCAGCAACACGCCCGCCACGAAAACCGGGCCGAGCAGCGAACTCGCGATCGTGCCGCAGAGGATCGCGAAGATCGCAGAACCGCCGGCCAGCCCAAGGTCTGCGAACAGGCGTGCCGGATTACGGCTATGGGTCTGGAGCGTTACCATCCAGCCTTTCTGCCAGCGGCACCGCTGCCCCAACCACGCTTTGAGCCGATAGGGCGCTTCTTCCAAGGTGGACGATTGGAGCACGTCGACCCGATAGCCGAAGCGGGCCAGGCGAATGCCGAGATCGATATCCTCGGTCACGTTCCAGGCATCCCACCCGTTGACGCGACGCAGGGCGTTTACCCGAAAATGGTTCGACGTTCCGCCGAGCGCGATCGGCAACCCGAGCCGGGCCAGCCCCGGATTGATCACGTCGAACAAGGCCGCATATTCAAGGGTAAACACACGCGTGATCCAGCTGTCGGCGCTGTTGTCGATGGCGAGCCGGGCCTGCACGCAGGCGAGGTCGTCGCCGCTGCGCTCAAATCGATCCACCGCCTTGCGGAGCTGGTCGGGCTGCGGTCGATCCTCGGCATCATAGACCACCAGGAAGCTTCCGCGCGTGAATTGCAGCGCGACGTTGAGGGCGCGGGGCTTGGTCTGCGGTACGCCCGCCGGCGCAATGAGAATCTCGAACCGATCCGGCAGATGCTCGGTCTGCAGTGCATCGATGGTGTCGCGGTCGCTGGTTTCGACCACCATCTTGATATCGAGACGCGCGGCAGGATAGTCGAGCCTCCGGAGCGCTGCGACGAGGTCGGGCACGACCCTCGCCTCGCGATAGAGCGGCACCACGATCGTATAGATCGGCAGGCTGCTGTCGGTCCGTCGGGGTTGCGGATCCGAGATGGTTCCGAAACTCCACATCGTCGCGTGCAAGCGTACATAGACCATGGCAAGGAACAGCAACGAGAACAGCAGACACAGTGCAGCGAGCGTCGCTTCGGGCCAGAACCACGCCCCGACCATCATGGCGCAACCGAGGATGGAGGCAGAAAGGCGTTGGTGTCGGCTCCAGCCCGCACGCGCCGACAAGGTCTCGTTCCAATCCGGCAGCCCGTGGCTCGCAGCCGTGACGATGGCTCGCCGATGATGCAATCGGATGAGCGCGGCAAGCCGTTGCGGTGACGTGATGGCCATGCGCTCGTGGTCTCGCCAACGACCTTGCGCCAGTCGGCCGAGCACGAGCGCGAGGCCCGCGCCTCGAGGCGCCAGCACGTAATCGAGCCCCTGCGGGTTGGGAGAGAGCCGCACCATTTCGACCCGCATGGCATTGTCGAGATGCTGGTCGCCGCTGATCGGCAGAGGCTTATGCATGTAGGCGACGCCGAGATGATGGGCCAGCAACTCGTAGAAATGCTGTGCCGACATCGCGCCTTCGGCCAGCAACGCCCGATCGGCCGACACATCGGTGTCTTCCGCGCTCGCGGCTGCACGACGCAGGATGGCGCGGTCGATGCCATAAAGCACCAGAAACGCGATTTCGATCGGCAGCTTATCCCGATCGCTCATCCGTGTTGGCACGAGCCGGCAGAGATGCGCGAGGGGCCGTGAGGCAGGGAAAACACGCGATCGCCTTCCATGAAGCCGATACCAGCACCATGACGACGGCACCGGCATAAGATAGCGTGCGTCGATGGCGCGGAACAAGCCGAAGGAAGCCTCTCGGTGAAGATTGTTTACGTTACGTCAGGCGTGGTTCTGCTGGGCTTGATGGCGGCAAGTGGAGGCGCGCGCGCATCGGACGGCTTGGTCGTCGTGCCGAGCTTCGTCGACCCGCAGCATCATATCGAAAAGCCCAGCATGGATCCGGCTCAGACCATTCAGTTTCTGACCAGCGACGATTACCCGCCCTTTAACTTCACCGCGCCCGACGGGTCGCTGGCAGGGTTTAACATCGATCTCGCGCATGCGGTCTGCGATGAGTTGAAGGTCACCTGCACGATTCAGGCGCGTGGATGGGAGACTCTGGTCCCGGCGCTCGACGCCCATGCCGGCGACGCCGTGGTGGCCTCGATCGCGATCACGGCCAAGACCCGCGAGACGGTCGATTTTTCCATGCCGGTGACACGCACTCCGGCCCGGTTCGCCGGCAGAACCGGGCATGTGCCAACCTCCGTTCTGCCAGAGACGGTGGGGTCGCTTCGCATCGGGGTGCAGACCGCCACCGCCCATGCGGCCTATCTTGCGGCGTTTTTCCCGCTCGCCAACGTGAAGACATTCACGGATCCCGACTCACTCCGGGCCGCGCTCAAGGTCGGCGAGATCGATCTGATGTTCGCCGACGGGGTATCGACGGCTCTCTGGCTGAACGGCACGGCGGCGTCGGGCTGTTGCACTTTCGCAGGCGGGGCGTTCACCGAAAGCCGCTACTTCGGCGAAGGCAGCGGCATCGCGGTTCGAAAAGGGGATGCGCCGCTTCGGCAGGCCCTCGACTACGCGCTTGAGCGGCTGTCTCAACGCGGCGTGATCGGCGATCTCTATCTCAAATATTTTCCGATTGGATACTATTGAGCGCGAGCCGATCGCGGATCAGAGATCGCGCCTGAATTCTTCGGCGGCGGCCTCGGGCTTTTGGCTCAAGTTTAACGCATTCACGAAGCGGCCGTCCCGATCCATGACATAGACGACTGCCGTGTGATCCATGGAATAGTCACCGTCTTTCGTCGGCACCTTCTTGGCATAAACCTTATAGGCCTTTTCGACCGCCCTGATGGCCTCTGGGGTGCCGGTCAGTCCGGATATGCGGGAATCGAAACTCGAGAGATAGTCTTTCATGACGGCGGGTGTGTCGCGTTCCGGATCGACCGTGATGAACAGGGCCGAGACCGGTTCTCTCGTGCCATAGGCATTCAGCATTTGGGTCAGATCCGACAAGGTCGTCGGGCAGACGTCCGGGCAATGCGTATAGCCGAAGAACACGATCATCGGCTTGCCTGCGAAATCGGCTCGCGTGACCGCCTTCCCGTTTTGATCGACCAGCGCGAAGTCACCGCCGACGCTTGATGCAAGCGGCACATGCTGCGGCATCGTCACGGTCCATATCGCAAGGCCAAGTGCCACGATCCCGATCAGCAAGGCGATCGGTACGACAGGGGAGCGGGAGAGGCCGCCGGTGCGGGACATAGGATCGCTTTCGAGTTGCGCGGCCGGTCAGCCGCCGCCGACTACGCGCGAGACGACGCGGGCCGTGAAATCCACCATGGGCACAACCCGGGCATAATTCAGACGCGTCGGCCCGATGATGCCGAGGACGCCGATAATCCGATGCGTGCTGTCACGGAACGGCGCCGCGATCATCGATGAGCCGGAGAGGGAAAACAGCTTATTCTCCGAGCCGATGAAAATCCGTACGCCTTCGCCGCTTTCGGCACGGTGCAAAAGCTCGATCACATCGGTCTTGCTTTCGAGATCGGCAAACAGCAGCCGAATGCGCTCGAGATCCTCGATCGCGGTCAGATCCTCCAACAGATTGGCTTGCCCGCGCACGATCAACTGGCGGCTTCCCCCTTGCAGTCCAGCCCAACTTGCCAGCCCCGAATCGACCAACCGCTCGGTGATAGAGTCGAGTTCGGTTTCGGCAGCGCGGCGTTCGGTCTCGATCTCGGTCCGGGCTTCGGCGAGAGTGCGGCCCCGGATGCGGGCGTTGAGATAATTTCCCGCTTCGACCAAGGCGGAGGCGGGGAGGCCGGGCGAGGTCGCGATCACGCGGTTCTCGACATTGCCGTCCTCGCCGACCAGGATCGTCAGCGCGCGTTCGGCATCAAGGCGCAGAAACTCGATATGTTTGATCCGGTCGTTGTCCTTGCTGGTCACGACCACGCCGGCGCCGCGCGTCAGTCCGGACAGAAGGCTCGACGCCTCGCCGAGCGCATCTTCAAAGCTGCGCGACTCGGACGCCGCCCGCACCTCGGTTTCGATGCGACGCCGTTCTTCGTCGCCGACGTCGCCGACTTGCAGCATCGCATCGACGAAGAAGCGCAGGCCTGTTTGGGTCGGAAGCCGACCGGCGCTCGTATGCGGCGCATAGACCAGCCCGAGTTGTTCCAGATCCTGCATCACGGAGCGGATCGAGGCGGGCGACAGCGCTCTCGGCAGTAGACGAGAGAGATGTCGCGAGCCGACGGGCTCACCGGTCGCCAGATAAGAATCGACGATGTGTTTGAAGATGTCGCGCGAGCGTTCGTTCAGCGATGCGAGAGTGCCCGTCGTCAACGGTTCCGCCAAGCGTGGAAGGGTAATGACATCATTCGATCATGCCGCTCGACAGCGCTTGGTGCAAGCGACGCATCAACGCATGCCAAGGCCGATCCGTTGCGCGACGTCGCTCCAGGTGGCCTCCACCGAGGCAGCGCCGGCGGCCAACAGCCCAGCCGCATGACCCGAGGGGATATGGCTGCCGCCGACATAGCCGATCACCCGCATGCCGGCGGCGGCTCCGCCTTCGGCCCCGAACACTGAATCCTCGATCACGATACAACGGTCGGGCGCGACCTCCATTTTGCGAGCCGCATAAAGAAAGATATCCGGCGCCGGCTTCCCCCGTGCCACCTGATGGGAGCTGAACACCGCCTCGTCGAAATAGCCTGCGAGGCCCGTCAATTCGAGACTGAGCCGGATCCGCTCCGGGTTGGACGACGAGGCGACGCATCGCTTGACGCCGTCGAGACGATCGAGGAACGCCTTGACGCCCTGCGTCGGTTGCAGGTCGCGCTCGAAGGCGCGTCGGGTCGCTGGCCAGAGTGCCTCGGTCACCCCATCCGGAATATCCATGTGGGTCGCTTGCGCGATCTTCTGCAGAACGTCGGCCTGCTTCATGCCGAAGCAGTCGGCCACCATGGCGGTCGTGGCCGGCACACCCGCGCGGTTGAGCACGTCGACGAAAGCTGCGAACGCCAGTTGCTCGCTATCGACCAGGACGCCGTCACAGTCGAAAATCAGCAAATCGCAATACGCCAGCATCATGGCCCCCTTGTCCCGTCTCAAGCGACCTAAGGGGTGGAGCCGCATACTGACAAGGTTTTTCAGTCCGATGCGATGATCCGGGCCACCGGTTGCGTCGCGCCGCCCACGCCTTTAAGCCAGGGTCACAATCCACTCACTCGGGTTTCTCCATGCTGGCTCGCGTTTCCGTCACTCTCAAATCAGGTGTCCTCGATCCGCAGGGTAAAGCGATCGAGGGAGCCTTGCAGTCTCTCGGGATCCAGGGGATCGGCAGCATTCGTCAGGGCAAGCTCTTCGAGATTGAACTCGACGCGCATGACCATACCGACGCGCAGGATCTTTTGCGGCAGGCGTGCGACCGGCTGCTGGCCAATACCGTGATCGAGAATTACGCGATCGAGATCCTGGAAGGGTCAGCGTCGTGAAATCGGCGGTCATCACCTTCCCGGGGATCAACCGGGAACGCGATGCCGCCCGAGCCTTGCATCGGGTGTCAGGGCAGCAACCTGCCATGGTGTGGCATGCCGATACGGCGCTGCCGGACGGCACGGATCTCGTGGTGCTGCCGGGCGGCTTCTCCTACGGCGACTATCTCCGCTGTGGCGCGATCGCGGCGCGGTCGCCGATCATGGACGCAGTCCGCCACCACGCCGCGCGTGGCGGCTTGGTCCTGGCGATCTGCAATGGATTTCAGATTGCCTGCGAGGCTGGGTTATTGCCCGGCGTCTTGGTCCGCAACGCCAATCTGCGCTTTCTCTGCCATTTCCAGCACGTCAGCGTGGAGCGGAACGACACGGCCTTCACGCGGCGCTTTGACGAGGGCGAGGCAGCCGAATTCTGCGTCGCGCATGGCGAAGGAAATTACACGGCCGACGCGGAGACGATCGCGCGGCTGGAGGGCGAGGGCCGCGTGGCGTTCCGCTACTGCGACAAGACCGGGGCCATCGGTGGCCAATCCAACCCGAACGGGTCGGAGCGGAACATCGCAGGCATTTATTCGGAAAATCTCAAAGTGCTCGGCTTGATGCCGCATCCAGAAAACCTGATCGATCCGCTGGTCGGCGGCACCGACGGGCTCAAGCTGTTCGAGAGCCTCGCGGCCTAAGGCATCAAAGAAAAAGCCTTCCTGTTACGACAGGAAGGCTTTGTATTGAGTCGATCGCCTCGTTCAGGCGATGTCGCGAACGTCGACGAAATGACCCGCGATCGCCGCCGCTGCCGCCATGGCCGGCGAAACGAGATGGCTGCGGCCTTTGAAACCCTGACGACCCTCGAAGTTTCGGTTCGACGTGGTGGCGCAACGCTCGCCCGGCTTCAGCTTATCGGGGTTCATCGCGAGGCACATCGAGCAGCCCGGCTCACGCCAATCGAAACCTGCCGCCTTGAAGATGAGGTCGAGCCCTTCGGCTTCGGCTTGTTCCTTCACAAGACCCGAACCCGGCACGATCATGGCGTCGACGGTCGCGGCCACGGTCTTGCCTTCGACGATCTTGGCGACCGCACGCAAATCTTCAATCCGTCCATTGGTGCAGGAGCCGATGAAGACGCGATCGAGCCTCAGATCCTGGATCCGCTCGCCCCCTTTAAGGCCCATATAATCGAGCGCACGGGCGATCGAATGGCGCTTGTCGTCCGTCTCGCCATCCTCGATCCGCGGCACTGTTCCGGCCACGGAAGTGACGTCTTCCGGGCTGGTACCCCAAGACACGATCGGCGGCAGGTTGGCGGCATCGAGATGCACGATCTTATCGTAATGGGCGCCCTGGTCGGTCTGTAGCGTCCGCCAATAGGCGACAGCCTGGTCCCATGTCTCGCCCGTGGGCGCCATCGGGCGACCCTTCAGATAATCGAAGGTCTTGTCATCGGGAGCCACGAGACCGGCACGCGCGCCGCCTTCGATCGACATGTTGCAGATCGTCATTCGGCCTTCCATCGAGAGCGCGCGAATGGCTTCGCCCGCATATTCGATGACGTGGCCGGTGCCCCCGGCTGTCCCGATCTCGCCGATGATCGCCAAAATGATGTCTTTGGCGGTGACGCCGTGCGGAAGCACGCCATCGACCTGAACGAGCATGTTCTTGGCTTTGCCCTGGATCAAAGTCTGGGTCGCGAGCACATGCTCGACTTCCGAGGTGCCGATCCCATGCGCCAAGGCGCCGAACGCGCCATGCGTCGAGGTGTGGCTGTCGCCGCAGACGATCGTCGTGCCCGGCAAGGTGAAACCCTGCTCGGGACCGATGATATGGACGATGCCCTGGCGACGATCGAGTTCGTTGAAATATTGGATGCCGAACTCGCGCGCATTCTCGGCCAAGGTCTCGACCTGAATGCGGCTTTCGGGGTCGCTGATGCCGAGGCGACGGTCGGAGGTCGGCACGTTATGGTCGACCACAGCCAAAGTCTTTTGCGGCGCATGAACACCACGTCCGGCCAAACGCAGACCTTCAAACGCCTGCGGGCTGGTCACTTCGTGCACAAGATGGCGGTCGATATAGAGGAGGCACGTCCCATCGTCCTGCTGGTCGACCACGTGGTCGTCCCAGATCTTGTCGTACAATGTGCGCGGGGTCCCTGAATGCGTCGCAACCATGATGGCCTGATCCTGATCTTGTGCCGCGACCAGAGGTGGCTCGACGACAACGGACCTGCAAGGTCCGGATCGACCCAACCTTCATGGGTCATGCGCCCGCGTTAACGAAGGCGCATGACGGTTCGCGGACTGTTCCTTGATTATTCGGCGGCCGGAGCTGCCTTGTCGGCAGCCGGAGCGGCCTTAGCCTTGACCTTGCTCTTGCCCGACGTATCGACCCGCTCGGCGATACGCGCCGACTTGCCGCGACGATCGCGCAGGTAATAAAGCTTGGCGCGGCGGACGCGCCCACGACGCAGCACCTTGATGCTGTCGATGTTGGGCGAATAGATCGGGAAAACGCGCTCGACGCCTTCGCCATAGGAGATCTTGCGGACCGTGAAGTTTTCATGCAGGCCACTATTCGCGCGGGCGATGCAGACGCCTTCATAGGCCTGGATACGGGCGCGCTCGCCCTCCTTGACCTTGACGTTGACCACGACTGTATCGCCGGGCTGGAACTCGGGGATCGAACGAAGCGCCGTCAAACGGGCGACTTCCTCGCGCTCGAGGATTTCGATGATATTCATGATGACTCCTTGCCGATGCGACTTAAATCGCTGCGTTTCGGCGCGCTGTTTTAAGTTAAGCGCGGGTCATACACCGGGCGGTCTGGATTGTCGACCGCTTTACGGCCCTCCGGAGTCCTGCTGATCGACGGATTTGCGACGGTGTGACCCAGCGTCTGTCGACGGTCACGAAGGACATTCCACACGATCTTAGGTAAGTTTCTTTACCGATGCCGGCCCCCTCACCCGCGTGAGGAACGCAATCGTCAAAAGTCCAATCGGATGAAAGCGGCGACCCATGTCTCCTCACCAGCGCGCGAAAGACGGCGGGCCGGATCGTTGGCTCTTGATCACCAATATGGTGCTTTGGGCAGCCTTTACGCTCGCGGCGCTCGCGTTTGCGCTGCTATCGCTATCGATGCTGACCGGCCCCTTGACCTATCGCGATTACCTCACTGCGATCGGAGCCCGTTGGGATGGCGAATGGTTTTACTTTTTCGGACCCACCGTGCTGCAGACGATCATTTTCGCGCTTCATCTGACATTGATCCTGCGTTGGAAGGATCTTGCGCGCTGGACCAGCCAAACGGCTTGGAGCGGTCGAATGGGGCGCCCAACCCGTCAAATGACCGAGGCGACATTACGCCGGATCATTTCTCTTCTTCCGTTGCTGGCATTCCTGAACGCCGTTGCAATGTGCGAGAGCCTGGCCACCGTCCGGCGCCTCTCGCTCCACCTACCCTAAGCGTACTCTCGCGGGTTGGTTTGATCGGCAGCAGGGGATGCCGAACGCGTCAGCCGATCTGCAGTGGCGGATTATCGACGCTCGTCAATGCCCGCTTGAGCTTCTCCATCGCGCGATTTTCGATCTGACGAACACGTTCTTTTGAAATTCCGAGCCGGGCGCCAAGCGCCTCGAGCGTCGCGGTTTCCTCGGCGAGGCGGCGCTCCCGAACGATCCGCAACTCGCGGTCCGTCAACACCTTCAGGGCCTCCTTGAGCCATGTCACGCGCCGATCGCTATCGATTTGCTCGCCGACGGTCTCGTCCGGCAAAGGCTTGTCGTCGACCAGAAAATCGACCCGCTCGGCCGGGCCGGAGGAGTCACTCTCGGTCATCGGTGCGTTGAGCGAAACATCCGAGCCAGACAACCGCGTGTCCATCAGTTCGACATCCGCGGGCGACACACCGATCGCAAGGGCGATCGTCGCGAACATCGACGTGTTTCCGCCGGGGCCTGGGTTCTGAGAGAGTTTGGCGCGCAAACGGCGCAGGTTGAAGAATAAGGCCTTCTGGGCCGAACTCGTACCGCCCCGGACGATCGACCAATTGCGGAGGATATAGTCTTGGATCGAGGCGCGGATCCACCACGTCGCATAAGTCGAGAAGCGAACCTCACGCTCAGGCTCGAACCGCGCGGCGGCTTCGAGCAAGCCCACGTGACCTTCTTGGATCAAATCGGCTAAGGGAAGGCCGTAATGACGGAACCGAGCCGCCAGGGCGATCACGAGACGCATATGGGCGGACGCGAGCTGATGCAGCGCGGCCTCGTCGCCATGGTCTTTCCAGCTCTGCGCGAGCGCCCGTTCTTCGTCCCGTTCAAGGAACTTCGCTGCCATTGCGGCTTTGACAAACTGACGTCTCACGCCGGCCATCTGCAACATGGTACCCTCCAGAAGCGTGCATGAGATACGCACGGCCGAGAGATTTGGTTCAAGGATCCGTCAGGATCCTGATCGCCTCGGATGCGACATCTTCGCCCGACGCGACGGAGGTTGGTCGAGCCGCAAGGCTCGGCGAGCGCGTCACTCGGTGACGATCTTATACCGCTGGCCACCCTTCAACGCCGCACCGGCTTCGACGTCGTTGAGAACCCGGAAAAGGTCGAGCGGCCGGTCGGCGGCCTTCATCTTCGCCACCAGGCTCTCTTCGGTGTCGCTATCGCTGGCCGTCACGATGTCAATCCGCATCGGCCGGACGTTCTTGGCTTCGTCCGGCGTGATCTTGCGGAACGTATTGATCGACGTCCTGAAGGCGCGATCATCGGCATCCGACAGCGTCTTGGCCGCAAAGATCATGCGATAGACTTCGCCGCCATACCGGATGGCGGCGAGCCTGAAGGTCCACTCGCTGCCCTTCGCGGTCGCGGTGGCGGCCTGAAATCCGTTGACGACGATGTTTTCGACCGACCCCTCCTGCAGGCCATCGATCCAGCCCGAAACCAGATAGGCTTGGAGCGTGGTCTCGGCCGGAACATGCACACGATCGAGCCGAAGCGCCTCCTCCCCACCATTGGCGATGCCGAGGACGGCTTGAGCCGAATTTTCGAGCACGAACCCGTCCGGCGCGGTGAAAGCAAAGCCGAGCTTCGGGTGGACAAACTGTACGCCGCGCACGAACCCTTCCGCGGGATCGTCGCCAAACGGCAAACCATCGATGGCGGCCAGATAATGGTCCCGCCCGATTTCGCCGATCCCGGGTGCCCCGATTTGGCGTGCTTCGCCGATCGCCCGCTCGATACGTTCGGGCGTCGATGGATGTGTCGACATCATATCCGGCTTGTCGACGCTGGCCTGCCCGAAGAGCGATTGCCGCATGGCGCTCGATCGACCGAGCGATTGCAGGAAACGGGAGGCCGCATAGGGGTCGTAGCCGGCTCGCGCGATCGTATGAACGCCGATCCGGTCCGCCTCGAGCTCCTGCAGCCGCGAGAAGCTCGCGAGGCTGAGCTGGGCGTAGGCCTGGAAGGATCGTCCCTTATTCCGGTCTTCGATGACGTTCGCGGCTTGGCTGATCACGGCCGATTGCTTCTCGATCTCGGCGCGCTGCGTGGCATGCCGTGCCGTCACATGGGCGATCTCATGCGCCATCACGGCAGCGACCTCCGACGTATCATTGGCGAGTGCGAGAAGACCGCGGGTGACATAGATGCGGCCCGACGGCAACGCGAAAGCATTGACGACCGGCGAGTTCAGGATCGTCAGCTTATAGGGGATGCTCGGCACCTCGCTGGCGACCGCCAGCTTGGCCAGAACCTCATCGAGCAGTTTCTCGGTCGCGACCGAGTGATACTCTCCCCCAAACACGTGAACGAGTTGCTTGTGCTCGCGGATGGCAGGCGAATCCACGCCCGTGGTCTTCGGGGCTGCATCCGGCAAGGCGGCCGCTTCGACGCTCGGTTTTGGATTGGTCTGATCGATCGACGTGCAACCGGCGAGCAGCCACGCCATCGCGCATGCGCCGGCGAGCCCACGCACCATCGCCGAGGGTCGAACGATCCAGCCTTTTGCCGATACCCGCTGACGACCGATCGAGACCGACATCCGCCGTGTTTCTCCTTGCGACCAACCCGTTGGACGAGGTCGTTCCGCCCTTCGTTCGCGTCCGGCCAACTGTCCCGACGTCTTCATGCTTCAAAAGATACGCTTGTTCCAGCGCCGAGATGCGCTCTCACCGCGTTCTGATCACGGAATCGTTACGGGGCCACGACCATCGGGGCGCCCGGTGGCGTCAACACCTCGATCTGATCGCCGCGTGTCACGTCGATCGAGGCGCCGAACCTGTCATCGAGAAACCCACGAACTCTGAGACTGACGCCTGACAATCGATCTTCGCTCAATCCTAGTTCAGTCAAGATGAACGAATCCCGTCTGGCGAGTCGGATGCTGAAATCGGCCTGCCGGCCGCCTATCGCGATGTAAAGACGCGAGCGGCCATGGCCGACCCGTGTGACCGCTCCCTCGACGATCGCCATCGCGCCCGTGCTGTTTCCGATAGCCGCCTGATCGGCAGCGTCGAGAACCGCATAGGCCGGGTCGCTCCACAAGCCGATCCGTGCTGCGCGCGCCGCTTGTTCGGCGCGAAGCAGATCCGGCCAGCAGCCATGCGCGTCGGGATCCGGCCGCGCGCGCCCAAGGCCCGCATCCACCATGGCGAGCGCAACCGACAGACCGGGGCTTGCGGATGAGGGCGCCGCATCCGGATCCGCGAATAGCAGCGCGGGAATGCGATTCCACCGGTCCGGCGCGGCAGCCAGCGCCCGGAGTGTCGCTGACCGGCCGATGAGCCACGCCCGAAGCTTGGCATGTGCCGCAGCCGCTAGATCGGGACCCGTCGCCGTGGCCCGAACCGGATCGACCCCAACCAGCAGGATCGACCGTCCATCCGCGAGCGTCACGCTGAAATCTTCGCCGATGCCGGTTATCCGCACCGCTTCGCCGCCTTCCGGCGTGCAGGGCAGGGCCGCGGTGGTCCTGGGCGCTGCCGCGACCTCCCGGGATAGGGCCACGCAGGCAAAGAACACCAGCGCAGCGGCGGCCCGCCGGCCGCGGCCAGCCCCTTCATCCCGACGTTGGTTCATGCTAAGGGCGTTCCTTGAGTGTCCCGGTAGCTCAGCAGGATAGAGCAACGGTTTCCTAAACCGTAGGTCAGGGGTTCGAATCCCTTCCGGGACGCCAACAGAGCCATTCATAGCCGCCGAAATGCCCTTCCGGTATCGCGGGTTTCCCATGATTGCGGCTTGACCGATCATCATGGCGGCGTTCACGTAGAGAGATGTCGGATGGACGGATCGTGCAAGCGCCGGTCCGTCGACGAAGGAGAGCGCAAGAGATGGCCCGTAAGCCGAATTATGACTTCGAACGCAAGGAACGCGAGCGGGCCAAGGCGGCCAAAAGCGCCGAGCGAGCCAAGGCCAAGAGCGACAAAGCTGGTCAGCCGAAGGGCGACGGGGAGGGCGATATCGAGGCCGATGCTGCGGTCGCCAAGGAGCCAACCGCCGAGTGAGGCTTTGCGGCCTCGAGACGACATGACGGCTCCTGGCCGGATGGCCCAACCCCGAATCGATTTTGTCGGCGGGGCCTTGGGCCACCGGCTTCGGGCCGGAGGGCCGCGAGAGCCTCTCGCCAAGGCCGTCGGGTTTGGCAACGGCCATCGACCGACGATCGTCGATGCGACCGCCGGGCTCGGGCGAGATGCTTTCTTGCTCGCGGCTCTTGGTCTTAAAGTGACGCTGATCGAACGCTCACCTGCGGTCCATGCTTTGCTGGCAGACGGGTTGGCTCGCGCCAGCGAGGCCGGCCCGGACATTGCCGTGATCGTGGCCCGGATGACGCTCTTGGCCGGCGATGCCAAGCACCATCTCGCCGGGCTTCGGCCCGACGTGGTCTTGGTGGATCCAATGCACCCGCCGCGCCTTAAATCGGCCTTGGTCAAGCAAGAGATGCGCGACCTGCGCGCCCTCGTCGGCGCCGATCTCGATGCCCCCGCTTTGATGCAGGCCGCTCTGGCGGCCGCCACCAACCGCGTCGTGCTCAAGTGGCCGCTGCGAGCGGAGCCGATGCCGGGTCTGGATGCTCCGCACCATCAAGTCTTATCGAAAACGCTGCGGTTCGACGTTTTTATGGTGTGAGAGTCGATTGCGCCGCCGCCAGTCGGGCGGGCGTATCTTGTGCCCCCATGCCAAGCGCGAGAGCGGCAGCCGTCATGCCGCTTACGTCTCGCGTCTCGGGGTTCGCACCCCGTGCCAGCAACAAGTCGACGATCTCGACACGATTGAACATCGCGGCCAGCATCAACCCGGTCCGCCCGTCCGGCCCGCAGCCGTCCACCTTGGCGCCTTTGTCCAGCATGAGCGTGATGATGTCGATGTCGCCTTTGAACGCGGCGCCTCCAAGAGGCGTCTGACCTCGATCGTTAGCGAGTTCGGGATCAGCGCCATGGTCGAGCAGGAGGCGCGTCACCTCATACTGCCCGTGATAGCTCGCCAGCATCAGTAAGCTATCGCCTTTGTCGTTGCGGAGGTTCGGCGGGAGGCCGCGCGTGAGAAACTGCGACATCGCTTCCACATTCCCGGTGCGAACGTAGCCGAACACACGCTGTGCGAAATCGATGATGTCATTGTCGAGTTGGGGGCGCGAGCCCTCCTGCGGCTGTTCCATCGGTTCCCCTCACTTGGCGTAGGCCTTCAGTCCCGCACGCCCTGTCATGCCACTGAATGGAACCGGCCCCGGTGCCGGTCAAGTCTTGCTCACCCCTTGCCGGGGGTCGTCGCCAGCGACCAGTCGATGTGCCGCAAAGCATGGCGCATCGGTTCGCTCGAGACTTTGACCAAGCCGTCGAGAGGTCCATCGAGTTCCAAAATGACGAAAAACGCGCCTGCGACAGCCACCGCCACGAGAAAGACGAAAACCGCCGCGAGCTCGTTGCGCGGTGCGCTCAAGCCGAAGCTGAAGAAGACGATGACGAGCCAGCCGGCGAGCATGTCGTAGAACGGGAGCGTGATGGCGCTTTTCGCCTCGTCGATCAGGATCCACCGCTGGTCGAGCACGCGGTCGAGCCGCACCAAGCAACTCGCGCGGATCGAGCTATCCTCCGGGCTCGAGACCGCGACGCGCTGTAACTGGCTCTGAATGTGGAGCAACAATTCTCCGAGGTTGCCGGCGTCGAATTCATCCTCTCGGCTGTCGGCTTTCGGGTATTGGCCGCTCGGCGGCGCCTCTTCCGGCCAGGTGCTGGCCAAGGCCGACGCCGTATAGGCCCTGAGGCTCGTTCGGATCGGGGCGGTTTCAGCACCGAGGTTCTCGAGACAACCGGTCAGCCGAATGAGTTGCGATGAGTAGCCGCGGAGGTCCTGTTCGGTTTTTTCAAAGCTGCTGTTGACCGACGTGATCAGAAGGCTGGTGACCAGCGCCGTAAATGTCACCAGCAAGCCCGTCACCAATCGGGTGAAGTCGATCGTTTCGCGCGTCCGATGCCGCTCCGGCAAACGAGCGGCGACGAGCGAACCAATGATCGCGCTGCCGCAGAGCAGCAGGAAAATCAGGCCTGACGAAAGAAGGTCGGTCATCGCTCGCTGGTGTTCATGAAGGGGTCGTCGTCTGAAAGTCTGTTGCGCCGTCAGTCGTCCCGCTCTGCACCTTAGCGGATCGATGCGGATCGGCATGCTGTTTTTGCGTCGTCCCGCCCTCTCGAAGAAAGCTGTGTCGATGCCTCGCGGCGGTGGTCGTTATGGGCTATGGCGACGCGAGCGCGCCCGCGCGCCTAGCCAAAGGTAATTGAAATTCGGATGCCTAAGTCGTTGCTCCTCGCCGCCCTGGTCGGGCTGGCGCTCGTGATCGCGCTAATCGCCTATTATGGCGCGTCTTCGGTCTTCGATGCGGTCACGGCAGTGGGGTGGGGTGCCGCATTGGTGGCGCTGGTGCGGGCCGGCGAGACGAGTGGGGCGGGGCTCGCTTGGTGGTTCGTGGTACCAGGAGCGGCCGGTCCGCTGGTTCGAATCTGCATGCTGCTGCGCTGGCTTCGCGAAGCCATCAACTCGCTTCTCCCGGTGGCCCAAGTCGGAGGGGACCTCATCGGCGCGCGGCTTCTCACCTTCTGGGGCGTACCCGGTGGGGCCGCCGGCGCCAGCGTCGTGGTCGATCTCTTCGTCCAGACCGTGACGCAATTCTTCTTCACGCTGATCGGCCTCGCTTGCCTGATCCAAGCCGGCGGCGACACCGGTATCGTGCGCGCGGCGGCGATCGGCCTCGCGATTCTCGGCCCGGCCCTGATCGGCTTTTTCGTCGCCCAGCGGTTCGGCGGATTTCGTTTCGTCGAGCAGGCGATGCTGCGGCTCGCCAAAGACCCGAAATGGGCGTCGCTCGGCGGCATTTCTTCCCTGAACGACCGGTTGCAGGAGATCTACCGACATCCGCTCGGGCTCGCGATTTGTTTCGCGATCCATTTTGCAATCTGGTTCTTCGGCGTCCTCGAAGTCTACACCGCACTGCATTTCATGGGTTACCCGGTCGATTACCGCACCGCGCTGGTGATCGAGAGCCTGGGGCAGGCGGTGCGTGGAGCGGCCTTCGTGGTGCCTGGCGCAATCGGCGTTCAAGAGGGCGGCTTCATCGCGCTTTGTGCCGTCTTCGGTATTCCAGCCCCGACCGCCATCGCGCTCTCGCTGGTCAAGCGGTTGCCGGAAATCGCGCTCGGGATTCCTGGCCTGATGATCTGGCAGGGGATCGAGGGTCGCCAGCTCTTGCGCGCCACCCGCAACAGCCCCTAAGCCGTGTCGCGAAGCCCTCATCGCCCGCTCACAATGGTGACATAGTCTTCGCCGTAAAAGCGCCGACAGAGAGCTCGATGAGGGCTTTGTGACGCAGAGCGATTCTCGACCGCTTGCACAATCAACGTGAGATCAACGATGCAACATGTCTCTCGACGGACCCTTCTGGCCACCGCGCTGGCGTCGCTGGCCGGCTTGGCGGCCCCGTCCGTCGCGATTGCGGACGGTCTGCCGACCCAGCCGGTCGCCGATTTCTACAATGCCCTGATGGACAGCATGCGGCACGCGCGCGAACTCAAGGTCAAGGGCCGCTACGAGCTGCTCGAGCCCGTGATGCTGAAGAGCTTCGACGTGCCCGTCATGGTCAAGATGGCGGTCGGACGGGAGTTCACGGCAATGTCGCCCGACGATCAGGCCCGCCTGCAGGCGGCGTTCGGCAAGCTGCTGGTCGCGAGTTTCGCCAGCGAATTCGATGACTTCAAGGGCGAGAAATTCACCATCGACGATCAAACCGCTGATCGGAACGAGGGCAAGCTGGTGAAGAGCAAATTCGTTGGAACGGGTGCGCCCGTCGATCTCAACTATCTCGTGCGCAATACTGCCGGAAGCTGGCGGATCGTCGACGTTTACCTCAATGGGACGATCAGCCAGCTTGCGACGTGGCGGTCGAAATTTGGCGCGACGTTGAAGACTGGCGGCGCCCCTGCGATGATCCAGGCCGTCGAGCAGCAGACCGCCAAATATATGGCTGCGATCTGAGCCCAGCATTCGGCTCCGCCGCCGGCATCGTGGCGATCCTATTTGGCGTGCTCGCGGTCGCGGGCTGCGTTTTCTCGCTGTTTGCGATCGTGGCGACGCGATCCTACAGGCGGCGTGTCGGACCGGTCTGCTCCACCTATCCGTCGGTTTCGATCCTCAAGCCGCTCTATGGTTTGGAACCGAACCTGTTCGATAATCTCGCAGGCTTCTGCCGGCAGGATTATCCGGCCGAGGTCGAGATCATTTTCGGCGTGCGGGACGGAAGCGACCCCGCTGCTGCCATCGCCCGGCAGGTCATCGCGGCGTTCCCGCAGGTGGCGACCCGCCTCGTGATCGACCCGCGGCTGCATGGGCAAAACGGCAAGATCTCCAACCTGATGAACATGCAGCCGTCTGTGACGCTTGAGGTCGTGGTGCTGGCCGATAGTGACATGGTGGTGGACTGCACTTACTTGCGCGATGTTGTCGACGCGCTCTCCGGCCCCGACGTCGGGCTGGTCACCTGCCTGTATCGAGGGCTCAACGTCCCCGGCTTCTGGTCGCAACTTTCGGCGCGGGGGATCGACGATCACTTCTTGCCGAACGTCATCGTTGGCCTGACGCTTGGGTTGGCCAAACCCTGTTTCGGATCGACGATCGCGCTGCGCGCCGACACGCTGTTGCGGATCGGCGGCTTTGCGACCTTCAAAGATGTGTTGGCGGACGACAATGCCATGGGGCAGGCGGTGCGGGGTCTCGGGCTGCGGGTCGCGGTTCCGGCTCGTCCCGTGCTTGGGCATGTCTGCGGATCGACCACCTTCGCGGCGTCGTTTCGTCAGGATTTGCGCTGGTCGCGGACCATCAAGTCTGTCGATCCGGCAGGATTTGCCGGCTCGATCGTGACTAATCCGCTACCCCTCGCAATAATCGTCATAGCAATTGGCGGTTTTGGCATAGTGAGCGGAACCCTGCTCATGGCTACGCTTGCGTGTCGCCTCGCGCTGCAGGTAGAAATCCATCAATTCACCGGCGTAAAAGTCAGGAGCTTGTGGCTCGGGCCTTTGCGCGACCTCGTCTCGTTCGCCGTTTTCATCGCGAGTTTCTGGCCCGGATCCTTGGATTGGCGCGGTCATAAGTTCGCCGTGCAGTCCGATGGAACCATGGCTTCGACAGATTCGACAGGATCATGATGCGCACACTTTTTCTGCAGGCTCCTTCATTCGACGGTTTCGACGGCGGCGCGGGCTCCCGCTATCAAGCGAAGCGCGAGATCAAGTCCTTCTGGTATCCGACCTGGCTGGCTCAGCCGGCCGCGCTCGTCGAGAATTCCAAGCTGATCGACGCCCCGCCGCATAAGACCAAGCTGGCCGAGGTCACTGCTCAGGCGAAGGATTTCGACCTCACCATCATGCACACGTCCGTGCCGTCTTTTAATTCAGACGTGAAGGTGGCGCAGGCCTTGAAGGCTGCCAATCCGTCGATGAAGATCGGTATGATTGGCGCCAAGGTGGCGGTGCAGGCCGACAAGAGCCTCGAACAGGCATCGGTCATCGATTTCGTGGCGCGCAACGAGTTCGATTTCACGGTGAAGGACGTAGCGGACGGCCAGAACTGGGCGTCGATCCCGGGCCTGTCGTTCCGCAACGAATCCGGCGTGATCGTGCATAACAAAGATCGTCAGATCCTCGAGAACATGGATCTGCTGCCGTTCGTGACCCCGGTCTACAAGCGCGACCTGGTGATGGAAAACTACTTCATCGGCTATTTGAAGCACCCCTATATTTCGATCTACACCGGCCGTGGCTGCAAATCGCGCTGCACCTTCTGCCTCTGGCCGCAGACGGTCGGCGGCCATCGCTACCGCACCCGCTCGGTCGACCACGTGATCGAGGAGATTGTCTGGGCCAAGAAGAATTTTCCGCAGACCAAGGAATTCTTCTTCGACGATGACACGTTCACGGATGACTTGCCGCGCGCCGAAGCCATTGCGGCCCGCCTTGGTCAGCTTGGCATTCAGTGGTCGTGCAATGCCAAGGCCAATGTGCCACGCGAGACCCTGAAAAAACTGAAAGACGGCGGCCTGCGCCTGCTGCTGGTCGGCTACGAGTCCGGCAACCAGCAGATCCTTTACAATATCAAGAAGGGCATGCGGATCGAAGTCGCCGAGCAGTTCACCAAGGATTGCCACGAACTCGGCATTGCGATCCATGGCACGTTCATCCTGGGTCTGCCGGGCGAGTCGCGAGAGACCATTCAGGAGACGATGCGGTTCGCTCGCAAGATCAATCCGCATACGATCCAGGTTTCGCTCGCGGCTCCTTATCCGGGCACGTTCCTGTTCAATCAGGCGGTCGAGAATGGCTGGTTGGACGAGTCGAATGCGGAACTCGTCGATGATAGCGGCGTGCAAATCGCACCGTTGCACTACCCTCATCTCAGCCATACGGAGATTTTCGAGTCGGTCGAGACATTCTACCGAAGCTTCTATTTCCGCTCGGGCAAGATCGCGTCGATCGTCGGCGAGATGGTGCGGAGTCCCGACATGATGAAGCGCCGCCTGCGCGAGGGCGTGGAGTTTTTCCACTTCCTCAAGGAGCGCCGCAACCTCGCGGCCTAGTGGCCGGCCCTCGCGGCCTAACAGCCGCATCTCACTCGGTCGAACGCCCCGCCCCTCGGTGGGGCGTTGGCTTGTGGAAAGCTCGGCGAGAAAGCCGCCACGGCTTGACCCCGATGAAGCCTTCGCGGAGCGTGCGTCCCGATAGGCCGGCGAGGCCTCCGGGGGCCTGAACCATGAAAGACTTGATTGTCACGGCCGACGATTTCGGTCTCGCAATCGAGGTCAATGACGCGGTCGAGGAAGCCCATGCGATGGGGATCCTGACGGCTGCCAGCCTCATGGTAGGATCCCCCGCCTGCGCCGATGCGGTGGAGCGGGCTCATCGGCTCCCCAAATTGCGGGTTGGGCTCCATCTAACGCTTGTCGAGGCCACCCCGGTCCTACCGCCGGAATTGGTCCCCGATCTCGTCGATGCAAACGGGATGTTTCGGTCCGACATGGCGAAGGCCGGCGCTTCCATGTTCTTCCGACCGTCGGTACGCCGACAGTTGGAAGACGAGATCGATGCCCAGTTCGCGGCTTTTCTGGCAACGGGCCTGATGCTCGATCACGTCAACGCCCATAAGCATTTTCACCTGCATCCGACGATCGCCGGGACGTTGATCGCGGTTGGACATCGCTACGGCATGCGGGCCGTGCGGGTTCCGTCCGAGCCGCTCGGTATCGTGCGCCGGATTGATCCCGCGTCGCCGCTCGCCATCCCGGCTCTGACGGCTCCGTTTACGCGCATGCTCCGCAACCGCATGGTGCGGGCCGGGCTCGTCGTGCCGGATCAGGTCTTCGGTCTCGCGTGGTCGGGCGCCATGACGACCGACAAGCTCGTCGCGATCCTCGATCGCCTCCCCCCGGGCCTGACCGAGATTTACACGCATCCCGCCACGAGCGGGGATTTTGTCGGTGCCGCCCCGGGTTATCGCTATGCCGAGGAACTTGCGGCTTTGACGTCGGAGCCGGTCAAGGCGGCCCTGGAGCGAAGCCACGCACTCACGGGTGGGTTCGCCGACTTCGGCTGACCGGACCTTCCGAAACGCGCCGCAAGATAGAAAAAAGGCGACTTACGCCGCCTTTTTGGTTCAACGGCTGCCAATCGATCAGGCCGCCTTGCGCAGGTTGGTCGCGAGATCATGGTCGATCGGCTCGACATGCTTCTTGCGTGGCGGACCCATCAGTGCGGTTTGAAACACCACGGCCATGAACAGCGTGCAGGCGAGCGACAAGGCGAGCAATTCGCCCATCGAGGCCGTGCCTGGATGTTTCGAAGACCACAAACTGCCGAACGCCACGGCCGTGCAGAGCGCACTGAAGAACACGGCGCGCGTGAGGCTCGAGGTCAACATGCTTGTTTCGCCGCTGCGCCACGCCAGGACGAAGTAGATCTTGAACGCGACACCGAGCCCCAGGAGGAGCGGCAGCGCGATGATATTGGCGAAGTTCAGCGGTAGATTGATCAACACGGATATCTCGAGCGTCAGAATGCCGGCCAGCAGGAGCGGAACCAGCGTCAGCAGCATGTCGCTCACGCGCCGTAGCACGACGACCAAGAGAATCGAGATCGAGGCCAGGGCCCATGCGCCCGCTTCGATAAAGGCCCAGATGACCGTATGACCGGATTCGCGAATGAGGATCGGTTCGCCGGTCGCGTCGGGCGCGATCGATTTCACGGCAGCGCCGAACTGCTCGAGGTTGCTGTTCGCGTCGCTGAGGTTCTTCGGATAGACCTCGACGCGGGCTTGCCCTTCGGGCGTCACCCAGTTGCGGGCCAGGTCTTTCGGGATCGTGTCGAGCGAAATCTTCTCGGCCGACATCGTGTCTTTGATCTGCGCCAGGAGGATGTTGAGCGGCGGCAGAAGCGACTCGCGAGCCGCTTGCCGCGCTGCCGGATCTGCAGCGCTCAGCTTGGTTGCATCGTCGGAGAAGCGTTTGGCTGTCTCGGCATCCGGGCCCGTGCCCTTGGCGGCCGCGCGCATCGCATAGTCGGCAAGGGTCTTGAGCGCCGTCTGGTCCTGCTCGTCGGTCGGGGCCGGTTTGCGGTTCGGCGGATCGAGCGTCGATCCGAGCACGCTGGCCGCATCCTGAATGATGGCCAGCTTGGCATCCTGATCCTCGGGCACGAAGCTCTCCAGCGTCGTCACGCGGTTGACTTCGGGGAGCTTGGCGATCTTCGCGCCGGTCGTGATCGCGTCCTGAAGGTTCGGCTCCAACACCTGGATCGTGTTGGTGGTGGTGTTCGGATCCTTCATGAGGTCGAGGAGCGTCGCGACCGACTCGACCTTCGGGCTGTTCAGGTTGAGCGGATTAAAATCGAAACGCAGTTTGAGCAGGAGAGGCGAGCCGAGCAGCACAATCAGGATGGTGCCACCAATCACAAAGGCGCGGTGACGCTTGAGAAAGTCATCCACGGGCTGGAGCGAGGTGTAACCGACTTCCTGATGCTCGGATGGCGGGTGCAGAACGGTCAGCAGCGCCGGCAGCATCGTGATGCTGATCAAAAACGCGATGATCATGCCATTGCCGGCGATCAAGCCAAGTTCGGAGACGCCCTCGTAATCGGTCGGCAGGAACGAGTAGAAGCCGGCCGCTGTCGCAACGGCGGCGAGCAGCAATGGACGACCGGCCTTGCCGCCCGCCATGACGATCGACCGGATCAGATCCGGCTCCAAGAAACGTTCGTTGCGATAACGAACGCTGAACTGAATACCGAAATCGACGCCGATGCCGATGAACAACACCGCGAAAGCAACCGAGATCAGGTTGAGGGCGCCGACCAACATCAAGCCGAGCGCCGCCGTCATGAGGAGGCCGACGGCCGTGCTGGCGAAGACCGCGAAGATCAGTCGTCCCGACTTGAGGGCGGCCCACAAGATCAGCAGGACCGCCACGACCGTGATGATGCTGTTCAGGGCGAAGCCGTCCTTGACGGTGCCGAACTCTTGATCGTTCAGCGGAACGGGGCCGGTCAACCGCACCTTCACGCCGGTATCGGGCGTCAGATGCAGGTCCGTGATCGCCTTCTCGATCGCATCGGTCGCGACTTCGCCCGGCTCCAGATTGCCAAAATCGAGCTTAGGCTTGATCTCGATGAAGCGGCGACGGCCGTTCTCGCTCGTCACGGTCGTGTCTTGGCCGGGCTTGTTGGCGAAGAGCGCCTGCCAGGAGAAGGGCGCGACCTTGCCGGCGAGCGCCGACTCGAAGACGGCCGCGAACTTGCCGAACGGGCCTGCGACTTGACTGAGATCGGCATCGCCGCGCTCCACGCCCGCGCCGAGCAGCGACATCGCGTTGGAGAAGCCGCGCAGGCTGGGGTCGTTGGAGAGGGTGCTCAGCAGAGGCTGAACCTTGACGAGCTGGTCCGTCGTCTCCTGAACCTCGTCCGTCGTTTTAAACAGCAACCCGTTCTTGGCATAGAAGCTTTGTTCGGGCGGCAGCTGCACGAACTCGAAATGTTGCGTCTGGCCCTTCAGGGTGTCGACGAGGCTCGTGGCAGCCGCCTGAGCGCGCTCGGACGTCACACCGTCGATCACGACGAGGATCAGATTATTGTTCTGCGGAAACGCCGTGTTGAGCGCCGTTTCGGTCTTCCGCCAGGGCAGCTCGGTGGAGATCAGCTTGCTGCTATCGGTATTGATCGCAAAATGCGTGACCGAGTAATAGGCCGATGCGGCCCCGAGCAAAACCGAGATCAGAAGAACGAGCTTGGCATGAAGACAGCAGGCAGCGACGATCCGCTGGACGATTTTGGTCAGCATAAGGTTGGTCACTGTCCGTTGTTTGGTGTCGCTGGCGCAACCGGGGTACCGCTACGCGGGCGCCTTCGATTTTGCAAGTTTTCCGGGGTTTAGGGCAGAAAGCCTATCTGCGGATTTATCGCTGGCCTAAAAAAGCGGCAAGAAAGCGTCGTCTCGCCGATCGTCTGTTGCATTGCAGCAATTTCCCGAGCGCTGGATCAGAATCGTCACGCTTCCTTGCTTCGGCTTGACGATCTTGACCGAGCTTGGAACAAGCAGCGATCGGCTGTCGCGTCCCGCGTGGCCCAGCGGTTCAGTCATGGCATCTCAGCAGCGCATTCTCGTCGGCGTGGTCGGCGCACCGCATGGCATTCGTGGCGAGGTCCGCGTCAAATCCTATACCGCCACCCCGACTGCGATCGCGTCCTACCGTCCATTGACCTCGGAGGATGGGCGCAAGACCCTGGTGATGCTTGGTCTGCGGCCAGTCAAAGACGATATGGTGGTGGCGCGGTTCGAGGGTGTCGGCACGCGGGAGGCCGCCGCCGCACTCACCAACATGAAACTCTATGTCGATCGCGCGATCCTGCCCGCTGCCGACGAGGACGAATTCTACCACGCCGATCTCGTCGGATTGCGGGCCGAGACGAGCCAAGGCGCGCCTCTTGGAGAAGTCATGTCGCTAGCAAATTACGGCGCTGGTGACCTGCTCGAAATTCGCCCGCCCGCAGGCGAAACCATTCTGGTCCCCTTCACCAAGGCTTTCGTGCCGGTGGTGGACGTGCCCGGCGGCCGTGTGACGATCAGCGACGAGGCGTTGGCCGAGGCGGATCCCGACGCGGAAGCGGCCAGCGCGGACGCCCCACAAGACGATGCCGACCGCTGATGTGGCGCGCCACCGTCCTCACGTTGTTTCCCGGGTTTTTCCCCGGCCCGCTGGGATTCTCCCTAGCGGGTGACGCGCGCGACCGCGCGGTCTGGGACGTCGAGACGGTGGATATCCGCGATCACGGCATCGGCCGCCATCGAGCCGTCGACGATACGCCGGCGGGAGGTGGGCCGGGCATGGTGATCCGCGCCGATGTCGTAGCGGCTTCGCTCGATGCCGCGATTGCACCGGACGACTTGCGACCGCGCTTGTTCATGAGCCCGCGCGGCAAGCCGCTCACCCAAGCCCGTGTGCGGTCATTGGCGTCGGGCGACGGTGTCGTGATCCTCTGTGGTCGTTTCGAGGGGGTCGACGAGCGGGTGATCGCGGCGCGCGGGCTCGAAGAGGTTTCGATCGGCGATTATGTGCTGTCGGGCGGCGAGATCGCGGCGCTGGTGCTGCTCGATGCCTGTGTTCGCTTGCTGCCCGGCGTTATGGGGGCGCAGGCGTCCGGCGTCGACGAGAGTTTCGAGAACCATCTCCTCGAATATCCGCAATATACGAGGCCGCGACATTTCGAGGGACAGGATATTCCGCCGATTCTTCTCGGCGGCGATCACGGCAAGATCGCGGCGTGGCGCAAGGCCGAAGCCCTTGCGGTGACCCGGGCCCGCCGCCCGGATCTCTTGACGAACCGCCGAACCGACGCGGATTAGCTCACGGCAGCTTCTTGCTGGGCGACAATATCCGCATCACGAGCCGTTGCGGCCTCGAAAGACGGACGTTTGGTCATTCGCTCGAGATAGGCTTCGATCTCAGGCAGCTTCGGGACGAGGCCGAAACTCGTGGTCCATTGTAACGCCCCGGCCCACAAAATGTCGGCCGCCGTCATGCGCGCGCCAAGCAGATAGGGTCCCCCACGGAGCTGATCTGTGAGCGTCGCAAGCATGCTGTCGTAGGTGCCGTAGGGACAGAGAGCGATGGAACCCGCATCCCGCTTCATGGCTCGGTCGACGATCGCCGGCTCAAAGGACGAACCATAGAACGCCAGCCATCGGAGATAGGGACCACGGAGCGGGTCCCCGATCGCCGGGGCAAGGCCTGCCTGCGGAAACAGGTCAGGCAGATAGGTGAAGATCGCAACTTGTTCGGTCACCAACGCATCGTCATGCAGGATTGCCGGCACCTTACCCATGGGGTTTACGGCCAGGAACGACGCCTCGCGCTGTTCGCCGGCTTTCATGTTGACGAGACGAAGCTCGTGCGGCGCGGCGAGTTCATCGAGCAGAATGGAGACGCCCGTCGATCGGGTCTGCGGGGCATGGAAGAAGACGAGCTTGTCAGTCATGCAGGGTCATTCCTGTTTGGATCGAGCGATCAGAGACCGTCGAACAGCGCCGTTGAGAGATAACGTTCGGCGAAGGACGGCACGATGACGACGATCCGCTTGCCCTCCATGCCGGGACGCATGCCGATCTCGAGCGCCGCCGCGATCGCGCCGCCCGAGGAAATGCCGACCGGAATGCCCTCGATACGCGCAACATGGCGAGCGGTGTCGAACGATGTCTGATTGCTGACCGTGATCACCTCGTCGATCACGTCGCGGTGCAGAACGTTGGGCACAAAACCCGCGCCGATGCCTTGGATCTTGTGCGGGCCGGGTTGGCCGCCGGAGAGCACGGGCGAATCCTCGGGCTCGACCGCCACGATCTTCACGCCCGGCCTGCGCTGCTTCAGCACCTCGCCGACGCCCGTGATGGTGCCGCCAGTGCCGACCCCCGCTACAAAGACGTCGATATCGCCGTTTGTGTCGGCCCAGATCTCCTCGGCGGTGGTGTGCCGGTGGATGTCGGGATTGGCGGGGTTCTCGAATTGCTGCGGCACGACCGCGCCCGGCGTCGATTCGAAGATGTCCTGTGAGCGTGCGATCGCGCCCTTCATGCCATGCGCGGCGGGCGTGAGCACCAATTCGGCCCCAAGAAGCGCCAGCATTTTGCGGCGTTCGATCGACATCGACTCGGGCATGACCAGGATCAGGCGATAGCCGCGCGCCGCTGCCACAAAAGCCAACGCGATCCCGGTGTTGCCGGATGTCGCCTCGATCAGCGTCGATTGTCCCGGCTTGATGGTGCCGGCCCGTTCGAGCGCGTCGATCATGCTGACGCCGATCCGATCCTTGACGCTCGACATGGGGTTGAAAAATTCGAGCTTGGCGAGGATCTCGGCTTTGCAGCCCTTCTCGGCCGCAAGGCGCTGCAGGCGCACCAACGGCGTGTTGCCGATCGTATCGGTGATGCTGTCGTAGATGCGTCCGCGGCCATAGGTCGGCACCGCCGCCGAGGCGGTGTCGTTGGCCGGAACGGGAGCGGTCGCGAAAGCGGATGACATCGTAGGCTTCCTCCCGGAAAGAACGTGCTTCTGCCGCAGCTTATCGCAAGTTCCGCCCCTTCAACAGCGGCATCCACGCGTAAGCCTCGACCGCCTAGATGTGAAAATCGGCCATGGTGGTCTCGTCGGCATCGATCCCGAGCGCGTCGGCGCGGCGGCACAGGTCTTCGATTGTGGTCTGGTCGAGTCGGTCCAGAAAGGCAGCGGTCGCATCCGCGATCGTCGGTTTGATGACGTCGCCGAGCAGCCTTGATGGGGGCGCCGAATCGATCTTCGGATCCGCTTTCGCGGTGTCGATCGCGCGCGCGATATCGCCGAGGCTGATCCGTCGCCGCTCCCGCGCCAGTTCGTAGCCGCCATGCGGGCCGCGGAGGCTTTTCAGAATGTCCGCGCGCACCAAAATCTGTAGCAGCGACTCGAACTGTCGCGGGGCGACGTCATGGCGCGCTGCGAGCGACTTGGCCGGCAGCGGCTTCGATCGAGCGAGCCGCGCGGTATCCAGCACGGCCGCGATCGCAAAGAGAGTACGCCGCGACAGCATCGGTCAGTCGTCGGCCTTGAAGAGCGTCGAGAGAAGGCCGGTCGACCCGAAGCCCCCCGCGCCACGATGGGTCGCGCCGAGATCCTCGGCGACCACCAGCACGGCCTGTTCGACGCGGGCGAACACCAGTTGGGCGATGCGGGTCCCGCGCTCGATCGGAAAGGGATCGCGGCCGTGATTGACCAGCAGGACCCTGACCTCGCCGCGATAATCGGCATCGATCGTTCCGGGTGCGTTCAGCACCGTGACGCCATGGTTCAGCGCCAGCCCAGAGCGCGGCCGCACCTGCGCCTCGTATCCGTCCGGGATCGCGAGCGACAGGCCGGTCGGCACCAGATCGCGGGCCCCCGGCTCCAGCACCATGGTGACGTGGTCGGGCAAGGCAGCCACAAGATCCATGCCGGCCGCTCCGCCGCTTTGATAGGCCGGAAGCTCCAAACCCTCGGCGTGAGGCAGCCGTTGCACGCGAACATCGATGGTCATGAGAGCGCTTTCATCATCTCTGCGATACGGGCGACCAGCCGCGCCGCGACATCGTCCTTCGACAGTCTGGGCCAGGATTCGATGCCGGTCCGCGTCAGAAGGTGGACCTCGTTCATGTCACCTCCCATAATGCCGCTGTCTGGGCTGACGTCGTTGGCGACAAGGAGATCGCATCCCTTCCGGGCCAGCTTGGCGGCCGCGTGATCGAGCAGGTGGTCCGTTTCAGCCGCAAAGCCGACCACGAGCGTCGGCCGCTCCGTCGTGCGGTGCGCGACGGTGGCGAGAATATCGGGATTTTCCATGAGGCGGAGCAGGGCGGGCTCGTGATCGCCGCGCTGCTTTTTGATTTTGACGGTTTGCGGTTCGGCGGGGCGCCAATCCGCGACGGCGGCCGCCGCCACCAGAATGTCCGACGGCAGAGCCTGCTCGACCGCTGCCAGCATCTGCAAGGCCGTTTCGACATGCACTACCGTCATCCCGGCCGGATCAGGCAGGTCCACCGGCCCGCTCACCAGAACCACCTCGGCACCGGCCGCGGCGGCCGCGATCGCGATCGCGTGGCCCTGCCGGCCGGATGAGCGGTTGGCGAGATAGCGTACGGGATCGACGGGTTCGTGCGTCGGCCCCGAGGTGACGATCACCCGGCGACCTGCAAGCGTCTCATCAGGTGCGCGGACTTTCTCGGGTGGTCGTCCCGTGATGCCGGGCGGGAGCGCCACCGCCGTGTCATGGCCGAGGGCGGCATCGATGGCGAGCATGATATCGAGCGGTTCGGCGAGCCGGCCCGGCCCATATTCGCCGCACGCCATGCTGCCCTCGGTTGGACCGACGAACATGACGCCGTCGCGCCGCAATTGATCGACGTTGCGGAGCGTCGCGGGATGCAGCCACATGCGGAGGTTCATGGCGGGTGCGACCAGCACACTCTTGTCGGTCGCGAGCAGTACAGTGGTGGCGAGATCGTCGACGATGCCATGCGCCATCTTGGCCAGGAGATTGGCGGTCGCCGGTGCCACGACGATCAGGTCGGCGTCGCGCGAGAGCTGGATGTGGCCCATCTCGGCTTCGTCCGTGAGCGAAAAGAGATCGGTGAAGACTTTGTCGCCCGTGACGCTGCCGACCGACAGGGGCGTGACGAAATGATGGGCCGCCGGGGTCATGACGGCGCGCACCTTGGCTCCCGCTCGGGCGAGATGACGCGCGAGCTCGAGGCATTTATAGGCCGCGATGCCGCCGCCGATCACCAGGAGAATACGTTTGCCGGGGAGGTTTGAGGCGTTGGTCAAGGCCGGGCTCCGGGGCGAGGGTCCCTGTTGGCTATACTCCGACTGAAGCACGAAAGGAATGCGAGCTTGATCGCTCCGGCGATCGTCGAGCGCCGCGTGTCGAATTAAGCGCCCCTCGACGGGGAGCGCATGTCTTCGCGCGGCGAAAACCCATTCAGCCGCAGCGCATCCGACAGATCGTGAGCGTCGGTCACGCGCCGTCCGCGACGACGCAGCGAGCGGAGCAAGGCCGCGTCCGGGAACGGGCAATAGGGTAGTCTCGGAACGAGGCGGCCTGGCGGCATGCCGTCACGCGCGATCGTCGCGAGCACATGATCGAGCAGCTTCCGTCCGCGCTCGTGCAGCAGCACGGATGCGCCCGACGCGCTGGTGCCCGCCGGCAGTGTCGCAGCTTCCTGCTCGAGGATGGCGCCTGCATCGATGTCGGCGACGAGACGATGAACAGTGACACCGAAGGCTTGGGGGTCTTCGGCCAAAGAATGGACGGTCGGAACCGGCCCGCGATGGCGCGGCAACAGGCTGGGATGCACGTTCACACCGCCGAGCGGCGCCAACGTCAGCGTCGCTGCCGAGAAAATCTGGTCAAAATGAAATGAGACGATGAGGTCGGGGCGATGCGCCGCGAAAGCGTCCGCAACCTCGACGCCATTGACGTCGTCGACCCGCATGACCGGAATGCCATGCCGCTCGCAGAGAGTTCGCAGTGGTGTGCCCGAGACCGGTATGGGCTTTGGTGCGAAGCGGCCAAGCAGCGGAAAAAGCGCGTTCGACAGATCCGGCAAGCCGAAGTTGACGATCAGATAGGGCAGAATGCTCAGGCCCGAGCGGCGCACGTGCCGCCCGATTTGCCCGAACAAGCCGCCGGCCTTCGGTCGCTCGGCATTGGACAGACCGACGAAGGCGATCTCGGCCGCATGATCGACCAGAAATTGCCGCACCGCTCGTGCGTTGGGCAAGGCTTCCAAAACGAACAGGGCCAAGCGCGGCGGCGACACCGCGCTAGAACAGCCAGTGCAGCATCAGCGCGATGCCGATGAGCCACAACGCGCCGGTCATCCACCCGAACCGCCCGGCCTGCGCTTTGGCAAGCGCCTCCAAGCTTTCACCCGAAAGGCCGATGCCCTTGTCGAAGCTGGTTTCCAGCGACGATAGGATGCGTTCACCGCGTACGAGAACGTCGGGCAACGCGAGGGAGGCTCGCGCAAGGCTCATCACGCTGGCGCCCGCATCCTGCAGCTTGCCGAGCGGGCCGAGGTTTTCCTCGATCCAACTCCGCACGACGGGTTCGGACGTCGCCCAGAGATCGAGGCGGGGGTCGAGTTTGCGCGCCACGCCTTCGACCACCACCATGGTCTTCTGCAGCATCACGAGCTCGATCCGGGTGTGCATATCGAACAGGGCCGTGATCTCGAACAGCAGAGTCAGTAGCTTGGCCATCGAGATCTGGTCGGCCGTGCGGGAATGGATCGGCTCGCCGATGGCCCGTATGGCTTGCGCGAAATCGGCCACGCGATGGGTGCGCGGCACATAGCCGGCCTGGAAATGCACCTCCGCGACCCGGTTGTAGTCGCGCGTGATGAAGCCATAGAGGATCTCGGCGAGGAAGCGCCGCTCCTTCGGGCCGAGCCGTCCCATAATGCCGAAATCCACCGCGACGAGCTTGCCGTCGTGGTCGGCGAATAGATTGCCCTGATGCATATCGGCGTGAAAGAAGCCGTCCCGCATCGCATGGCGCAGGAAGCTCTGGATCACGACGCGACCGAGCGAGGGAAGGTCGAGCCCACGGGCTTCGAGGCCCGCCATGTCGGACAGCGAGGTTCCGTCGATCCATTCGAGTGTGAGAACTTCCTTCGCGGTTAGGTTCCAATCAATACGCGGCACCCGGAAATCCGGATCGGCCGCCGCATTCTCCCCGAATTCCGATGCCGCAGCGGCTTCAAGACGGAAATCCATCTCCATCGTGACGCTGCGGGCCAGCGTGTCGACGACCTCGACCGGCTTCAGGCGACGGGCGTCCGGAAGCCAGCGCTCCGCGAGACGGGCGGCGAAATACATGTCGGAAATATCGCGACGGAACAGGCGCTCGACGCCAGGCCGAAGCACTTTGACGGCGACATCGCGCTCGCCGTCCTGATTGCGGAGCCGGGCTCGATGGACCTGGGCGATCGAGGCGGCGGCCATGGGCTCGCTGAGCGAGACGAACAAGCTGTCGATCGGTTGGCCGAACGCCGCCTCGATGATCGCGACCGACACCGCGCGTGGGAAAGGCGCAACTCGATCCTGCAACGATTCCAGCGCCATGACGGCTCCGGCCCCGACCACATCGGGACGGGTGGCCAGAAACTGGCCGAGCTTGATATAGGACGGACCAAGCCGCTGAATCGCGACCGCGAGGCGGCTCATGCCGACTCCGACGTTCTTGCGCGCGATCAGTCGCGCAACGGCAAGCGGCAAACGGGCTTCGATCGGCACGAGGCGCGGATCAATGCCGGAAAACACGCCCTCGCGCGCCAGGACGTAGACGGCGCGAAGCAGCCGGAGCAGATGGCCTATGGCGGCGAACATCGGGGTCTAGAGCTTCCAGGCCGAGTGGATGGCGACGACACCGCCCGTGAGACGCGTCACCGATACGCGCCGGAACCCGGCGGTCTCGATCATTTCGGCAAACGTGTCGGGGCTGGGAAAGCGGCGGATCGATTCGACCAGGTAGCGATAGGGCTCGGCATCCCCGGCCACGATCTTGCCCATGGCCGGAATGGCCTTGAACGAGAAGGCGTCATAGATCCGGTCGAGCCCGGGCACGTCGACCGAGGAGAATTCCAGGCAGAGAAAATGACCGCCGCGTTTCAGAACGCGATAGGCTTCGGCGAGCGCGAGTGGGATGCGCGGCACGTTGCGGATGCCGAACGCGATCGTATAGGCGTCGAAGTGATTGTCGGGCAGCGGCAGTTCTTCGGCATTGCCGGTCACGAAGCGCATTTCGCCCGGAATGTCGCGCTTTGCGGCGCGGTCGCGACCGACGTCGAGCATGGCCGGGTTGATGTCCAGCACCGTCACTTCGGTCAGCGCGCCGCCGGCCGATGCCACGCGGAACGCGATATCACCGGTGCCACCCGCGACATCGAGATGCCGGAAGGCCGCCGTGCGTGAGGGTTTGACCTGCGCCGCAAAGACGTTTTTCCACGCCCGATGCAGACCGCCGGACATGAGATCATTCATGATATCGTAGCGGTTCGCGACCGTGTTGAACACGTCATCGACGAGCCGCTGCTTGTCGCCGACCGTCACGTCCGAAAAGCCGAAATGCGTGTTGTCCGCACTGTCTGGCTTGGGAAATTCGGAGTGTGCGACTTCCATGGATTCGTCCTTTGGTGCGTCATGTCCGGCGCGGCCGGACCATAGAGCAGGTCCGGGGCGAACGAAATCGCCAATTCAGCAAATAGCGCGTCGCGACGCTCCCGCGCAAAGGCCCTCTGGCGCGAGCGGTGCGGCATGGTTACGTGTGCGCATCAATCGATCAGCAGCCGAGGCCGATGCCCGAACTTCCCGAAGTCGAAACCGTGCGTCGCGGCCTTGCCGGCGCGATGGAAGGCGAGGTGCTCGCCCGTGTCACCCTGAACCGGCCGGATCTTCGGTTTCCATTCCCGCCATCCTTCATCGAGCGTCTCCAGGGCCGCCGTCTGATCTCGATGGGGCGCCGTGCCAAATATCTGCTGGCCGAACTCGACGATGGGCTCCTGCTCGCCATGCATCTTGGCATGACCGGCTCGTTTCGGGTTCGGGCGCCCGGAGCAGGCAGCCCCGATACAGTGACGAGCCATTATTACCACGAGCGCAACGCCGAGAGCCTGCACGATCATGTGCGGTTCGATCTCGGCAGCGGCATGACGATCACGTATAACGATCCGCGGCGCTTCGGATTTATGACATTGGTTGAGCCGGGCGGCCTCGACAGCCATCCGCTGTTTCGCGGCATCGGGGTCGAGCCGCTGTCCAACGCCTTCGACGGCGCGACACTGAGCCGATTGATGGCCGGCAAAAGCACGCCGCTGAAGGCGGCGCTCCTCGACCAGACTCTCATCGCGGGGCTTGGCAATATCTACGTCTGCGAATCGCTGCACCGCGCGCGGTTGTCGCCGCGCCGCATGGCAGGAACGCTGGCCCGAAAAGATGGTGGCCCGACTGCGCGAGCCGAGCGCCTATCCACGATGATCCGCGACGTGCTGAACGAAGCAGTCGAGGCCGGCGGCTCATCATTGCGGGATTACCGCCACACCGATGGGGCATTGGGCACGTTCCAGCACGGCTTCCGAGCCTATGACCGCGAAGGCGAACCCTGCACGACCCCGAGTTGTCGGGGTATGATCCGGCGGATCGTGCAGTCCGGCCGGTCCACCTTCTTCTGCGCCGAGTGCCAGCGCTAGACGAGACGCTCTCCGTTGATCGGCGTTGACAAGGGCGCCGTCGCGCCCGAAACCTGCGCCGGTCATTGAGAGGCGTTCCATGCAGCACGACGAACTCCGAGGCATCATCGAGCAGGCGTTCGAGGATCGCGCATCGGTCGGATCACACACCACGGGCGCGGTCCGAGAGGCGGTCGACACCGCGCTTGCCTTGCTGGATCAGGGGCGCCTGCGGGTTGCCGAGCGCGATCCGGCCAAGTCCGGCCGTGACGCCTGGAGCGTGAACCAGTGGCTCAAGAAGGCCGTGCTTCTGTCGTTCCGCCTGAACAACATGGTTTTGATCTCGGGTGGGCCCGGTGAGTCGTCGTGGTACGACAAAGTGGCGTCGAAGTTCGACGGCTGGGATGCCGGTCGCTTCGCCGAAGCCGGCTTTCGCGCCGTGCCGAATTGTGTCGTGCGCCATTCGGCCCACATCGCCCGGAACGTCATTCTCATGCCGTCCTTCGTCAACCTCGGGGCCTATGTCGACGAGGGCACGATGGTCGATACGTGGGTGACGGTCGGCTCCTGCGCGCAGATCGGCAAGAACGTGCATCTGTCGGGCGGCGTTGGCATCGGCGGCGTGCTCGAGCCGCTACAGGCGAACCCGACTATCATCGAGGACGATTGCTTTATCGGCGCGCGATCCGAGGTCGTCGAGGGCGTCGTGGTCGGGCAGGGCTCCGTCCTGTCGATGGGCGTGTTCCTGTCGGCCTCGACCAAGATCATCGACCGCGCGACCGGGCAGATCCATGTCGGTTACGTGCCGCCCTATTCGGTCGTCGTGTCGGGCAATCTGCCCGGCAAGCCGCTGCCGGATGGATCGGCCGGCCCGTCGCTTTATTGCGCCGTCATCGTCAAGACCGTGGATGCACAGACCCGCTCCAAGACGGCCATCAACGACCTCTTGAGAGATTGATGTCCGAGACCGAGCGCCACACGTTCTTCTTCCTGTTCCGCACCGACAAGGGGCTGATTGGGCGTTCGACGTGGTGGCGCGGGACCGTGCCGCTCACCATCTTGGCCGTGGTCGGCACGATGATCTGGATCATCCTGCGTCCCTACGCGCATCATGATCTGGCGCAGGAGCAGTTCCTGGCTCCCATGACGATCCTGGCCTACGCTTACCTCATCCTATTCGCCTTCGCTGTCCTCCTGATCGCGATCTGTGAGTATAATCTCAGCGCCAAGCGCTTTCGCGCGCGCGGGCGTCCCGCTTCGCTCGCTGGTCTCTTGCCGCTCAGCCTGCTGGTCGGCAGCGCCGCCATCTGGTTCATTCCGCGATCATTCGATAGCCTGCCTGACTGGTCAGCCCCCGTCATCGTCGCCTTGATGACGGCGGTTGCGCTGTGGAATGCCATTGAATTGGGCGTTCTGAACGATCGTCCCTCGTCATGAGCCTCTCGCGTGCCGTCGACCTCACGCAACGTCTTCTGCGCTGTCAGTCCGTTACGCCCAACGACGGCGGAGCCTTGCCGTTGCTGGCCGATATGCTGCGCGACGCCGGGTTCACGGTCGATCTCGTCTCTTTTTCGGGTTCAGGCGAAGCCGAGATCCTCAATCTCTATGCGCGGATCGGAACGGTTAGCCCCTGCCTCGTCTTCGCGGGCCATACCGATGTGGTCCCGCCCGGCAATCCGGCGGCGTGGCGGTTCGACCCTTTCTCAGGCGAGATCGCCGACGGTATGATCTGGGGGCGGGGCGCCTGCGACATGAAAGGCGGCGTCGCAGCATCGATTGCGGCAGCGCTCGATCATGTGGAAGGGGCGGGGGCGCCCAAGGGCTCGATTGCCTTTCTAATCACGGGCGACGAGGAAGGCCCCGCCATCAACGGAACCGTCAAATTGCTCGACTGGGTAATGGCCCGCGGGGAACGTTTCGACGCCTGCGTGCTCGGCGAGCCGACCAACCCAAACGCGCTCGGCGATATGGTGAAAATTGGTCGCCGCGGTTCACTGACGGGCGAGATCGTGGTTCACGGCCGCTTGGGTCACGTGGCCTATCCGCATCTCGCCAGCAATCCGATCCCGCCCCTGTTGCGAATCCTTGTGGCGCTCACCGACGCACCACTCGACAAGGGAACCTCGAGTTTCGACGCCTCGAACCTGGAAGTCGTGACGGTCGATACGGGCAATCCATCCACCAATGTGATCCCGGCGGAAGCGCGAGCGCGGTTCAATATCCGCTTCAACGATCGCTGGACGCCCGAAACACTCCGGGCCGAGGTCCAGATGCGGGTCGACACCGCGAGCGCCGGTGCCGATGTGTCACTCGATTTCATGCCGTGCAACGCTTTGGCGTTTTTGACCGGGCCTGGACGCTTTACGACCCTCGTAGCCGACGCCGTCGAGGCGGAGACCGGTCTGCGCCCGGTGCTGTCGACCACGGGCGGAACATCCGACGCCCGATTCATCTCTGCCCATTGCCCGGTGGTCGAGTTCGGGCTGGTGGGACGCACGATGCATGCGATCGATGAGCGGGTCGCGATTGCCGATATCGACCGTCTCACCGCCGTTTACGGTCGAATCATCACGTCGTTTCTCACCTAAAAAAGGAAGTGGGGCAGGCGCGACCCGCTCCACTTCTGGACCACGCGCTCTGGGGGTCGGCTTAGCAGCGCGATGGCGAGAATTCGCAATAATCGTGGCGGCTCTGACGAAGTTCTTCGGCCCCGGCGCTGCCCGGCGGATAGCGGTTAAAGTCGAAGCCACCGCCGTAGGGGTTCGTGCCGCTGTTGGTTTCGTAATTGGGGCCGTAGACGGCACCATTGTCATAACCATAGCCGCTGGGGCGGTGACCAAACGCCTGTTGGATCGTCACGATGCGCGCGTTGCGATCGACCGAATAGTCGATATCGGACGCCATTGCGGATTGAGCAACGGACGACAGAAAAAGCGCTGCCGCAACGGTGGCGCCGGCGAGAAAAAAGCTCTTGTGCATCGAAAGCTCCGTGCCGGCAGAGCCGGCCATCATCTTGACTGATATGCGAAGAAAACGGGCGGCCCGCCGTGGAGTTCCGGACGCGGCTCGCGGCGCGGCGTCGCGTCCCGTAAATCGAGCGATAAGGCATCGATCCTGCATGCGATGGCTGGACAATCGAGCCGTCGTCACAGCAAATCGGGCGCGTCGGATTGGGGAGAAACAAACATGAAGCGGATGGTTGGTGCGGGTCTCGTGCTCGCGGGATTGCTGATGGGCGCGACGACGGCTCAGGCCGATGACACGAAGGTGGCGATCGGGATTTCGGGCTGGACCGGGTTCGGCCCGCTGACGCTCGCGAAAGAGGTCGGCATCTTCAAGAAGCACGGCCTCGACGTGACCTTGCCGAAGATCCCGCAAGCGAGCCGCTCGCTCGCCATGGCGTCGGGCTCCATCCAATGCGCCGCAACCACGGTCGAAACCTGGATCGTCTGGAACGCCAACGGCGTCCCGGCGCGCGAGATCGTGCAACTCGACAAGTCCTATGGGGCCGATGGCATCGTCGCACGCGGCGACATCAAGACCATCAAGGATCTGAAAGGGAAGGCTGTGGCGGCCTCGTCGCCTGGGACGACGCCCTATTTCACGCTGGCCTGGTTCCTCAACGCTAACGGCATGACCCTGAAGGACGTGAAGGTCGTCAATCTCGAACCCGGTCCTGCCGCGCAGGCTTTTCTCGCCGGTCAGAACGATGCGGCCGTGACCTACGAGCCTTATTTATCGGCGGTGCGCGATAAGCCGGATGCGGGCCACATTCTCGCGACGACGCTCGATTATCCAATGATTCTCGACACGCTCGGCTGTACGCCCAAATTCCTCGATGATAATCCGACCGCCGCAAAGGCGCTCGTCGACAGCTATTTCGAGGCGCTGGATTACATCAAGGCCAATGAGAAAAAATCGTTCGAGATCATGGGCGCCGACGTCAAGCAATCGGGTGACGAATTCGCCGATTCGGCCAAATATCTGCGCTGGGCCGACCGCGCATCGAACACCACATTCTTCGGCAGCGAATTTGGCAAATTCTCGGACACGGCCGCCGACCTCTTGATCCAGGTCGGCACCATCTCCGACAAGCCCGACATGAAGATGTTGTTCGACCCGCGTCCGCTCGGCCTGAAATGATCGGATTGACCCCGTCGTGTCGAGGGGCTGCCTGATCCATGGCACGCCCCTTTACGCCGATTGGACAGCCCGCGCGCATTGCGCTCGGACTGTCTTTTTTCATCCTTTTCTTTGCTGTCTGGGCGTTCTTCACGCTCGGCGGCTTCGTGTCGAAGACGTTCCTGGCCGACCCGCTGTCGATGCTGCGGGACGGCTACGTGTTGATCACGCGGTTCGATTTCATGACCGATATCGGCATGACGGTGTGGCGCGTGGTCGGCGGTTTCGTCATCGCTACGCTTGTGGCGGTGCCGCTCGGCATTGCCATGGGGGCCTATAAGCCGGTCGAGGCGCTTCTCGAGCCGTTCGTGTCCTTCGCGCGCTACCTGCCAGCCTCCGCCTTCGTCCCCCTGCTCATCCTCTGGGCCGGCATCGGGGAAACGCAGAAGCTGCTCGTCATCTTCATCGGCTCGGTGTTTCAGATCATTCTGATGGTGGCCGGGCAGGTGGGGCAGACACGGCGGGACCTTGTCGAAGCCGCCTATACGCTTGGCGCGAACGATCGGGGCGTGATCCGCCGCGTCCTCCTGCCAGCCAACGCGCCCGGCATCGCTGAAATCCTGCGGCTCGTTCTCGGTTGGGCCTGGACTTACGTGATCGTGGCGGAACTCATTGGCTCGTCGTCCGGCATCGGCCACATGATCATCGATAGTCAGGCGTTGCTCGCGACCGGCAAGATGATCTTCGGGATCATTACGATCGGCGTGATCGGGCTGATCTCCGACCTGTTTTTCAAAGCCTTGAACCGCAAGCTATTCGCCTGGACGTTCGCATGAGTGTTGCCAGAACCGACCAAGCCGCCAAATTGCGGGTCGAGGGCGTCTCGCGCGTCTTTCGTGGCCCGCGCGGCGGCGAGACCGTTGCTCTTGCTCCCACCGATCTCACTGTTGCGGCGAATGACTTCATCACCATTCTCGGCCCTTCAGGCTGCGGAAAGTCGACCTTGCTCCGGATCGTGGCGGGGCTCGATCGGCCGAGTTCCGGGCGCGTGCTGCTCAACGGCAAGCCGGTGATCGGCCCTGGGCCGGACAGAGGCATGGTGTTTCAATCCTACACGCTCTTCCCGTGGCTCACGGTCGGGCAGAACATCGCCTTCGGGCTTCGCGAAAGAAACGTTCCGACGCGTGAGCAGGCCGACATCGTCGATACGTATCTTGGGCGGATGGGCCTCAAGGGATTCGAGCATCATCTACCGCGTCAGCTTTCCGGCGGCATGCAGCAGCGTACCGCCATCGCGCGCGCGCTCGCCAACGATCCCGACATCCTGTTGATGGACGAGCCGTTCGGGGCGCTGGATAACCAGACGCGTGCGCTGATGCAGGAATTGCTGCTCGACATTTGGGAACGCGACCGAAAGACGGTCTTGTTCGTGACGCACGACATCGAGGAAGCGATCTTCATGGCGTCGCGCGTTGTCGTCATGACGGCCCGGCCGGGCCGCATCAAGGCGGATGTGCCGGTCGATCTGCCCCATCCGCGTCGCTACACGATCAAAACGACGCCCGAGTTCAACGCCCTCAAGGCGCGGCTCACCGAGGAGATCCGAGTCGAGGCCGTCCTGGCCGCGCAGGCCGGTTGACGCAAGGCGTTGGCGCTCACGGGTGCTTGTGGATCGGGTCGACCCAATAAACCGCTTCGGGTGGCTCCACCGGGTCGACATTGGTGATGTTGACCACGATGGCTTCGTTGTCGGATCGGACCAGAACGCATTCGAGCGGCTGGTCGGGGTCGGCGTTGATCTCTTGATGCGGCACGAAGGGTGGCACGAAGATGAAGTCGCCGGCTTCCGCCTCGGCCACAAATTCCAGCCGTTCTCCCCACCGCATACGCGCACGGCCGCGCACCACGAAGATCACGCTTTCGAGGTCGCCGTGATGATGCACGCCGGTCTTCGCATTGGGCTCGATCCGCACCGTTCCGGCCCAGATTTTCTGAGCACCGACGCGCGCATGATCGATGGCGGCCTGCCGGAACATGCCCGGCGTCTGCGGCGTGTTGGAATCGAGCTGGTCGCCCTTGATGACCCGAATACCGTCATGCTTCCAGCGCGCCGGCGCCTCGTGGTGATGATCGGAATGGTCGTGGTCGCCATTGGCTTGGTCGTGTTGATGATCGTCTTGGCTCTGCATGGTCGCGCTCGCGGTTCGGGGTCGCGTTATTCACCGGATGGCCAGATGCAAGGCAGGCCTGCCGCGCGGCTTCGGATCGAGAGAAGTATGGTCGGGAGCGAGCCGCAACGCGAGGCGTTATCGCACCTGATTTCCCGTTCGCTGCTGCGAGGCCACTATCCCAAGATGAGCCGCATGGCGGGATCAATGGCGCGTGCCAGTCCGCTCGGCATCATGCGTGACACCGACCGGAGCCGAGCGATGTCGTCGGGCGGGAGGGCCGCCAGCAGCCTGACCGCGATGAGGTAGGTAGCAGCACCGGCTCCAATTGCGACCAGCAACCCAAGGATGCCGCCGACCAGATCGAGGCAGAGCCGTGCCGTGATCGCGCAGAGCACGGCGGCCGCGAACAGACGTGCCAATGACGCGATCGGGATTTCGAAATGGAGGCGACGGACGAGAAACCAGGACGATACCCCGACCGCGACCAATTGGGTCGCGGCCCTGGAATAGGCCGCGCCCATCGGACCCAGGGGGCCAATCACGAGAAGGCCGCCGACGATAGACAGCACGGCGCCCACGAGGCCGACGTAGAAATCGACGTCGCTGCGCTCCATGGCCCACATCAAGTTGGTGCCCACCGTCGCGACAGCCGAGATGGACGCGGCGCAGACCAGGATCGTGGCGGCCGGAATGGCGCCCGCAAAGGCTTGGCCGTAGAGCAGCGTCAGAACGGCCGGCATGACGGCCGCTAGACCGAGGCAGGCCGGGAAGACCAGAAACGCCATCAATCGCGTGCCGGTCGCATAAACCCGTCGCATCGCCTCGACGTCGTTTTGTCCGCGCTGTTCGGAAAAATGCGGCAGCAATCCCCAGGTCAGCATGAGGGGTCCCTGGATCGCCAGATTGGCTAAGGTCAGGCCGACCGTGAAGAGGCCGATCGATTGAATGCCCCAGAACACCTGCAGGAAGAACACCTCGATCCGTGACCAGATGAAGAAGCCTAGAATCTCGGACGCCCAGCGGAACCGCGCATAGGTGACGATCCTGGCTTTCAAGTCGGGCGCTGCTTTGCCCGGCTCGCGCCAGATTTCATGCAGCACCAAGAGCGGCAACAGGCTCGCACAGAGATAGCCGCCGACCGCGCCGCGCACCCCGAACAGCGAACTCCCGATCGCGAGCGCCACAAGCTGTGCCGCCATGGAGATGCTGGTGATCTTGGCGACGCGCGAAAAGGCGTGCATGCCGCGCAAGTAACTCCGCGCATATTCGGCTAAAGCTTGGGCCAGACAGGTCAAACCGACCAGTCCACAGATCATCGGATCGTGCAGCGGCGTTTGGGGGTTGAACTGCGCCAGGGCGTCGGAGTGTTGGACGATCAGCCAGCCCGCGTAGGACGCAAAGCCGATTGCTGGAAGCGCTGTCGCCAAAAGGAATGGGCGAAACAAATAGGCCGCGAGGCGCATCGCCTGCTGCGTCTCTCCCCGACCCAGCATTTCGGGCAAATAGCGGGCCAGCGTGAAGGGCAGGCCGAGGCTGGTGAGCGTGGTCGCGACGCCGACCACCCAGACGACATAAGCGACCGCGCCAGTGGCCTCCACGCCCAGGAGACGCGCCACGATCAGGCTGCTGGCAAAGCTACCGAGAGTTGTGCTGACGCCCGCGATCGTTCCGAATAGCGAATTGCGAACGAATCGACTGCTCATCTGCTCAACCTCGCTTTTGCGTCGATGTTCCCTTTACGTACTGTTACCTCAAATTGCTACCACAGGTTGCGATTATCGATGAGATGGGCCATCAGTCTGCATGCGCTCAGCCGGTGGGCGGTTCGCTGAATTGAAACGTGGCAGAGGGTGGAGCTTGGATGGCGGACGACATGGCTTTGCGGCTCGCCGTGATCATCCCGACTTACAATTACGAGCGCTATGTCGGCCGCGCGATCGAGAGTGTGACGCGCCAGATCGATCCCCGCGTCGAACTCATCGTCGTCGACGATGGCTCGACCGATGGCTCATGGGCGGTCATCCAGTCTTATGGGATCGCAAAGAGCTTCCTGGTCGAGAATGGGGGCGCGGCACGCGCGTGCCTGCAAGGCTTCGCGCAGACGACCGCGCCGTTCGTCCTCTTCCTGGACGCCGATGACGAATTGATCGAGGGGGCGCTCGCGCGCATTTTGGAGAATCTCGACGATCGGGTCGCCAAGCTTCAATTTCCGCTTTTACCGATCGACGAAAACGGGACCGTGATCGGGGATCCGCTGCCGCCGCTCAGAGACTTTCGGGACCGCGCAACGTTGATGCGCGATGTCGCCGTGAATGGCGTCTATTCCAGCCCCCCGACATCCGGCAACGTTTTCCACCGCAGCCTGTGTGCGTTGATCGAGGAGGTCGATTACGAAACATGGGTCGATGGCGTCACTCTGATCGCCGCCCCGTTTTTCGGTGATGTGGTCAGCCTATCGACTCCGCTCGGCCGCTATCGCATCCATGGGGCGAACTTTTCGGGATCGGGGGCGGCGTTGACGTCCAAACGTTTTCAAGCCGAGGCGGACCGCTTCGTCTCTCGGCTTGACCATCTCAAGCGCACGCTCGTGGCCAAGGGTGAAAGCCGCGCGCTGCTCGAGCCCGACCAGTCCTTCTATTATCGCGAGACCAGGACATATCAGAGCGTCTTCGAAGCGAGGCGCCCACGGATAGGGCACGTTCTTGTCACGCTTGCGTGTCTCGCCCGCAGCACAGGGTCGCCCTCGGCCAAAGCGGCAAAAGCCCTGATCATCGGGCTTTGCATGATCCTTCCGAACCTTGCGTCACGGCGCGTGGTCGAGTATCGGTTCAGAGCCGGTCGCCGATCGTTCGTCGGCCTGATGCGAAGCCTGTTCCCCGCGACGTCGTGAGCCGCGCAATAACTCATGGCTGAGTGCGACGTGCCGCGACACGTAGGCGCGCGACCCAAGATCGTCGGCACGCATCCGGGCTTGGGCGCGACTGGCGAAATGCACGCTGAGTTGCGGATTGGCCGCGAAAGCCTGGGCAGCTCGGCGAAGCAATGTGGGATTTCCAGGCTCGACGAAACACACGTCGTCATCTCGAAAATATCCGTCGAGCCCGCCGACCCTGCTGGCCACGGTCGGCAGTCCAAACAGCGCCGCCTCTTGCAGCACGGTGATGCCCGAGGCATGCATATTTGGCTTGAGCGGCAGAACCATGAGGTCGGCGGCGCCGTAGAGCAGCTTGAGTGCTTCGTTGTCGCGTGGGGTCACGACCGCGATGTTTCGGTAACTCGAGAGATCGGTGCGGATCGTCTGAGACGCGATCGTGAGGCTGAAACCGGCGATGTTGCCAAATGCGGCGACAAGACACTCCCAATCGCGGTGCCGATCGTTGCCGACGGCCAGGATGCGAAGCGGCGATCGCACGGTCCCGCCCCGCGGCTCGGCCTGAATATCGGCTCGGATGCCGAATTGAACGAACTCACATGGCTTGCCTGGAAACAGGGCCGAAGCCACGCTCGCATTCACAGGAGACAGGAACGTCAGCACGTCCGCGCTCTCGATCAACCATCGGTAGAAGCGTTGCCGAAGCGGGTGTAGCCGCGACCACCCGTCAATCAGCCACACGCTTTGGGCGATCAACCGCGGCCGATGCGTGGCGGATCGTTGCTTGAGGAGCAGCGAGACCGCGAGATGTTGTGACTCGGTATGGGTCCAGATGACATCCGCCGCCATCATGGCGTGGCGATTGCGAAAAGCATGCAGGACATCGAAGCCAAGCACGAGCCGCAAGAATCCCCGTAGAGAGTGGCCGATATAACTCTCGGCGTGATCGGTCGAAAAGACGACGTCGCAGCCATGCTCGACGGCATGGTGATAGCCGTAGGGGCGAGGTTCGTTGAGGCCGAGAAGGCGCCCGTCCCGCCACTTTTCCTCCCACTGTCGAGCGTCGAAGCCATAGGCGAGATGCGCGAAAATCCGCATGCGTTCAGGCTCACCCTCAGTCGATGGCTGCGTCATCAGGGTCGCTCGCGATAGGCGCGGATGTAATCGATCGTCATGATCGAAGGATTGGGCGTCTCGTCGATCGGCCAGCCTGATCCCATCGCTAGGTTAGCCAAGATCATCAGTTTGTTTTTATGTTCGGGCGGGGTCGGGCAGCGCCATTTGGGCTTGCGGTCGAGGTAGACCGTGATCCAATCGGGGTAGACCGTGATCCAATCGGGCCGGACCAGCACACCATAGGTGTGGAACTCGTCGTAGAGGCTGCCCTCCGGAACCTCGATCACAGTCTTGCGGGCTGCGTCGTCGTCATTGGGCGGCTTCGGCCAGATGTGAACCAGTGCCTGATAAAGCGTCGGGAAATGGCCGTAGTGTTCGATCACATCAATTTCGATGCCTGGGATCGGCGAGCCTTTCGGCAAGACTGTGTTGAGCCAAAAAGCCGGCCACAGTCCTTTGCCGGATGGGAGCTTGGCCCGCATCTCGAAGTAACCATACTGCTGAGAGAAGCCTTGCCCGGTGGTGTCGACCGAGGACAGCAGGCCCGATTGCCACACGCCGGCTGATGTCTTGCTGGCGATGATCTCGAGATGCCCGTCGACGATCTTGAAAGGTCCCATTGGGCCGGGATCGGTGAAGCGAGCGTCGCCGAAATCTCCACCCCATGACGTATGCGCAGCCCATTTCGCGCCAAAGCCCGTGCCGGACACGTCAAGGCGATCGAACTCGTCCGAAAAGGCGAGTTCGAAATGGCTCAGATCGATCGCTGCCTCCTGGGCGGCAGCGCGCGGCGGCGACAACAGCAAGATGGCCGCGACGAGCGACGATCCGACGAGAACGGAGAGGTTGGCTTGCACGCGATCGCCCTCATGGCCGTCGGATCAGATGGAGGGCAGGTCCTCCGTGATTGTCTGCTACCACAGGTTGTTGTGAGGTTCCAGGTTTTCGGCGGGGACGATCCGTTGCTGAGGCAAGACACGCGATTGACCAATGGTGCCCTGCAGCATATTCAACTTATGATTGATATTCGTTAAAGGGTTGCGTCGATGATCGTGCCTCGTCCAGTCGTGCTCATGCTGTTTTGGATCGCCATGTTGGCGGCCATGCCGGCGAGTGCGGAGACTGCGGACTATCGGCTAGGGCCGCAAGATAAGCTGCAGATCAAAGTCTATGATTGGCGGACCGGGGCCGGCGAGGCTTATCAATGGACGGCACTGAACGGCGAGTTCACGGTTGGTGCGTCCGGCGCCATATCGCTTCCGTTGCTCGGCGAGCTCCCGGCGTCCAATGGCCCGACCTCGGCGCTGGCAAGCATCATCGGTGAGAGACTGCAGGCCAAAATCGGGCTGGCCCAGCGGCCGGATGCCTCGGTTCAGGTCATCAAATATCGACCCTTTTACATCATCGGTGCCGTGCAAAAGCCGGGTGATTACGACTACAGGCCCGAGTTGACGGTTTTACAGGCCGTCAGCACGGCCGGGGGTATGTTGCGTGCACCGGACGACAACCTGTTCGGCCTCGAACGCGACTCCCTGGTCAATCGTGGTGACCTACGGGCCCGTGCCATGGAGCGGTTCGGACTGCTGGCCCGTCAAGCGCGCCTCGACGCCGAGGTGAAGGACGCCGACAGCATCGTTTTCCCGGCCGATCTCACGACCCGCGCCGCGGATGCGGACCTCGCGCGAATGATGCGCGAGGAGCAATTGATTTTCGAGGCGCGCCGCGACTCGCTGCGATCGCAGACCGATGCGCTCAATCAAACGAAGCTGCTTCTGAGCCATGAAGTGGAGTCGCTTGCGGCGAAGGATGCGTCACTGTTGCGCCAGCTCGATGTGACCAAGAAGGAGCTCGATCAGGTCAGCGGTCTGGTCGCCAAGGGGCTTGCGGTGCTGCCGCGTCAGTTGGCGGTCGAGCAAAGCTCCGCACAATTCGAAAGTAGCCGCCTCGACGTTCAGCTCGCGACCTTAAGGACCCAGCAGGATATCGCGAAGACCGGTCGCGACATCCTCGAACTGCATAATGAACGGCGTCGTGAGGCGCTGAGGGAGGCGGCCGACATTCATGCCAAGCTCATCGAGGCGAACGAGAGGATCGATACGGCGCAGAGCCTGATCTATCAGTCCGAGGTGCGCGCGCCGCTTGCGATGGCGGCCAACGGAAACGACCGAGCCCCCCTTTATTGGCTCCTTCGGCGCAGCAACGGCGTGTCCGAGACGATCGCGGCGCAAGAAGGCGATCTGGTGCAGCCGGGCGATATCGTGCGGGTCGACGTTCCCAGGCGCGGGACCGGAGCGTCTCAGCGCGCCATGGCGGACCGCAACCCGACGACCGTGGTTGGCCAAGCCGGCTCGAGGCTTTCGGGCTTTTAACAAGGACTGACTGACGGCAGTCCGCAAGCCTCACGGAGCGGAACGCCTCGATCGCTTCGGGATTGAAGCAGAGAAGCTCGCGTCGCATGATGCGGCAGGTCGGTCGAGGCTTGCGCCTGGATCGCGCGTCGATACGGAGTTTTGCATGGATCGCCGGCAATTCGTTTCGACCGGTCTTGCTGCGGCCGGGAGCACGTTGGGGCTCGGCGTTGCAAGCGGCAATCGGACTTTGGCCGAAACCGTCACGCCCACCAACGCCGTTTCCTTTCCGGACGGCTTTCTTTGGGGTGCCGCCACCGCCGCCTACCAGGTCGAGGGATCCTGGAACGTGGATCAGAAGGGTGAGTCGATCTGGGATCGCTTCACCCATACGCCCGGCACTATTCGCAATGGCGACACCGGCGATGTCGCCTGCGACAGCTACCGTCGCTATGCCGACGACATCGACCTGATGAAACGCCTCAACTTGAAGACGTTCCGCTATTCGATCGCTTGGCCACGCATCCAACCAACGGGTCGCGGTGCACCGAATCAGGCCGGCCTCGACTTTTATCGGCGGCTGACCGATGCGATGCTCGAGGCGGGCATTCGTCCTCTCGTGACGCTCTATCATTGGGATCTTCCTCAAGCCTTGGAGCAAGAGGGCGGCTGGCCCAACCGCGATACGGCGGATCGCTTCGCCGATTATGTCGAGATCGTCGGTCGGGCGCTCGGCGATCGAATCGACCACTGGTGCTTGCTGAACGAGCCGAAGACCTTCACGCATGTTGGCTATTGGTACGGTGCCCATGCACCAGGCCGGAAAGACCCGCTTGCCTGTCTGCGCGCGACCCACACGGCCAATCTGGCTCAGGGCCAAGGGTTTCGAGCCTTGAAGGCTGTGCGTCCAAACGCGCAGGTCGGCACGGCTGTGGATGTCGCGCCGATGGTGCCGGCGACCGACACCGCTGCTGATCGCGCCGCAGCGGAACGCTGGCACAAGTTCCTCAATCTCTGGTTCGTACTTCCGGCGCTGGAGGGACGATACCCAGATGGCGTGCTGCCTCCCGAGCGACAAGCGGAGCTTCTCGGGTTTCGCCCCGGCGACGAGACGATCATGCGGGCCGACCTCGATTTTGTCGGCCTTAATTATTACACGCTTTACACGGTCCACGACGCGCCGGAAGGCAACGGCATGCCCGGCCTGAATGTTCGCGCCGATTGGGCCACGGGCACCGACCAGAAGACGGATGGTGGCTGGGCGATCGATCCGCCAGGCTTCTACGATATCCTCACCACGATGAGGGGCGTCACCGGGCAACGGCCGATCGAAATTACAGAAAATGGCGCGGCCTATAACGCCGAGCCCGGGCCGGATGGGCATATCGATGACCCTCAGCGCGTCGCCTTCCTCCGGGCGCATCTGCAACAACTCGCTCGGGCGATTGGCGACGGAGTGCCGGTGCGGGCCTACCATTGCTGGAGCTTGATGGATAATTTCGAATGGGCGGAAGGCTATTCGCAGCGGTTTGGCTTGGTCTATGTCGATTTTGTCAACGGACAGCGCCGCGTCGTCAAAGCGTCCGGCGATTGGTTCGCCAGGGTCGCAGCCTCTAATCGTGTCGTCTGAATCGATCCCTGCGGTTGCGCCCGGCAGCACGCGTGTCCGGCTGTCCCGCTGTGGTCTTGTTCAAGATGATGCCGAGGATCCTCGTCTTGGTCGACCGTAATGCGGTCACTGCCATCGCGACCTCGTCGCTCGTGGTGCGATGGGCCTCGATCACCAGGACGAGACCATCGAGATGAGGCCCGATGGCTTGAGCATCGGATGACACGGAGAGAGGCGGCAGATCGATGATGACGCTCCGTTCCTGCCTCATCGCCACGAGGATGATCTGCATCTCGGGTGAGCCGAGATAGATGTTCGGGTCGCTCGTCGTTCCGCTCCTCACCGCCGGAACGAACGACAGCGCTTCCGATAGCGGCACAGGTTGCAATTCGGTTTTTGTCGAATCGCAGGACAGAAGCTCGTTCAAACCGCTTTCTGCGTGAGGCGCCAACGCCTGGCTGAGGCCTGGCTGATGGAGATGACCATCGATCAAGGTCACGCGATCCCCGGCGGCCGCCACGAGATGCGCGAAGTTGCTGGCGATCGTGGAGGTGCCCTCGCGATGGGACCATGCGACGAAGCCGATCGCATGGTGACGCGATGTCGGGTTGGCGGCCAGGATCGCGGTTCGGCTCACCCGCAGGGCGGCCGAAACGTTCGAGTCCGGATGGATTAAAATTTCATCGAGGGCGATGAGGGGTCGTTGCAAACGGCGGCGCGAACCCCCCGATCGGCGGGGGATCAGGCCAAGGCAGGCCATGCCGGCCGATCGCCAGACATCCTTGGGCGAGTGCAGCGTCCGGTCGAGCCCGTAGCGGATCGCGGCGATCGATAGGCCGATGAGCAGCCCAGCCACCGCCGCAAAACCCAGCACCAGCATGGTTTGTGGATAGGCTTTCCCGAGCGGTTCCAAAGCGGCGCTGATGACGCGCGCATCCGAATCCGGCAGCCGCATGTCCGGCACGGTCCCAAGGCGCACCGCTTCGGCCGCCGCGGCCTGCTCGGCTTGGACGTCCGTGATACGACCCTGCAAATATTCGCTGCCGCGCTGGGCGGCGCTGGCCTTGAGCTCGATTTGATCGCGGATATAGGCAGCCGTGATCGAATTGGCGAGTTTGGCGGCCTGCTGCCGCTCCAACGATCGATAGGAAATTTCGAGCACATAGGATTGCCCGATTCGGCGCACGCTGACCCGATCCGAAAAAGCTTGGAAGGCGCGTGCCTCTTCGGACAACGGCGCAAGCGCCGGCGCTGCCTCACGCGATGGCGACGAGATGAGGCCGGATAACCGGTCTCTCAACCAATCCCTCACGCCGCGACCATGGGTCGAGAATTCGGGCGTATGAGCGAGATCGAGCGTCGTGAAAACGAAGCGCAAGATCCGCTCCGACTTGACGACCTGGATCTGGCTTTCGGCCTGGGCACTATCGAGTGTCGGGGGTATGAGCCCGGTCCGGCATCCTGCGCTCCGGCAAATTGTCGGCGGGGTTCGAGGATGATTTGCGTCGAAGCCAGATATTCAGGCGGGGTCGAATACAGGTAGGCGCCTGCGAGGGCGAGGCACAGCAGCACCCAGAGGGCGAGCATCCGTCGGTTTGCGTGCAGCACGGCGAGCATGTCACGGACGCTGACCAGAGACGCATCCTCTGCCGGTCGAGCCGATGCAGGATCATCCGCGCCGTCCGTGATGGGATGCGGGCTTGGCCAGGATGGCCGGGCGAGGGCGTTATGCTGGTTCAAAGCTGGGCGGCTCGTTCGGGCGCGACGCGTCCCCGCACCAGATCGCCGATCCCGACGAGATTGCCGCGCAAGCGACCGCGGCGGTCGACGTAAGGCTCCGGCGCAAACGAGCCGAAAAGGTTGCTGAGCATGTTCCGTCCAAGATGGTCGGCGACGGACCACACCGACATATGGCCCTTGCGGAAGAGGTAAATCGGATTGACGATCTGGGAATAACCCAGCCGATTGCCCGGCATCCTACTTGTCTTGATCCCGAGATGTACGCCGAGGGCGGCGCCGAGTTTGATCGAGCGCCCACCGCGTCTCGCGAGTGCGGCGCCGAAGTCTCGATCTTCGAGCCAGCCGTATAAGACCAGACGTTCGTCGAACGTCAGCCCGTCGAGCGCCTCAACACGGAACGCCATGTTGCATCCGTAGGGGCTATAATGCTCCTCGATCGCATCAAGGTCTTTGTCACCGAAGGCTTCGATCATCTCGCAAGCGTCGTCGAAGGACAGACCGGGACCCTTGATGCCGTCGGCGATCAGTCGTCCCGTGATGGCACTGACATCCGGCCGCGCCGTGAAGGTCGCCGCAACGGCTCTCAACCAATTTGGATGCGGCACGAAATCGTCGTCGAAGAAGACCACGATGTGGGTATCGATCGGCAGATGACGAAGCGCCGTGTTGCGTTGGGCGCAACAGCCGGCCGGGCCGATCAAAAGAGTGACGTCGGATCGGTCTGCCGCGACGCCGGCATCGTCGCGCGACGTGCAGGAGAGAATGATCGAGGACGGCCGACGGGTTTGATGGTCGAGCGCAGCCACCACGGCGCTCAGACTATCGGGACGACCTCTCGTCGCAAAGACGACGCAGATGTTGAGTGAGCCTGCGGGGTCGTGGCCGCCGATCGGATGCGATGTTGGCTCGTGTGGGGCGACTGGACCGGCTTGCGGGACCAAAACCGTAACCCCGTTCATGAAGGCCTCATCGATCATCCTCAGCCGGGCCGAGCTTGTCAGAACCACAGGCTGCAGCAATACAACTTGAGGTAGAAATAACAACGTGAGATTGCAGGCCAGCGCGAGAGGGTCGCCTTGGTCGCCGCTGGTTTTTGTCAAACATCGAACATGTCGAGGTAGCCGCGCGCCGAAGCCGCCCAAGAATACAACCTCACCTGCTGGTGACCTCGTCCGACGAGGTCCTGCCGGAGATCGACCGAGTCGCGAAGTCGCGTGATATGCGCCAGCCAAGCCGATGCATCGGTGGGCGAGGCCAACAGAGCCGCCGAGCCGCAGATTTCCGGCATGCTGGCGCGATCGGATGAGACGACCGGGCAACCGAGCGCCATGGCTTCGACGATCGGCAGTCCGAATCCTTCCGTGAACGAGGGGAAGGCGAGGCAAAGTGCGGTCGAGAACAGCAGCGCGAGATCATCGTCCGACACGACACCCAGCCACCGGATATTGGCGGCATGGCTCTCGGCCAGGGCCGCGAAGATGCCGGCCTGCCCCCCTGCAACCACCAGATCGAGCCCGCGCGCGTCGAGAGCGTCGGCGAGGCCGAGAATGAGATCGGCATTTTTGTGTTTGGCGCGACTGCCGAGCAAAAGCACGAACGGTCGCGACATCGGATCATCCCGGAACAGGGTCGAGGCTGCGGACCGCCACTGCAACGCATGTTCGTGGCCGTTCGGCAGTACCGCAATGGCTGAGGCCTTGATGGGCAGATGCTCGGAGAGTTGTTGAGCCGCCGTTCGCGACACCGAGGCGATCCGCATGGCGCGTCTCGCGAGCGCGGGTTGCAATCCTCGGTAAAGGTAGCGGAAGGCCGCGCCGTAACTTTCGGGCTGGATGAAGACATTCGCATCGTGGATGCAGACGACCTGGTCGCGCCGAAGCACCGGCGCGGTGTTGCACAGATTTAAGAGAGGCTCGCGGGTTCGAAGCGGGAGAACCGCTTGCTCCCACGCGTGACTTGCGAGCGGACCGAGCCGCCGGACCGTCAAGGCTTCGAGGATCGGCAGCGGGACATCGTCGACGGGGAGAACGACCGTGCCGGTCCGGTTCTGTTCACCGAGGAGCCGATCGATCGCTCGGGTGATCTCACGGGCGTAACGCTGCACGCCGGTCGTCGCTTGCGTATAGAAGCGGCCATTGATCGCGAAGCCGCAATCCTTGGTCGGCTGTCGGCTTGCGAATGGCGATGGACCCTCTGGCGCGAGGCGTGCTGGCGCCATTCTCATGGCCCGGCACTGCCTTCGGCGACGTAGAAGGACGGCGATATCGGAGCGCTGCGCAGCCAGAGCGGTGGTAACTGCCGATGCACCACGGCGCTGCTGCCGCTCACGACAATTCTCGCGGCCGTGAGAAGGGTGCTGGGCGCCACGCTACGACGCACCAACTGTCCGATCACCGGATCTCGAACGGCGCCGTCGCTCCCCTGACAGGGGTCGATTACGTCGATAAAATATTCCGCTACGTCATGCGGCATCAGGGCCGGACGACCGCGCGCGACATGCCCGAGCCAGCCGGCACTCGTTTCCCGCGCGTGAGACAGCGTAGCGGCCGGCCATAGATAGGCGGGATGAACGCCTGCATGAAATGCCAACATGGTTGCGGTCGTGCCATCGAAGGGGCGCAGGCGCTCGGCCATTGTCTCGTCGACCACCTCGTCGAGGAGCGACAAGGCGGCTTGCTCGAACGCATCATCGCCTGCTTCAGACCGCAGCCCAGCCAGGCGCTTGATCCATCGGGTCGCAAAAGGGTCGCTCGCGAACCATTCAGCGTGGCAGCGCGCGCCCTTGCGCCTGATCTCCTCGGCGCCGACCGACCGTAAACCCTGCGGACGGAGCCTGAGTCTCTCGTGCCCCAAGCCCCAAGCTCGTGCCAGCACGCCCGTTGCGAGATAGGCCGAGAGGGCGGACGGGAGCCGACCATCTTTCGGCACCAGCCGCGGAAACAAGCGGATATACTCGTCCGGGCCGCAGGAAGCCCAGGTCTCGACGGCGGCGATCTCGGACCAACAGTCGTCCGTAATCCCGTCGCCCCAGAGCCTCGAAGCTCTTAAGGACGTTCTCGTCATCGGCCTCGCCGCCTTCCTGGCTTGTTTGCAATGATGTCGAGGAAATACGCTCGTCGAAGCAGGTTAGTAGCTGCCTTTCGAGCGAAGCACGGCCGGGACGGTTTTAACCAATATGGACAGATCGCGCCCGAAGCTCCAATTGGCAACGTAATCCGAGTCGAGTTGAACGCGCGTCGAATAGGACACGTCGTTGCGACCGGCGATCTGCCAGGCGCCTGTCAATCCCGGACGAACACGGTAGTAATGCTGGATGTGCGGCCCGTAATACTTGATCTCGTCATCGACAATCGGCCGGGGACCGACCAGACTCATCTCGCCGCGCAAGATGTTCATGAATTGCGGCAACTCGTCGATGCTCGACTTTCGCAAGATATGGCCAAGTGGCGTGATTCGCGGGTCGTTCTTCAATTTCCGCGTCTCGTCCCATTCGGAACGCGCCTCTGCATTGGTGGCCAGATGCCGGCGGAGAATATCGTCTCCTTGGACCGCCATCGTGCGAAATTTAAAACACGGGAACACTTTTCCGCCGCGGCCGACCCGATGATGTCGAAAGAGGATCGGGCGACCTTGGGTTAGGACCAGCAACGCCACGATTGTCAGTATAAGCGGAAGAAAAACAATGAGTGCAAAGACCACGACACTCACATCGAGCCCGCGCTTCAGGCTTTTCGAAGTGGAACGCGTCTCAAATGCATAGTCCCCGGAGGACGTTGCGCGGCCGGATGTCGTCGAGGCCGTGATGGTCGTGCTACTACTGTCAATCACGACGATTGCCTCAACCCTAGATTGCGTTAAAAAACTCCTAATTGGCATTTGAATCGAATTCAATCAGTTTTTGCACTGCAACAAATTAAGATTTAAAATAAATAAGACAATGGGATAGAGCGGGACTCTGCCTGATTTTGCGGGCGCGCTTTCATTTCCATGCCTGCAAGGGAGAGCCATGAGGATTTATGAAAACAACTTAGGATTGCAGAAGATCGGCCAATTGGGCATAGGAGTGCAAAGCCAGGATCAACGACGAATGACGTCACCGATTCGGCCAGCGAGACCCGATATGCGAGTCGCAATTATCCACTATTGGCTCGTCGGCATGCGTGGTGGCGAGAAAGTCATCGAGGCGCTCTGCCGACTTTATCCGCAGGCCGATATTTTCACGCATGTCTATGTGCCGTCCGCGATCTCCGACACGATCAATGCGCATCGGGTCGAGACCTCGTTCATCTCAAAGTTGCCGCGCGCCGCCAAAAACTACAAATCCTATCTGCCGCTGATGCCGATGGCGCTCGAACAGCTCGATTTGCGTGGCTATGATCTCATTATCAGTAGTGAGTCAGGTCCGAGTAAAGGCATCATCCCTCCGGCTGGCGCGTTGCATGTTTGTTACTGCCACTCTCCGATGCGCTACATCTGGAACATGTTCCACGATTACCGAGATCGTAGCGGTGCGCTCACAAAACTGCTGATGCCACCCATCTCGCATTATCTTCGCACCTGGGATGCCATTTCGGCGACCCGCGTGCATCGGTTTGCGGCAAACTCGCGAACCGTCGCGCAACGGCTGCAGACCTATTACCGCCGCGACGCCACCGTCATTTATCCCCCGGTCGACGTGCAAGCATTCTCGCCTGTGCCACGCGACGAGGTCGAGGACTATTATTTGATGGTTGGCGAGCTCGTGGCCTACAAACGGCCGGATCTCGCAGTCGAAGCCTTCAACCGCTCGGGGAAGACGCTCGTGATCGTCGGCGGTGGCGAGATGCTGGCCCGGATCAAAGCGATGGCGGCCTCGAACGTCATGGTGCTCGGGCCACAACCCTTCGAGCGGCTTCGCCATCTTTACGCCCGCTGCCGCGCCCTGATTTTCCCGGGCGAGGAGGATTTCGGCATCGTGCCGGTCGAGTGTATGGCCAGCGGGCGCCCCGTCATCGCTTATGGTCGCGGGGGTGCGACGGAGACGGTGATCGAGGGCGAGACCGGGACGTTCTTCATGCGTCAGACGAGCGACGACATTCTGGCAGCCTGTGATCGATGTGAGACGCTCGATCTCGATCCCCTCGATATCGCGGCAAAAGCGGGCCGGTTCAGCACGGCACGATTCGACGATCACATGCGGCGGTTCATCGCGTCCAGTTTGGCGCGGCAGAGTGGGCCAGAGTGGGATGTCGCGATCGCCTCGGACGAGTTTCTACCGGCCGCCTGACGACACGTGGGCGTCACGTGCGAGGTCGGTCCTTCTTCACGTCGCGTGACAGCGTCGTCGGCCACATCTCCGTCTCGCTGGATCGCGTGTCTTGCGCCTTGCGACCGCGTTTCCCATGCGTCAGGGCCAGACCGCCAAGTCCCAAGCCATAGCCGACCTGACAACACACGAAGAGAAGAGCGGCCCAGAACAACACCGTGGCGATCGGAAAATTCTGGGTGACGGCCACGACGCTACCGAGCAACGTGGCAAGAAGAAGCCCGATTGCGAATTGGATCGCCGGCATAAACACCGCCAAAGCACTGCCGATCAGTACCGCGAGGACGCATACCGCCGCCATGTCACTCTCCGAGTCTGGCCACAATCAGACGTTGCGGCACGTTATTCCACAGGACGTTAAGGCTCTGGTCTGCTTTCACTGATCGCGAAAGCGCTTTCCTGCGCCATGGATGTCATCGGGCGATCGGCGAGATAGCGATGGATTGCGGCGACGACCTGCGCGCCCTCGCCAATAGCGCCTCCGACCCGTTTCACCGATCCGGAGCGAACGTCGCCAACCGCAAACACGCCAGGGATGCTGGATTGCAACGGGGATGCGCCCGTGTCGGTCGGGTTCTCGCCCGTCAGGATGAACCCGGCCTTGTCGATCGTGACATCGCATCCCGCGAGCCAGCCGGTCGCGGGATCGGCGCCAATAAATAGGAAGACGTTGCGGATATCCGCCTCAATTTCGTCGCCGTCCCGCCCCTCGCGCCACCGCACCCGCTCAAGCCAGGCCTCTGGCTGTCCGGAGAGTCCGATGATCTCGGTTCGGCGCATCAATTCGATGTTGGATGCCGCCTCAATCCGGTCGATCAGATAACGCGACATGCTGTCGGCGAGGTCGTCGCCGCGGATCATCATCTTGACCAACTTCACGTGGCCAGACAAAAACACGGCCGCCTGACCGGCCGAATTGCCACCTCCCACGAGAATGACATCCTGCCCGGCGCAGAGCTGCGCTTCGATCGGGGAGGCCCAATACCAGACACCACGCCCCTCGAACGTCGCGAGGGAGGGGATATCTGGCCGACGGTAGCGCGCGCCGGTGGCCACCACCACCGACCGGGCGCAGACCGGCGCGCCGTCGTCGATCACGAGCGCGAAGGTCGAACTGGCGTTTCTGCAATCGAGCGACTTGACCGGGCACGGGATCATCATTTCGGCCCCGAACTTCTGGGCTTGAACATAAGCGCGTCCGGTCAAGGCCTGACCGGAGATGCCGGTCGGAAAGCCGAGATAGTTTTCAATGCGGGCGCTGGCCCCGGCCTGTCCGCCATAGGCGCGCTCGTCGAAGACCAGAACCGAGAGGCCCTCCGAGGCCGCGTAGACGGCCGTCGCTAAGCCGGCCGGCCCGGCACCGACGATCGCGACATCGTAGATCCGATCTCGCGCGCCGGAGGCGATCATGCCAAGCTTGGCCGCAATCGCCTCCTCCGTGGCCTGCCGAATGGCTGTCCCGTCCGCAAAGATGGCGAGCGGAAGATCTTGCGCCGCAGGAGCATAACGGGCCACGACATCCCCGGCTTCCGGGTCCGCCGAAGGGTCGAGCACGTGATGAGGCAGGCCGTTGCGGGTGAGAAAATTCTGCAGGCGAAGGATGCCGTTCGATGTCGCTGGGCCGACCAGAACCGGCCCGCCCGCTCCGCTCTGGATGAGATTGACCCGTCTTAGAATGAGGGCCCGCGTGATCCGCTCGCCGAGATCGGCCTCGCCGATGAGAAGGCGGCGGAGATGATCGGGCGGGATGAGCAGGACAACGACGGCACCAAGGGCGCGCCCATCGACGAGAGCCGGTCGCCCCGACAATTGACCGACCTCGGCGAGAAACTGCCCTGGGCCTTCCTCGACGATCGGGACGACATGACCCAGGCCATCGCGTTGCGTGATGGCGACATGGCCCGCCAGAATCACGAAGAGGCCGCAACTCGCTTCGCCGGTTTCGAACAGGGTGTCACGATCCTCGTAGTGTCGGATCGTTCCATAAGGCCGGAGCCGATCGATCTCCCCCTGGGTCAGCGTGGGAAAGATCTGGTCGTAGCGGGGCATCAAGGGCGATGCCCCGGTCGCGCTGGGGAGGACCGTCTCTTGCGCCATATCGATGGTCCGATCTGATCCGGTAGACCGCGTCGATAGATCGCGATCTTCCCCGGATTGTCAAACCACCTCGACGACGCGAGGCGCGTCAGGCGTAAGCCATCTGCCGATTGAACGCTGCCTGCATTTCGCCGAGCAGCTCATACGACCGAAGACGGGCGCCATGATCGAAGATCGCGGAGGCGACGAGCAATTCATCAGCGCCAGTGTTTTCGATCAGACGGTCGAGCCCGCGTCGCACCGTCTCGGGTGAACCGACGAACGAACAACCGAGCATGTTGGAGGCCTGAGCCTTTTCGGCCGGGTTCCAATAGGTGTCGATGTCGTCGATCGGCGGCTGCAGCAGCCCGCGCGTGCCGCGGAACATGTTGGTAAAAGCTTGCTGCATGGACGTGAAGAGGCGGCGCGCCTCGGCGTCGGTCTCGGCCACAACGACATTGACGCCGACCATGGCATGGGGGCGCTCGAGTTGATCGGACGGCTGGAACTTGGCCCGGTACATCGCGAGCGCTTGGATCAAGGCATCCGGCGCGAAATGCGACGCAAACGCGTAGGGGAGGCCCAACATGCCGGCCAGTTGAGCGCCAAACAAGCTCGAGCCCAGGATCCAGAGCGGAACGTTCAGGTCCGTTCCCGGAACGGCCTGGATTGTCTGCCCGGGCTGGAGGGGGCCGAACAGGGCTTGCAGCTCCAGCACGTCCTGCGGAAAATTATCCGCCACCGAAGGATCACGACGCAACGCCCGCAGCGTGCGTTGGTCTGTGCCGGGTGCGCGCCCGAGCCCGAGGTCGATACGACCGGGATAGAGCGAGGCCAGCGTGCCAAATTGTTCGGCGATCACGAGTGGCGCGTGGTTCGGGAGCATGATGCCGCCCGATCCGACCCGGATCGTGCGTGTTCCACCTGCGATATAACCGACGACGACAGCGGTCGCGGCGCTGGCGATACCCACCATATTGTGGTGTTCGGCCACCCAGTAGCGGTTATAGCCCCAACCTTCCGCATGTTGGGCTAGGTCGAGCGTGCGACGCAGCGCGTCCCCTGGCGTGCACCCTTGCGGGACGGGCGCCAGGTCGAGCACGGAAAATGCAGGCATCGTGAACTCCGAAGGAGGCGCGATCGACGCGCGTGTGACCCCTGACATCGGCATCGGAAGCCTTTGACACAAGAGCGTATGGGCTGGAAACGCCGCGTTGGGTCACGCCATGGCCGGTCAGGCGATGCGTTCAATCGGTGTCGCGTCCGGCTTGAAAGGCGGTCGACCGGCCCAAACACCCGCCAACAACGAGCCGGACAGATTGTGCCACACCGAAAAGATGGCGCCCGGCAACGCCGCGAGAGGCGAGAAATATTTGATGCCGAGCGTTGCCGCCAGACCCGAATTCTGCATGCCGACTTCGAGCGCCAACGTTCGGCAGACGCTCTCGTTGAACCCGAGCAGACGCCCGCCCCAGTAGCCGCCAAGCAGCCCGACGCCATTGTGCAGGATGACGCCGACCATCACGAGGGGGCCGACCGCCGCGATACTGGGCTGAGCGCCGCCGACGACCGCGCCGATGATCAGCAGGATCGCCGCGATGGACACGAGCGGCAGCAGGGGCTCGACCCGGCGCACAAGCCTCGATGCGAGGTGATTGACCACAAGCCCGAGCGCAACCGGCAGAGCCACGATCTCGACGATGCTGCCGAGAAGCCCCACCGTATCGACCGCGATATCGGCCGAGACATAAAGGCGGGTCAGCAGCGGCGTCGCCACGATGCCCACGAGCGTCGAGAAGGCACTGATGGTCACGGAGAGCGCCACGTCGCCGCCCGATAAATACACCATGACGGTCGAAGCCGTGCCGCTCGCCACGCTGCCGACCAGGATCATACCGGTCGTGATCTCTGGCGGCATATCGAGCGCATGGGCGATCAGATAGGCTGCGAGCGGCATGATGAGATAATGCAGGCCGAGACCCGCGATTACCGGGCCTGGCTGCACGAAGACGCGTTTGAAATCAGCGATCCTCAGCGACACACCCATCGCGAACATGATGAGACCGAGAAGCAGCGCCACATAGGGCGACACGGGGCGGAACGTGGTTGGCGACAAATAGGCCGCCACCGCCACGAGGACGGTCCAAAGCGGAAACAAGCGGATTACGATCGCCAAGGCACATGTCCGAACTGCAGTAAGGAAAGGCCGCGCGACCCGAAACCCGCGCAAGCGGGGAGGGGACGGCGCAGCCCGAAACGTGTCAGCCGAAGGCTTGAATGCCGGTCTGCGCCCGTCCGAGGATCAGCGCATGGACATCATGCGTTCCCTCGTAGGTGTTGACGGTTTCAAGGTTCTGGGCATGGCGAATGACGTGGTATTCGCCGACGATGCCGTTGCCGCCATGCATGTCCCGCGCCATTCGGGCGATATCGAGCGCCTTCCCGCAATTGTTGCGCTTGATCAGGCTGATCATTTCGGGCGCCATCTGGCCGGCGTCGAACAATTGGCCGACGCGCAAAGCCGCCTGCAAGCCAAGCGCGATCTCGGTCTGCATGTCGGCGAGTTTCTTCTGCACGAGTTGGGTGGCGGCCAGCGGCCGACCGAATTGTTTGCGGTCGAGCGTATAGCTGCGCGCGCGGTGCCAGCAATCCTCGGCCGCTCCCATCACGCCCCAGGCGATTCCATAGCGGGCGCGATTGAGGCAGCCGAACGGCCCCTTGAGGCCCGCCACGTTCGGCAGCAGGCTGGTTTCGGGGACTTCGACGCCCTCCATCACGATCTCGCCCGTGATCGAGGCGCGGAGCGACAGCTTCCCCTCGATCTTCGGCGCCGACAGACCTTTGGCGCCCTTGTCGAGGATGAAGCCGCGGATCGCGCCCTCGTGGGCGTCCGACTTTGCCCAGACCACGAACACATCCGCGATCGGCGCGTTGGAGATCCAGGTTTTGGCGCCGGTGATGCGATAGCCGCCGTCGATCTTCTCGGCGCGTGTCCGCATGCCGGACGGGTCGGAGCCTGCCTCCGGCTCGGTCAGGCCGAAACATCCCACCCATTCGCCGCTGGCAAGCTTCGGCAGGTAGCGCTGGCGCTGCGCCTCGTCGCCATAGGCATGGATCGGGTACATCACCAACGAGGATTGCACGCTCATCATCGAGCGGTAGCCCGAATCGACCCGTTCGACCTCGCGCGCCACCAGCCCATAGGCCACATAGGATGCGGCCGCCCCGCCATATTGCTCCGGCAGCGTCACGCCGAGCAGGCCGAGCGAGCCCATCTCCTCGAAGATCGCCCGATCGGTCTTTTCATGAGCGTAAGCGTCGACGATGCGCGGCTGCAGCTTCTCCTGAGCAAAAGCCCGTGCCGTGTCACCGATCATCCGTTCGTCCTCGCTCAATTGCTCGGCAAGGCGGAACGGATCATCCCACTGGAATTGCGCGGCAGAGCGATGCAGAGCGGCGGGCATCTCGGTCATAGACAGGTCTCGCGAGGGGTGAACTGACGGGAGGCATTGCTTCCATTTAATCCGAAACCGCGGCTGCAGAAAGAGCCGTCGGCCTGCACGCGTTACGGAGCGCGGGAACCACCGGCCGCGAGCCAGGCGAGAGCTCCACGGGCCGCAGCCGCCCCGGTCGCGAAATTTACCTGGAGCAGGTAGCCACCGGTCGGGGCTTCCCAGTCCAGCATTTCACCAGCCGCGAAGACGCCCGGATGCGTCCTCAGCATATAATCGGGGCCGATTGCATCGAAGCGGATGCCGCCCGCGCTGGAGATGGCGCGCGCCATCGGAGCCGTCCCGGTCAAGCGCACCGGCACGGCATTGACCAAGGCCGCCAGCCGTTCGGGACTCATGTCGGCCAAAGGCTCCGTGTGGCCCGTCGCCGCAGCAACGTGATGTGCTTCCTGCACCAGGCCGATCGCCGCTGGCGAGAGCTTCAGGGATTTGCGGAGATAGGTCGAAAAGGATTGCTTCGAGGGACGATGCCCGAGGCGGCGCGCCAGCGTCGGGGTGTCGATGTCCGGCCGCAGCGCCACCAGCAGGGTCGTGCCTCCCTGCGCCTGGATAGCATCCCGGAGGGGAGCCGACAGCGCATAAACCGCGCCGCCTTCCAGCCCCGCCCTCGTCACCATGGCGTCTCCCCGCACTGTCTGGCCCGCGCCGGTCAAAGCGACGTTCTTGAGTGGATGCCCCTCGAATCGTTCGCGAAACATCACTGACCAATCGACCGTCATGCCGCAATTTGCCGGGCGCAACGGCGCGACATCGACGCCAGCCTGTCGCAACGGCGCGACCCACGCGCCATCCGAGCCGAGTTGCGGCCACGTCGCGCCGCCGAGCGCCAGAAGAGTCGCGTCGGCATGAGCGACCACAGCGGCGCCGTCCGGCCCCTCGAACAGCAGGCCGCCATCCGTGGTCCAACCGGTCCAGCGGTGACGCGGCTTGAACGTCACGCCGCGTTGATCGAGACGCCGCAACCAGGCGCGGAGAAGCGGCGATGTCTTGAAGCTCGCGGGAAACACCCGACCGCTCGACCCGATGAAGGTGGCTTGGCCGAGCGCCGCGCTCCAGGCTCGAAGCGTATCCGGCCCGAAGGCGTCGAGAGCAGGGCGCAAGACGGCTGCGGCCGAGCCGTAACGCGGGACAAAGGCCTCGAGTGGCTCGCTATGCGTGAGGTTCAGGCCGCCACGGCCGGCAAGCAGGAACTTGCGGCCGACCGACGGCATGCGATCGTAGACCGTCACGTTGGCACCGGCCTCGGCAGCGACCTCGGCCGCCATCAGGCCGGCCGGCCCAGCTCCGATGATCGCCAGCGTCGGGGCGGCCCGGCTCGCATGGGGCGACGAGATCATGCCGGCATCCGGTCACGGCGAGGTTGTCGCTTGATCGGAGAAGTGAGGAAAGTCCGCATCGAGGTCTTGGTTTCCGTTTGATCTTCTGTCGATCCACCTTACAGCAGAGATCATGCAGATCGCGTGAGCCGCGTCGATGGCATGACCGATCGAACCGACAGCTCGTCGCTCCAGGGTGAATTGGAATGGGACCGAATGGCGATCAAGTTCGAAGATAAGTCCGCACCGGACGCCAAAAGCGCCAAGAAACCGGTCGCGGCTCCGGCGACGCCGCGCGAACCTTCCGGTGATGGCGCGCCCGAAGGCGATCTCGGCTTCGGCGAGTTCGGCACAAGCACGGCGAAGGGCAAGACCAAGCGACGGGGGCGATAGCGCTGCGCTCCGGTTCGGTGAGGGATCGCCCGTGACGGTTCCAGATCTCGAGATCGAAGCGCCCGCCCTGCTGCGCCGCCCGTCTTTCGTGCGGTATTGGTCCGCACGGGTGAGTTCGACGGTCGCGTTTCAGATGACCGCGGTCGTGGTCGGCTGGCAGGTCTATAGTCTCACCGGTAGCACGGTCGAACTCGGGCTTGTGGGCCTGATGCAATTTCTGCCGATGCTGCTGCTGACGATCCCGGCCGGCCATGTCGCCGATCGCTACGACAGACGGATCGTGGTCCGGATCTGCCAGATGGTCGAAGGCTGTGCGACGGCCTTGCTTGCCGTCGGCAGCTACGAGGGCTGGCTCAGCGTTCATGTAATTTTCGCCGCCGTCGCGGTGCTCGGGGCATGCCGGACGTTCGAGAGCCCGACGGTCTCGGCGCTTCTGCCCGGCGTCGTCCCGTTGGCGCTGCTGCCCTCCGCCTTGGCGCTCTCCGCCTCCGCGACGCAAACCGCGACCATCATCGGCCCGGCGCTCGGCGGCTTTCTCTACGTGCTCGGTTCGGCCTCCGCCTATGGGACCGTGGCGGTCTTGTTCTTCGTGTCGAGTGTTCTGGTCGGTGGCATCGCCATGGCGCGAGTAACGCCCCGCCGGGAACCCGTCACAATCGAATCACTCCTGTCCGGTTTCGTCTACATCCGCGATCATCCGATCGTGTTGGGCGCCATTTCGCTCGACCTCTTCGCCGTGCTGCTGGGCGGTGCCACGGCGCTGTTGCCGGTCTATGCGCGCGACATCCTCCATACGTCGCCCATCGGGCTCGGCCTGTTACGGGGCGCGCCGGCGGTCGGCGCTCTGACGACCTCGATCCTCCTCGCGCGCCATCCGCTTCGTCGACATGTGGGTTTGACCATGTTCGCGGCCGTCGTGGTGTTCGGCCTCGCCACCATCGTGTTCGGTTTGTCGACCTCGTTTCCGCTGTCGCTCGCGGCGCTCGTCCTGCTCGGTGCTTCGGACGTGGTCAGCGTCGTGATCCGGGGAACGCTTGTCCAATTGGAGACGCCCGATGCGATGCGCGGCCGGGTGAGCGCCGTCAATTCGATGTTTATCGGCACGTCCAACCAGCTCGGCGAGTTCGAGTCCGGGATGACGGCGGCGCTGTTGGGCACCGTCCCGGCCGTCGTGGTCGGCGGTCTCGGCACCATCATGGTGGCGGTGCTCTGGTCCCGGCTGTTTCCCTCCCTGCGCACGGTGCAGCGTCTCGACGGCGACCGCAGCTCAGCGCCGTGATGATGGCACGGGTGGCCCGCTCTGCTTGGCCTCATCTGGTGCGCGTGCTAGATGCGAGGCCCAATCAGGAGTTCGAAATGTCTCAGAAAAGCGGCCGCTTCATCGACGATTTCGCCCGTCTCGTGACCGACGCGGCCGGTGTGGCGCAGGGGGTTCGGCGCGAGGCCGAAACCGTCGTCAAGACCCAGACGGAGCGTCTTCTCTCGACCATGAACGTCGTGACGCGCGAGGAATTCGAAGCCGTGCGCGAGATGGCTTCCCTGGCCCGCGACGAGAACGACGCCTTGAAGCGGCGGATCGCGGCTCTCGAAGCGCGTCTCGACGACATCAGGCCGCCGGTCGACGGTACCATCATGGCTTGAGCCCTTTAGGCTCCAGCGGGCTGAGCCTTATGATTGAAGCGGGATGAGCTTAACGGCTCACGTTGGCTAAGCCTTCATTGGCCCAATCCCTCGTGACCTCAGCCCTCAGGTGAGGGGCGGCTCACGCAGGAGACTGCGGAGATCGAGCGCCGCCGTCACCATGGCGATCTGGCCATCTGCATCGCGCGGCCATTCCTTGCGCGGGCGGTCCCAATACAGTTCGACGCCATTTTGATCGGGGTCGTTCAAATAGAGCGCTTCGGAGACGCCATGGTCGCTTGCTCCGTCTAATGGCACCTTGTTGTCGATCAAGCGACGGAGCGCATCCGCGAGCTCGGCGCGCGTCGGATACAGGATCGCAAGATGGAAGAGCCCTGTGCTGCCGCGCGGTGGAGGCGATCCGCCTTTGCTCTCCCAGGTGTTGAGGCCGATTTGGTGATGGTAGCCGCCGCCGGCGATGAAGGCCGCCTGCGACCCGAACCGCTGCATGAGTTCGAACCCGAGGACGCCACAGTAGAAGGCGAGCGACCGATCGAGATCAGCGACCTTCAGATGGACATGTCCGATTCGGACGCCGGCCGAGATCGGTCGTGGCGTGAGTGGCGTTGCCGCAGTCGTCGTCGTGGTGGGCCTGTCGCCTAAACTCATCTCTTCATCCAAACACCATGTCGACGCCCAATTGACGTCTTGAGGAAGCCTTAAAGTTTCTTGGCGACCCCGTCGATTAATTTTGCCTGATGCTTTTGCGACACGGCTCACAAGAGACTGTCGTCCGCGAGGTTCATGCGCTTGCCAATTCCCGGTCACTCGACCTTAAACATGGCTGCGGGTGCGCCCCCTCAGTGTCGTGAGTCTCAGTGATCGTGAATTCCAGCTCAGCTTTTCCGATCCGGACATCGAGCGCGCTCGGGTGACGCGTCGCTCCCTCAAAAGCACGCGGGCCACATGTCTCGTCATCGTCCTGGCTGGCGCGACGGCCGGGTGCACGTTCGACGAGACTAAGCCGGCGCTCGGGATCGCCACGCCGGCCAAATTCGATTACGGCGGCCCGAAAGCCGCACCGCCGATCAGCGCCGATTGGCCGGGTTTGTTCGGCTCGCCGGAGTTGACGCGCCTTGCGGCCGGCACGGCTAGCGGCAACCTCGACATTGCGGCAGCCGCAGCCCGCATCGTGCAGGCGCAAGCTCAGGTCGAACAGCAAAGCGCCGCCCTCTTTCCGCAACTCTCCGGCAGCGCCAACGCGCAGCGAACGTTCTCGCCCTCCACCACTTTCCGGAGTGGCTCGGGAACCGCGGGAGGCTCGGCCAGCAACCTGTTCCAGCTCGGCCTGACAGCGAGTTACGAGGTCGATTTCTGGGGCCGCAATGCCTATACGAGCGTCGCGGCGGAGCAAAACGCTCTCGCGTCGCAGTTCTCGCGCGACACCGTGGCCTTGTCGTCCGTCGCCTCGGTCGTCAGCACCTATTTCACTCTGCTGTCGGCTCAGGATCGGCTGCGGATCGCGCGGGAGAACGTGCGGAGCGCCCGTGAGGTGCTGGAAGCCATCAAGGGCCGCCTCACGGTCGGAACCGTCACCGCTTTGGAGGTTGCCGAGCAGGAGAGCGTGGTCAACCAGCAATTGGCGACCATTCCGCTGCTTCAATTACAGGCCGATCAGGCCAGGACGCAGATCGCCATCCTCATGGGGCGCACGCCCGAAAGCGTTCATGTCGCGGGCGGTTCGCTCAACGCATTGCGCTCGCCTCGCATTCCGGCCGGCGTTCCGTCCCAGTTGCTGCGGCGGCGACCCGACATCGCCTCGGCCGAGGCGACGCTGGCCTCTGCGGACGCCACCGTACAGGCGGCGCGGGCCGCCTTCTTTCCCTCCATCACGCTCACGGGGAATGGCGGCGTCGAAAGTGCACTGCTACAGAATCTCCTCAAGCCGGAGGCGCTGTTTGGCACGATCGCCGGCGGCCTGACGCAACCGCTGTTCGACGGCTACACGTTGCAAGGCAACCTCGACCAGACGCGGGGCGTGCGCCGTGAGGATCTCGAAACCTATCGCAAAGCGATTTTGCAGTCGCTCGTCGACGTCGAAAACGCCCTGGTGGCGATCCGCCGCAACCTCGAACACGAAAAGCTTCTCGCCGATGTCGTGGTCTCCTCGCGCCGCGCCTATGACATCACAAAGGAGCGTTTGAAGCTCGGCACGATCGATATCGTGACCGTGCTCAACACTCAATTGACGCTGTTTGGGGCTGAGGACGCGGTCGCGGTTGCGAAACTGGCTCGTTTCCAAGCCATCGCCAGCTTGGCGCAAGCGCTCGGCGGCGGTTGGGTCTATCCAAAAACCGGGCCGGTCGAGCCGGCGATCGCATTTCCGGCGCCCCTGACCTATGGCATACCGGGACAGGCCATCGTTCCGCCCAATCAAGCTGCGACCGAGACGCATGAGCTTCTCGGCCAGCCCCCGATCCCGAGCGTCGGTCCGCCCTGGGCACCCGGGCTGGGGCCGACTTGAAGCCAAGCGGTGAGTGTCATTGAAACGGTTTCTGTTCCTGCTCGTCCTTGTGGCGGTCGCGACGGTCTTCCTGGCCGAGCGTTACGTCTGGCTGCGCGATGCTATGCCCTGGTTGCCGCATCTGCCGTGGGCCAAGACCGAGACGGCCTCGACCGCCGCTGACGGCGCGGCTCTGGGGCAGGGCGCTGGCCGGCATCGCTCGGGTGGCGCGGCGGGAAAATCGGCCGCAGGCGGCGGACGTCGAGGCGGCTTCGGCGGACCGACGCCGGTGCTTGTGGCGCAGGCCCGCTACACCGACCTGCCGGTCACGGCAGACATTCTCGGGACCGTGCAGGCGACCAACACCGTCACGGTCAAGACGCAGGTCGACGGCAAGTTGATCGAGGTGGATTTCCAAGAAGGGCAGGACGTCAAGAAGGGCGATATCCTGGCCCGGATCGATCCGGCCACCTATCAGGCCTCCTATGATCAGGCGGTCGCCAAAAAAGCCCAGGACGACAGCATTCTGGCCAATGCCCAGGTCGATCTGATCCGCTATCAAAAGCTGGCCGAGACCCAATATGGCTCGCACCAGCAGGCCGATACGCAGAAGGCTCTGGTGACGCAGACACAGGCGATCGTGCAGCAGGATCAAGCCGCGATCGATAGCGCCAAGACGACATTGAACTACGCCACGATCCGGTCACCAATCGATGGCCGCACTGGTATCCGGCTGGTGGATCAGGGCAACATCGTCCATGCGTCGGATACGACCGGAATCGTCACGGTGGCGCAGGTGCGGCCGATCTCCATCATCGTCAACCTGCCGCAGCAATATCTTGCCTCCGTCAACGCCTCCAATGCGCGTGGATCCTTGAAAGCCGAGGCGCGGGATGGTGACAACCGGAAGGTGATCGATACCGGCGTGCTGCAGGTGATCGACAATACCATCGACCAGACCACCGGAACCGTGAAGCTGAAGGCCAGTTTTCCGAACGACAAGCTGCAACTCTGGCCCGGTCAATTCGTCAACGTGCGGCTCTATATCGATATGCTGTCGCATGTCGTCGTGGTGCCGACCTCCGCGGTGCAGCGCGGTCCCGATGGCAGCTTCGTCTATGTGGTCGGCGACGCCGAAACGGTGAAGATGCAGCCGGTCACGGTGGGGCGGCAGACCGAGACCGATAGCGTCGTGACGGCAGGGCTTGAGGTGCCGGCCACGGTGGTGACGACCGGCTTCACACGGCTGACCGATGGTTCGAAGGTCACGATCTCGACCGCGACGGCATCGGCCGGCGCCTCCGACGCACCCGTCGGTGGGGGCGAAGCCGTGCCGTCCGGCAAACAAGGCGAAACCGCACGGCCGAATGCTGCGGGCCAGCCCATGATCCCGACAAGCGCGACGGGATCGGCGCCCGCCAGCGGCCACACGGGGGATGTTCCGGCCGAGACACCGGCCGCGTCCGCAACCCCGAACGACACACCGCCCGAGGCCGACCAGACGCGGCATCGTCACCGCGACGGTCGCAAGCCACGCGACGTCAATCAAAGCCAAAGTAACCCCGGACCGACCGCCAATTAAGACGCAACCCTGATGAACGTCTCGTCGCCCTTCATCCTCCGGCCTGTCGCCACATCGCTGCTCGCGGTGGCGGTGCTGCTGGCTGGGCTGCTGGGCTATAAGCAGCTCTCCGTTTCGGCGCTGCCGCAGGTCGATTTTCCCACCATTCAGGTCACGACCCAATTGCCGGGCGGCAACCCGGATACGATCGCGTCACTCGTCACGGCCTCGCTGGAGCGGCAATTCGGGCAGATCCCGGCGCTCGCCAACATGACGTCGCAAAGCTCCTTCGGGCTGAGCCAGATCACGCTGCAATTCAATCTCGACCGCGACATCGATGCGGCCGCGCAAGACGTGCAATCGGCCATCAACGCCGCCGCGTCGACGCTGCCGCGCAACCTGCCTTACCCGCCGACCTATTCCAAGGTGAACCCGGCCGATACGCCGATCGTGACGCTGGCCTTGACCTCGAAATCGGTTTCGCTGCGTGACCTGAGCGATGTCGCCGATACGCTTCTGGCGCCCCGCCTCAGCGAAGTGTCGGGCGTCGGTCATGTGTCGGTGCAGGGCAACATACGGCCCGCCGTCCGCATCCAGGCCGACCTGACCCGCATGGCCGCCTACCAACTCGGTATGGAGGATCTGCGAAATGCCGTCGTGGCCGCCAATGTGGCCGGGTCGAAAGGCTCGCTGGACGGAAAGACCCAGGCTTACACGATCGCGGCCAACGACCAGATCGAGGCGGCGGGTGCTTACAGGGACGTCGTCGTTGCCTATCGGAACAATTCGGCGGTTCTGGTGCGCGACATCGCCAGCGTGATCGACGGTGTCGAAAACGTGCGCGCCGCCGGCTGGTTTCAGGGCGATCCCGCCATCATCATCGACGTGCAGCGTCAGCCCGGCGCCAATGTGGTGCAGACCGTCGATCGCGTGCTGCAACAGCTACCTCGCCTTCGCACCGCGCTGGCGTCAGGAGCCAAACTCGAGGTGGTGCACGACTCGACCGACACCATCCGCGCCTCCATCGCGGACGTGCAGTTCACTCTCGTGTTGAGCTGCGCCCTCGTCGTGCTCGTGGTGCTGCTGTTTCTCCGTACGGTCCGGGCCACCATCATCGCAGCGGTGGCGCTGCCGCTGTCCATCATGGCGACGTTCGCGGTGATGGCCGCCTTCGGGTTCAGCCTCGACAATCTCTCGCTGATGGCGCTGACCATAGGCACCGGCTTCGTGGTCGACGATGCGATCGTGATGATCGAGAACGTGGTTCGCAAGATCGAAGATGGCGAGACGCCGCTTCAGGCCGCCCTCACCGGTGCGCGGCAGATCGGTTTTACAGTCATCTCGTTGACCGTGTCGCTGATCGCGGTCTTCATCCCGCTGTTGTTCATGACGGGACTCGTGGGCCGCATGTTCCGTGAATTCGCTCTCACGCTAACGTTCGCGGTGATCGTCTCGGCCGTCGTGTCGCTGACCCTGACGCCGATGATGTGCGGACGCCTGCTGCGCGCCACGCCCGATCGCGAGACTTGGCTGATGCGGATGGTCGAAAAACCGATCACCTGGATGGCGACGCTCTACGGGAACACCCTAGGCTGGGCTCTCCGCCGCCAAAGCCTGATGCTGCTGCTGACGCTGGGAACGCTCGGGCTCACGGTTTATCTCTACGTCATCATCCCGAAAGGCTTTCTGCCCAAGCAGGATACCGGGCTGCTGACCGTCGTGATCGAGGGGTCTCCGACCTCATCCTTCGCGGCCATGACACGCCTTCAGGATCAGGCTGGCGCGATTCTGCGGCGCGATCCCGACGTGACGGCCGTGACGGCGGTGCTTGGCATCGGCACGCTGAACCCGACCTCGAACGTCGCCTCGCTTCAGGTCGGGCTCCGTCCGGCCGATCAGCGCAGCCAGACCTCGACCGAGATCGGCGACCGCATGCGGACCGCGCTGCTCACGATCCCGGGCGTGACGCCTTACGTGAAGCCGATCCAGGACATCCAGATCGCCACGCAGCAAAGCCGCTCGCAATATCAATATACGTTGGTCGGGACGGATGCGACGCAGGTACAGACCTGGTCCGACAAGCTCCTGGCCGAACTTCGGGCCGTGCCGATCCTGTCCCAAGTCGCAGGTGAAACGCAGACCGGCGGACTTCGCGCTTTCGTCGATATCGACCGGCAGAAGGCGGGCCGGCTTGGCGTCAACATGCAACTGATCGACGACACGTTGAACGACGCTTTCGCGCAGCGGCAAATCTCGACCATCTACGCGCAATCCAATCAATATCGCGTGATCCTCGAAGCCGCGCCGCAATATCAGACCGATCCCAATGTGCTCGACAAGCTCTATGTCGGCATCGTTGGCGGGGCCGAAGTGCCGCTGGTGTCGCTCGCGACCTTGAAGCGGACCACCGCGCCGCTATCGATCGACCATCAAGAGCAATTTCCGGCGTCGACGATCAGCTTCGATCTCAGCGAGGGCGCATCGCTCGGGCAGGCCGTGACGGCCATCAAACAGGCTGAGACCGATATCGGTATGCCGCCCTCGATCGCCGGCTCATTCGGGGCCGACGCGGCGGAATTCACCAATTCGCTGGCAAGCGAGCCGATGCTGGTGCTGGCCGCCGTCGTCACGATCTACCTGGTGCTCGGCATCCTCTACGAAAGCTACATCCACCCGCTGACGATCCTGTCGACGCTGCCGTCGGCAGGGGTCGGGGCGTTGCTGGCACTGATCCTCTGCGGTCATGAACTCTCGATCGTGGCGCTGATCGGCATCATCCTGCTGATGGGCATCGTTAAGAAAAACGCCATCATGATGATCGATTTCGCGCGCGAGGCCGAGCGTGTCGAGGGGTTGTCGCCCCTGGATGCCATTGTGAAAGCCTGCCACCTGCGCTTTCGGCCCATCATGATGACGACTCTCGCGGCGCTGTTCGGTGCCATTCCGCTGGCCCTCGCCCATGGCAGCGGCTCTGAGCTTCGCGTCCCACTCGGCATCTCGATCGTGGGCGGCCTTCTGCTCAGCCAGTTGCTCACGCTTTACACGACGCCCGTGATCTACCTGCAACTCGGCCGGGTCGGTGCACGGTTGGGGCTCCGCGACACGCCGCTCTATGATCCGGAGGATGACCTCGAGGTCGATGCCGCGGGCGCGTCCCGCCCCTTCGGTCCGCCCTCGCTCCCGGGCCAGCTGCATGACGGGGACGGCGAGGCGCCCACCATTCCGTCGCGGGCGGCCGAATAATGGGCTTCTCCGACCCCTTCATCCGGCGCCCGATCGGCACCACGCTGATGTGTGTCGGATTGTTCCTGGCCGGGGTTGTGGCCTATTTTCAGCTTCCGGTCGCTAGCCTGCCGTCAGTCGAGTTTCCGGTCGTCCGTGTCAGCGCGTCACGGCCCGGCGCCGATCCCGCCACGATGGCCGCGACGGTCGCGGCGCCGCTCGAGCGGCGGTTGGCCGAAATCTCCGGCGTCACCGAACTGACCTCGACCAGCACGCTCGGCTCGACCTCGATCTCGATCCAGTTCGATCTCAGCCGCAATGCGGATGATGCGGCGCGCGATGTGCAAGCCGCTCTCAACGCCGCGGCCACAGACCTGCCCAGCGACCTGCCGACGCTGCCGGTCTACCGGAAGGCAAATTCGGCCGCCGCGCCGGTCATCATTCTGGCGCTCACGTCGAAAAATCTGCCGACGACAGCGCTGTACGATGCTGCCGATACCGTTCTGGCCCAACGCATTTCGCAGGTCGAAGGCGTGGCGGAAGTCACGGTCAACGGCGCCGACCAGCCCGCCGTCCGGGTGCAGATCGATCCATCGCGGCTCGCCGCCATGGGGCTCGCACTTGACGATGTGCGAGCCGCCATCGCCAACGCCAATGTGGGCGAGGCGGTGGGCGGATTCGATGGGCCGGACCTTGCTGAGACGCTGGCGACCAGCGACCGGCTGAATACGCCGGACGACTACAAGGGCATCATCGTCAAAAACACCAACGGCGTCGTGGTGAAACTCAGCGACGTTGCGGATGTGCAGCAGGGCGTCCGCACGCGCCGCGCCGCGGGCTGGTATAACAAGAAGCCGTCGATCCTCCTGATTGTCACCAAGCAGCCGACCGCCAACGTGATCGACACGGTCGACAGGGTGAAGGCGCTGCTGCCGCAGATGCAGCAGTTTCTCCCGGCCGGCGTCGATATTTCGATCTTCAGCGATCGTACGACCACGATCAGGGCCAGTGTCGAGGATATCCAGTTCACGCTTCTGCTGACCATCGGGCTGGTCATGGGCGTCGTGCTGGTGTTTCTGCGCCGCCTCACCCCTACGCTCGCGGCGGGTGCGGCCGTGCCGCTGTCGCTGGCCGGAACGGTGCTGATGATGTGGCTGTCGGGCTTCAGCCTCGACAACCTCTCGCTGATGGCCATCACGATCTCGGTTGGATTCGTGGTCGACGATGCCATCGTCATGATCGAGAACGTGACCCGCAACATCGAGACCGGCATGAAGCCCCGCGCCGCCGCGATGCTCGGCGCACGGCAGATCGGCTTTACGGTTTTGTCGATCAGTGCGTCGCTGCTGGCCGCCTTCGTGCCGCTGTTGTTCATGCCGGGCCTGATCGGCATCTTCTTCCGCGAATTCTCGCTGACGCTTGCCTATGCGGTGGTCGTTTCGACGGTGGTGTCGCTGACCCTGACACCGATGCTCTGCGCCCACTTCATGACGCATGACCGGGATCGACGGGAAACGCGCTTCGACAAAATCGTCGAGGGGATCCTCGGTTGGCTCATCGCAATCTATGCGTCGTCGCTCAAGGTCACGCTTCGGCATCCGTGGCTGATGGTGCTGGTCATGCTGGCGACGATCGGGTTGACGGTCGTTCTGTTCGGCACCACGCCGAAAGGCTTCTTCCCGCAGGACGACGCGGGGCTCATCATGGGCATGACCGAGGCGTCGGCGGATTCCTCGTTCACCGCCATGTCGGCCTTGCAGCAGGAACTGGCCGATCGGGTCGAAAAGGATCCGGCCGTGGATGGGGTCGGCTCCTTCATCGGTGGCGGCCGTGGCTCGGGCAATCAGGGCAGCTTGTTCATCAGCCTGAAACCGGTTGACCAGCGGGAGCCGATCACCGAGGTGATCGACCGCCTGCGCCGCAAGGTCGCCCATGTCGCTGGCATCTCGTTGTTCATGGTGCCGGTGCAGGATCTTCGGGCTGGCGCTCGCCAAGGCAAGGCACAATATCAATTCACGCTTTGGGACAGCAATCTCGCCGAACTGGTCGAGTGGCAACCCAAGGTCTTGGCTCGGATGAAGCAGGTGCCCGGCCTTGTCGACGTGTCGACCGATCGCGAGCAGGGCGGCCTCCAGGTCGATGTCGTGATCGATCGGCTCAAAGCCGCCCGCCTCGGTGTGCAGATGCAGGCGATCGACAACGCCCTGAACAACGCGTTTGGCGAGCGGCAGATCTCGACCATCTACACTCAGCGCAATCAATATCGCGTGGTTCTGGAGGTCGCGCTCCGCAATCAACGTGATCCGATCGACATCACGAAAATCTATGTGCCGGGGACCCGCCCCGTTTCGGGGGGGCTGAACGCCTCCGGCACGACCGCGATCGCGGCTGTCAGCGATGGCCAGCAAGGCGCGACCGCCGAGGTGCCGCTGACCGCCTTCGCGCATCTCGAGCGCAGTGCGGCGGCCCTCGTGGTCAATCACCAGGGCTCGTTCCCCTCGATCACCATCTCGTATAATCTCACGCCGGGTGCGAGCCTCGACGCCAGCACGGCGGCGGTGTTGCAGGCGGTGGCCGAGATGCATCTGCCAGACGGGCTGCATGCCGAATTTGCGGGCGACGCGCAATTATTCCAGCAGAGCGGCGGCGGGCAGGGGATGCTGATCCTGGCGGCCTTATTCGCCATGTATATCATCCTGGGCGTTCTCTACGAGAGCCTGATCCACCCGATCACCATCATCTCAACGCTCCCCTCCGCCGGCCTCGGCGCACTGGTGGCCCTCAACGCCGTCGGCATGGAACTCACGCTCATCGCCTTCGTGGGCATCATCCTGCTGATCGGCATCGTCAAAAAGAACGGCATCATGCTGGTGGATTTCGCCATCGGGGCCGAACGGGCCCGGTCGCTGACGCCCGAGGTCGCAATCTACGAAGCCTGCCTCGAACGGTTTCGGCCCATCCTCATGACGACGCTCGCGGCGCTGCTCGGGGCGCTGCCGCTGGCGCTCGGCACGGGGGTCGGGGCGGAACTCCGGCGCCCGCTCGGCGTCACCATCGTGGGTGGTCTGATCCTCAGCCAGGTGCTGACGCTTTATACTACGCCCGCCATGTATGTGGTGCTCAGCCGATTGCGGGCGCGGTGGATGCAGTTGCGGCGCAAGGCGGCTCCCGCGCCGATGCCGCTTCCCGCGCCGGGAGAATAGTGCGGCATCCCGCCATATCACAAATTCGACATAGGCTTGTCGTCTCCACGCTAGACGCTTGCGCGCCGGACCATCACAAAGACGGCACGTGCCCCCCGGAGCCTTGTCGACGTGCGATTTTCGCTGCTGAACCTGATCCGCCAAAGCTTCGACGCCAACCGGGGCTGGCCGGAGCAGTGGCGCTCGCCCGAACCGAAAGCGTCCTATGACGCGATCATCATCGGGGGTGGCGGCCATGGCCTCGCCACCGCCTACTATATGGCGGCCGAGCATGGCATGACCAATATCGCGGTGGTCGAAAAGGGTTGGCTGGGTGGTGGCAACACCGGCCGCAACACCACGATCATCCGCTCCAACTATCTCTGGGAAGAGAGCGAGGCGCTCTACAACCGCGCCATGAACCTGTGGCAGGATCTGTCGCATGTGCTGAACTACAATGTCATGTATTCGCCGCGCGGCGTCATGATGCTGGCTCACAACACGCATGACGTGCAGGTGTTCAAGCGGCATGTCCATGCCAACCGCCTCGCCGGCATCGACAACGAATGGTTGAGCCCGGAGGAGGCGCAGGCGTTCTGCCCCATCCTCAACATCTCGCATAACCTGCGCTACCCGATCGTCGGCGCAAGCCTGCAGCGTCGGGGCGGTGTCGCGCGGCACGACGCGGTCGCCTGGGGCTATGCCCGCGCAGCCTCGGCGCTCGGGGTCGATATTTTGCAGAAATGCGAGGTTACGGCGATCCGGCGTGATGCGACCGGCGCCATCAGCGGCATCGACACGACGCGCGGACCGATCGCGACCAAGCGGCTCGGTGTCGTCGCGGCGGGAAACACCAGCGCCGTGATGCAGATGGCCGACGTGCGGCTGCCGCTGGAGAGCTATCCGCTCCAGGCGCTCGTGTCTGAGCCGATCAAGCCGATCATGCCCTGTGTGGTCATGTCGAACACGATCCACGCCTACATGTCGCAATCCGACAAGGGCGAGTTGGTGATCGGGGCCGGCACGGACGCCTACACGTCCTACAGCCAGACCGGCGGTCTGCATATCGCGACCCATACGCTGGATGCGATCTGCGAGCTGTTTCCGACCGTGCGTCGCCTTCGCATGTTGCGGAACTGGGGCGGCATCGTCGACGTCACGCCCGACCGATCCCCCATCATCGGCAAGACGCCGGTGCCTGGGCTGTTCGTCAATTGCGGGTGGGGAACCGGCGGCTTCAAAGCGACGCCCGGATCCGGCAACGTCTTCGCGCATCAGGTCGCGACGGGCGAGCCGCATCCCATCAACGCGCCTTTCTCGCTCGACCGGTTCACGACGGGTCGGCTCATCGACGAAGCGGCCGCTGCCGCGGTGGCTCACTGATATGCTCCTCATTCCCTGCCCATATTGCGGCCCGCGTCCGGAACTCGAATTTAAACATGGCGGTGAGGCTCATGTGGTCCGCGACCCGAGCGTCGCCTTGGACGCAGACTGGGGCGCGTTCCTCTACACGCGCAGCAACACCAAGGGCGTGATCGCCGAGCGCTGGCGGCATGCATCCGGCTGCGGGCGCTTCTTCAACTGCCTGCGCGACACCATGAGCGACATGATCCTGACGACCTACAAGGTCGGCGAGCCGCGTCCCGACCTGTCGGCGACGGATGAAGCGTCATTGCCGGGTGAACAATATCCGGCGGCGGAGTCGACCCAATGAGCGCGCCATACCGCACGCCGACCGGAGGACGGATTGACCGCCGTGCGGCGCGCCGCTTCTGGTTCGATGGACGCAGCTTTGAGGGATTAGAGGGCGACACGCTCGCCTCGGCCTTGCTGAGCCACGGGATCCACTTCGTTGGCCGTTCGTTTAAATATCACCGCCCGCGCGGTTTTCTTGCGGCTGGATCCGAGGAGCCGAACGCGCTCGCGGTCATCGATCGGGGCACCGGCCGCGAGACCCCGAACCTCCGCATGACGCAGGTCGAGCTCTACGAGGGTCTTGAGGCACGCAGCCAGAACCATTGGCCCTCGTTGTTCTATGACGTCGGCGCCATCAATGGCATGCTGGCCCCGATCTTCGCGGCGGGTTTCTATTATAAGACCTTCATGGGGCCCCGCTTCATGCGGGGGCCGGGCGTCTGGACCAAGCTGTTCGAGCCCGCGATCCGCCGCGCCGCCGGTCTCGGGCCGGCCCCGACCGCGCCTGACCCCGACATCTATGCTGGCCGTTTCGCGCATTGCGACGTGTTGGTGGTCGGCGCCGGACCGGCCGGCCTTGCAGCGACGCTCGCCGCGGCGCGAGCGGGCAAACGCGTGATTCTCTGCGACGAGGGGAGTGAATTCGGCGGCTCGCTTCTGTCCGAGCCTCACCTCACAATCGACGGACAGCCTGCGGCGGATTGGCTGCTTGCAGCCCTGGCCAACCTCGGCGCGATGGCAAACGTGACGCTGCTGCCCCGCACCCAGGCATTCGGCTATTACGGCCATAACCTCGTGGCTTTGACCGAGCGGCTGACCGACCATCTCGCCTCAAACGATCGTCCCACCCCGCGCGAGCGGATGTGGCAGGTCCGGGCCAAGGAGGTCGTGCTCGCGACCGGAGCGATCGAGCGGCCGCTGGTCTTCCCCGGAAACGATCGTCCAGGCGTGATGCTGGCCGGTTCGGCCCGCGTGTTCCTCAACCGCTATGGCGTGAAGGTCGGCCATCGCGTCTTGGTCGCGACGGCGCATGACAGCGCTTATCGTGCAGCGCTCGATCTCAGGGCTGCCGGCGCCGAGATCGCCGCGATCCTCGATCTGCGCCAGCACCCGAGCGGGCCGCTCGTCGCCGAGGCGGAAGCTGTCGGCATTCGTATTCTGCGCGGCGCGACCGTCACGGGCACCAAGGGCTATTGGCGCGTCAGCGAGGCAACGGTTGGTCACGTCTCCGGCGAGTATGTGACGGACCTCGAGACCATCGCATGCGACGCGCTGCTCATGAGTGGCGGCTGGACGCCGTCGATCCATCTTTTCTCGCAATCGCGCGGCGTCGTTGCCTTCGACGAGGCGAGTGGCATGTTCCTGCCCGATAAAGCCGTCCAGGCGCAGCGCTCCGTCGGGGGCTGCCGTGGCGTATTCGGTATCGCGGACGCCCTGTCGGACGGCGATGCGACGGGCCGCCCCTTCACGGTGCTGGGCGACGATCAGCATGGCCCTGGCGGGTTCATCGGGGCTTTGCCGCAGACCGGCGATGGCGCGCGCGCCAAGGCGTTCGTCGATTTCCAGAATGACGTGACCGCCAAGGACATCAAGCTCGCGACGCGCGAGGGCTTCCGCTCGATCGAGCATATCAAGCGATACACCACGACCGGCATGGCGACCGATCAGGGCAAAACATCGAACCTCAATGCGCTGGCGATCGCCGCAAAGGCCCTCAACGAACCCGTGCCGGCGGTGGGACTGACGACCTTCCGCCAGCCGTTTACGCCTGTGACCTTCGGCAGTTTCGCCGGCATGTCGCGCGGACAATTGTTCGATCCGATTCGCAAGACGCCGATCCATGACTGGGCGGTGGCGCGCGGCGCGCGGTTCGAGGATGTCGCGCTGTGGAAGCGGGCCCATTATTTCCCCGAGGCGGGTGAGGACATGCATGCGGCGGTGGCGCGGGAATGTCGCCGCACGCGGGAGAGCGCCGGCCTGTTCGACGCCTCGACTCTCGGCAAGATCGAGGTGGTTGGGCCCGATGCGGCCGAGTTCCTTAATCGGCTCTATCCGAATGCTTGGCTCAAGCTCGGTGTCGGCCGCTGCCGCTATGGATTGATGCTGAACGAAGCCGGGTTCGTGATGGATGACGGCGTCGTTGGGCGACTGTCGCAGGACCGTTTCCACGTGACGACCACAACCGGGGGCGCACCTCGCGTGCTGGCCCATATGGAGGATTATCTCCAGACCGAGTTTCCCGATCTCAAGGTCTGGTTGACGTCCACCACAGATCAATGGGCCGTCATCGCGGTGCAGGGTCCCCGCGCGCGCGACATTCTCGCGCCGCTGATCGAGGATGTGGATCTGGCGCCTGCCGCCATGCCGCATATGGCGATCCGCGAGGGTCACATCGGTGGCGTACCGATGCGGCTGTTCCGGGTGAGTTTCACGGGCGAACTCGGCTTCGAGGTGAATGTGCCGGCCGATTACGGCCGCGCCGTCTGGGAGGCGATCTGGGCCGAGGCGAAGCGCTACGACGCCGTCGCCTATGGCACGGAGGCGATGCATGTCTTGCGCGCCGAAAAGGGCTACATCATCGTCGGGCAGGAGACGGACGGCACAGCGACGCCGGACGATGTCGGGCTTGGCGGCATGATCTCGGCCAGCAAGCCCGATTTCGTCGGTAAACGGTCTCTGGCTCGCCCCTTCCTGATGGAGGCGGGGCGCAAGCAATTGGTCGGTCTGCTCACGCTCGATCCAACCGTGGTGCTGGACGAGGGCGCCCAAGTGGTTCCCGTATCCGACGCGCCCATCGGCACGCATGCGATCGGCAACGTCACATCATCCTACGCAAGCGCGGTTTTGGGCCGATCGATCGCGATCGCGATGGTCGAAGGTGGTCGCGCTCGGCTTGGCGAGACGATCTATATTCCAATGGCGAGTGGTTCGATCGTGGCCAAAGTCACGACGCCGGTCTTCTACGATCCGCAAGGAGAACGCCTGAATGGTTGAGGCGGCCAAAATCCTCGAGCGCGTCAGCCCACTCGCCGACCAAAAGACCGTGTCGTTCGGCTTGCTTCCTCCCATGACGCGACTGTCGGCGCGTGGGGGTGCCGAGGCGGCCCTGCGTTTCAGCCGCGCCTTTGGAACCTCATTGTCGGCGGATGCACTCAAGGCCACCCAGGCCGGCGATCGTGCGGCGCTCTGGCTCGGGCCGGACGAATGGCTCCTGATTGCACCGCTGGACGACAGGCTCGCGGGCAGCATTGAAGGCGGCCTCGCTGGCGAACCAGGCTGCATCGTCGATATTTCGCACCGGCAAGTCGGCATCGAGGTGACCGGCACCGCCGCCACCGAGGTCCTGAACGCGGGATGTCCGCTCGATCTCGACCTTGCGGCTTTTCCGGTCGGCATGTGCACCCGGACGGTGTTGGCCAAAGCCGATGTCGTTCTGTGGCGCCTCGCGCCTGACCACTTCCGCCTCGAGTGCTGGCGGTCTTTCGCGCCCTATTGCTTCGACTTTCTGAAACAAGCGGCCGACGATTGCGGCTGTTGACGTCACCCTGATGGTGCGGGGTCGCACCATCAGGGTTGAGTGCTTTGGCTTAGGCCGCGCAGGCCAGGAAGCCCTTGCGGATCTCCTCGATCGGCAGATCACGGCCGATAAACACGACCTTCGAGGTTCGCTTCTCCCCCTCTTTCCAATCGCGCTGGGTGTCGCCATCCAGCATCATGTGAACGCCCTGGAAGACGAAACGCTTGGGTTCGTTTTTGAACGCCAGAATGCCTTTGGAACGCAGGATCTTGCCGCCTTCGGTCTGCACGAGATGGTTGATCCAGGGCATGAACTTGTTCGGATCGACGTCGCCCTCGTGGACCATTGCGACCGATTGCATGTCTTCGTCGTGATAATGCTTGGCGCCGCCGTGGCCATGCGCATGGACGTGTCCATGGTCGTGATCATGATGGTCATGGTCGTGGTCGTGGCCATGGTCATGGTCATGATCGTCGGTCTCGAGGAAATCCGGCTCGATTTCGAGAATGCGATCGAGGTCGAAGGCATTGCGGTTGAGAACGGCGTCGAGGTCGACCGCGCAATTCTTGACCTTGTGCAGCTTGGCATAGGGGTTGATGGCGCGGATCCGGGCCTGAACCTCGCGTAACTCCTCGTCCGACACCAGATCGATTTTGTTCAAGACGATGACGTCCGCGAAGGCGATCTGATTCTTGGCCTCGGGCGCATCCTTCAGGCGGGCGCTAAGCCATTTGGCATCGGCGACCGTCACGATCGCATCGAGGCGGGCGTTATCCTGCACGTCCTGATCGACGAAGAAGGTCTGGGCCACGGGAGCCGGGTCGGCGAGGCCAGTCGTCTCGATAATGATCGCGTCGAACTTGCCGCGGCGTTTCATCAAGCCTTCGAGGATGCGGATCAGATCGCCGCGAACGGTGCAGCAGATGCATCCGTTGTTCATCTCGAATACTTCTTCGTCGGCGCCGACCACCAACTCATTGTCGATCCCGATCTCGCCGAATTCGTTGACGATGACGGCGAATTTTTTGCCATGGTCCTCGGTGAGGATGCGGTTGAGCAGAGTCGTCTTGCCGGCGCCGAGGTAGCCGGTCAGCACCGTGACGGGGATCTTGTCCATTCTGGTCTCCGAGGGAAGTTCTGTCGCAACGATGTTAGCTTATATCGGAGCTTCGGCCGCCGATGAAAGCCCTGTCCGACGCGATAAGCGGGGGGAATGGGTCCATTCTCAAGCCGTCGACTTCAACCCATGAAGGGAGCCACGACGATGCCCTACCGATCCCGCCGGTCTGGATGTCACCATCCGTTCACGCGTCGTCACCTGTTTGCAATCGCGGCGGCCGGGCTCGCCGTCACGGCGTTGCCGATCTCAGCGACCGGTGCGACCTCCGATGTGGTCGAGACCGATGAGGAACCGCATCATCACGTCATTTTCCAGAACGGCGTCATCCGGCTGATGCGCGTGCTGATCCCCGCCGGGAAAGCGACCTTATGGCATGAGCATACGCATGATTATGCCGTCACAGTCATCGGCGGCAGCACGGTTCACACCGGGTCGCGCGAGGACGGATCCTCCATGGACGGCGAGATGACGACCGGCTCGGTCATCTACGGCGCGTATCAAGACAAACACGCCATCCGGCGCATCACCAACACCGGACCCGACCTTCTTCACCAGATCGCGTTCGAGTTGCTGCGACCGAGCGCCGGTGACTTCGGCAAGGCGGATCGTTCCGAAGCGAGCGTGTTCGCGCTGGTGCTTGACGAGCAGCGTCTGAAAGCGTGGCATCTGACGCTCGAGGCAGGCGCCTCGACCCCGATCTACCGGCAAGATGGGCCGGGCGTGCGCGTCGTCCTCTCGGGCCGACGGATCATCGAGACCAAGCCCGGTGAGATTGGGCATGAGGGGGTCGTGCAGGCCGGAGATGCAGCCTTCACCTTGCCGGCGACGCGAGTCCTGACCAATGCCGGTCCGACCCAATTGAGCCTGATCGAGTTCGAGTTGCGGTGAGCCGGCTCGATCTCGATCAGCATTAGGATCGAGAGGTTTACAGCGTACCGACGATCTTCTTCAGCTCCGCCCTGAGGCCTTCGGCCAGTTCGGGGCGTGCCATGGCAAAAGCGATGTTGGCGGCCAGGAAGCCAAGCTTCGAGCCCGTATCATAGGTTTTGCCATCGAAGCGAACGCCATGAAACGCCTGATTCTTGGCGAGCTTGATCATCGCGTCGGTCAGCTGGATCTCGCCGCCCGCGCCCTTCTCGGCATCCTTCAACGCTGCGAAGATCGAAGGGTCCAAGATGTACCGGCCCGATATAATCGAGGTCGACGGGGCGGTGCCTTTTGCCGGCTTCTCGACCATGCCGGTGATCTCGAAATTATGGCCGTCATCCTTGCCGATCGAAACGACGCCATATTGATGCGTCTCCTCCATCGGGACTTCCTCGACCGCGATGACGTTGCCGCCATGCTGGTTGTAAGTCTCGATACATTGGGCGAGGCAGCGGCTGCCGCGGCCACCCTGCATGGTGATCATGTCGGGCAATAACACCGCGAAGGGCTCGTCACCAATGATTTCACGCGCGCACCACACGGCATGGCCGAGGCCAAGCGGGGCTTGCTGGCGCGTGAAGCTCGTCGTGCCGGCCGGGGGCAGGTCGGCCATCAAGGCCTCGTATTCCTTCATCTTGCCGCGCGCCTGAAGCGTTGATTCAAGCTCGTAGGCCATGTCGAAATGATCTTCGATGACGGCCTTGTTGCGGCCGGTCACGAAGATGAAATGCTCGATCCCCGCTTCCCTGGCTTCGTCGACCACATGTTGCAGAACGGGGCGGTCCACAACCGTCATCATTTCCTTCGGAACCGATTTGGTCGCGGGCAGGAACCGTGTACCAAGACCGGCGACGGGGAAAACCGCTTTGCGAATGCGCTTCATGAACGATCCAATAGGCGAGCGGCCGAAAATCATGGCCGGGGGCTGGACGGAGCCTAGCTGAGGCTAGGCGATGACTATCGTACAGCAAGCGTTAAGAACGCGTCGCTGTGATGAAGGCCACATCCTTAAACGACGAGCGTGGGAGAAAGATCGACATGACGGTTCTTGTGACGGGCGGAGCAGGCTACATCGGTAGTCACATGGTGCTCGACCTGATCGACTCGGGCGAGACCGTCGTGGTGGTCGACAATCTATCCACGGGGTTTCGGGACGCGGTTCCAAACGGGGTCGTGTTCGCCGAGGGTGATTTCGGCGACGAGGCGGTTGTGACAAGTGTGATCGAGCGTTACGACGTCAACGCCATCGCGCATTTCGCCGCCAAGATCGTCGTCCCGGATTCGGTGTCCGATCCGCTTGGATATTATCTCAACAACACCGCCAAGGCGCGGAGCCTCATTGCCGTGGCGGTCGCGACCGGCGTCAAACACTTCATCTTTTCGTCGACCGCGGCGGTCTATGGAAATGTCGGCAGCGAGGCCGTGTCTGAAGAGACGCCGCTCGCACCTGTTTCGCCCTATGGCCGGTCGAAGTTGATGGTCGAGTGGATGCTCGCCGATACGGCCGCGGCCCATGATCTCCGCTACGTGGTGCTGCGCTATTTCAATGTGGCTGGGGCGGATCCGCAGGGCCGGGCCGGTCAATCGATGCGGGATGCGACCCACCTGATCAAGGTCGCGGTGCAGGCGGCGCTCGGGCGGCGCAAGGGCCTGCAGATCTATGGGACCGATTATGAGACGCCCGACGGCACCTGCCTTCGCGACTATATCCAGGTCAGCGACCTCGTCGGCGCTCACATGGATGCGCTGCGCTACCTTCGCGCGGGCGGCGATAATCTCACCTGCAACTGCGGCTACGCGAAGGGCTTCTCGGTCAGCGAGGTGATCGAGGTGGTGAAACGCGTGTCCGGCGTCGATTTCCCCGTCACGCGGGTCGGGCGACGAGCGGGCGATCCGGCCGCTATCGTGGCCCGCAACGATCGTGTCCGCGAGACATTAGGCTGGGTTCCGCGCTACGACGATCTTGGCACGATCGTCGAGCAGGCGCTGGCCTGGGAGCGCCGACTGCATAATCGCGAGGTCTGACGACGGGCCGCGAGTTGCGGTTTGTCTGGTGTCGCACCATCTTTCCAATGAAGTCTTCTGCCGGCCGTGGCCGTGCGACCAAGGGGTTGGGCATGTCGTTCGAGAGCAATTTTGGGTCGGGCATTCCCGTGCCGTCGGCGGCGTCGACGACCGTCAAAGATGTGACGAGTGCAACCTTTCGGCAGGATGTCGTTGCCGAATCGACCCGTCAACCGGTTCTGGTCGATTTCTGGGCCCCCTGGTGCGGGCCCTGTAAGCAACTCGGGCCTATCATCGAAAAGGTGGTGGCCAATGCGGGCGGCAAGGTGAAGCTCGTCAAGATGAACATCGACGATCACCCCGAGATCGCGGGACAACTCGGGATTCAATCGATCCCGGCCGTAATCGCGTTCAGCAAAGGCCAGCCGGTCGATGGGTTCGTCGGTGCCTTGCCGGAAAGTCAGATCAAAGGGTTCATCGAACGGCTTGTCGGACCCGTCGGTGATCCGACCCAGGAGGCGCTTGACGAGGCCGCGGCTGCAGTGGCCGAGGGGGATGTCGAGACGGCGGCGGCGATCTACTCCGAAATCCTGTCCATCGATGAGACGAATGCACCAGCTTTGGCCGGTCTGGCAAAGCTGCATCTCGATGCGGGTGCTCTCGATCAGGCAAAAGCCGTTCTCAGCATGGCGGTCGGGAGCGCGGCGCAACATCCGAGTGTTGTCGCTGTCAGGGCCGCCATCGACCTCGCGGAGCAAAGTGCGTCGCTTGGTGATTTCAGCGATCTCGAGCGGCAAGTCGCGGCCGATCCGGACGATCACCAAGCCCGCTTCGACCTCGCCTTGGCGTTCAACGCCAAGAACAAACGGGACGAAGCGGCGGATTGCCTCCTTGAAATCATCAAGCGCGACCGCAGTTGGAACGAGGATGGGGCGAGAAAGCAGCTCTTGCAGTTTTTCGAGGCTTGGGGCGTGACCGATAAGGCTGCGGTTCAAGCACGTCGTCGATTGTCCGGTCTGCTTTTTCGTTGACGTTATAAACGCGAACCCAAGACGGGCTCGGTCGGTCCCCGGCGCGATACCGATGCAATCGTCGCCACGTCGGCAAGTGAAGGAAGGCAAGCATGAACAAGCCCTACGCGTCTGCCGACGCGCTCCCAACCGTGATCCCGGTTTTTCCGCTCCCCGGCGCGTTGCTGCTGCCGCGCGGCCAGATGCCCCTCAACATCTTCGAGCCGCGCTATCTTTCGATGATCGACGACGCGTTCAAGTCGCATCGCGTCATCGGTATGGTTCAGCCTGATGCGGAACGCATCCTCGATAAGCACGGTCTCTACGCGACCGGATGTGCTGGACGGATCACGTCGTTTTCGGAGACCGGCGACGGTCGTTACCTCGTGACGCTCACCGGCATCGCACGCTACACCATCATCGAGGAAATGACCGTCATGACGCCGTATCGGCAGTGCAGGGTCGATTTCAGCGGCTTCATGCAGGATTTTGACTCGGCCGCGGGTGAGGGCGATGTCGATCGCGAAGGGCTGTTGCGAACGCTGCGGAATTTTGCCGACGCGCACGGCCTGTCTGTCGATTGGTCCGGGATCGACGATGCGCCCAACGACGCGCTGGTCAATGCCTTGTCGATGATGAGCCCGTTCGGCCCGCGCGAGAAGCAGGCACTCCTGGAAGCATCCGATCTCAAGACGCGCGCCGATGTGCTGATCGCAATTGCCGAAATCGAACTCGCCCGTGATGCGGGCGAGACGCGTTCACTGCAGTAGAATGGGCGCTATGATAGCCAACGCCGCCGAGGACCGTTTTGAGGACGAGATAGTAGAATGAGCGATATGGGCGAAACAATGCGACCGGCACGGCGGCCCGGAGAAGCAACGGTCGATCCGAGACTGCTCGAGATTCTGGTTTGCCCCATTACCAAGACGACACTGGCTTACGATGCCTCTCGGCAGGAGCTTGTATCCCGAGCTGCGAAATTGGCATTCCCGATCCGCGACGGCATCCCAATCATGCTGCCCGACGAAGCCCGTCTGCTCACCGATTGAGGGGAGCGGACGAGCCGACAGACGCGATCAGTCGCCCTCGCCGGGGTTAGCGGAGAAATAAGCCTCGAGCTTGCCGGGCTTGCCATCGAAATCCTTGGCATCGGCCGGGCTTTCCCGCTTCACCGAAATGTTCGGCCAAGCCTTTGCATATTCGGCGTTCAGGCCAAGCCACTTCTCAAGGCCCGGCTCAGTATCCGGCTTGATGGCTTCGGCCGGGCATTCAGGTTCGCAGACACCGCAATCGATGCACTCATCCGGATGAATGACGAGCATGTTCTCGCCTTCGTAGAAGCAGTCCACGGGACAGACTTCGACGCAATCCATATATTTGCATTTGATGCAGTTTTCGACGACCACATAAGTCATGTTTTGTTCCCTGCACGGCCATCGTGAATGCGGCCGGTGCGCGATCCGTTCAGATCAGATTTGGTTGCTAACGCCTTTGTCCAAGGCGTGCAAGCATCGTCCATATGGCCAATCTAGAGCGATTCCACAATCACAGAAAGTGGATCAGACCAGGCGAATGCGCGCATCATGGCGAACTGGTGTCATCGCGCCTTGCACAAGACGGGGCTTCACGCGTCGTCGTCCGGTGGGGCGGGTTGGGCCGATAGATCGTCGTAGAGCAACCGCGCCTCCTCATAGGGGCCTCGACGCAAGCCAGGCGCGTTGATCCGCAGCACGCGCACGTTCCGATCAAGTGCGATCGTCAGGACATCTCCAGCGCGGACTGCTTTCGCGGCATTGTCGATCCGGACCGTATTGATCCGGACATGACCCTCGATGACGAGTTTTGCGGCAAGCGACCGAGATTTCGCAACACGGGCGAACCAAAGCCACTTGTCGACACGCTGGCGTTCGACAAGTGGCTCGGTGGGCGATGAGCGGTCGGCGCTCACGTGTCCTTTTTGGATCGGCCCTCAAGCTCGGCCTTGAGGGCCAGCAGCTTGGCGAAGGGCGAATTTGGGTCAGGTTGGCGATCGCGCGGCGTGGGCCGCTCGGTCGATGCGAAAGACGCACCAGCCGACCGGGCATTCTCGGGCCGCTCGTTGCGTCGGTCGCGGTTGCGATCGCCCTCGGGCCGCCCCCGCGGTGCACTGGCGCCATCCGGCGCGCCGGCATTGCTCTGTCGCGGAGCCTGGTCGCCCCCTTGCCGGGGTCGATCGTCGCGACGACCACCGCCTGGACGAGAACGCTGGTTGCCGCCCGGACGCTGGTCGCGTTGGCGATCGGGCCGCGCATCACGGTCGGGCCGCGCTTGAGACACGGGCGTAGCCGTTGCATCCGTGGTCGGCGTGTCGACACCCGAGCCTGCCGCGACCGGCGTGTCGGTCGGTGTCGGCTGATCGCGTCCCGTCCCGCCATGCGGTCTCCGGTTGTCCCGTTCACCGCCGCGCCCCTGCGGACGCTGACGGGCCGGACGATCGTTACGTTTTTCGGCGTGGAATGCCGTTCTGTGCGGACGCCAAACGTCGATCAGAACCGGTTCGGCCGGAACGTCCGGTTCTTCTGCTGCGGCGGCCGTTTCAAGGGTGGCATCCGGTGCATCGGCGTTGTTCTCGCCCGACACCTCCGGTGCGCTCTCGATCGAGGTTTCCGCGGTGGCGTCAGCGTTGCCCGCGACCCTGTCGTCCGGCACGGCGCTGATCGGCTCCGGCACCTGATGCGGCGTTGCAAGTGCAGGCTCCGCCGCCGGGGCAGGCTCCTCCGCCGGTGTAGGGTGTTCGACCGCGGCCTCGACAGGCTCCTCGCGGAACCGTGCCGCGCTTTCGACGAACTCCTCCGGAGCGTTAAACTCCTGAACGCGCTCGGCCTCCATCTCGTCCACTCGATGCGGCGCGGCGGAGCCGGGCGCTGACGCTTCACCCTCGGCTGCGTCGACCGAGACTGCGGCCGGGGCTTCCGCCACCTCCGAGTCGGATGTCGCCTCGAGTTGTTCAGCCAGTGGCTCGTGATGCGCCACCTCTGTCTCGATGAAAGCGGCGTCCGCTTCAAGGTGCTCGTTGCTCGTCGATCCCTCCGTCGCGGCGGGCGTCGCAACGGGGCGCAGCGGTTCGGTTGGGGCCGTCGGCAGCAACGGAACCGTGATGGGCGGTCCGACGCGACGATCGAGCACGTAACCGAGCGATCGAAGGATCGAGGCGAAATCTTCGCCCGAACAACCGGCAAGGGACGTCATCGCGACGGTTGTGACGAAGCCGTTATTGTCGGCAGCACCGGGCGGCGGAGCGCCGGGGGTCGTGCCGGGACGATAGGCGATTGCCGGACGGATCAGATCGGCCAGACGCTCCAAGATATCGACCCGAACCGCACGCTCGCCACAGACACGGAAACCCGCTGCGCGATAGAGACCCTTCGGGACGTCCTTGTCGGCCGGGAACGAGGTGCGTCCCGAGGCGGCGAGGTAGGGGACGTCATCGAGGCCCTTGATGGTCTCGGTGCCGCCATGTTTCAGCGCCCAGAGTTGCGCCGCGAGAGCGCGGGGGGCTGGCTTGAGCGAGAGCGGCAGATAAATATTATAGGCGCCGAACCGGAGTCCGAGCTTCCGCAGGGCGCCGCGTGCGGTCTGGTCGAGGTTTTTCATCTCCTCGGCAACGCGCGAGCGCTCCAGCACGCCGAGCGCTTCGGCGGCCTGATAGGCAATGCCGCGTGCGATGCCTTCGAGACCCTCGCCCGCTTCGAGATCCATCACCGGGCCGAGGAGCTTTTTGACATGCTGAGCGAGCCAAAGATCGAGCCGCCGCTGCACCATTTCGAGGGCCGGTCCGGTCAGATGCTCGTCAGCCACGAGCCGGGCCCGAGGCGCAAGCAGTCCGTCGCCCGCCGTCAGCTTCGCGATCGGGTCGCCGAGCCAGCGGATCGTCCCGTCATTGGCAAGTGCGATCGATTCATCGACCGACGCGCTAAAACGCTCGGCCCGCGCGTCGATTTCACCAGCCAGCGCCTTGAGCGCTGCCGTGTTCAGCGCCTTGGCGGCTTCACCGGCTGCGGATGGGTCGGCCGTAAATCGGAAGCCATGCAGCTGACCGACATTCTGACCTTCGACAAGGACGTCACCCTGAGGCGTGACTTCCGCTTCCAACATAGCATTCTCTCTCAACCGTCGCATCAGTACGCTGGTCCGTCTATCGACGAACCGTTGTGCCAGCCGTTCGTGCAGGGCATCGGACAGCCTGTCCTCTACCTGACGCGCCACGCCCTGCCAATGCTCGGGATCACCAAGCCAGTCGGGGCGGTTCGCAATAAACGTCAATGTGCGGACCTGAGCGATCCGCGCCGACAACGTGTCGATGTCGCCATCGGTTCGCTCGAAAGCCGCGAGTTGCCGCGAAAACCAGTCATCCGGGATGCGGCCGGCCCGCACCACGAAGCCGAACAGCGTCAAAGCGAGGTCTGCATGAGCGGATGGCGACACTTTGCGATAGTCCGGAACCTGACACACTTCCCAGAGCCGCGCGATATCGGCCCGCGTTTTCGCGTGGCGGCGGACATCGACGTCACGGGCCGCGATATCCAGCACCATGACGTCTTCGGCCAAAGGCGCACGGGTCAGTCCAGCTTCGTCCGGCGACACGTCCAGCGATCGCTGCAGCGCCTCAACGCTGGAGAAATCGAGATCGGAATTGCGCCATTGGAGGATGTTCACGGCGCCGAAGCGGTGGTCTTCAAGCGCCTCGATCTCTTCCTCGTCGAACGGCGGGCACCGGCCAGTCGTGCCGAAGGTCCCGTCTTTCAGATGACGCCCGGCGCGCCCCGCGATCTGGCCGAATTCCGCCGGGTTCAAACGACGATATTGCCAGCCATCGAACTTGCGGTCGCCCGCGAAGGCGACGTGATCGACGTCGAGGTTAAGCCCCATGCCGATCGCATCGGTGGCGACGAGATAATCGACCTCGCCGTCCTGGTACATGGCGACCTGGGCGTTCCGGGTGCGCGGCGACAAGGCGCCGAGCACAACTGCCGCTCCGCCGCGTTGTCGCCGAATCAATTCGGCGATGGCGTAGACCTCTTCGGCCGAGAAAGCCACGATGGCGCTTCGATGCGGCAGGCGCGAGAGCTTCTTCTCTCCCGCAAAGGTCAGCTTCGACAAACGAGGGCGGGACACGATCGTGACACCCGGCAATAGATGCTCGATCACCGGCTTCATCGTCATGGCGCCGATCAGCAGCGTCTCGTGGCGGCCGCGACGATTGAGAAGGCGGTCGGTAAAGACATGCCCGCGATCGAGACTTGCGGCGATCTGGATCTCGTCAATCGCGAGGAACGACACGTCGAGGTCGCGAGGCATGGCTTCGACGGTCGCGACCCAGTAGCGCGGACGCTTCGGCTTGATTCGTTCTTCGCCGGTGATGAGCGCCACATTGTCGACGCCCGCCTTTTCGACAACGCGATTGTAAACCTCACGCGCCAACAGGCGTAGCGGCAGACCGATGATCCCAGAGGGATGCGACAGCATCCGTTCAATTGCATAATGGGTTTTGCCGGTGTTGGTCGGGCCGAGCACGGCCGTGACGCCAGCCCCGCTGAAGCGACCCGATGACACGCCGCGCGGCAAGGCCCAACCGAAAGTTGCTGGATCGTCAAGATCCATATGGCTCACCGCATCGATTCGTGTTGCGCGCCGAGGGCGGCGTCGTAGCGGAGGATTCCAAACGATTCGACCGCAGATCGCAGCGTAAAACTCAAACTGGCTGCTTTCAGCGTTGTCGACCGGGACTGGATCTCGATCAGAACCGGCATTCCCGATCCTTCGTTCTACCGCCTATATGGGCAGGGCGTTCCGGATTCCGAGAGCCCGTCGTCGTTTTGGAGCCCTTCCGGCCTTTGAGCACGCGGTCGCCGTCGATCCGTCCGCGTCAATGGCCGATGGACGCGTGGCTTGTTGGATCGACCGCGAATTCGTCGGCTTCGATCACGGTGGTGCCGATCATGGTCATGAGCGAGATCCGATAGGGGAACACGACATGGGTTCCGCTGATCGGCGCGAGCCAGACCTCCATGCTTTTATTGTCTTCCATGAATTTCGTCGCCGGTCCGTCCATTCGATGGCCCGAAATCGCGTGATAGCGCGCCGAGCAGACCGACACGTCGCCGTTATAGCCCTTGGTCTTGACGTGGCGGGTCCCGACATAAGCCAATGCGAGATCGAATCGGGTCGCGCCATCGAACACCGGCAAGGTTCTGTCGCAAGCGGATGCGCCGACAAGATCGTTCCCGGGCGGAACCGCCATCACGAAGGCGCTGAGGGGATCGACGATGTTGCGCTTGTCGGCCTCGGTCACCGGAACGCGCGGAATACGCGAATCGAACGGCGGCGTGATCTCGACGCCGCTCACGGTACCGGCGTTCATGGCCATCCGAAGCGTCCGCGTCATGACCGAATTGGCCGAGGTGGTCGCGTAGGTCGCCGGCGCGATATGGCTGCCGACCACGCTCCCGGTCGCCGTGGCGGCCCCCTTCGACGACGACATCATGCTGGCAAGCCCGATCAGTTTGGCGTTGGCCTCGATCCGGTAGGAGTTGGGCTCGACCACGCCGGAGACGAGCGCGGTGCCGATCGGCAGCCCGATCAGCGTCACCGCATAGTGGATCTTGAGCGTATCGGCCGCGGCGCTTCCCAACATGGGGGCAGCCACGACCGCAAGCAGGCCGGCGGCTGCGAGCAGGCTCGCGGCACGGCAGCGACGCATCAGCGAAGACAACAGGGTCATGTTCGACTCAAAAGCGGCCGCAGCGATGTGGCCCGGAAAGATCGCGCAGCATCCGAGCAGAATCCTGCAAACGTCAAGGCCGCAGCTTTTGAAGAAAATTCCGACAGTTTCAAGACAGACCGACGGTACTGACGTTCAAGCCGCGGGTCTTGCAAGCGTCGTCCCATGTTCATAGATCCCGATCGGAGAGCGTGCCCCCGGTGCACGGTGATGGCCGGAGAGGGCTCATGCAGGACAACGACGGTCGTATTCCGAGTTTTCACGCCACGACCATCATCCTGGTCAAGAAGGGCGGCAAGACCGTGATCGGCGGCGACGGTCAGGTCAGTTTCGGTCAAACCGTCATGAAGGCAAATGCGCGCAAAGTGCGTCGTTTGGCCAAGAATTCCGTCATCGCGGGTTTTGCCGGCGCGACCGCCGATGCTTTTACGCTGTTCGAGCGGCTCGAGGCGAAGCTCGAGCAGTTCCCCGGCCAGTTGTTGCGGGCCAGCGTCGAACTCGCCAAGGACTGGCGCACCGATCGCTACCTGCGGCGATTGGAGGCCATGATGCTGGTGGCCGATCGCGAGACCGCACTGGTCTTGACCGGCACCGGCGACGTGCTGGAACCCGAATCAAGTCCGATGGGCTGCGTGGCGGCGATCGGGTCTGGCGGCAATTACGCCCTCGCTGCCGGGCTCGCCTTGATCGATATCGAATCCGATGCGGAGGCGATCGCCCGCAAGGCCATGGGAATCGCGGCGAATATCTGCGTCTACACCAACAACAATCTCGTCATCGAAACCATCGAGCGCGACTAAGGGCTTTCGCTCCGGCCACCCGCCCTGCAACGTCAAAGAAGGCTTCTCATGACGGATTTTCTGCCGCGCGAGATCGTATCCGAACTCGATCGTCACATTATCGGCCAACGCGATGCCAAACGTGCGGTGGCCATCGCGCTTCGCAACCGGTGGCGCCGCCTGCAATTGACAGGGCCGATGCGCGACGAAGTCCTGCCCAAAAACATCCTGATGATCGGCCCAACCGGCTGCGGCAAAACTGAGATTTCGCGCCGGCTGGCGCGGCTCGCCAATGCTCCCTTCCTCAAAATCGAAGCGACCAAATTCACCGAGGTCGGCTACGTCGGCCGCGACGTCGAGCAGATCATTCGCGATCTGCTCGAGATCGGCATCTCGCTCGTCAAGGAGACGAAGCGCAAGGACATCGAAGCCAAGGCGCAGATGGCGGCCGAAGACCGACTGCTCGATGCGCTCGTCGGGGCCACGGCCTCACCGACGACCCGCGATTCGTTTCGCAAGAAGCTTCGGGCGGGCGAGCTCGACGACAAGGAGGTCGAGATCGAGGTCGCGCAAGGCGGATCGCAATTGCCGATGTTCGAGCTTCCCAACATGCCCGGTTCGTCGATCGGCGCCATCAATCTCGGCGACATGTTCGGCAAGGCCATGGGTGGCCGCACCAAGACGCGTCGCATGTCGGTCCGTGATGCCCATGTGCCGCTGCTGGCCGAGGAAAGCGACAAGATGCTCGATGTCGATAGCATCGTGCAGCAGGCCATTCGCGAGGTCGAGAATAACGGCATCGTGTTTCTCGACGAAATCGACAAGATCTGCGCGCGCGAGGGGCGGGGCGGGGGAGGCGATGTTTCGCGGGAGGGGGTCCAGCGCGATTTGCTGCCGCTGATCGAGGGGACGAGCGTTGCGACCAAACACGGGACCGTGAAGACGGATCATATCCTCTTCATCGCATCCGGCGCGTTCCATGTGTCGAAACCGTCCGATCTGCTCCCCGAATTGCAGGGCCGTCTCCCGATTCGCGTCGAACTCGCCTCGCTGACCGAGGATGATTTCCGCCGCATCCTCACCGAGACTGAGGCCAGCATCGTCAAGCAATATGTGGCGCTGCTGAAGACCGAGGGGGTCGACCTCGATTTCACGCCGGATGCGATCGACGAACTCGCGGCCGTCGCGGTTCAAGTCAATTCCAGCGTCGAAAATATCGGGGCCCGGCGATTGCAGACCGTTATGGAGCGTGTGCTCGACGAGGTGAGCTTCACGGCACCCGACCGGCCCGGCGAGACCATCATGATCGACCGCGCCTTTGTGCAGCGGAACATCGGCGATCTTGCCCGCAACGCCGATCTGTCGCGCTTCATCCTCTAAGCTCGTGTCGACGAGGCGCCACGAGCCGAGCCGTCGCGGCCGTGATTGCCATGGCTCGGCGGGCCGGTCATAAGCGTGCGCTTCCCCGACGGGACGATTGATCGCCAAGGACCGCTACGATGACCGATGCCGCCTCCCAGCCCGCCGCGATCCGGCCGCGCGTCTTTTCGGGCGTGCAGCCCACCGGCAATCTGCATCTCGGCAACTACCTCGGCGCGATCACCCGTTTCGTGTCGCTGCAAGAGGCGCATGAGTGCCTCTATTGCGTGGTCGATCTGCATGCCATCACGGTGCCGCAGAACCCCGAGGACCTGCGCTCCAGCATCCGTGATGTGACCGCGGCTTTCCTGGCGGCCGGGATCGACGCGAAGCGGCACATCGTCTTCAATCAAAGCCGGGTCGCCGAACATGCGGAACTCGCCTGGGTGCTGAATTGCGTAGCCCGGCTCGGATGGCTCAACCGGATGACGCAGTTTAAGGAAAAGGCCGGGAAGGACCGCGAGAACGCGTCCGTGGGGCTCTATGCCTATCCGGCCTTGATGGCGGCCGATATTTTGGTCTACCGCGCCGCTTTCGTGCCGGTCGGCGAGGATCAGAAGCAGCATCTCGAGTTGGCGCGCGACATCGCCCAAAAGTTCAACAACGACTTTACGGCTGAGATCGAGGCGCGTCGTCAGGGAGAAGCCTTTTTTCCGCTCCCCGAGCCGCTGATCCAGGGCCCCGCGACGCGTGTCATGAGCCTGCGCGATGGCACTAAAAAGATGTCGAAATCGGATCCCTCCGACAATTCTCGCATCAATCTCGTCGATAATGCCGAGACGATCGCGCAGAAGATCCGCCGGGCCAAGACCGACCCCGACGCGCTGCCGTCAGAGATCGAGGGGTTGGCCGGGCGGCCCGAGGCCGACAATCTCGTCGGCATCTATGCGGCTCTGTCGGGGGAGGCGAAACAAGAGGTGCTGCGGCAGTTCGGGGGCGGCCAGTTCTCCGTCTTCAAGGGGGCTCTCGTGGATCTCGCGGTCGCCAAACTCGGACCGATCGGCACCGAGATCCGGGCCTTGCGGGCCGACCCCGGCCATATCGATCGGGTGCTGGCCGATGGGGCGGAGCGCGCGCGCGCCATCGCGCGGCCGACCATGGATGCCGTAAAGGACATCGTCGGCCTCTTGCGTTAGGCGCCTTCGAAGGCGGCGCTTCAGGCTTGGCGCCCGCATTTCAGTAAAGTTGGGTCGATCCGCCGTCCCCGACTTGCATCAACCCCCCAGCTATGGCAGTAACCCGCCAACGGTTTCTGCCGCGCCGATGGTTTCATCCCGCGTCTCAACCCCATCGCTGCCGTAGCTCAGTGGTAGAGCACTCCCTTGGTAAGGGAGAGGTCGAGAGTTCAATCCTCTCTGGCAGCACCATTCAAACCCCCACATTGCTTCGTCACGAGCCGGTGTATGAAGCGCCGATCTCGCGACGAACGACATGTATCGAGTCGTGATCCGACACACATCCTGCCGAGGCCATTGTCCGATTACCGGCACAATCCACCGCATTTCAGCTCCGGGACGGACGCGCGCAAGCAAATCGATACGACCGCGGTCACCAACGCGCTGAGGACTGCGACGGCGGTGGCGCTTGGTCGACGTGGGCTTGGAGAAGGGCGGGCTGTTCGCTGCCGCGATCGGGTTCGACGAGGCGGAAGCCGCAACCGTAAGCGTCCATAATTCAAAGGTGGGGCAGGGTTGAGCGACATCACCGCTGCCGGCAGACTGTCGGTCACCGGCGTACCGGCGCTGCGCGGCCGAACATGTTCGCTCATCGAGTCGCAAGATCACTCGTCGACGGCGCGGCGATGCCGCCGTTCTGCGCGATCGCCGATCGAGTGCGTCCTTCAACACAGTCTTTCCCGAATTTTGCGATTGACAGTGAACTCACACGTCGTATCATGAATTAACAATCGATAATGAATATTTAATCAACGGGAGGTCATCTTGGCCGGAGCAGAGCGAACAGCCACGTCGCTTGAGGTTGGATCACCGACGGCGCCACTCGTCCTGCGCGCGGTCGAGCCGACGTTTGAGCGAACGGCCGACCCCGAAAATCTTCAGCATATCGCGTCGGCGGTTCGGCAGAAAATCGTGAGGACCATCGCTTTGGCGGGCCTCGGCCACGTCGGCGGTGATCTGTCCGTGACCGATATTCTCACGGCGCTCTATTTTGACGTTCTCGACATCGATCCGGCCAATCCGTTGAAGCCCGATCGGGACCGCTTCATCTTGTCCAAGGGGCATTGCGCGGCTGCGTTCTACAGCGTGCTGTCGCTACGCGGTTTCTTCGATCCCGCGGCTGTCGATACCTTTATGAAGCCGCTCTCGCCGCTGAACGGACATCCAAATCGTCGCAAGATCCCCGGGGTCGAAGCCAATACCGGCCCACTCGGGCATGGCCTGCCGATTGGGCTTGGCGCAGCCATCGGCGCCAAGGTCACCGGCCAATCCTGGCGCACCTTCGTGGTCGTCGGCGACGGGGAACTGCAGGAAGGCTCGAACTGGGAAGCCGCCATGGCGGCGGGCCATCGCGGCCTCGATACTCTCACGGTGATCGTCGATCGCAATCGCTTCCAGCAAGGCGCCGGGACGGAGGCCACGAATCGGCTCGAGCCGCTCGCCGATAAATTCCGCGCCTTCGGTTGGGACGTGATCGATGTCGATGGTCATGACGTCGGCGCTCTGCGCGACGTGTTGGCCACACGGGGCAGCGGCAAGCCGCGCGCCATCATCGCCAAGACCAATAAGGGCCGCGGCGTGTCGTTCATGGAAGATCTCGTCGACTGGCACCACAAGGTCCCGAACGCCGAGCAGGTCGAGCTTGCATTGAAGGAACTGGCCCGATGAGCGCTGCCGAAGCCCCTCGCGCCGACGGCGCCGTTGAGACATTCGATTGCCGCGTCGCCTTCGCGGACGAGGTGATCAAACTGGCTCGGGCCGATCAGCGCATCGTCGTCGTGTGCAACGACAGCGTCGGCTCATCCAACATGGGTGCGTTTCAGAAGGAATTCCCGGACCGGCTCGTCAATGTCGGCATTGCCGAACAGAATATGGTGGGGGTCGGCGCGGGCCTCGCCAATGCTGGGATGATCCCCTTCGTCTGTGCCGCCGGCCCGTTTTTAACAGGCCGGGCGACCGAGCAGATCAAGGCCGATTGTGCCTATTCGCAATATCCTGTCGTTCTCTGCGGCATGTCACCCGGCATGGCCTATGGCGAACTCGGGCCCACGCATCACTCGATCGAGGATTTTGCCTGGATGCGGGCGATCGCTGAACTGATCGTCATGGCCCCGGTCGATCCGGCCGAGACCCGGCAGGCGGTGCAATGGGCCGCGCAGTCGGGCAAGCCGGTCTATATGCGTGTGGCGCGGTTCAAGATTCCGGCCGTGACGGGCCCTGATCATCAGTTCGAGCCGGGTCGGATTTCGACGCTGCGCGAGGGGAGCGACGTCACGCTCGCGGCGATCGGCACCATGGTGTCCCGCGCGCTCGATGCCGCAGATCTGCTGGCTGAGGAGGGGATTTCGGCGCGGGTGCTCAACGTCTCCACGCTCAAGCCGCTCGACGACGCGACCATCCTGAAAGCCGCCCGCGAGACGGGCCGCATCGTCACGGCCGAAGAAGCCGTCTCGTCGGGCGGCCTTGGCGGCGCCATCGCGGAACTGGTGGCACAGCATCATCCCGTTCCGATGCGGATTCTTGGTGTCCCGGGCTTCGCGCCGACAGGCGACACTCAGTTCCTGCTCGATCATTTCGGGCTCAACGCGGCCGGTCTGGCGAAGGCCGCACGCGAGTTGATGGGCAAGGGGGGCGACTAATGGCGACGCCCCTCGTCCTCGGGATCGATCAGGGAACGAGCTCGACCAAGTGTATCTTGGTCGATGGCTTGGGCATGATCGTGTCGCAGGGTCAGGCGGCACTGGCCGAAACGCATCCGCAACCCGGCTGGGTCGAGCAGGATGCCGAGGCCGTGTCGGCGAGCGTTCAGGAGGCGGTTCGGGCTTGCGTGTCGCCGGATCAAGCGGGCGACATCGTTGCGGCCGGCCTAAGCACGCAACGGGAGTCCGTCGTTGCATGGGACCGCGCGACAGGGGAACCGTTGTCGAAGGTTTTGTCGTGGCAAGACCGGCGCACCGTGGCGCTGGCCGCCAGCATCGGCACTCCGGCGGTGCTCGACCGTGTGCGGGCCATTAGCGGCTTACCGCTCGATCCGATGTTCTCGGCGCTCAAAGCCCGGTGGATCCTCGACAGCATCGATCCGGACCGCACGCGGGCCAAGGCCGGTGCGATCTGCATCGGCACGATCGACAGCTGGCTCATGAGCCGGTTTGGCGGGGAGGCTCTCGTCGAGGCCGGCAACGCCTCGCGAACGCAATTGCTCGACGTGGATCGCGGAACGTGGAGCGATGAACTCCTCGCGATTTTCGACATTCCGGTCGCCGCGTTGCCGCGAGTCGTGCCGTCGAACGGTCCGTTTCCGGCCCTGCGCAGGCTCGCCCCCTTGCCGGACGGTGTGCCGCTTGCCGCCGTCATGGCCGATTCGCACGCGGCTCTCTTCGCTCACGGAGCCAAACGCCCCGGCGACGTCAAGGCGACGCAAGGAACCGGCTCCTCGGTCATGGGTCTCGTCACATCCGGAGCGACGCTTGATCCCGGAGTCTGCAAGACCATCGCCTGGTCGCTCGATGGCATTGTCCATGCGGCCGAAGGCAATATCCGTGCGGCGGGCGCGACTTTGCGCTGGGTTGCTGGCCTGTTGAACCTGTCGGTCGACGATTTGATGGCGCTCGCGGAGGGCGCCGACAGCCAAGGCGTCTGCCTGGTTCCGGGCTTCAACGGGCTCGGCGCTCCCTGGTGGGACGATCAGGCCGTCGGTCTGCTGACCAATTTTACCCTTGGGACTTCGCGCGCCGCAGTGGCCCGTGCCGCCCTCGACAGTATCGCGCACCAGATCGCCGACGTGATCGATGCCATCCACCGGGGCTCGACCCCGCTGGGCCGCCTCTTCGTCGATGGCGGCCCGACCCGAAATGACGATCTCATGCAGGCCGAAGCCGATCTGATCGGTCGCCCGATCCTTCGAGGCAGCACGGCCGAGTTGTCGGCGCTCGGCGTCATCCAGCTCGCGGGTCTCGAGATTGGCTTGTGGACGGAGGCGCAGCTTGCCGATCGTCAACCCAGGCTCGACATGTTCGAGCCCCGCTTGTCCGAGGCGACGAGGCGCGGCGCGCGCGAGCGCTGGCGTCGCGCGGTCGAGCGATCGCGCTTCCGTGACCCGATGCCGGATGCGGCTTGAACGCGGCGAAGACCGTGAACGACACAAGGGAGGACATCTGGATGACCGTGCAGACCAAAGAACCCGTCGGCGCCGTGCCCCGCTTCAAGCTCGACCTGACCTCGGGCGTCTGGGGGCCGCTGATCGGGCTGATCGCGCTTTACGTCTTTTTCGCCTTCAAGGCCCAGCATTTCTTCACGCTGCAGAACGCCATCATCATCTTCGATCAGGTGACGGTCTATGGCATCCTGGCGATCGGAATGACGCTGGTGATCATCACCGGGGGGATCGATCTATCGGTCGGATCCGTGCTGGCTTTCGCGGCGATGACCACCGGCTGGCTGTTCTCGATCGTCGGAATGCCGTTTATCCCGGCGCTGATTTGCGGCATCGCGATTGGCGGTGTGGCGGGGCTCGTCTCGGGCATGCTGGTCACCTATGCGCGGCTCCCGCCCTTTATCGCGACGCTGGCGACCATGACAATCACGCGCGGTCTCGCCAACAAATACACGGACGGCAACGTCGTGTCGGGTTGGCCGGATGCGCTCAACCGGCTGAACACCTATCGCTATTTCGGCGTCATCACGGCCACGACGGCTTTCTTCCTGCTGCTGGTTCTCGCCACCTGGGCGTTCCTCAAATACCGGCCGGCGGGTCGCAATCTTTATGCGATCGGCGGAAATTCCGAGGTTGCTCGCCTCGCTGGCATCCCGGTGCGCTTTTATCTGATCAGCGTCTATGTCGTGGCCGGCGCCCTCTCGGCAATCGCCGGCATGGCCAATGCGGCACGTCTGCAGACCTCGCAGCCCTACGACGGGCTTGGCTATGAACTCACTGCCATTGCGGCCGTGGTGATCGGCGGCGCCAGCCTGTCGGGCGGCGTCGGTAGCATCGGCGGCACCCTGATCGGCGTGCTGATCATCGGTGTGCTCAACAGCGGCCTCAGCCAGATCGGCGCGCAGACCTACGACAAGGACGTCATCATCGGCGTCATGATCGCGGCGGCCGTCGCCTTCGATACCCTCATCCGGCGACGCCGGTAAACGAGATCGGGCCGGCGCAACGTCGTCGTCTTGGTAGACAGAGAAGACCACATAACCCGTGAGGAAACACCATGCGTAGACGTATTCTGCTGCTCGCCGCGACCCTCGCCATGGCGGCATCGCCGTTGGCTCTCGGCACGGCCAGCGCGGCCGAGCCAGTCAAGATCGGCCTGGCGGTCGCTAATCTGCAGGCCGACTTCTTCAACCAAATCAAGCAATCCGTCGAAAAGAACGCCAAGGACATGGGCGTGACGGTCATTACGGTCGACGCCAAGGGCGATGGCGCGACGCAGGTCAGCCAGATCCAGGATCTCGTCAACCAGAAGATCCAGGCGCTGATCTATATTCCGGCCGGCGCCGCCGCTGCGGCCATTCCGGTCAAGACCGCCAAGGCCGCCGGCATTCCGGTCGTGGCCGTCGACCGCAACCCGACTGATGCGCCCGGCGACACGTTCATCGCCACCAACTCGGTCGTCGCCGCCAAGGCTCTCGGCGACTACGCCTGTAAGGACAGCGGCGGCAAGGGCGTGCTCGCCATCATTCAGGGCCAGATCGGCACGACGCCCGAGCAGGACCGCGACAAAGGCTTCAAGGAAGCGATGACGAATTGCCCCGGCATCAAGGAGGTCACGCGTGAAGCCTCGAAGATGTGGATGAAGGACGAAGGCTTCAACATCGCCCAGAACATGCTGCAGCGCGACCCCACCATCAACATCTTCTTCGGCCGGGCCGATGCGCTCGCGCTTGGGGCCGCACAGGCCGTGAAGGCCGCGGGTGTCGATCACAAGGTCTACGTGTTCGGCTTCGATGGCGACCTCGCTGGCTTGAAAGCCGTCAAAGATGGCACCCTCGACGCCACTATGACCCAGCGGACTCAGTTTATGGGCAAGCTCGCGCTTCAGTCGGCGCTGGATCTCGTGGCCGGCAAAAAGGTGCCGGCTGAGCAGCTGCAGGATGCGGCCCTGACCACCAAGGACAATGTGGACGGCTATATCGCCAACCACCCCTGATCGACACAACTGCCGCGGTGCGCGACCCGCCCACCGCGGCGACAAGATGACTGCGCTGGCTGCCGAGCGGTGGCGGGCGTGGCAACGGGCCGGGAGGGCTCCATGTCGAACGGTGACACACCAGGTCCGAGCGAAGGGCTATCGATCCGCCGGATCACCAAGCACTATGGACCGATTACGGTGTTGCGCGACGTTGATCTCGACGTGCGCCCCGGTGAAGTCGTGGCGCTGCTTGGCGAGAACGGAGCCGGTAAATCCACCGTCTCCTCCGTTATCGCAGGGCTCGTTCCGCCGACCTCCGGCACGATGACCTGGAATGGCCAACCCTATGCGCCCACCAGCCCCGCCGACGCCCTGCATCAGGGGATTGGCCTTATTCACCAAGAGATGCGCCTTCTTCCCGATCTGTCGATCGCCGAAAATGTGTTCGTCGGGCGGCTCCCGACCAAAAACGGCAGGGTCGATCGCGCCGGGATGGCCCGTCGCGCCGCCGAAAACCTGCGCAGCCTCGGGCTGGATGTGTCGCCCGCGACGCTCGTCCGCGATCTGCGGGTCGCGGCGCAGCAGCAGGTCGAGATCGCCAAGGCGCTGACGCTCAACGCACGTTTTCTGATCTTCGACGAACCAACGGCAGCGTTGGGGGGCGGGGAGACCGACCACCTCTTCGCGCAGATCGAGCGGCTGAAGCGCGGCGGCATGGGCTTCATCTATATCAGCCATCGCCTGGACGAAATCGCCCGTATCGCCGACCGCGTGGTGGTGCTGCGCGACGGGCAGGTGGTGGGCAATTACGCCACCGCCCAGGTGCCGGTGAAGACGCTGGTCGAAGCCATGGTGGGCCGCTCGCTCGAGCGTATGTTTCCCACGATCGAGCCCCTGAACGGCAAGGAGGTGCTGCGCGTCGAGCGCCTGACCTCACCGGCAAAGACCTTCACGGACGTGTCCTTCTCGGTGAAGGCCGGGGAGGTGTTCGGCGTCGCCGGCATCGTCGGAGCGGGCCGGACCGAATTGATGCGCGCCATTGCGGGTGCGGATCCGATCGCCTCCGGCACCATCACGGTCGAGGGCAAGCCGCTCGCGCCGAAAAGTCCGGCCGACAGCCTCGCGGCCGGCATCGTCCTCGTGCCCGAAGACCGCAAGGCGCAGGGCCTCGTGCTCGAACATACGATCGGCGACAATATCGCGCTCGGCAATTACCCCCTGGTCGCGCCGAGCGGCTTCGTCACGCCCGGAGCGGTGCGGCGCTTTGCCGACGAGAACATCCGCCGCTTCGGCATCAAAGGGTCCGCGGGGCAGCCGGCCAATCACCTGTCCGGCGGCAATCAGCAAAAAGTGGTGCTGGCCAAGAGTATCGCTCGACGACCCAAGATCGTGATTTTGGACGAGCCCACGCGCGGCATCGACGTCGGCGCCCGTGCCCAGATTTACGACGTGATCGCGGCTCTGGCCCGGGAAGGTCTCGCGGTCATCGTGGTCAGTTCTGACCTCGACGAAGTTCTGGGCCTGTCGCACCGCGTCATGGTGCTGAGTCGTGGCATGAACCGAGGCATTCTCGATCACACGCAAGCCAACCGCATCTCCGTCATGGAACGGGCGACGCACTGAGACGGCACAGCCGGGAGAAGGCGAATATGGACATTTTCAGTTTGGGTCGGCAGGTCGCGCTCGTGACCGGCGCAGGCAGCGGCATCGGCCAACGCTTGGCAATCGGGCTCGCGGAGGCGGGCGCCGACGTCGCCTGTTTCGATCTCCCGGACTCGCCCGGGATCGCCGCGACTGTCGCGGCCATCCAGGCCCATGGCTGCCGCGCGATCGCGCTGGCCGGTAATGTCACGCAGGCCGACGATCTCGTGTCGGCCGTGGCGGAGGCAGAGGCGGCACTCGGCCCTCTCGATCTTGCGGTCAATTGCGCCGGCATCGCTAATGCGGCCCCGGCCGAGGAAATGCCGCTCGCCCAATGGCAGCGCATGCTCGACATCAATCTGACAGGCGTCTTCCTCTCGTGCCAGGCAGAGGCCAAGGTGATGCTGCCGCGCAAGCGGGGTGCGATCGTCAATATCGCGTCGATGTCGGGCTCGATCGTCAATCGCGGCATCCTGCAGGCGCATTACAACACCTCGAAAGCCGGTGTCGTGCATCTCAGCAAGTCGCTCGCGATGGAATGGGTCGAGCAGGGGCTTCGTGTCAATTCGGTCAGCCCTGGCTATACGTCGACACCAATGAACCTTCGTCCGGAAGTCGCAGAGCAGGTCAAGCGCTTCGAAAGCGAGACGCCGATGGGCCGCATGGCGGAGGTCGACGAGATGGTCGGGCCGGTCGTTTTTCTGCTCAGTCGCGCCGCCTCGTTCGTGACGGGCGTCGACCTGCTCGTCGATGGCGGCTTCGAGTGCTGGTAAAGTCGTTTATCTCCGACGATCGATCTCCGTGTGTCGCAGCGTGGCTCGCGGCCTTAAGACGGCTTGAGGCAGGGCCACAATGCCTTAAAGCTCGTGCAACTTCCCGGGTCCGGCGAGGTGATAGGCAGCGAGCGAGCAGAACCACGATGTCCAGGGCCGACGACCTCCGCCTCATGACCCGCATCGCCCAGATGTACCACGTCGAGGCCCGGAAGCAGGCCGAAATCGCCGAGGCGCTTCATATTCCTCAAGCGCGGATTTCCCGCCTTCTCAGCCGAGCCGTCGATGAGGGGATCGTCCGCATCTCGATCACGCCGCCGCCGGGGGTCTTCATGGACCTCGAAGCCAAGCTGCGCGCCCGATACGGGATCGAACAGGCGATCGTCGCGGAAAGCGTGAGCGAAACCGAGGAATCCGTCATCGCGGCCATCGGCGATGCCGCCGCTCATTTTGTCGAGACGACCGTCATGGACGATGAGGTTATCGGCCTGTCGTCCTGGAGTTCGTCGCTGCTCCGCATGGTGGATTCGATCACACCGCTCAAGCGGGTGCGCGCCTCTCAGGTCGTGCAGATCCTCGGCGGCATCGGCAGCCCTTCGGTACAATCGCATGCTCAGCATCTGGTGATGCGGATGGCGCAACTGACGGGATCGTCGCCGCAATTCCTGCCGGCGCCTGGCGTGACCGGCTCGCCGGAGAGCCGCGACGCCCTCCTGCAGGATCCCTTTGTGGCCGAAACGCTCGGCTATTTCTCGCGCTTGACCCTGGCCTTCGTGGGTATCGGGGCGATGACGCCGTCCAAGATGCTGGCCAATTCCGGCAATGCTTTTACGCGGAAGGAGCTCGACGATCTGGCCGAGCAGGGCGCCGTCGGTGACATGGGGCTGCGCTTCTTCGATGCTGCGGGTGCTCCCGTCATCACGCCGCTCAACGACCGGGTGATCGGGATCGCGCTCGCCGAAGTGAAGGCGGCCAAGCGCGTCGTCGCGGTTGCCGGAGGAGCCAGGAAAACGGCTGCGATCCGGGCGGCTCTGGTCGGCGGCTATATCGATATTCTGATCACCGACGTGTTCACGGCCGAGCGATTGATCGCGCCTGATCCCGAACCCGCTACGATTTCCTGATCCGACCCGAAAGGACAACCCCCATGCAGGCTCCCACATCGACGCGGTTCGAGGGCAAAACCATTGTGATCACCGGCGCCAGCCGGGGCATCGGTGCGGCGATCGCGCATCGGTTCGCCCGCGAAGGGGCCTCGGTGATGGTCAGCGCCAACGAACCACGCGTCGAAGAGGTCGCGGCCGCCATCCAGGCCAACGGCGGCAAGGCGATCAGCTTCGTCGGCGACGTGACCGACAAAGCCAGTGTGGTCGCGCTTTACGACGCTGCCGAAGCCGCCTTCGGGCGTGTCGACGTGTCGGTGCAGAACGCCGGCGTGATCACCATCGCAAAAATTGAGGCCATGACCGAAAGCGAGTGGGACAAGGTCATGGATGTGAACACCAAGGGGGTGTTCCTCTGCTGCCAGGAGGCCATCCGCCGCATCCGCAAACACGGCTCGGGTGGCCGGCTCATCAACACCGCTTCCGGCCAGGCGCGGCAGGGCTTTATCTACACGCCACATTATGCCGCCTCGAAGTTCGGGGTGGTCGGCATCACGCAAAGCCTCGCCAAAGAGGTCGCCAAAGAGGGCATCACGGTCAACGCCTTCTGCCCCGGGATCATCGAAACCGATATGTGGGCCTATAACGACGCGGCCTGGGGCAAGCTGCTCGGCGACTACCAGCCCGGCGAGTTGATGGCCGAATGGGTCCGCAATATTCCGATGGCTCGCGCCGGCTCTGGTGACGACGTGGCGGGACTTGTCGCCTTTCTGGCCAGCGACGACGCCTCCTATATCACGGGGCAGACCGTCAACGTCGATGGCGGGCTGATCATGTCGTGATGACCGCGTCCCGATCGACATCAACAGCGGCGGTTTTCGCGTCGCGGCGATCGAGCCTTGGCTCTTGGCCGCCTGCGCCGCGCGTAAGCGGGCACGATGGCGCTTAGGCAGCCAGCACGACCACTTTGGTCTTGACCGGCGTTCTCTCGTAAAGGTGAATCATGTCTTGGCTGATCAGGCCGACGCAGCCACTCGTGATGCCTGTGCCGATCGATGTTGGCTCGCTGCTGGCGTAGATCGTAAAAAGCGTATAGGCGCCGTTCTGATAGAGATAGAGCGTGCGGGCGCCGAGCGGATTTTCTAGGCCTCCCGGCATGCCTTTCGCGTATTTGGCCGCTTCCGGCTGGCGCTGGATCATCTCCTTGGGCGGTGTCCAGGTCGCCCATTCGGCCTTGCGTCCCACGTAAGCGTCACCGCTCCACCGGAAACCATCGCGGCCGACGTTGGCGCCATAACGCGTGGCGGATCCATCGCCCTCGACGCGATAGACGTAATAATTATGGGGATCGACAATGATGGTGCCGGCCGCTTCCTTGGTGTCGTAGCGGACGGTCCGGCGATAGTATTTCGGGTTGATCTTGCTGACATCGACCGCCGGAATGGGAAACTTTTCTGCAGGCACCGGCCCGTAGACCTTCTCGGCTTCCGCAAGACTCATGAAGTCGGATGTCGCGCAGCCCGCGAGCCCCAGAACGCCGAGACCCGCGGCCGAGCCGAGCACGAACGATCGACGGTTGATGAGACCAGACCGACGCTCAAACGTCGCAGTCTTATCGTCGCCCAAACCGCCATTTCCGATGTGTGTGATCATGATTTGGACTTCCGTGTCCTGCCGCCAACGAGATGAAACCCAGGCATACACGCTCTGATCGTCTTGTCGAGCAGACTGCCGTCAGAGAACTTGACTGGCAAGCGCCCGCCTTGGCCGCGCGGGTCGCTCCCGTTCACGACGGTCGCTCTCGTCGGAGGCATTAGCGCCAGCCGAGTGCTGGAGCCACATGCTTCAGGATCGCCTCCATGACGTGAACATTATAGGCGACGCCGAGCTGGTTCGGCACGGTGAGAAGCAAGGTGTCGGCTTCGGCAATGGCCTCGTCGGCCCTGAGCTGTTCGACCAGTTTGTCAGGCTCGGCCGCATAGGAGCGGCCGAAAATCGCGCGCATCTCATCAGAAATGTAGCCAATCTGATCGCGGCTGTCGCCTTGGCCAAAATAGGCTCGGTCGCGGTCGTTCATCAGCGCGAAGATAGAGCGCGACACCGAAACGCGAGGCGTCCGGGTCTGTCCAGCCGCCGCCCACGTCTCGCGATACAGGCGAATCTGCTTGGCTTGTTGCACGTGGAAGGGCTCGCCCGTCTCATCCTCCTTGAGGGTCGAGCTCTGCAGGTTCATACCCTGCTTGGCCGCCCAGACCGCCGTGGCGTTCGAGGCCGATCCCCACCAGATGCGATCTCGCAACCCCTCCGAATGCGGCTCGAGGCGCAGCAGCCCCGGCGGGTTCGGGAACATCGGCCGAGGGCTAGGCTCCGCAAAGCCCTCGCCCTTCAACGCCCGGAGGAACACTTCGGCATGGCGACGGCCCATATCGGCATCGCTCTCGCCTTCGGCCGGTGCATAGCCAAAGTGGCGCCAGCCGTCGATCGCCTGTTCGGGCGAGCCGCGACTGATGCCGAGCTGGAGTCGGCCGCCGCTAATGAGATCGGCCGCCCCCGCATCTTCCGCCATATAGAGCGGGTTCTCGTAGCGCATGTCGATCACGCCGGTGCCGATTTCGATGCGGCTCGTCTTTGCGCCGATTGCCGCCAGCAACGGGAAGGGCGACGCGAGCTGGCGTGCGAAATGATGGACGCGGTAATAGGCGCCATCGGCCCCGAGTTCTTCGGCCGCGACCGCGAGGTCGATCGATTGCAGCAAGACGTCGCGTGCCGAACGCGTGCCAGACTGCGGTGCAGGCGACCAATGCCCAAAAGACAAGAAGCCGATCTTCTTCACGGGATGATCCTCGTTTGGAGAGGTTGAAGCTCGTCGGCACCCTTGTGAGAGAAGATTCTTGACCTTCTCGGGGCTCGCGATCGCTTCGACATGCCCGTCATAAGGTGCCTGCCGCACAAAGCTGCAAGAAGGCACAATCCTGTGACTAGGATGGCTTTCGTTGCGTGACGAAGACAAGCGAGTGCTGTCGTCAGACCCCGCCGTGCCGAAGCGGGACGTGTCAGTCTCGCCGTGACGCCGGCCCGTAACCACCGCCCGTGGGGGTCACGATCGTGATGGCTTCGCCGGCGTCCCGTCGCGTCTGCGCGCAGCCACCGATGTGATTGCGTCAATCGTCGACCGGCCCCGCGCCGTTCCTCTCACCCACCGCTCTAATCGAGGTGCAGATCCTCCGCCGCGAGGTCGAGCAGGCGGGCCATGGCTGTGCCCGCACCAGCCGTGTCCCGCATCCTGATCGCCTCCAAGACCCGCCCATGAACCGAGAGTGCGCGAGCTTGGCGTTCCATAAACGTGTTGGTGATCGTGAAGGAGGCGTTCAGCGCGGCCTCCATCAAGCCGGCCAGCCCACGCAGCACGACATTGTGGCTCGCTCTGATGACCCCGCGGTGGAAGGCAAGATCCGCCTTGCAGTAGCGGTCGAAGTCATTCGGCACCGACGCTGTCATCGCCGCGAAGGCCGCCTCGATCGCCGCCAGATCCGAGCCCTGAGCACGCCGAGCGGCGAGTTCGGCAGCCGCTGGCTCAATGATGCGACGCGCCTCGATCAAGCCGGCCATCAGTTCCGCGTCATCCTGGATATTGGGATGCCAGCTTAAGACGGCGGGGTCGAGAAGGCTCCAGTCTTCTCGGGCTCTGACGCGGACGCCGACGCGGCGGCGCGCCTCGACCAGCCCCTTGGCGGAGAGCACCTTGACGGCCTCGCGCAGCGAGGTGCGGCTGACGCCGAGCATGGCGCCAAGCTCCTCCTCGCGGGGCATCATTTCACCCGGCTTATAGGTGCCCCCAAGGATGTGCCGCCCAAGGATGTTGACGAGCGAGTCATGGACGCGGCTGCCGTTCCCGGCCTCGCGCTCGGCGGGGAGGGGTGTCAACGTGGCTTGTCCGGTGGTGTCGAGCGGCATCGCGTGTTCCATCGCCGCGACGGCGATCGGCCGCGCGCCGTCACTCATGATAGAGCACGGATCGGCCCCCATCGATCACGATGCAGGCCGCGTTGATGAACGGGGCCTCGTCGGAGGCGAGAAACACCGCCGTCATCGCCACTTCCTCCGGTCGGCCGATGCGTTTGGGGGGATGCAAGTCATAGGTCCGCCGACGTTCGGCCTCCGGGTCCGGGAACGTGTTCCAATAATCGACTGCGATCTGTGTCTCGACATAGCCCGGCGCGATGGCGTTCACGCGCACGCCGCGCGCCGCATAGTCTATTCCAAGCGCGCGGGTGAGGCCAAGCAGGCCGTGCTTTGCGACCGGATAGGGAAAGCAACCCGGGATGATGCTGAAGCTATGCGAGGAAGCGATGTTGATGATGGCTCCGTCGCGGCGCTCGAGCATGGTGGGCAGCACCGCTTTGCTCATCCGCCATACACCGTCGAGGTCGACCGCAAAGCAGCGGCGCCATTCGGCCTCGCTGGTGTCCAACGGCTCGTGAAACACGTTGATGCCGGCGTTGTTGACGAGGATGTCGATGCGGCCGAACGACGACAACGTGGCCGCAACGACCCGGTCGATCGAGTCGGAGTCGGTCACGTCGCAGGGCAGATAAAGAGCAGAACCGCTCGCCGACAAAGCCGCCGCCGTCGCGGCGCCGGTCGTCGCGTCGAGTTCGGCCACCACGACGAAAGCGCCCTCCCGCACGAAGGCGCGTGCCGTGGCCTCGCCGATGCCGCGCCCAGCTCCGGTGATGATCGCAACTTTGCCGTCGAGCCGGCCGGGCACGGGGCTCACCAGTCCACCACGGTGCCGTCGCCCAGCACGGCGTTTTGCGTGTGCAGCACCTCCTGAGCATAGGGGTGCCGGGCGCAGGCCTCTTCGTCGACCTCAATGCCGAGGCCGGGCGCCTCAGGCACCTGCCAAAAGCCGTCGACCATCCGGATCGGCCCTTGGACCACCTCGAAATACCAGGGAACGGCGCCGACCATCTCCTCCTGGATCATGTGGTTGGGCGTCGAGACGGCGAAATGCAGAGCCGCGACGCCCGCGATTGGGCCGAGCGGATTATGCGGCGCAACACCGACACCCACCGATTCCGCATGAGCCGCAATTTTCTTGGCCTCGAGCAGGCCGCCGCAATGACAGATGTCGGGTTGGATCACCGCCACGGCGTTGGCGGCCAGCAGTTCGACGAACTCCGAGCGTTCGACCAACCGCTCGCCTGTCGCCAACGGGATGCTCGTGCGACCGACGAGTGCCTTCAGGCCGGCCGTATCGCCGGGCGGTACGGGTTCCTCCACGAACATCGGGCGGCCGGGCTCGAGCGCTTGAATATAGGGGAGTGCCGCCGCTGCGGAGGCGGGTCGGCCGTGGAAATCGACCATGATCTCGATCTCCGGGCCGACCGCCTTGCGGAGCGCCTCCATCAGCCGACCCACTTTGTCGACCTCAGGCAGTGGCGCGTGGAAATGCGTGTAGGGAATGAACACCGCCTTGAAGGCCCGATAGCCTTTCGCCATCAACTCTTGAGCGCGCAGCACGAGGGGATCGGCATCCATGGTTTCGTAGACGGCCCGCATATCGCCCAGTCCGAGGTGGGTATAGACCGCCACCTTGTCGCGGACCTTACCGCCCAGCAGGCGCCAGACCGGCACGCCGAAATATTTGCCCATAATATCCCACAAGGCCATTTCGATCCCCGAAATGGCGCTCATGCCGATGGCGCCGAGCCTCCAGAACGACTGCTTCTTCATGACCCTGACGGCCTGCTCGATGTCGCGCGGATCGCGCCCAATCACCAAGGGAGCGAGATCCTCGACCGCGCCGACGACCGCGCGTGTCTTCCATTCCAACGTCGCCTCGCCCCAGCCATAGAGGCCTGGCACGTCGGTTTCGACCCGCACGAAGACCCAGTTGCGCATCTCCGCATTGACGACGCGCGTCCGAATAGCTGTGATCTTCACGCCCATCTCCTCATTGCCTTCCATTAGATCATATCTAACGGAAGTCTCTCGTGATCCATCAAACGCTGAACTGTTGCAGCGCACAATCAGCATTTGAGGGACAATCGCGTTCGCTCTTGACCCAGCATGCAATCTGATCGTATCAAAAGCAAGTTAGGTACGATCAATAGTGTTTGCAGACTTGAGAGTTTTTGGCCGACCAAGCGGGTGCCGTCTGCAATCGCGTCGGACGTTTGATTGAGGGCATCCGGCCAGACGAGTTGATGGCAGCCTGCCTCTGAGGCCGGTGCCCAAGAACACGATGGGCGGTCAACGTCCAGTCGACACTCAAGGAGGACTGACAATGAAGCGTGCAATCAGATCATTGACATTGGCCGGCCTGATGGCCGGAAGCCTGCTCGGATCCGCTTTTGCGGCCGACACCAAAATCGGTTTCGTCGTGAAGCAGCCCGAGGAACCCTGGTTTCAGGACGAGTGGAAATTCGCGGACCAGGCCGGCAAGGAGAAGGGGTTCACGGTCGTCAAGATCGGAGCCGAGGACGGCGAAAAAGCCTTGGCCGCCATCGACAATCTTGGCGCGCAAGGCGCTCAGGGCTTCATCATCTGCACGCCCGACGTCAACCTTGGCCCGGCGCTTGCGGCCAAGGCCCAGGCCAACAAGCTCAAGATGATGACGGTCGACGACCGCTTGGTCGACGGCGCGGGCAAGCCGCTCGAAGCCGTGCCTCACATGGGCATCTCGGCCAGCAAAATCGGGGAATTGGTCGGCCAGACCATTGCCGAGCAAGCGAAGGCACGGGGTTGGGACCTCAAGGATCTCGGCGTGATCCGCGTCTCCTACGACCAGCTTCCGACCGCCAAGGATCGGGTGGACGGCGCGACTGCGATTCTGCTGAAGGCCGGCCTGCCGCAAGCCAATATCTTCAACGCGCCGCAGGATAAGACCGACACCGAGGCGGCGCTGAATGCCGCCACGACCGTGATCAACGCCCATCCCGACGTGAAGCACTGGGCCGCCATCGGTCTCAACGACGAGGCGGTGCTCGGCGCCGTTCGCGCGACCGAGTCGGTCGGGATCAAGCCCGCTGACGTGATTGGTGTGGGCATCGGCGGTGCCGATTCGGCCATCAACGAATTCAAGAAAAGCCAGCCCACCGGCTTCGTCGCGACCGTGATCATCTCGCCCAAGCGGCACGGCTACGAGACCGCGACCGATATGTTCGACTGGATCACCAAGGACCAAATGCCGCCCAAGCTCACGCAAACGGCGGGTCAACTCGCGACGCGGGAGGACTATGCCAAGGTGCGCCAGGGCCTCGGCATCCAGTAAGGGGGATCGTATGAACGCCGAGGTCCCCGTGCTGCGGGTTGACAACATCGCCAAGGGATTTCCCGGCGTTCAGGCCCTCAAGGGCGTCTCATTCGCAGTGCCGGCCGGGACCGTGCACGGCCTGCTCGGCGAGAACGGAGCCGGCAAGTCGACCTTCATCAAGATCCTCGGCGGCGACTACCGCGCCGACGAGGGCACGATCACGATGGGCGGGACGTCGTTCAGTCCTGCCACCGTCAAGGACGCCATGGCGGCCGGCATCGCCGTTGTGCACCAGGAACTCCAACTCGTGCCGGAGCTCACAGTCGGCGAAAACCTCACTCTCGGCCGTTTTCCGAACCGGGGCGGGCTGGTGTCGTTTCGGGCTTTGCATGAGCGAGCCGAGGCCGCGCTCGCGACGGTAGGGGGCGGCATCGCTTCACGGACCAAGGTGGTGCATCTCTCCATTGGTCAACGCCAGATGGTCGAGATCGCCAAAGCCGTCATGGACGACGCCAAGGTCATCGCGCTCGACGAGCCAACCTCCTCGCTGTCGGCCAACGAGAGCGAGGTGCTGTTCCGCCTCATCGAAAGCTTGCGCGCTCGTGGCAAGATCATCCTCTACGTCTCGCATCGGCTTGATGAGGTCTTCCGCCTCTGCGACGGCGCCACCGTTTTGCGCGACGGGCACGTCGCCGCTCATTTCGCCTCGATGGCAGGGATCACCCGCGACGAGATCGTGCAGCGCATGGTCGGCCGGGAGATCCAGGACATTTGGGGTTGGCGCGCGCGCCGCCTCGGCGACGAGGTGCTGACGGTCCGCGGTATCGCGGGTGCACGGCTCCCGGTTCCGGCCAGCTTCTCGATCGCGGCGGGCGAGATTCTCGGTTTCTTTGGCCTTGTCGGGGCAGGCCGGACCGAACTGTTTCGGCTGGTTTACGGTGCCGATGCCCGCCAAGGCGGTGACGTGACGCTCGCGGGCAGAACCGTCACGGCGACGCCGAAGGGGTCTATCGGGGTCGGCCTTGTCATGTGCCCCGAGGACCGCAAGGCGGACGGCATCGTTCAAGGTCGCTCCGTCGAGGAGAATATCGTGATCTCGACGCGGCGGCACTTTTCGCCGTTCGGGCTTATCGATCGCGCCCAAGAGGCGCGCGTGGCAGACGGCTTCATCGAAAAACTGCGTGTCCGCACGCCCAGCCGAAAACAGGACATCGTGAACCTGTCCGGCGGCAATCAGCAGAAGACGATCCTGGCCCGCTGGCTCGCCGAGGCTGACGTCAAGGTGTTGCTTGTCGACGAGCCGACACGCGGAATCGATGTCGGTGCCAAAGCCGAAATCTACGCCATCCTCTACGACCTCGCCGAGAAGGGGCTTGCGGTTGGCGTCGTCTCGAGCGACTTGCCCGAGGTGATGGGCATCTGCGACCGCATCCTCGTGATGCGCGAGGGGCAGGTCGTGGCCGAATTCAAACGCGGCGCCTTCGACGAACACACCATCCTTGCCGCTGCCCTCCCAGGAGACCACGATTCATGAACCACCTGCGCCGGCTCATCCTGGGCGATCAGGGCCTCGTCGTGTTGTTCGTAGTCGCCTTTGCGGCCGTGGCCTTTTTGGTCCCGAACTTCTTCACCGAACGCAACATGCTGGGGTTACTGCAATCGGTCGTCACCATCGGCATCGTCTCGGGCAGCATGATGCTCTGCCTTGCCTCGCGCGATTTCGATCTGTCGGTCGGCTCGACTGTCGCGTTCGCGGGCATGGCGGCCGTCATGGGATCGAATGCGACCGGGAGTGTCACGCTCGGGGTGGGGCTGGCGCTTCTCGCCGGGTTGGCGGTCGGGATCGTGAACGGCGTGGTCATCGCCCGCCTTCGCATCAACGCGCTCATCGCGACGCTGGCGACGCTGCAGATCGTGCGCGGCTTGGCGTTGATCGCCAGCAACGGCCGGGCCGTGGGCGTGAACGAACCGGCGTTCTATTCGATCGCCCAAACGGCGATCTTCGGCATTCCGACCCCGGTCTGGGTGATGGTGCTCTGCCTCGCCGCGTTCGGCTTCGTGCTCAATCGGACCGTGTTCGGGCGAAATGTGCTGGCGGTCGGCGGTAATCCCGACGCGACGCGTCTCGCCGGCGTCGACGTGGCGCGAACCCGCATCTGGATCTTCGCGATCCAGGGCGTGATGTGCGGCATTGCCGGCGTATTGCTCGCCTCGCGCATCACCAGCGGCCAGCCTAATGCCGCGACTGGACTTGAATTGTCGGTGATCTCGGCCTGCGTGCTGGGCGGGGTTTCGTTGGCCGGTGGCCGCGCCGCCATCTCGGGCGTTGTGGTGGGCGTGCTGATCCTGGGGATTGCCGAGAATGCGATGAACCTTCTGAATATCCAGGCCTTCTACCAATATCTGGTGCGCGGGCTGATCCTGCTTCTCGCGGTCATGCTCGACAATCTTCGAAGCCGGGCTTTAAGGCGGTCCTGATCGAGAGGGCCGATACCGGGAGGCTTACGGCCTCCCCGGCTTATTGAAACTGTTTGTTCCCCGCCGCGCTCAACGCCAAGCCGCTCGCAGGTCCCCGTCCTGCCTGCGAGCGTCAGGGTTGCGTCTGCGTCATGCCGCTCATCGGCATCATGTTGTGGTTCATGTGTCCCATGATCCAGAGCGATCCGCCGATCAGTAACCCGATGATCAAGACGCCGAAGGCGAGCGCCATCGCGTTGTTGATATTGTCCGGCGATGTCGTCAGGTGGAAGAAAAACACGAGATGAATGCCGATCTGGGCGATTGCGAAGACGATCAAGGCCACGAATATGGCCGGTCCGTACACGAGGGTCGACGAGGAGATGTAGAAAGAACCGGCGGTGAGTAAGGCAGCAAGTCCGAGTCCGATCACGTAGGATCTGACGCCGGATTTCAGATCTCCTTCATCCGGGTGGTGCTCGCCGGGAGCGGCATCCCTGTGATGCGTTCTCCCGCGGTCGGGACTGCGCGAGCCCGAGTCCGAGGTTGCGGACGGCTTCGCAATGTCGCTCCGCGCGACGTCGACCGATCCAACCGCGACCGCCGCCGTTGCATGGCGCTTGCGGGGCAGGAGGCCGAGCAGCCCAACGAGGAGCACGCCGAAGGTGATGCCCCATCGCCCTTTGCGCGTCGGGCGCGACGATGAACCGTGGTGCGGGCTCATGCGCTAACTCCCATCAGATAAACGACCGTGAAGACGCCGACCCAGACAATGTCGAGAGCGTGCCAAAAGAGGGCCCAACAGGCGGTCCGGCGGATGATGTCGTCGCGAAACCCTTTCGCGAAGACCTGAGCCATCATCGTGAGAAGCCAAAGAATGCCGACCGTGACATGGAGTCCGTGGCAGCCGACGAGCGTGAAAAACGCCGACAGAAAGGCGGAGCGGCTCGGCCCCGCGCCTTGCGCGATGAGGCCGGCGAATTCATGCACCTCGAGTACCAGAAACCCGACCCCGAGCGCCGCCGTTGCCAGCATCGTCACTTGAAACCACAACAGGTTCTTGAACCTCAGCGCCAGCCCCGCCATGCCACACGTGAAGCTCGACAGCAGAAGCAACACCGTCTCGATCCCGACACTGCCGCGATCGAACAATTGGGCTCCGGACGGCCCCCCGCTGTATTATCCTTCAGGACCGCATAAGCCGCAAAGAAGGTCGAGAAGGTGATGATGTCGGAAAGAATAAAGATCCAGAATCCGTAGCCGACGACGATGCGCTTGGGCGAGGGGCCTCCGCTGCCATGGCCGGTGGCCTCGTTGTCGCCGCCCGATCCGCGCCCAACCCGATAGGGATCATGTTCATGAGCCGGCTTGCGGCCCGCGTCCGGCGGCGCGAAGGCAGAGGTGGCGCTCACGAGGCAGTCTCCAGCGCTTTCAGGGCTTCGCCGCGCGTCGCCCGGTTAACGGCGTCGATCCGTGCGACGGTTTCGGCCGGGATTTCATATTCGGTCCGGTCACGCCAGGCGAAGACCACGAAGGTCGCATAGGCACCGACAAGCCCAACGATGGCGAGCCACCAGATGTGCCAGATCATCGCGAAGCCGATCAGGGTCGCGAAGAAGGCACAGACGATGCCGGTCGGGCTGTTGCGCGGCACCTCGATCGGCTCATAGTCCGGCGTGTCGGGCAATTGATGCTGCTCCTGCGCGCTATGCTTCATCCCCCAATAGGGTTCCTCATCGTGGACATCCGGAAGGACCGCGAAGTTGAAGACCGGCGGGGGAGATGCCATCGACCATTCGAGCGACCGCCCATCCCACGGATCCCCCGTCACATCGCGCAACTCATCCCGTTGCTGGATCGAGACGACGAGCTGGATGATCTGACAAATGATGCCGCACAGGATCACCGCGGCGCCTAATGCCGCCACCAGCAGCCAGGGACGCCATTCGGGTACGTCGTAATGCTGCAGGCGGCGGGTCATGCCGTCCAGACCAAGAATGTAGAGCGGGCCGAATGCGAGCCAAAAGCCCACGAGCCAGCACCAGAACGCGCCCTTGCCCCATCCCTCATGCAACCGGAAGCCGGTCGCTTTGGGAAACCAGTAGGTGTAGCCCGCAAAAGCGCCGAACAGCACACCGCCGATGATCACGTTGTGGAAATGGGCGACGAGAAACACCGAGTTGTGAAGCACGAAATCGGCGGGCGGAACCGCGAGCAGCACGCCGGTCATGCCGCCCACTACGAAGGTCACCATGAAGCCGAGAGCCCAGAGCATGGGCGTATCGAAACGGACCTTGCCGCCATACATGGTGAACAGCCAATTGAAGATTTTGACGCCGGTCGGCACGGCGATCACCATCGACATGATGCCGAAGAAGCCGTTGACGTCCGCGCCCGCTCCCATCGTGAAAAAATGGTGCAGCCAAACCATGAAGGCCAAGAGGCAGATCGCCATGGTGGCCATCACCATCGAGCGATAGCCGAACAGCGGCTTGCTCGAGAAGGTCGAGACAACCTCGGAAAAGACCCCGAAGGCCGGCAGGATCAAGATGTAGACCTCCGGATGTCCCCAGGCCCAGATCAGCGCCATGAAGAGCATGGAATTTCCACCGGCCTCCACGGTGAAGAAGTGGAAATCGAGATAGCGGTCGAGCAGCAGCATGGCCGAGACCGCCGTCAGGATCGGGAACGAGGCGATGATGAGCAAGTTCGTCGCGAGCGCGGTCCAGCAGAACATGGGCATGCGGAGATAGCCCATCCCGGGAGCCCGCATTTTAAGGATAGTGGTCACGAAATTGACGCCGGTCATCAGCGTCCCGATCCCGGAGATTTCCAGCGCCCAGAGCCAGTAATCGACACCGACGCCCGGCGAATAGGTCAGTTCCGACAGGGGCGGGTAGGGCAACCAGCCGGTCTTTTGAAATTCACCGACGACGAGCGAAATATTGATGAGCAGCGCGCCCGTGGCCGTGAGCCAGAACGACACCGAATTCAGCGTCGGGAAGGCCACATCGCGGACGCCGAGTTGGAGCGGCAGCACGAAGTTCATGAGCCCGATCATGAACGGCATGGCGACGAAGAAGATCATCAAGGTGCCATGCGCCGAGAAAATCTGGTTGTAGTGGTCGGGCGGCAGATAGCCGGGAGAATTGAAGGCGAGCGCCTGCTGCGAGCGCATCAGGAGCGCGTCGGAGAAGCCGCGCAGCAGCATGACGAGCGCGAGGATCACATACATGATGCCGACGCGCTTATGATCGACCGAGGTGATCCATTCTTTCCAAAGATAAGGCAGGTGCCCGGCGAGAATGATCCATCCAAGGACGCCGAGCAGGACGACGACGACGACACCCCCGGCGACGAGCGGGATCGGCTGGTCGAGCGGGATGGCCGCGAGCGTAAGCTTGCCAAACATGATCAGCTTCCTCCCTTAGGGGATCCGACGCAGATCGGCGCGCCTTGTGCAAGTCCGGGCGCCGGCGTCGGGCCGAGCTCAAGTGTCAGTCCAGGGTGAGGGGCGGACCCTGAGGCTGTTTGAGGCGCAGGCCCCGGCCCAGGTGGCAGCCGGAGCGAAACGATGTTCTGAAACAAGTCCGCATCGGCCACGCGATAGGTCATCGGCGGATTGTTCGTACTCTGCTTTGCAAGAGCATTGTAGGCCTCGCCATCGAGGGTCGCAGAGGCGCTATGCGCCTGCTGCAACCAGGCGGCATAACCGTCGGCCGACAGCGCCTTGACGTCGAAATGCATGTCGGCAAATCCCTCGCCGCTGAGGTGGGACGACATCCCGTAGTAGGTGCCTTCCCGATCGGCCTGCAGGTTCAGCTGCGTCGTCATTCCGCTCATCGTGTAGATCATGCTGCCGAGCTGCGGCACGAAAAACGAGTTCCACACGCCGGACGAGGTCAGCGAGAAATGCACCGGCGTTCCAGCCGGGATCACCAATTGGTTGAGGCTGGCGACCTTCTCGTCCGGGTAGATGAAGAGCCACTTCCAATCCAGCGAAACAACCTGGATCTCGATCGGCTTCTTGGACCCGGCCAGGGGGACGGCGGGATCGAGCTCATGCGACCCGATCCATGCGATCCCGCCCAGAAACATAATCGTCAGGAGCGGCACCGACCACGTCACGATCTCGACGCGGCCCGAAAAGGCCCAGGTCGGCAGGTGCTCGGCTTTGGTGTTGCCGGCCCGAAACCACCAGGCAAACGCCAGGGTCGCCACGATGGTCGGGACGACGATGCAGAGCATGACCGCAAGAGCGTTCAGGAGCAGTGTCCGCTCGCTCGCGCCGACCGGTCCGGCGGGGTCAAGCAAGCGAAGTGAACATCCGGAGAGGAGTGCGGCGCCCGCAATTGCGACAGCCGGCGGCGCGAAACGCCTGATCCGACGAAGCGCGCGTCGCCCCGCTGCGCTCGAAAGAGAATCGTCGATCTTCGCCATTCGCCTCACCTGACTTCAGAGTGGAGTTCGACCGCGCGCAGATGTTTGATGGAAGTTGGCGGATGACGCAATGTGGCGCAAAGGCGACCGACAGCGGCATAACGCCGTTGCGCCTCTTTTCGATGACATCCGGATCATTCGATCGCGGAGCGATTATCGCGTTCGGATTTTGGCATGCGTCAGCGGTGCCGCACGCCCGTCAGTAAGCCGCTTTCTGTCGCGCGCCGCCGGGACCCTCGGGCCAAAGACCTTTGATTTTGGCGCGTTGCCGCGCGGCTTGGCGTTGCTCAGCGGGACTCAAGGCCATCACGGTTCCGGGCGAAGCGGCGAGGTCCGACATCGAAGGCAAGGTTGCCCCGTCTGCCGCCTCGGGGAGCGGCTCCGACGGCATGTAACCGGGATCGACGGGCGCACTCGCCGCAACGGTGGCGTCATGCGACACGTTTCGCCACGCTTGGCAAAAGAAGCGGCACGGCTTCGCGTCGATGATCTGATCCTCGGCCCTCGCGGGACTGAGCAGAACTGCGGCAAACGTGATCGTGAGGGCCAAGCGCTGGTAGGTCATCCGTCTTTTTAACCAATCTTCCAGCGCCGGCCAATCACCCGAACGGGTAGTTGCCTGGCGCATGCTGGCGTCGCGGTCCGCCGGGGGTGTTTCTAACTGCATTTTATAGCGATCGACGCGGACAAAAAGGTATTTTCTGTTCCTTCACATTGCGGCTAGCCTCCCTCGATCAGCTGGAGGACGAGGCTTTGGTGAACGACGGCGTAACCGCTCAAGCGACACCGATATCCGATGCCGATCCGCTCTGCCGGCTCTCGTCGGCGTCGCTGCGGGAGAGCTATGCGACCGGTCGCCTCTCCCCGGTCGAGGTTGCTGCTGCGGCGGTCGATCGCGCCGAGGTCGTCCAGGCCCGCTTCAACGCTTTTACGCGGATCGATCGGGCAGCCGCGCTCGCCGCTGCTCGGCAATCGGAGGCCCGCTGGCACAAAGGGGCTCCGCTGTCGCCGATCGATGGCGTCACAACGACCATCAAGGATATCGTCTGGGTCGATGGATGGCCCATCCGCTATGGTAGCCCGAGCACGCCAACCTCTCCCTGCGAGGCCGACGCACCCGCGGTCGCGCGCCTGCGGGCGGCGGGCGTCACCTTCATTGGTCTGACAACGACTCCCGAATTCGGATGGAAAGCCCTGACCGACGGGCCGCTGAGCGGCATCACACGCAACCCATGGAATCCGGATCTCACGCCGGGCGGATCGTCCGGGGGCGCCGCCGTGGCGGCCGCGACGGGTGCAGGCGTCCTGCATCTTGGCACGGACGGCGGCGGATCGATCCGGATCCCGTCGTCCTTCACGGGCATCGTCGGATTGAAGCCGAGCTATGGTCGGGTGCCGGCCTATCCGGCGAGTGCGTTCGGAACGGTCGCCCATATCGGGCCGATGACGCGGCGGGTGGATGATGCGGCCTCCATGCTGGCCGCCATGTCGGGCGTCGATCCAAAGGATTGGCTGCAAGGGCCGGCGCGCATGCCATCACTGGACATGACACCGCGAAGCCTCGAGGGCGCGCGTATCGGCGTCTGGTCGACCCCACCCTGTGGCATCGTCGATCCCGAGGTCGCGGCGGTGTTCGGCGGCGTCGTGGAGAAACTGTCCCGTGCTGGAGCGAACGTCACGCCCATCGATCTGCCTGACGGTGACGTGTTGGATATCTTCAACGTCCTCTGGTTTACCGGCGCCGCGTCCCGTGCCGCAGCGCTGACGGCGGCCCAGAAGTCTGCTTTGGACTCCGGCCTTGCCGAAATCGTTGCACAGGGTGAGGCGTTTTCTGCGGTTCGCTATGTTCAGGCCATGGCGGCTCGGGCCGCCTTCGGTCTGGCCATGGACGCCTTGCTGGCGCGCTTCGACATCGTCGTGTCGCCCGCGACTTGCATTCCGGCCTTCAAGGCGGCCCACGAGGTGCCGCCCGGCAGCAGCCTCACCCGCTGGATCGAATGGGCTGGCTTCAGCTTCCCGATCAATCTCAGCCAACAGCCCGCCGCGATCGTCCCGTGCGGGCGAACCGCAGCCGGTCTGCCGATCGGACTGCAGATCATTGGGCCCCGCGGCGAGGACGAGCGCGTGCTCGGCTACGCGCGCGATGTCGAGACACGATTTCCCGCCTTTTTTCTGTAGGGGCGGCTGAATTGGCTGGTGGTAGAGGGAGACACGGACATGCTTGACAGACGTTCCATGTTGCGGAGTTCGGTCGGTGCGGGCGCGGCCGGAATGGCCGCCCTGGCCAGCTTTGGCACCGACAAGGCCTTGGCGGCGGACGGTCCGATTCCGGTCGGCGCGGCGCTGCCGATGTCCGGTCTTTCGGCCGCCGATGGCATCGAGTTCAAGAACGGCCTTCATCTTGCGGCGGCAGAAATCAACGAAGCCGGCGGTATTCTCGGCCGCAAGATCGAGATCCATGTCGAGGACACGAAGGACATGGGGGCTGACCTCGTCAGCCAGTCCATGCAGCGTCTCGTTGACCGGTTTTCGGTACCGGCCATCATCAACGGCTACAATGTCGGCACCAACATGGTCGAGATGGATGTCGCGGCCGACAACGACATCATCATGATGCATGCGAATACGCTAATTTCGCATAACGAAAAGTTCAAGACTGATCCGGCCCGCTTTTACAGCAGTTTCCAGATCGATCCGCCGGAATATTACTATGGTCCGGGCTGTCTCAACTTCCTGAACGATTTGATCAAAGCCGGCAAATGGACGCCGCCGAACAAGAAGATCGCCATCATCCCCTCTGCGGTCGAATATGCGATCGTGATCGCCAACGCGATCAAGGCGAAGGCGCAGGACTACGGCTTCGAGGTCAGCCTCTTCGAGACCGTGCAGTTCCCCACGACGCAATGGGGTCCGACCCTTGCCAAGCTGCGGGAGAATCCGCCAGCCGCGATCCTGGTCACGCATTTCCTGCCCCAGGACTTGGCGCAGTTCATGCTGCAGTTCAAACCGCAGCCGACCAAGAGCCTGATCTACATGCAATATGGTCCCTCGTTGCCGGCGTTCCGCGACATCGGCGGCGAGTCGATCAACGGCGTCATCTATTCGACCGTGATCGGCTGCCTGCCGGACGACTTTTCCGCGCCGTTCCGGAAGAGCTACCGCGAAAAGTTCGGGCCGAAATCGGCCTTCATCACGGGCTCGCAAACCTATGATGCGCTGTGGAAGTGGGCCTTGGCGGCCGCCATTGCGGGCGGTGCTGGCAAACCGTCCGACAAGGAGCAGACCCAAAAGGTTGCGACCTCAATCCGCAATCTCGTCTATCGCGGGGTGAATGGGGTGCAGCGCACCGATCCCGCAGGTCAGTCGTCCTATTGCTATCCGACTCAGGTCGCCGATCCGTCGCTCGGCATGCCGCATCAGTTCCTGCAGCATCAGGATTACAAGACCGACCCGAAGTTGATCGCCCCGGCGCTTTACGCCACCGATAACTTCGTCATGCCACCTTGGATGAGCTGAGGCGCCGGGACCCCCGATGGCCGCTTCCGCGCTCCTGACCTGCGACGGCGTCAGTCGTCATTTCGGCTCCTTGAAAGCTGTCGATGGCGTATCGCTGCTGGTCGAGGAGGGCGAGGTGCTGGGCATCGGTGGTCCCAATGGGGCCGGCAAAACGACGTTCTTCGACATCGTAACGGGCCTCACGCCCGCGACGGCCGGTCGGGTGTTTTTCGGCGATCGGGAAATCACCGGCCTCGGGGCCGACGTGATCTGCCAAGCCGGTATCGCTCGAACCTTCCAGCTCAACGCTGCCTTCGACGGCATGACGGTGCTGGAAAACGTGCAGGTAGCGGCCCATTTCGGCCGCGCACCGCGCCGATTGCCGGGGTTCCGGCTCAGTGCGCAGACGCGCGCTGCCGCCTGGGCGGCGCTCGACCTCGTCTGTCTCGCCGACAAGGCCGATGTCGTCGTGGCGCAATTGCCGGTCCTCGACCGTAAGCTGCTGATGATCGCGGGCGCGGTCGCGACCGCGCCGCGCATGATCTTTCTCGACGAGCCCGTCGGCGGTCTGACCGCGGGTGAGATCGATACGATCATGGCGCTGGTGCAGATCCTCCGGGCGCAGGGCATCACCATCGTGCTGATCGAGCATGTGATGCGCTTCCTGCTGCAACTATCGACCCGCGTCATGATCATGCACCATGGCCAGATCATCTTCGAGGGTCGACCGGACGCGGTGGCGGACGATCCCGTGGTAGTCGAAACCTATCTCGGAGCGGGCGCGACCCGGCGCCTCAAGCGCTTCTTCGCGGAGCAGCGCGTCGATGGCTGATCGGCCCGCCCTGACGCTCACCGATGTGGTGGCCGGTTATGCCGGTCCTCCTGTGCTCAATGGTCTCTCGCTCGTGGTCGAGGCCGGACACCTGATCACGGTCGTGGGGCCGAACGGGCACGGCAAGACGACCCTGCTCAAGACCATTTCAGGGCTGGTCGGTCTCCGTCAGGGCGAGATCACGCTCGACGGCGCCTCGCTCGGCGGATTGCGACCGGACATCATCGCGGCGCGGGGCGTCGCCCACGTCCCGCAGGGCGACATGCTGTTTCCGCAGATGAGCGTCGAAGAAAACCTGCAGATGGGGGCCTATGCCGAACGCGACCGCCACGTCATCGCCGAGCGTCTCGACGAGGTCTTCGTCCGGCTTCCAAAACTCGCCGAGCGGCGTCGGCAGCTGGCTTCGACCCTGTCGGGCGGCGAGCGGCGCATGGTTGGGATCGGCCGGGGCTTGATGATGGGCGGCCGCGTCATGCTGATCGACGAGCCCTCGCTCGGGTTGGCGCCCCTCGTCATCGAACAGATCTATGCGGTCATCGCCGATCTGAAAGCGTCGGGCCGCTCGATCCTTCTGGTGGAGGAAAACCCGGCGCGCGTGATTGGACTGGCCGACCGCATCCATCTCCTCGACAACGGCCGGTTTGTCTGGTCGGGACTGCCGGACGATCTCATGGCCCGCGACGAACTTCTCGCAACCTATTTGGGGGGCTGAGCATGGGCCTGAGTACGCTGATCGCGATCCTCACGGCGGGGCTGACCAATGGCGCCATCTATGCCCTCGCGACCATCGGCTTGGCCTTGGTCTGGGGTTCGATGGGGATGCTGAACATGGCGCATGGCGCCTTGCTGGCGCTGGGCGGTTATGCGGCTTATTCGACCGTGACGACCCTTGGTCTGCCGGCGCCCTTCGGCTTTGTCGGTGCGATCCTGGTCGGGGTCGCGGCAGGCGCCGTGCTCTACGGCACCGTGGTGCGCCAACTTCTCCGCCAGCCGGTCGCCACCTTCGAGACCAACGTCCTGATCGCCACCGTCGGCATCGGGATCGCGCTCGAAAACGCAATCCTGCATGTCTATGGCGGCCAGCCCCTCCGCCAGCCGGTCGTCATGGATGGCCTTATCCGGATCGGTGTGTCGGAGATCCCGGTTCAGAACGTCGCCATCGTCGGCGTGTCGCTGGTCATGATGGGGCTCGTCGCCTGGCTCCTGGCGCGCACCCGCATGGGTCGGGCGATCCGGGCCACGGCGCAGAACCGCGAGGCGGCTCAACTGATGGGCGTGCCGACGGGACGCGTCTATCTCCAGGTGCTGATGCTGTCGGGGCTGCTGGCTGGTGTCTGCGGCGTCCTGGTGAGTTCGATCACCCAACTCAGCCCACCGCTCGGCGGCGACCCCATGCTGAAGGCGTTCATCATGTGCGTGGTGGCCGGCCTCGGCAATCTTCCAGGCGCGGTCGTCTCGGCCTTCGTGCTCGCCCTGGTCGAAGCCTTCGTGCAATTCGGTGCGGGCGCGCGTTGGGGCTTCCCGGTCTTGCTGCTGCTCGTCATCGTGGTGCTGATCTGGCGTCCCTCGGGCTTGTTCGGCCGTGTCCAGACGAGGCGGTTATGAGCCGGAACGCCGCAATCGCCCCCTCGCGGCAGGAGGGTCGGAGCGCGCTCCCGGTCGGCGACATCGTCATGGCGCTCGTCGTCATCGCGGCGCTCGTGGCGGTGCCCTTCGTGGTCGAGAGCCGCTACATTCTCGGTCAGATCATCCTGATGCTGTTCCTGTCCACGGTGGCGTCACAATGGAATCTGCTGTTCGGCTATTCCGGCGTGTTTTCGTTGGCCCAGATGGCGATCTTCGGGTTTGGCGGTTACGTCACCGCCATGCTCTGCGTCTATTTTGGGCTCGGCATCTGGGTCGCGATCCCGCTCGGCGCTCTCGGCGCTGCCTTGTTCAGCCTCGTCATCGGCCTCGCCTGCCTGCGGCTGTCGGGTGTTTACGTCGCCCTGCTGACGCTCGCGATCGCGCAGGCCCTCTACGTGCTGATCGTCACCGATACTGATTGTTTCCGCATGGTCGGCTCGGCGTGCCGCCAATTTACCGGCGGTGCTGTGGGCTTTGCCCGGTTCGGGGAGTTCGGCACCCGCGCCTGGCTGAAAAGCCGGTATCTCGTCGGCAATTACGCCATCATCGGCATGCTGTTCGCGGTCACCATGGCGTGCACCTATGCGATCATCGCCAGCCCGATCGGCCTCGCGTTTCGGGCCCTCAAGGACAATCCCGGCTATGCGGTCGCGCGCGGCGTCAACCGGTTTCAGGCGCAGCTTTTCGTCTTCGGCCTGTCGGCATTTTTCACGGGGCTCGCGGGCGGCTTCTACGCGGTGCATTTCCAGGCGATCAGCCCCGGTATCCTGTCGCTCTCGCAGTTGCTCTTCATCATCGCGGCCACGGTGGTGGGAGGGGTCGGCAGCTTCTGGGGGCCGCTCGTCGGCACGCTGGTGCTGATGGTCGCCGACGAAGGGATGCGAGAAGCGGGCGAGTTCCGCACCTTGGGGCTCGGCCTCATCATCGCGGCCTCGATCGTGCTGATGCCCAACGGGCTACTCGGACGCCTTGGCGATGCTCGCCGCTGGCTGCGCGATCGCCGGATGCGATCATCCACCCCCGTCACGGAGACTGGCCATGTATGACACGATCATCCTCGGGGCCGGCTCGTCCGGCTGTGTGATGGCCAATCGCCTGAGTGCGGATCCAGGCCGCAACGTGCTGGTGCTGGAAGCCGGTGGCGCCGCGCCACTCGCCTCCGACATTCCCTCCGATTGGGTGACGATGTTCAACACCTCGTCCGATTGGGGCTTTCATACCGAACCGCAGGCGGGTTGCCGCGGCCGTCGGATCTTTTGGCCACGCGGCAAGATGATCGGCGGATCTGGCGCGCTCAACGCCATGATCTACATGCGCGGCCTGCCGTCGGATTACGATGGCTGGGCCAAACTCGGCTGCCCGAATTGGGCATGGCAGGACGTGTTGCCAGTGTTCAAAGCCTGCGAGGATAATCAGCGCCTCGGCAACGATACGCTGCACGGCGTCGGCGGACCGCTCCATATCAGCGATGTCGCTTATGTCGATCGCGGTGAGCGCCTCTGGCTGGAAGCCGCGCAGGCGGCCGGTTACCCGCTCAACACCGATTTCAACGGCCCCGACCAGGAAGGCGTCGGCTTTTTCCAGTTCACGATCCGCAACGGCGAGCGCTGGGGGACCGGAAAGGCCTATCTGCGGCCAGTTCTCGACCGGCCCAACTTGACCGTGAAGACCGGCGTCACGGTCACGCGCATCCTTGTCGAGAAGGGCCGCGCCGTGGGGGTCGAATATCTCGACAAGGCGCGATTGAACACCGTCTACGCAAGCTCGGAGGTGGTGCTGACCTCCGGCGCGATCGGCTCCTGCCACCTTCTGCTTCTGTCCGGGATCGGGCCCGCCGATGAACTGCGACAGGTCGGGGTCGATCCCCTTCACGATCTGCCTGGCGTCGGCAAGAACCTGCAAGATCACATCAACATCCCGATCACCTTCGCGGCCAATCAGGAGATCGGGATCGGCGCTTTGACGGCGGACGATTGGGACAGCTCGCTCAAGTCCTGGCAGGAGAACCGCACCGGCCTGCGGACCTCGGCTTGGGTCGCGGCCGGCGGCCACGTCAAGAGTCGGCCCGATGTCGAGCCGGATCTTCAGCTCTACGGCGCGGCGAGCAGCCATCGCGACTATGCCCGCTTTCTGCATTCCGGCTCGGGCATCACGTTCCACTCGACGCTGCAACGCCCCAACAGCCGCGGCGAGATCCGACTGCGATCGGACGACCCGATACAAGCCCCGATGATCGATCCGCGCTACTTCGTCAGTGACCCGAGCGGCACCGACCTGTCGACCATGGTGGAGGGTGTGCGGATCAGTCGGCGCATCGCTGCCCAATCACCGCTTGCCGAGATCCTGGCGGGCGAGTTGCCGCCCAGCGTCGAATGCGAGAGCGACGAAGCGATCGGACATTACGTCCGGGGGCATTGCACCACGCTCTATCATCCCTCGAGCACCTGCCGGATGGGGACCGACCCGATGGCGGTCGTCGATCCCTTCAGCATGAAGGTGCGCGGGCTCGAAGGTCTGCGGATCGCCGACGCCTCCGTCATCCCCAAGATGGTGTCGAGCAACATCAATGCGCCGACCATCATGATCGCCGAGCGCGCCGCGCAGATGATCTTGAGCTGACAGTCCCGAAAGGGCCGAAACGAAAAGGGACAGGCGGATGGCGACAGGCTGGAACTTCCATGAACTCTATCTGTGGCACGACACCGGCAATGCCGCGACGTTCTTCCCGCCGGGTCTGACGATCGAACCGGGCGATCATGCCGAGAACGCGTCGACCAAACGGCGGTTTCGCAACCTCATGGAGGTGTCGGGTCTGTTGGAGCACCTGACCACCGTCGCGTCCGTGCCGATCGATGAGGACGATCTCGCCTTGTTCCATGGTCGGGATTACATCGAACGCATCAAGGCCATGAGCGCCGCGCGGGGCGGCGATGCGAGCCATCTCACCCCCTTCGGCCCGGGTAGCTTTGAGATCGCCCGCCTCGCGGTGGGTGGAACGACGGCCTTGCTCGATGCCGTCGCGAGCGGGAGGGTAACGAACGGCTACGCTCTGGTTCGCCCACCTGGCCACCATGCCGAGCGCGACCGCGGCCTCGGCTTCTGTCTCTTTGGCAATGTGCCGATCGCCATCATGAAGGCGCGTGCCAGCCATGGTCTCGGCCGCATCGCCGTGATCGATTGGGACGTGCATCACGGCAACGGCACGCAGCAGGCCTTCTACGACGACCCCGACACCCTTGTGATCTCGCTGCACCAGGACGGCCTTTTCCCGCTCGGTTCGGGAACCCTTGTCGAACGCGGCGGAGGCCGGGGGAGGGGTTCAACATCAACGTGCCACTCCCGGCCGGCACCGGCGTGGGCGGCTACTTTGCGGCCTTCGACCGCGTGGTGCTGCCGGCCCTGGCGCGGTTCCGGCCGGAGATGATCGTGGTCTGCTCAGGGTTCGACGCCTCGGCTCTCGATCCGCTCGGGCGCATGATGCTGCATAGCGAGGCCTATAGGGCGTTGACTGGCCGGCTGATGGAGGCTGCTCAAACGCTCTGTGACGGTCGCCTCGCGATGTCGCATGAGGGCGGCTATTCGGCAAGCTATGTGCCCTATTGCGGGCTTGCGGTCATGGAGGCCATGAGCGGCATCAAGACCCCGATCGATGATCCTTTCATGGTCAGCTTCTGTGACTATCCTGGCCAGGAGCTGCTGCCGCATCAAGATGCCGCCATCACCCGCGCTGAGGCGCTGTTGGACCGGCTCTGAACGCGCGGCGCATCACACGGCGCTAGACATCGAAGATGAGGTGGCGCCGCTCTGGCGTCACCACGGCAAAATGGGCCGGGTCGCTGTCCCGGAACAACGAAACGAACACATCGACCAGGGCTTTGATGTGGACGGGTTTCATTGGGCCGTAGAGATCGGCGATCTGCAGCGTCGGAGCCGGGAGCGGATCGCTGAGCGGCACCCGTACCACGCTCGCATTATCCATATTGCTGCGGGTGATCGGCCGCATGTTGAGGATCGCGAGCCCGAACCCCGCCGATACCGCACTTCGGACCGTCTCGTAGGAACGTGAGCGAAAGCCCACGGTCGGTTTGATTCCATGGAGATCGTAGAGCGACAGGAGATAGCTCACCGTCAACGGCAGATCGAGCAGCACCAGCGGATAGGTCGCGAGGTCGTCGATCGACAGGCTCTCGGCCTCCGCAAGGGGATGTCCCGTCGGCAGCATGACATGCGCCGGCACGCGGCAGATCGGTGTGATGTGAGCGTTGAACTTTGGCCCGATATCGTAGGAGATCACGATATCGACGATGCCGCGATCGAGCCAGTCCGCAAGCTGGGTTTGATCTCCTTCGAACAAGGCGACATCCGTCCGCCCGACGATGTCCCGAAATCGAACGATCCCCTCCGTCATGAAGAGGGCGCCGAAGGGCTCGAAACAACCGATCCGGATGGATTGCGTCTGCGACTGTAGCACGCCGATTTTGCGCTGAAAGTCGGTCTCGGCGGCCAGCAGGGAGCGCCCGGCCGCGACGAAACGCTCGCCGCCCGGCGTCGTCTTGATGCCGCTCGACCGGCGCCGGTCGAAAATCCGTGCGCCGAGGCTGAATTCCGCGCTTTCGATGGCCGCCAGGATCGAAGACGCCGAAATGCGGAGCCGCCGGGAGGCTGCCTGAATGGATCCGCAATCGGCGACCGCGCAGACATAGGCGATCTGCCGAAGCGAGATGCTCACGGTTTGGCCCTGCGCAGCCGGATCACCGCTTGATCGACGTGGCGATCGGGGATGCCGAACGGATGCAAGACCCGGCGCCCGAGCCTATGCAGACTTTCGCTGAACACGACAACCGGAAAGGACATGTCGCAATGATGTCGCATTCCAAAGCGACCGGCAATGAGGCTGGCGGATCAGCTGCCGCGCATTCGACCGAAATTGGCTAGTCGCCGCCCAAAACATCCGACCGGCCGAGGTAGAACCGCTCGGCATTCGTCTTAAAGACTTTGTCGAGATCCTCCGGCCCAAAGTGGGGGGCCAGCAGGGCGTGGGCCGCCTCGACAACCTCGGTATAGCTTGCCGCCAACGTGCAGACCGGCCAGTCGCTGCCGAACATGAGCCGGTCCGGCCCGAAACAGGCCACTGCATGGTCGACGTAGGGACGAAGCTCATCGAGAGTCCAAGCGCCGGGGGAGGCTTCGGTCACGAGGCCCGACAGCTTGCAGGAAACGTTTGGGAAGGCTGCGACGGCTGCGAGTTGGTCGCGCCAGGGATCGAGCAGGCCCGCCGCGATCTGAGGCTTCGAGACGTGATCCACCACGGCTTTCAGCCCCGGTGTGCGGGTCAGCGCCTCGCAGATAGACGGCAGGTGCCGCGTGAAACTCAGGATGTCGAACGCGACACCGGCTTCCGCGACACGTGCGAGATTGCGAAGGACGAGCGGACGCAGGATGAAGGCATCGTCCGGATGATCCTGCAGCATGGGTCGAAGGCCCACCCATTTCGGCTGACCGGCATAGTGAGCCAAGTGTTCGGCGAAGTCGTCGCTGTCCATGTCGAGCCACCCGACCACGCCCACAACGAAATCGGTTTCTTGTGCGAGGCCGAGCAGGAAGTCGGTTTCGGCCATGGTTGCGGCCGCCTGCACCACGATCGTGCGGGTGATGCCGGTCGCGGCCATCAACGGCGCGAGATCGGCCGGCATGAAGTCGCGCAACAGCGGCGCGACATGCGCGCCCATCCACCCATAATCGCCGCGCGACAGGCGCCAAAAGTGCTGATGACTGTCGATCATGGTGTTCCATCGATGTAGGAGGCCGGACGCTTCAACCAGACTAGCTGATTTCGTGCAGTGGTTTCCACTTGCCGAAGCGTTTCGATGTCGAACCATCGTGACGCCCATTGTGGAACTTACCGCGTGCGTTCAGGAGCCTTTCGGCTATTGCTTCGGCGATCGATCGATGGACCGCTGTCGTGTCGGTTCGCTGTCGTCGCGCCTTTGAGGAAACCATCGTGATGGGTTTGTCGGATATCTTTGCTCGGATTGTCGCGTTGATCGGCGCCGGTGCGATCCTGCTCCGGCGCATGGAGGGGAGCGTCGATGTGCCGGCCCTCGGCCATGCACCAGCGATCCCGCTCGCCAAGCCGCAGGGTATTCCGACCCTCAAGATGCCGACCGCGCGGGGGTGGGCGCCGGGCCACGTGCCGGTCGCCGCGCCTGGGCTGAAGGTCAATGCCTTTGCGCCGGTGCTGAAGCACCCGCGTTGGATTCACGTGCTGCCGAACGGCGATGTGCTTGCGTCCGAGGCTCTCGGCGACGCCGGCAAAATCAAGACCGCGTTCGATTACGCAATGTATAGCACGATGAAGCGGGCCGCCGCCGTCGGGACCAGCCCGAACCGGATCACATTGTTGCGCGATCGGGATGGTGACGGCGTGGCGGAAACTCGCGAGGTTTTCCTGGACAATCAGGCCCAGCCGTTCGGCATGGCGATGTTGGACGACACGCTCTACGTCGGCAATACCGACGGCGTCATGGCCTTCCCCTACGCGGACGGGCAGACCCGTATCGCGGGGCCAGGGCGGAGGCTGACGACGTTCAAGTCGGGCGGCCATTGGACACGAAGCATCTTGGCGAGCCCGGATGGGACGCGGCTTTATATCGGGGTCGGCTCGCTCAGCAATATCGGCGACGAGGGTCTGGTGGCCGAGGAAGGAAGAGCCGCCATCTACGAACTCGATCGTGCGACGGGACAAAGCCGGATGTTCGCCACCGGGCTCCGTAACCCTGTCGGCCTGGCTTGGCAGCCTGAAACGGGCGCGCTCTGGACGGCGGTGAACGAGCGCGACGGCCTCGGCGACGAAACGCCGCCGGATTATCTCACGTCGGTGAAGGACGGGGGCTTCTACGGCTGGCCCTATTGCTATTGGGGCAAGACGGTCGATGACCGGGTCCCGCAGGACGCGGCCGCCGTCGCAACCGCAATCACGCCGGATTATGCGTTGGGCGGTCACACGGCTTCGCTCGGCCTCTGCTGGCTTCCGGCCGGTATCCTTCCCGGCTTCGGCGACGGCATGGTGATCGGCCAACATGGCTCTTGGAACCGCAGCAAGCTCAGCGGCTACAAAGTGGTGTTCGTCCCATTTGCCGATGGCAAGCCGACCGGCGAACCCCCGCGTGACATCCTCTCCGGCTTTCTCGCGCCCGATGAAAAAGTGTCTTACGGCCGCCCGGTCGGCGTCACGATCGGACCGGATAATTGCCTGTTGGTCGCTGACGACGTGGGCGATGTGATTTGGCGTGTGACGGCCGCCTGATCGCGATCAGACGGCGCCGCTGCTCCGTAGGCATGACTTCACAAGCGCGCCGCCTTGCGTCATCTGTCGCGCCGGACACGATGCTGAACCGTCGAGTGAGGTACCGATTGCGACAGGACGATCGATCGACGATCCGCTGGCTCGAGCGTGGCGCTTGGGCCGTCGCGGTCGCCATGATGCTGGCCGGACTGTCTGATGCCGCCCGTGCCGCCGATGCGGCTGGGCTCGAAGCCGCTTACAAATCATGCGCGTTCTATGCCGCCATGCGGTTCCCGACGCCGGCCACAGAGGCTCACGAGATCGCGAGAGCATCCGTGGCATCGTGTGAAAAACATGCCCAGGCGATGCGAACCGCTTGGGCGGGTTCTGGTCCGGACATTCGCGAACGGGAGATTGCCCGAGCCCACGAAGAGGCTCTCGCGATCGCCCTGAAAGCCGCGGATGCGATGCACCGGAGCCGTCGCGGCATGTGACGGCCGCGACAGCTTGAATAGACGAGCCATGATGGCCCGGACCGACCTGCGATCAGTAGGTGACCGGCGGGGGTGAGTCCGGAACATAGCCGTTCGGCGCCGCGATCAGCGTTCCGAGATCCGGTACGGTGATGCCCGACGGCTTGAAGCCGTCCTGCAGCTCCTTGTACCAATCGCCTTCCTGCTGGGCTTTCTTGTCATCCGCCTGGATGCTCTTGACGATGGCGTAGATCAGTCCGCCGATGGCCGCCACGCCGCCGACGACTCCGCCGATCGCGCCAAAGACACCACCGAGGGCCGCCAGGGATTCGGTCGCGGCGAGAGCACCGACGCGCGGCAGGACGTAAGTCGCGACTTCGCCGATGCCGGCGATCGAACTGATGCCATTCAGCCCGGCGAAAATGCCCTGCGCGGCCGCGCCGCCGATGTCGCCTGCATCCGCCGCCTGCTTGGCCCCGATCGCGCCGAGTGCGAGCCCGAGAGCATTGCCTGCAACGCCGCCGATCGATTTTCCGACGTTTTCCGCATCTTTGCCGACGGTCGTCAGCGTCTTCAAGTTGTCGGCACGCCCCTGATATTCGGCGAGTTGGGCCTGCTGATCGGGCGTGAAGCCCGGCAGTTCACTTAGGGCTTGCAGGTTTTTCAGGTTCGGCGCGTCGTTCTTCACGACATCCTGCAGGCCCTTGAGGGTCGTGCCATAATATTTGGCACCCCCCTCGGTCAGCAAACCGGCCACGCCGAGCGACTGGTTGGCGGTCTGCAGATCGGAACCGCCGCCGGTTCCGAGCCGTGCCCCCATGGCCCCAGCCAGCAAAAGCGCAGACGCGCCGTGGAACACGCCCGCCTTGTAGGCGGGCGTTGTGGTCGACGAGGAGGCGACGGGTGTCCATCCCTTCTGCACCTTGGCCATCGCGTCATCGAACTTCAATCCGCTGCGCATCGCGTCGTTGATTTGCCGGATCGCCGCGATGATTTCGGCTGCGGGCGGCTGGTCTTTGCCGGCTGTCGCAAGGGTGCCGAGGTTGTTTTGAATGAGCTGCTGAAGCTTCGGATCGTCCACACCGTTCACGCCGAGACCGTTCAACATGTCCTCACCGGACTTGCCGTCGGTCAATTGGGCGCGCGCCAGCGACGTCGCCTTGTCGTTGAATTTGTCGGTTCCGGCCTGCACCGTGTCCGCGTCGAGGACGCTGTCGTAAACGGTCTTGTCGGTGGCCGACTGAATGATCGCCTTATCCGAAGGGGTGCCGGATGCGATGAGGTCATCGATCTGCTTGCCCGAGGTGATGTCGTCATAGCCCTGCGTGATCTTGTCCTTGATGTCCTGCGGAGCGGCCGCCAGGGCCTTTGACAGATCAGTCGTCGTGTTGAGCGCTTGTGCGTAGAAGCTGGGTTTAGCGAGAAAGCTGCCGAGCGCGGCTGTGGTGCTCAGCGGATTACCGTTGCTGTCCTTCTGCGCGAAGGCATCCTGCAGCGCTTGTGTGCTCGAATCGGCATCCGACTGTTTCTGCATGGCGGCTTTCAGCGATGGATCGCTGGAAACGAGGCCCTGCAAGGCGGCCGGCATCTTGTCGGTCATAAAGGATTGCACGTCCGTGTCTTTACTGAGCGTGTCGATCCGGCTCTGAACATCCTTGATGAAGTCGCTGCGCGTCTCGCCTGGCGTCGGGCCATCATAGTAGTTGTGATATTGATCGGGGCTGTCGAGGACGTTGGGGCCCTTGTCGGTTTGGAACTGGTTCTCGCCCGCATTGTACCGACCGATGGTCTGGCTGAGCTGGATCAGCGCCGCTGCTTTATCGGCGCCGCTGGCGCTGCTCGATGCGCCCGTGAAATAATCCGGGTTCAGCTTGCTGGCGTCGCCGCCCGCATCTTTCACGGCCTGCTGCATCGCGTCGCTTTTCAGGCTCGAGATGCTGTCATCCTCGGTTTTGCTGCCGCTCTTGCCGATCAGCGCGTCGAGGTTGCTGTTCTGGATCGTGCCGTCGCTGAGAGTGCTTGCGTCGAGACCCGCATTGCCGAGCGCGGTGAATTCCCCTGCATTGCCAAAGAAGGCTGCCGCATGTTTCAGCGCATCCGGCAGCTTGGAATCGCTGTCGCCCGAGGCCACGGCCTTCAAGTCGTCGGCGTTGAACTTGCTGTCGACCTTGGCGGCGCCGCTCCCGGCGGCATCGAGAACCGGCATGTTGGCCTCGAGGATCGAGCCGTTCACGGCTTTCTCGGTGGCGATCGCATCGGCTTTCGGATCGTCTTTCTTAAAGGCCGCAAAGCTGCTTTTCGCCGAATCCGCCGATTTGTTGAGGTCGCTCACGAAGCCGCCGATCGCATCGCGCGTGATCGTGCCGTCGACCGTCAGCCGTTTCGCGACGGCGTCATTGGCCATGAGGCGGCTCTCGGCATCGGCCACATTCTGGGGCATGTCGTTGAGTTTGGGATCGCCGCGATCATGGGCGCCGAACCAGTTCTGCAAGGTTGCGGCGTCGTCGCCGATTTGCGCCAGGGATGCCTTGTCGCTGTCCGATACAGCTCCGCCGAGGCTGTTCAGCCAGTCGTGAACATGGCTGTTCTGAGCCGAGAAGCCAACCTGGCCTGAGAGCAGCGCTTCAAAGTTGCTGTTGCTGATCGTGCCGTCTTTGCTGGCGCCGCCCGCATTGGCCAAGCTGCTGAACTTGCCCGGATCCAAACTATATTGGATGGCCGCGTTTTTCAGCACATCCGGCAGGCCCGGCGCCTTCGAGTCTTTATCGTCCGACTCGATCGCTTTCAGATCGTCGGCGTTGATCTTGCCGTCGACCTTCGCGTTGCTGCTTCCCGCGTCGTCGAGAATGGGCAAGTTGGCCTGAAGCACCGAGGTCAGCGCCGCCTGCGATGTCGCGGAGGGGTCGAGGTTCGTGCTGTGCTTCTCAAAAGACTCGAAGTCGCTTTTGGCCGATTTTGCCGCATCGTCGAGCCGGTGCAGAAAATCGCCGATCTTGTCGCGCGTCACGACGCCTTTGTCGGTGAGCTGCTTGGCGACCGCGTCGTTGGCGAACAGCCGGTTTTCGGCATCGGAGACGTTCTGCGGCATGGTGTTGATCGCTGGATCGCCCCGTTTATGCGAGTCGAACCAGCTCTTCAGCGTGGCCGCGTCGTCGCCGGTCTGAGCGAGACCTTTCTTGTCGTCTTCGGTGACCGAATTGCCGAGAGCATCCAGCCAAGAATGCACGTCCTTATCGTCGACCGACGGGCTCGATTGCGCCTGGCCGCCGACCGGGGCGACGCCTCCGAAGGCAAAATGGCCAAGGCTCGCAAGCGGCGCGCCCAGCTGGGGAAGAGCCGCCGCCCGCTGCGACGGATTCATCGCCAGCAAGCGATGGATGGTGGCGGCCGGCACGGCGCAGAGCACCGTCAAGCCATGTCGTTCGGCATAATCGTCGACCGATAGCGTCTCGATCTCGTCGAAGCCCGCATCCGGCTCGCGAACGCCGCCGCTGCGCAGGTCGCGAAGCACCACATGGCCAGCCGAAACCGTCTCAGCCACGGGTCCGAGAAACACGATTTCGTCGGCATCGGTCCGGGCGGTCGAGGCTGCGGCCGCAAGGCAATTTGACGGAGGCGTCGCGTTATCGATCGTCAGCAGCGTCGAGGTTGGCTGATCGTCCGTCACGGAGACGATCGGTGCGTGGCTCGGGTTCGACATGGTTGATATGGACGACATAAGGAGCTCCATTTCGCTTCGACGACTGTGCAAGAGAGGGGACATCATTGGGCCTATTGTCCGGTGCCTGGTTCGACCATGGGCAGGGGAGTCGTGTCACCAGGCTGCACCGGACCTCCGGTGATGCCCCATTGGTTCAGGTCGGCCGCCGTTTGGTCGGTGAACGCGAAGGTGTGTTTCGATTGCTCGACCAAGGCGTAGATGCCGAGCCCCAGCAAGCCGAGAATTCCGACGCCGGCGCCGATGATGCCGAGCGTCGCCGAGGTCGCGGCCAGCGCGGCAGCATCGGCGCCGATCGCGATCCCGAAGGTGTCTCCGAGCGCGATCCCCCCTTCGAGCAGCCCGAGAACACCGCTCCAGGTGCCCGTGATGCCACCGGCGATTCCGATGCCGCCGCCGACTTGATCGCCGTTCTTCAAGGATTGGACACCGCTGAAGATGCCGAGCGCGCCAGCGATGATGCCACCGGCCCCGCCGATCGCCTTACCGGCGCCTTCGATCACTTTCAGAGCATCCGGATCGAGGATGTTCGGCAGGGCTCCGGTCGATTTCGCATATTTCGATCCGGCCTCCATCAAGCCGCCCATGACCTGAAAGCTGCCTGCGATCAGCGCCGCTGGGACGGTGGGTGAACTGCCACCCTCGACACCCTTGGCGGCGAGCGCTCCGGCGGAGAAGAGAGCGCTGACACCATGCAGCAGTCCCTTGTTGTAGGCGTCGGCGAGCGGGCCGGTGGCTTTCGTGTCGCTGAGTTTGGCGAGTGCATCCTGCAATTTGGCGCCCTGCCGCACCTCGTTGAAAACGGAACCGAAGGCCGAGACGATCTTGTCGGGCGGAATCGCATTGCCGGCGCTATCCTTGAAGGCGTCCGGATTCTGAGCCACGACCTGGGTCATGACGTCATTCAATTTTGCCGTATCGAGATTGCCGGAGGCATCGGCGAAGGCGGTGTTGAGCTCGGTCTGCGTGGTGCTGCCGAACAGGGAGGTTGTCAGCGTATCGGAGAAGGTCTGCTGCAGCTTCGCAGCATTGTCGGCGACATATTGCGTCGGAAGCGTGCTCCCGAAGGCCGCCGCATCCGAGGTGTATTGCCGGACCGCCGTACCGATGTCGGTTCCGCTTGCGATCGAGTCGGACAATTCCTTGCCCGACAGAATGTCAGTCTCGTAGGCCTGTTGCAGCTTGTCCTGCTGACCGGACTTCTGCGCGATCGCCTGCAGGTCGAGCCCCGTGGTCGCTTTGCCGTCGGTGCCGAGCGCCTTCGAGAACACCCCAGCTTCGCCGATAAAGGCCTGCAGGCCATTCTCTGTCGAGAGTGGCTTGCCGTCACTCCCTTTAGCCGCAAGGGCATCCGTCAACCCTTGGCCGTTCTGCAGGTTGCCGTCGTAGAACGTCTGCATCGCGCCCTTGAGGTCAGGGTCGCTGTCGACGATGGTCTGAAGGGATGTGGTCTGGTTGTCCGAGATGAATTTTTGGACGTCGGGATCGGCCGAGAGCTGCGCGATCCGCTCGCCGAGATCGGTCTGAACCTTGTCGATATTGGGGTTGATGCCCTTGTTCTCCATCAAGGGTTCGTCCCAATAATCCTCCTTGTTCCCGAGCGTGATCTTGGTGTCGAGATCGGTCAGCTTCTGCAGCACGGCGGCTTTCTGCGCGCCGGTGTAGTTGCTCGGGTTGGCGAACACATCCGGACCCAGCGAGGATGTGTCGACGCCCGCCACCATGCTGCGGTTGGCGGCATCGCTCAGGATCGCGGTGAACTGCTGATCGTTCGTCGGAGCCGACTTGCTGATCCAATTCTGGATATTGCCCGCATCGAACGTGCCGTCTGCCTGGTTGATGGCCGGGTCGTCGCCAGAAATGTCGAACTGGTTGAACATGCCGGGCTGCGACCACAGCTTTGCGGCGCTGCCGAGGGACGCGCAGAGGCCGGGATTGTTTGCCGAGAGGGCGGCGAGGCCCGCGGATGTCACCAACCCGTCGTTCCGCGTCTCGTCGGTCGCACCATTGAGATGGGATGGATCGGCGTTCTGGATGATTTGCTGGTTCGCCGACACGATCGCGGCCGAGCGCACCATCGATTTCGAGAGGTCACCGGCGTCGGGGTTTTTCTTGACGTAATCCGCATAGGCGTTGCTGGCGTTCGTCGCACTGCCCTTGGCATCGGCGATAAACCGATCGACGTCGTCGTGCTGGATGATCCCGTCGGCCTTGCTGCCGCCCGAGTTGCCCACGTCGAGGGCTGTCTCGAGCGCCGGGTTTTGGGCGATATATTGCAGGATCTCGCGGCCTTCAGGCGGCACGGAATCGGGCGGATTGGCAAAGTCGATATGGTCGGTGTGCAGTCCCCAGCGGTTCCAATTATCCGAGAGGAGCTGTGCTGCGGCGAGTGGCCGGTTCAGCTCCTTTTCGGTTTGGGCGGCGGTCGTCGGATCCAGGCCGGTGGTGAGGCCGTCCCAAAGCTTCAGTTGATCGGCCGTGGAATATTTCGATCCGTCGAGCAGCGTGTCGATTGAGTCGGTCGGTCCGAACTCCGGAGGCGCACCGCTCGACGCGTCGGCCGAGGCTTGGGTGAGGTAGGAGGCGACATCTGCCTCCGTGATCACGCCGGTGCCGGTCCCATTGCCGAGTTGCGACATCAGCGATGGGTTTGAGGTAATGAAACTGAGGGTGGCTTTTGCATCGGCCGGCAGGTCGGCCGGCGGATTGTTCATCTGGGTCACCGAATGAAGGCCCCAAGCGTGCCAATTGGTCAGCAGCGCATTGACGTTGGTCAACGTATCGGTCGTCGGCGTTCCGGCCGGCATCGCTTTGAGAGCCGTCGCGGCATCACTCTTCGCATCCGAGATGAACGTGTCGAGCGCCGACTTGGTCATCACGTCGCCCGGCTTGCCGCCGGCATCCTGCACGATCGCCGAGAATAGCGTGGGGTTTGCCGCGAAGAATTTGAGCGTGTCTTGCGCGTTTTGCGGCAGCGTCGAAGGCGGGTTAGCGAAATCGACCCCCTGATGCAGGCCCCATGTGTCCCAATTGGCCGAGAGTTGCTCGGCTTGATCGAGGGGCGAGCCCGCGATGGGCGCCGCCGGGGCCGGGAGCTTCGGTCGCGGGAGCGGCACCGGCTCAACAAGACCGATCCTTATGTCGGATCGATCCGACGATCGATCGGACAAGGCGGCCTCGAACAGGCGTGGCAGATCACCCTGGCTACCCGATCCGCCATTCGGCCGCCCGCGCGATGTCGCGTCATTGATGATCGTCGTCATAACTCGATCCTTCTGGTGTGACGGGTCGGGAAAGCGGATGGGCGAGGCTGCATCGTCATCCGCTCACCGCGACAAGATGCGGGGTCTCACGACCACTCCGCGCCGTAGAGGGCGCCATGACCTGGGCGTGGCGGATCGTGCCGACGACGTCGAGACGGAAATCGGGTGCGAGCTCGCCATGCGTCAGCACGGGTAGATCGACGTCGCTGCGATGGAGCAGCGCGCGAAGGTGGCGACGGAGATCGGCTGACACCAGCATGGCCGGTCGAGCGCGCGACGGGGGACGCTGTGCCGTCATCTGTCGCAACACGGTGAGCAAGCGCTCGCTCGCGGCCGGGTCGAGAATGAGCTGCAGGCCGACAGGGGTCGCTTGAATGCCGGCGCGGCACGCATCGTCCAATTGCGCTTCGAGCAGCACGACCGGGAGCACCTTATCGGGGCCGGCGAGTGCAAAGCAGATCTGCCGTCGTAACGCGATCCGGACGTGCTCGGCCAAAACCGCCGTGTTGGTTTCGCGCGGGCCCCATTCGGCCACCGCTTCCAGCAAGCTCCGCAAATTGGCGATCGAGACCTGCTCATCGAGCAGGCGCCGGAGCACCTCGGCGAGACGCGGCAGGGGCGCGGCTTTGGTGGCCTCGCGGACAAGGTCGACATAATCGGGTTCGAGGCTCGTCAGGAGCGCTTGGCTCTCCTGAATACCGATGAACTGTCCGGCGACGCGGCCGAGCGCCGCCCGAACCGCTGGCACCAGATCTTCGAGGTGAGCGAAGTCGCCTTCTCCCGAGGGCAGCCCATCGACCTCCAGCCGCCACGTTGCTGCCGCCGCTGTATCGTCGAGCATGACCGTGACACGCGGCACGCGGATGCCCAGCACGCGACCGAGATCGAGCCGGGCGAGATCGAGCCGTTCCGTCAGGTCGTCGCCGGACGCCCGCCACGCGGGGCCGAGCCGAACCGTGAGCGCCGCCGCTTCCGGGCCGGCCCGCTCGGCCGATCCTCGCGCCACCTCGAACTCTCGCGCTTGCGTTTTCGCTCTGCCGGCCAGTGCCCACCCCGCAGCGCCGAGAAGGATGGCCAAGGTGAGAAAGACGGCAGTCGGAAATCCCGGGACCATCGCGAGGGCCGCGAGCACAAGCGCCGAAATCTGCAGCGTGCGCGGATGTCCGGTGAGTTGGGACATGATGTCCCGCCCGAGATTGCTGCCCGAATCCGACGTTACCCGGGTCACGATGACGCCAGCCGTCAAGGAGATCAGCAGCGCCGGGATCTGCGCGATCAGTCCGTCGCCCACGGCCAGCAGCGAATAGGTCTGTACAGCCTGTGGAAACGACATGCCGCGTTGCAGGCAACCGATCGCCATGCCGCCGATCAGATTGACCACGATGATGACGAGGCTGGCGATGGCGTCGCCTTTGACGAATTTCATCGCGCCATCCATGGCGCCGTACAGTTGGCTTTCCTTCTCGAGCGTTCGCCGCCGCTGACGCGCATCCTTCTGATCGATATCGCCGTTTTTCAGATCGGTATCGATACTGATCTGCTTGCCGGGCAGGGCGTCGAGCGTGAAGCGCGCCGCAACCTCGGCGACGCGCTCGCTGCCTTTGGTGATGACCACGAATTGCACGATCGTGATGATGAGATAGACCACGAGCCCGACCACGACATTGCCAGCGATCAGAAACTCGCCGAAGGTTCGGATGATCTCGCCCGCGTCTCCCTGGACGAGGACCATCCGGCTTGTTGTGATCGACAGCGACAGACGGAATGCGGTCGTGATGAGAATGATCGATGGAAGGGTCGAGAACTCGACTGGCGCCGTAATGTGGATCGCCACCATCATGAGCAGCAGCGAGAGCCCGATATTGGCCGCGATCAGCACATCCGCCATTGCGGTCGGCACCGGCATGATCATCATGGCCATGGTCAGCACCAGCAGGGCGACCAGTGCGAGTTCCTGACGCGCTGCGAGGCGAGACAGAAAGCCGTTGAGCCAAGCTGGCATTGCCATCAGAACCGCACTGCGGTGATCTGGTCGCCGCGCTTGATCGTGACGCGCGTCGCATCGATGGCGCTGACCACCCAACCGCTCGGCAGGATTGCGCCGATGAAGAGCTTGCCGCCGCTGCCATCGATCACATAGGGGTTGCGACCCGGCCAGACGGCTTGCACCGTCAACGGCGGCGGATCGGAGGCGACCGAAACCTGATCGACCAAGACGGTTGCTCCGCCTGCCGCGCCGTCGAACCAACGGCTGGCCTCATGCCATGCGCCGGTCTGTTGCGGCGTTATCTGCCCGCGCGCTTCGATCGAGCCATCGGGTTCGGCCTTGAGCGTCACGGCCTCGAGACCGGTCGTTGCGAGCTTTTGGCGGAAGGCATCGACCACGGCCGAGACCTCGGGCAGGATGACGGGACGAGCCGCGGGAATGCTGCCGGTCGACTCCATCGATCGATCGACCGGATGAAGCGCCGGCGCGGCGTTGAGAGAGGCCACCAAGCTCAGCATGCCGGTGCACAGGACGCCGATGACAAATGCCGGAAAGTGCGTGGCCATAAGCGAGGCCCTTTGGCGCGCCGGTACCGTGAGCGCGCTGCCGTCCATCCGAAACGATACGCCGCCGCTGCTGAACCGAGCGCCCGGCTGCAGACGCTGGGACCGACCCGCCTGAAGCGTTTTCCGGCCGGAGAGATCGACGGTCGCGTTGGCCGCCTCGATGGTGGTTCGGCCGTTCTCACAGGTCAGCAAAAAGGCGGTTCCACCCGGCGGCAGGTCGGAGATGACGATGTCGTTGTCGGAGGATGCGCCGATCCGGGTGCATCCATGGGACAGCGCAGATCGCGCTGTCCCATGGATGCCGCTTTCGACCAGCAGGGCGGCGGACGGGGAGGCTTGGGGAGCCATGGCGTTATCCCTCTGGGTCAAGTCGGCCGCCAGCGCGCGACGGGAGAGGGGCCGGTTGGCCGGCCCCTCGGATGGTGTCGATCGGTGGAGCGCCATCCCGCGCGAAGCGCGAGGCGGCGCCCCAACGAAATCAGCCGATGTTCGGGCGCTGCTGAGCGGCAGTTTCTTCCGCGCCGTCGATCGTCTTGGCGACCGTGATCTTCATGTTGGTCTCGGTCGCCAGAGCGAACGCGTCGTTCATCTGCTGGATTTCGGCATCGACCGAAGTCGAACCCGACTGAAGTGCGCCCGAGCTATCGGTTGCGCCGTTACCGCCAACGCTGCTGCCTGCCATGATGATTCTCCTGATGATGGTTCGTAATCGACCCGAACGCGTTCAGGCCAGTGTCGGAGCGCCTCGTTCGAGATCGATCCGTCTTCAACGACCGTTTGGTCGTCTCGCCTCCCGGCGGCGGGAACCGTTGGGTTTGGGCCCACCGCGGGAGTATTCGTGGAGCACTGGGGTCGGGCGATGCGGAGCTCGCGTCGCCGGTCCCCGTGCTGAAGCTTGCAGAACCCTTGCGGTGTCCGAGCGGCTTACGCTTGGTTCTGGTCGGTCTGGCTCTTCGAGTAAGTCGCGGCAGCCTGGTCGTAATCCGCGAAATTCACCTCTGGGCCTTGGCCGTTGGCATGCGCCAGCATCGCGTTGATCTGCGCGCCCGAGATGCCCATGGCCGGGTTATAGGAGGTCGGCACCGCTTGGTCGGCGCCTGCGCCGCCCGTCAACCGCACTTCGGGGCCGGTGCCGTTCGAGACGGCCAGCATCTGGTCGACCTCGGTCTGGCTAATGCCCTCGCCCGGATTGGTCTTTGGGGTGACCGCATATTGCGTCTCACCACCAACACCAGCGCCTTGCGGCTGCAGCAGGGTGATCAACTGCTTGATCAGCGACGCTTCGTCGGCCGGCGCGCCGGTCGAGCCGGCGCCAGATGCGGCGGGCGTTTGCTGAAGCAGCGTGATCAATTGCTTGATCAATCCGGCTTCATCGGCGCTGGACGCCGCCGTTGTGCCGCCCGACGATTTATCGAGCAGGGAGATGAGTTGCTGGATCAGCGACGTGAGATCGTTCTGGCCGCCAACCGGCGTCGTCGTGACTGGGGACGCCGCGGCGTCGGTCGTCGGCTTGGCCTCTCCAGTAGCGGAGGTCGAGGTCGGCAGTTGCTGCTGAAGCAACGAAATGAGCTGCTTGATTAGCGACGCGAGATCGGTGCCGCCGGCACTTGCGGGACCGGCGTCGGCCGCCGTTGTCGCCTCCTTCACCGATGGGATCGTCGAAGTGGCGCCCTTCGGCTCCTCGGCTGCCTGCGGGCCGTTGCCGGTGCCTGCATTATCGGCCATCGCTTTGCTGTATTGATCGATTGCCTTCGTGCCGGCATTTGAGCCGAATTCTGCATAACCGCCGCCCATGCCGTCGACGGAATTCTCGTAGGTCTTGCTGTTGAGCTGCGACCCCATCGCATTGACTAACGTGTCGAGGCTTCCGGCATTGCCGACGTGCAGCACCGTATCGCTGACGTCGTTGAAACCCTGTGCGGAACTCGGACCGCCCTGTTGCACGGAACCGGTTTTCACGCTCGCGCTGCCGTCGTGAAAGCCGGATTGAATGACGGTTTGGTTGTCCTTGGTGACCGCGACCTGATCGATGTAGGACACGCCGTTGACTTCGGCCGTTTGCTTAAACTGGACCTCGGTGCCGTCGGATAGCTTGATGGTCAGGCCATCATGCTGGAAGTTGGCTCGATCCCCGGCGCTCGTATAGATGTGGGGGTCGCCATAGACTTCGACGAAACTGTTGTTGGTTGTGTCGAAGATCTTGACCATGCCGTCATTGGCATTGCCGCCGCTCGTGGGGCTTCTGTAGCTGGTCGACCCAGTGATGATGTAGCGACCGGTATCGATTTCGTTGCCATGGACCTGCAGTCCGGCCGAGGCCGCGACATTGAAATCTGCGGCATGCGATGTCGTGTCGGCTCCCGGCATGGAAGAATTACCTCCGCCAGGCAAAGTCGATCCCACAGTATTTGCCATCTTGGTTCTCCAGAGACGTCGAAAAGGTCGATCACGCCGGCAATCTGGCGCGGAAACATGGGTCGGTCGGCTTCAACAAACCGGCTCGGCTTTAAGCGGCGAGGCCATCGTTCTGCCTTGGACGCGTCGTCGCGACGCAATCTTCGATCGATGACTGCGGTTGCAATCCAAGCAAGCAGAGCGTGTTCGGTGCAATGGTCTAGCCCGGTGCGTCGGGATTGCTCGTATTATCATTGATGGCTTCGGTAATGTCCGCCTGCGTACTCTGTAGGACAGTGCCCATGAATTTCACGACGCCTTCGGCGAATGCTTGTTGCATATCCGCCGTTGCTTGATCGCTGCCCGGATCCGTTGCCGCCGCGCTCGTCGATTGTCCGACTGGGGTAACGCCCGTCATGTAAAACTCCCTTGTGGTGCGGGTTTAAGAGCCCGACACAGGTATGGTTGACGCCAGCTCATGCGACGACGCTGCCGACAAAGCTTTGAAGCTCAGCGACCTGCAGTGTGACCAGACATGCAACAACTCGTCAGTTCCTCAGCGCCGACTTAATTCGGCGAGTGGGATGCGCAGAAACGAAGCGGCGCCGCCGCTTTTCGATCGTAAGTCTGATGCGCAGCGAGGTGACCGCGCGCTCACACAATGTTTTTTTTTAATATTTGTTCCCGCATAAGGTTGAACAAATTCAAAAAAAACAACTAAGCCGTAAGTTAGTCGCCGCATAAAGTGATACAAATTTACAAATCGCTAGTCAATTAACATCACCAAAAAATTCAGGGCGAATTTGTTTTGCCCGATTATTTGTGATATACTTATGACAACGAAGCGTAAAGCTTGTGACAGATCGACGAAGTTCTTTGTCCTGACGATCACCACCTGCGTCGCGCTAGGGGAACTGGACGCGACTGGTCGATGTTCCGCGAAAGACCACGAGCGTGTCGCTCGAAGCAGGGCTGTGTTTTGGCTCTTTATCGGCCGCAACCGCTGTCGCAGCCTGTTGAACCATTGCAAGATATCGGGGAGGTCCTGATACCACCACGATGTTGGTCCCGGGCCCCGGTCGAAGCCCGTAGCGCAGATCGAGAAGTCCTGCTCCCGAAAGCGCAGAATAGAGCTTCTTGTAACCGGCTCCCTCGACTGTGAGCAATTGAGTCTGGGCTTCAGACGCTGCGCTGATCGAGATGACTGCGCCATCGTAATACCAATCGAGACCAAATTCCTGGGTTAGACGATTGAGAAACTCTCGCGGCGGGAGGCTGGGCATCCGCCCATGCACCCGCCCCTGAACCGCAGCCGACAGCACCACCCGAAGACCGGTATTGGTACCAAATTGCTCGAGAACTGTTCTGAGATCCTGATCCACTACCACGTAATTATAGGCCGCAGGCGGCCAAGCAGGTTCTGCCGCCAAAAGTGTATCGGACATCGCCACGACGAATGAGGTGATCATGCCAGATATCGCGAGACCGATCGTCACCGCTCGCCGCACGATTCGATGCTCCAGGGTTACGAACAGTTAACGTTCGACCACATATCTCCAATGCGATCAAGTCTAAAACGATGATGAGTCGAGATGCGCTCGATCTCTGATGAAAATGATAGTCACTTCGATGTCATAAAAGTGATAAAAACGCATTTGTAAGAAGATCGATGATACAAGATGTCGCCTTTGCTATTGGATTTGAGCCAACTCACTTGCCGTCTGAGCGTCTGCACGATAGGTATGCTCACGGTCACTCGCATTCAACGCGTGAACGGCGGGCCGCAGCGAGGGCCGGCGGCCGTCACGCGAGCTTTCCGACCAAGCGGAGCACCATCATGATTGAGGCTATCGCCGCGGTGCAGCAGCTTGCGGCCGCCAAAGACCCCGTTCCTGCGGGTGTGCAAAGCGTCGATGTTTCGTCCCAGGCGGTGCAGCGGCCCAATGCAACCGAGGCTGCAGACTTTGCCGAGGCGGCTGGTCGAACGGCGCACGAGGTCCCGGCTGCAGCGCCATCCTCGACCGACAGTCTCGCAACCCGCCTTGCACATCAGGCCGATGCCATGGCGAGCCGCCTGAAGATTCCGGAAGGGTTTGGTCAGGCCGCTAAAACCACGCAGCCTGAAGCTCCTGTCGCAGCGAACGACAGCATGCATACGCCCGGCTTCGACAAAGAGAACATGACCGCGGCCGTCTCACAGATGGAGCGCGCCTACATGTTCGCGATCGAGACCACCATGGCGAGCCGCGGCTCGACCGAATCGACCAAGATCTTCAATACGCTTCTCAAGGGGCAGTGATGATCTGCGCGCGGGCGACCGCGAAAGGCGGCGCGGCCCTGGTTCTCATGCTGCTTCTCTCCGCCTGCCAGACGGAGCTTTACACCGCCGTCCCCGAGCAGGAGGCGAACGAGATGTTGGCGTTGCTGCTGCGAGGCGGCGTGAGTGCCTCGAAAGTGCAGGCGAAAGATGGGTCGGACACGCTGATGGTCGAGCAGACCCAGTTCGCTGCGGCGGTCGATATGCTGCATACCGGCGGCTACCCCCGCGCGAAGTTCAGCACCATCAACGATGTGTTCCAGCCCAGCGGATTGATCGCGTCCCCGGTGCAGGAGCAGGCGCGTTTCATCTGGGCTCTGGGCCAGGAATTATCCCGCACGGTTTCGCAGATCGATGGAGTGTTGACCGCACGGGTTCAGGTGGTGCTGCCAGACAATGATTTGCTGAAGCGAGAGCCCACGCCATCCTCTGCGTCGGTTTTCATCCGCTACGATGAAGCAAGCCGCGTCGCGAGCCTCGTGTCGCAGATCAAGATGCTGGTGGCCAATAGCGTGCAGGGGCTCAACTACGACAAGGTCTCGGTCGTGCTCGTGCCTGTTCCGCACGTCGATCTGCCGGTGCGATTGGCGACCCCGACGCCCGATTGGCAAGGGCCGGCGCTGATCGGCGGTAGTGTGGTCGCCGTTCTGGTTGCGTCTCTTCTGCTCTTCCGCCGCCGCCTTCTCGCGTTGCTCGCCACCACCAAGCCGCCGCTGCCGGACCCGGCCGAATGAGCGAGATCGCCTTGCTGCAGGCCGCCTCTCCCGATCGCATTGCCGCACTCATCGGCCATGGCGCATCGTCCAATCTGGTGACAAGACTGCTCCGTTCGACGCGCCTTCGCGCTCGCCTCGCGGAGGTCGTCAGCGCCAGGCTGGGGCTGGTCGGCTCGATGACGCCTGTTCAAGCCGCCATTCTCGATCTGTCGGAAGTTGGCCTTTCGACGCTCGCGCGGCGCGCGGGCGCCATCTGGCATGGCCGTGCCATTGCGCGCGCGATCGATGCGTCGGATCGACGGGCGCTCGTCGCGACACTTGGCACCAGTCTCTACGGTCAGGCGCTTCGCGGGATTGCGCTGTCGCCGGAGCTTCCGGGCGACCTTCAGGGTCCCGAGGCTCTCGATGTTGCGGTTGCGACGGATGGCGCCGCTTGCCTCGAAGCTTGGCGTTTGGCGCAGCCGCCAGGCGTCGCACTGCGGGTGGGGCTGTTGCGCGCGACTGTGCTGGTTGAGGCTTTACACCGGGAGCGGGGTCCGAGCATCGTTGCGTGGCTGGTGCAAGCGTGATCGCCGAGGAACTACCGGCGTCGCGTTTCGTCATCCGAGGCGATGTCATGCGCGCGCATGGCGATGCGAAAACGATCCTGGCCGAAGCTGAGGCGGCCGCCGCCCGTCTTCGCGGCTCTGTCGAAACCGAGCGGCGGGAGGCGATCGAGGCGGCTCGCCGAGAGGGTTTGCGGCAGGGGCTCGCCGATGCGGCCCTATTGGCCAGCCAAGCCGCGATCGCGATCGACACATTCTGGCGCGAGCAACGAGCGCAGATGCACGAGGTGGCGCTCGCGGTCGCGCATCGCATTCTCTCCAGCTTGCCGGAGCCGGAAATCCTCGCGCGCCTCGCTGGCGAGGCGATCGACGACTATGGGCGGGACGTGCGAATCACCTTTCGCACAGCGCCGGAGGAGGCCACCGCGCTACGGGCCGCCTTGCAGGATCATGGCAACCGCATCGTCGTGTTGGCCGATGTGACCGCGAAGCCGGGCGAGTGCACTTTGGTGCATCCGCGCGGTCGGAGCGAGATCGGCCTGCTGGCACAATTTCGATCGATGCTGGATGGGCTCTCAACCCATCAGGACGGACGATCGCCCGATCGGGATCACCTCTCGGCCGATCGAGACGTCGGTTCAGTGAGACCCGAGATCGACGCGGGCATCGAAACATGAGCGTGGGGAGGTTGGCCGATGGGCTGGATCGCCTTGGCGTGCAGGTGCGGGAGCTTCAAGCGCGTCCGGAGCGGGGCCGCATCGTGCGGGCGGTCGGCACGGTCTTGCGTGCCGTTCTGCCCGAAGCGCGCCTTGGCGAATTGTGCCGAGTGCACGATCGAGGCCGCCCCGAACCCCTGATGGCCGAGGTGGTCGGCCTCGATGGTGACGAAGCGATCCTCGCGCCCATTGGCGATATGCTCGGCCTCGCATCCGGCGCAGAGGTCGAGCGGACCGGCGATGTGCTGCGGGTGCCGGTCGGCGATGCCGTGCTGGGCCGCGTCGTCGATGGCCTTGGCCGTCCGCTGGACGTCGCGGCCAGGGGGCCTCTCGCTCCGGGTCCAAGTCGGCCGGTGCAAGCCGCGCCGCCTCCGGCGCTGGAGCGCCGGCTCGTCGAGACCGTCCTGCCGCTCGGCGTGCGTGCCATCGATGCGCTGTTGACCTGCGCCGAAGGACAGAGGCTCGGCATCTATGGCGAGCCGGGCGGCGGTAAATCGACGCTTCTCGCCTCGCTGGTGCGCGGGGCCGCCGTTGATGTCGTGGTCGTGGCGCTGATTGGTGAGCGCGGCCGCGAGGTTCGCGATTTTATCGAGCGGCAGCTCGACCCGGAGACCCGGGCCCGGGCGGTTCTGGTGGTCGCCACCTCAGACCGGCCGGCCGTGGAACGCCTGAAAGCGAGCTACACCGCAACCACGATCGCGGAAGAATTTCGCGATCGGGGGCGGCGTGTGCTGCTGGTGATGGACAGCGTGACGCGCTTCGCCCGTGCCTTGCGCGAGATCGGCCTCGCGGCTGGCGAACCCCCCACCAGACGCGGCTTCCCGCCGTCCGTCATGGCCGAATTGCCACGGTTGATGGAGCGTGCCGGGCCGGCCGCCACCGGCTCCATCACGGCCCTCTATACGGTGCTGGTCGAAGGCGACGGCGCCGGCGATCCGGTCGCCGAGGAAACCCGAGCGATTCTCGATGGACATATCATCCTGTCGCCCAGCCTCGCGGCATCTGGTCATTATCCGGCCATCGACGTTCTCACGAGCCGCAGCCGCGTCATGGATGCGGTCATCTCGGCTGATCATCGCAAACGGGCCGCTGCCATCCGCGATGTGCTGCAACGCTACAACGACATCGAATTCTTGGTTCAGGTCGGCGAATTTAAGATCGGCTCCGACCCGCGCAACGATGCGGCGCTAGCCGGGATCGAGGCCGTTCGAGAGTTTCTACGCCAAGGATCGACGGATCAATCCTCGTGGGAGGAGACCCAGGCTTGGCTGTCACGGCTGACGAGTTGAAGGCGCGTCGCGCCGCTTTGCTGCTGCGATGTCAGCACATTCGAGACGATCGCCGCCGCCGCGAGGTCGCCCATGCGGAGGGACTGCGCCACGATGCAGCATCCAGGCTCCGGCAGACGCACCAGGATCTCATGGCGCACGAGGACGTGCGGTCGCGTGAGATCGGTCAGCAGCATGATCGATTGGCCGGCCAAATCATCGATCTGCGAGCCCTAACCAGCATCCAGGCCGGCGAGGCAGCCTCGTTGGCGCGGTCGGCCGATCTCGCGGCCCAGCGCCTCGCCGCCAGTGCGGCGTTAAGCGAGGCCGAGGCGGGGCTGAACCAGGCGCGGTTGGCCTTGCAGATGGAAGCCCGGATCACCCAGAAGCGGGAACGGCTTGCCGATACCATGGCCAAGGCGTGGCGTCGCGCCGCCGACATCGCCGACGAGATGGATCGCAGCGATCAGGCAGCCGACCTCTGGCGTGCATCGACTTGACGGCCCGCCCGCTCGTCCTTCCGACGATCAGCCGAGCGGAGGCGCTCGCCTCCCGCAAGCGATTCGCACCGCGCTCGGCGGTCACGCTCGCTGGCTTGCTCAAATTGTCGATCGATCGCGCGCCGACCGGCGATTGCGGTCCGGACCAGATGCGCGTCGGCGTTTCGTGGGGGACCGATCGTCTGGAGGTTCGCTGCCCGTCGGCTTTACCGCAGCAGATCCTTCGGGCGCTGGATCCCGCGATCGAAAGCGATGCTTTGCCGTCCGATCTCGCGGGTCTTCTGCTCGAGGCGGCCCTGTTGCCGACCATGTCGGTGTGGGAGCGAGCGGCCGGTCGCGACGTCGCAATCCTCGGCGCGGAGCGGGAGGGCTCGGCCCCGCCACCTGGCGGTTTGAGGCTGAAACTCGAGGACGATACCGCCTCCTGGCGGCTGCATGTCGGGTCGGAGCGCGAAGACATCGTCGATGCCGTGCTCGAGGCTTGGCCGATCGAACCGCGCCCCATGGCCACTTTCGCGGTGCCGGCAGTGCTGCGGGTCGGCACGACGCGGCTGCCCGTTGCGGTGCTGGCATCCTTGCGGCCGGGCGATGCCGTGATCCTCGAGCGGAAGCCCGCGACGGGCGTGACATTGGTGATTGCCGATGCTTTTGCGGCGGATGTCACGGCTCAGGATGGCCGTTGGCGGGTGGTCGAGGCTATGCGGTCGGTGCTCGACGCCGCCGCCGGACAGGAGGGGACGATGCAGGAACTCAAAACCGACCCGAATGGCACGGAGACGACGCCTGTCGTGGAGCCGGACGATATTCAGGTGCAACTCTCGTTCGAGGTCGGGCGGCTCGACATCACGCTCGGCGAACTGCGTCGTCTCGGCCCCGGCATGGTGCTCGATATCGCGCGTGATGCGGTCGAACTCGTCCGCATCAGCGCCCATGGGCGGCCGATCGGGCAGGGCGAACTCGTCGATGTCGAGGGGGCCGTCGCGGTGCGGATCGTTCGCCTGTTCGATCATGGGTGAAGCTCAACCCAATCTCCTCGGTATTCTGATCGCCATCACGGCGCTCGGGACGCTCACGTTCGTGGCCGTTACGATGACGAGCTTCATCAAGATCTCGGTGATCCTGTTCATTCTCCGCAACGCCCTGGGTGTGCAGCAGACGCCGCCCAATCTCGTCCTCTATGGCATCGCCCTGCTGCTGACCGGCTATGTGATGGCTCCGGTCGGCGCCAAGGTCTATGCCGAGATCGCGGCGCCGGGGCAGCATTACGAGAGCTTTAGCGATTTCGGCGCGATCGCAAGCCGTGCCGAAGTGCCGGCCAAGGATTTCATGCTGCGCTTCGTCAGCCCTGGCGAGCGTGAATTCTTCACAGCCGCGGCGGTGCGGGTTTGGGGACCCGACTCAGGACTGACGGCCCAGCCGGACGACCTGATCATCGTCGTGCCGGCCTTCGTGCTGTCCGAATTGCGTCGTGCCTTCGAGGCCGGCTTTCTGATCTACCTGCCGTTCATCGCCGTCGATCTCGTCACCACGGCGGTCCTGATGGCGATGGGCATGTCGGCCGTCTCGCCCACCACGATCTCGGTGCCGTTCAAACTGTTTCTCTTCGTCGCGATCGAGGGATGGACGCGGCTGATGCACGGGCTCGTGCTCGGCTACGCGACCTAGCCGCCGCATGGGCCATAACGACCTCATCGTTCAGCTGCAGGCGATGCTCGGCATTGTCCTCATCATGTCGCTGCCGCCCTTATTGGCCGCGATGGCGGTGGGGCTGATCGTCGGCATTCTGCAAGCCGTGACGCAGATCCAGGACCAATCGCTTCCGGTCGCATTCAAGCTGCTGGTCGTGATCGTGATCCTGGCCCTGGCCGGACCCATGCTGGTGCAGCCGCTTGTCCGCCTGTCGGGCCAGTTGTTCGACAGCTTTCCGGCGATGACGCGGTGAGCACCGCCTCCGGCTTCGAGGTCGTCTGGCATTGGCTGCTGGCCTATGGCATCGCTCTGGCGCGCCCCATGGCCATGCTGGCCCTCAACCCCGTCTTCACCCGCGCCCAGATCACCGGCCTCCTTCGCGGCGCCGTCGCCTCCGCGCTGGCGCTTCCGATGGTGCCGGTCTTGGTCATGGCGATGCAGTCCGAGCCCGCCAATCCGATCGGGTTGATGCTGCTCGCCGCCAAAGAGGCCATCATCGGGGCGGCGCTCGGCCTGCTGCTCGGGGCACCATTCTGGGCGCTCGACGTCGCGGGCGATATTCTCGATGCCCAGCGCGGTGCAACGCAGGGCCGGCTGAACGATCCGGCTGGCTTCGAGGACGTGTCGATCGCCGGGACGATGCTGATCATCACCGGTATCGCGTTATTCGTCATGACCGGCGGTCTCGAGTCGTTAGCCGATCTTCTCTACGGCAGTTGGGCGATCTGGCGTCCGCTCGGCGCTTTCCCGCATGTCGACGATCGTACGCCCGTGTTGCTGCTCGGGTTGCTGGACCGCATAACCCGTCAAGGCTTGCTGGTCGCGGTCCCGGTCGTGCTCGCCATGTTGCTGGCCGATGCGGCACTGCTGCTGGTCGCCCGCATGGCACCGCAGCTGCGAATCGACGATCTTGCGCTGTCGGTCCGCAACATCGTCTTTTTCATCGTCATGCCGCTCTACGTCATGTTCCTTATGACTTACATGCGGCAGGATTTTGCGACCTTGCCGGCTCTTCTCGATCTGATGCGGGACGCCACCACGCCGCTCGGCGCGCCCACGCCATGAGCGGGCAGGACAGCAGCGAGGAAAAAACCCTCCCGCCGTCGGCCAAGAAGCTTCGCGACGCGCGCAAGAAGGGGCAGATCGCCCGCAGCAAGGAGTTGGTGACGGCCGCCGTCACGATCACGGCGTTCTTCTATCTCGGGGTGCGCTGCGTTCTTCTTTTCGGCCAATTGCTCGATGGACTTCGCGTTCTCCCGGCGCTTCTCGACCGGCCTTTCGACGAAGCCGTGGCAGCGCTGTCCGATAGGCTCGCCGGAAACGTCCTGTGGGCCATCGCGCCTTTTATCGGCTTGATCGTCATGGCGGCCGTTCTGACCAACGTCATCGTCAATGGCGGTGCTCTGGCGGCTTTCGATCCGATTCTGCCCAAGATGGAGCATCTCGATCCGATCGCCGGCTTCAAACGCATGTTCGGGATGAAGAACCTCGTCGAGGTCTTGAAGTCCATCGTCAAGCTTGCGGCGCTCGGCGGCGTGTCGCTTTATATCATTGCGGGCGCCTTGCAGGCTCTGGTCGAACTCCCAACCTGCGGCTTGCGCTGCGTCGGCCCGACCATGCTGGGTCTCTTGCAACCGCTGCTGGTGGTCACCGCGGCTTTCTTTCTCTTGGTGGGGCTGTTCGATATCGGCCTGCAGCGCTGGCTGTTCCAGCGCGACATGCGAATGACGACCTCCGAGCAGAAGCGGGAGCGCAAGGAAAGCGACGGCGACCCCCTGATCCAGCGCAAGATCCGGGAGGATCGCCGCAGCAGCATGGCGCTGAAAACCGGATTGCGGAACGCCACTTTCATTATCCGATCGGCCGATATGTGTCTGGCCATGCGGTTCGCCGCGCCGGACGCCATGGTGCCGGTGCTGGTCGCGCGTGGCACGCAGGAGGGCGCCTTGGCGTTGCTCGAAGAGGCTAAGACGTTCGACCTTCCTGTGGTGTTCGATCCTGTCGCCGTCGCGGTCGCGTCCCGGCTGCAGGTCGGCCGGATGATCACGCAGGAAATGTTTCAGCCGGTGATCGGCTGTATGCGCGCCGCCGGGCTGATTTGATGCTCGTCAATGCTTTGTCACAAAAGCTTGTCGCCTCTATGCGAGACGGTCGCTTCGCTGCGGCTTCGGTCATGACGCGACACAGAACAGAATGGACCCGCTTGCCTCGTTGCATCACCCCGACCCGCTTGGCGCGAGCGACCTCTCTTCTGTCGGCGCTTCTGTCGATGGGGCTTTGTCTCGCCGGCTGCGCCGCGCTGCAGGACCCCGAGGTGTCGCGACAGGAGACCGTCGCCAACGATCCCGCCGCGATGTTGAGAATCGCCGATGCGGCGCAGAAAGCCGGTGAGGTCGATGGCGCCGTCGCGTTCTATCGCCGTGCGGCGGACCTTCAGCCCGGCTCGGGGACGGCCCAGATCGGGCTGGCGCGCGCGCAGGTCGACCAGGGCGACGTCGAGCAGGCGCTTGCGACTCTCGACGCCGCGCATAAGCGCATGCCAGCCGATGCTCACGTCACGGCCACGCTGGGCAAGCTCCTGGTGGCGGCCCATCGACCTGCGGACGCGCTTGCGGTTTTCCGTGATGGCTTGCAGCAGGATCCGCATGCGGTGCCGCTGCTAATCGGGCAGGGCGTTACGCTCGACAAGGCGGGTCAGCACGCCGAGGCGCAACAGTCCTACCGGCTCGCCCTTCAGGTGGAGCCCGGTAATGCTGCGGCTCAGACGGATCTGGCGCTGTCCGAAACTCTTGCGGCCGGCCGTACGGCGCCGACCGTGAAATCCCGCGTCTCTCGGGCCTCAGGCGCCACCGCCGTCGATTGAGACGCCGTCAGTGTTGTTTCAGGGTGTCGTGACGGTTGCGGCCGGTGTCGCGATCGTGTTGCCGGTGGAGGCGGCGGTGCTGGTTGTCGGTGCCGCAGCGGAGGTCGATCCACCGGACGCCGACCCACCCCCAGCATCGGGCGATGCGCCGGTCGTGTCGACCGAGGGTTCACCCGTCCGGCGATTGGCCCGCCAGGACGTGACGCCAGCCGCCAGATAGGCACCATCCGAAGGGGCGAGGCGCGGCGGTGCGACGAGGTCGGCGGGGTCGACCAGCATGGCCGCGAGATTGCTGCTTTGGGTGCAGGTCGCAAGGCTCATCAAGCTCGGCAAAGGATCGCCACCGAACGCCGGTGTGATCGCGTCGGCGCAATCCGGCGTGCCCGCGACAGCACGGGTCAGCAACACCGAGGCCTCGCGCGCTGGCGGCGGCGGAGCGGTCGCCGTAATGCGGGAGGGGTCGATGCCGTTGCCGACCAGCGCACGGCGGAGGGTCTCGGCTTCTCGCGCGCTGCTCGCCACGATATGGGCCCGAACGGCTTGTCGCTCGCCATCCGAGACGACGGCAATGTCATGCTTCAGGCGGGCACGCCACGCGAGGCGGCCGTTGGGTTGATGCGGCGCAAACACGAGCTCGCGATTGACGCTCGCCAACAAAACCGGTGGCGAACGACCAAGGTCGGCGGCCTCGTTGGTGCAGCCGGCCAGCAGGGCCGACAGGCTGAAAGCCGCGATCGATGCGCGCATCATTGAAACACGAATCCCATGTTTTCGGGTTGCGGCGGCGGCGCGCGGCGCGCGAGACCGACAGCACGCCGAGTCGGGGCCGCGACGCGCCCATACACCACTTCTTCCTCGTCGGACGGCACGCGGACGTAGCGGCTCGCATCGCCCGGCGGATTACCGGGGCCGGTCGGACGCACGACATAAGGCGTCACGACGATCACGAGTTCGCTCTGGTTGCGCTGGAATTGGTTCGAGCGGAACAAGCCGCCGAGGATCGGGATATCGCCAAGCCAGGGCAGCTTCTGGATCGAATTGTTGTTGTTGTTCTGGATCAGCCCGGCGATGGCGAAGCTCTGGCCGCTGGCCAATTCCACCGTGGTTTCGGCGCGGCGCGTCGTCAACGCCGGCACCTGCACGTTGTTGAGCGTCACGGTGTTGGTGAGATCAAGTGCACTCACCTCGGGCCGCACCTTCACACTGATGTGGCCGCTCGACAGAACCGTCGGCGTAAAGGCGACGCTGACGCCATATTGCTTATATTCGACCGACACCGCCCCGAGCGCCTGGGGGATCGGGATCGGAAATTCGCCGCCGGCCAGAAAGGTGGCCGTGGTGCCCGACACGGCCGTGAGGTTGGGTTCGGCCAACAGCGTCACCAGCCCCTCGGCCGCCATAGCGTCGAGCACGGCCGAGCCATTGGCATGTTTGGACGCAACGGTGCCGAAGACGCCGTTGACACCGTTGGCGATCAGATTGGCTCCCGTCGCGCCTGCCAACCGGCCGGTTTGCAGTCCGAAGGCGAAGTCACCGGCCGAGAACACCGTCGACCAGTTGAAGCCGAGTTGACGCGAGACTGTACGGCTCACTTCGGCGACCCGAACCCGAAGATTGACCTGCGGCGACCCGGCGACTTGGAGCTGGTTGGTTAAAGGGACGCCCGCTCCGAGTGTGCGGGTCGCGGTCTGCTGCAGCCGTTCCGCCGTCTGCGGGTCGGGGACCGTTCCCTGCAGCATCGCGCCGTTGGGCGTATAGGTCAGCCGTGTTGCAGCATCGCCCGCATCGGCGTTCATCTGCGCCTGAAGCTCGCCTTGCGGAAAGCGCACGTCGATCATGTAGGCCAGCAGCGGCGCGCCATCCTGAGACAAGACGAAAAGCGTGGTGCGTCCGGGTTTCTTGCCGAAGACAAAGATACTGGATGCTTTTGGACTCTGGATGTCGGCGATGGTGGGGTCCGCCACGAACTCGGTTCCGGCGGCCTCCGGCAAACGCAGAAGTTGGCCGCCCGAGACATCGATATGAATCGTACGGCTCGCGGTCACGGTGCTGGGAGGGGCGGCGGCTTGCGCGAGCGCCGCTGCAGGAGCGGTTGCGGCCAAAACCAGCATGGCCAGAAGGGCGAGCAGATATCGAGCGATAGTCTGTTCACGTCTTCCGCGCTCAAGAGGCTTGATGTCGATCGTCCGAACATGTCGCATCTCGCTCAACTACAGCAAGCGAACGCAGTTTGGCTCGGACTTTTTGGCGCTCGGCGGCAATCCGTGAAATTTTGAGAGTATCGGTGGTCGGTGAGCCACAAACACCGAGTATCGTGCCGCGCGAAACTGCTCCGCTGGTGCGGGACAACGACAATAAAACGCAATTGGCTTACGGGAATGTCATATTATTGTCATATCGCAGCCGATTAGACTTGTTGACCGGTTGTGGGTCCCGCACTGCGGTTCTTGAAACGGCTCGGCCGCGGGCCGGGCCGTTGTCCGCGACGGCTCAGGCGACTTGACGACGACGCCCGCGCTCCGCGTTTGTAACTGTGTCCGCATTGAATTTGCGGATCACCAACTCGCGGAGAAGGTTTTCGGCCACTGTCTCGGCCGCTAACGAACCCACCGGCATGACATCCTCGTCGCCGTTGTAGCGAACCCAAACGGCGGTGGTGGCCCCATTGCCAGAGACATCGAAGATCCCGAAGAATCTTTGATCTCTGTAGGTGCACGAAATCTCCCTGATCGACATCGATAACTCCCTTATTTTTTACTTATGAGTGTTAACGACCGAGTTGGTCTGGCGGTTGCATTGATCGATCGACGCATCGCTCGATGCCGCTGAGATTTTGCCGGTGCGACGAACGGCTGCGTCAGACTGTCGCCGCGCGGATGCCGACTTCGACGATGTCGGTCCCGCCGCACCGTATTGAAATGTTTTGACCTGATCGCGTCGCGCTGCGGTTCGCTTTCGCCCGCGACGGGCCTTACGATCGGGCCGACATGGGAGATGTCGCTTTGAATTGGATGGTCGAGTCCGAAACCGGAACGCTGCGGGACGTTTTGCTCTGCCGCCCGGATCACTATCGCTGGATCGAAACCAATGCGATCGCTGTCGAAACGCTCGGTAAAGGCCGCAGCATCGACGCGCAGCGGCTGCAAAGCCAATTTCGGCAACTCGAGGATGCGCTCGATCAGGCGGGTGTCACGCGCCACTATATCGAGCCTGAGCCGCATCTCGCCTATCAGGTCTATACGCGTGATTCGAGCCAGACCACGCCGTGGGGTCCGTTGCTGACGCAACTCGCCTTGCCGGCGAGGCGCGGCGAAGTCGCCTCGATCCTCCGCTTTCATAGCGCGCAACACGGCTTCTGGCGCTACGCGAGCGGCGGTAACGTCGAGGGTGGAGACATCCACATCATTCGCCCGGGCCTGTTGCTGATCGGTTGGTCGGGTATCCGCACCACGGCCGAGGGAGCAGCTCAAGTTGCGTCCTGGTTCAAGGCCGAAGGCTGGGAGGTTCGGGTCGAGCCCTTCGCCGAGCACTTCCTGCATCTTGATGTTCTGTTCTGCATGGCGGCAGATGGTTTGGCGGTGGCCTGTATCGACGTGCTCGGGGATGCCTTTGCGGCTTGGCTCGCGGATCACGGCATTCGCGTGATCGAGGCGACATATCGTGACGTGATGGCGATGAGTTGCAATCTGCTGGCGCTTGGGAGCGGCCGGGTCATCTCGCCCCGGCACAGCACCCGTATCAACGCAGCGCTGCGGGCCGAGGGGCTGACGATCTATGACCCCGAACTCGACCTGTTCGCGGCAGGCGGCGGCAGTGTCCATTGCATGACGATGCCGCTGCGCCGCGACCCGATTTAGCGGTCGCTCTCTCGCGAGGTCGGAGGCGTCCTGCCTAGCGCTTCATCTCGACTTCGACGAAGGCGATCGGGTGGTCGGAGGCGTTCTTCACGTCGTGTTTGATGCCCGACGGCCGTGCGTAGGCGTCGCCCGCCGCGAGCGTCACCTGGCTTTCGGTCGTGCCGTCGTGCAGCGCCAGCGTTCCACCGAGCACCATGACGACGCAATAGGGCATGGCATGTTCGTGCCACCCGGTGCAGGCGCCGGGCTCGAAATCCCACCGTGTGATGCGAACGCGGTCGTCATCGACCTGAACGGTCGGACGGGCCGGGATCGTGCACGTGAAGGCCATGGGATATCTCCTGGTCGCGGTGTTTGCGCGTCAGCTTCGATCAGTGCGGCTCGCGTCGCAAGGCCTGCGCCATGCAATGAATACCGCCGCCGGTCTTCGAGATCTCGCTCATGTCGACCTCTGCGACCTCGAAGCCGCGCGCTCGCAATTGCTCGATCAGCGTCCGGCTCGACGCGGGCGCGATCACGCGGTCTCCACCAAGGCTCATGAAATTGCAGCCGAGCGCCATCGTGTCGGTGAAGGGCACGTCGATGATGTCGTGGCCTTTTTGCTTGAGCCAGTCGACGATGCCGGGCTCCGTGCAGGCGAGGCAGACGGCCGTCAACCGTGGGGCGATCGGCACCACCATCAGGTCGATATGAACGTAATATTCGTCGATGAAGGCGAGGCGCGTTTCCCACCCTTCCCGCTTGAACCATCCCTCGACCTGCCGCGCGCCTTCCTCCTGGGTGCGGGCTCCGCCACAGCCGATCAGCACGCAGCCGTCCGCGATAACGTTGAAGTCGCCGCCTTCGAAGGTGCCGGCCGTCACCATGTCGTAGATCGGTACGCCGAGCCGCTCGTAGGTGCGTATCGCAGCATAATTTTCACCGCGCCGCCACCAGTTGGCCATGGCCGTGATGATGGCGCCGAATGGCGTCATCACGCTGGAATCGCGGGAATAGACCTGCATGGGCAGTTCGGGTTCCGGATCGTGCCAGTGCACCGCGACGCCGAAGTGCTGATAGGCCGCGACGAGGTCCTTGTGCTGGGCCTGTGCGGTTTGGATGTTGCACGGCGCCTCGCGCAGATGCTTGCGGGACAGCGAACTCGTGGCGAGATGCCGGAGATGCGCGGGTGAGCCGAGAAGCACATCGGTCAGCCGGTCGGTTTCGTTGGTGAACCCCCACCCCTGTAGCCGAGGCGTGCCGCCATCCGGGTTGCGGCGACGGAGGCTGAACGGCTCGGCGTAACGGCTTAAGGTCGGCGTCATGGACATGGCTGGGCTCGGGCTGGTGTGACGGCGCGACCGTAAGGGGTGAAACGGGCTTGTAAAAAACGATGGTTTTTCGTCTGATCGGATCGAAATTTTCACCGCAGGAGGACGGGTGCGGGTTCCCTCAACGCAAGCCCTTCGGGCGCTGGATTGTTTTGCCCGTCATGGCAGTGTCTGGCGCGCCGCCGAAGAACTGCATCTGACGCGAAGCGCTGTCAGCCACCAGCTGCGTTTTCTCGAACAGGACCTCGGCTTCGATATACTCAAGCGAGCCGGTAAAGGCGTGACGCTGACGCCGCAAGGCATGCGCTATGCGGCCGATGTCCGCCGCGCGTTGACGCTGTTGGGCGATGCCGCCGTCCAATATGGCGATAAGGGAATCCGGGGCTCCCTCACGGTGAGTTGCACGCCGGGGTTCGCGTCTCTTTGGCTCTGCACGCATTTGGCGGAATTCAAGCAGCTTTACCCAGATGTCGTGCTTCGGATCGTTACGCCGCCCCGGCTCGACGACGTCAGCAACCCCGAGGTGGATGCCTTCATCGCCTATGGGGATGGCGGAGCCTGGCCGAGACATGCGGTGGAATTGCTCAGCGAGGTCGAGTTCACGCCGTTGTGCAGTCCGGCTCTGCTGAACCGGATCGGTGGGCTGACAGACCCGCTCGATGTGTTCCGCGCCGTGCTCCTGCATCTCGACACCTACGACGATTGGAGCCGATGGTTCCAGGCGGCGGGTGCCACGCCGCTCCCCTTCGAGCAAGGCGTCACCTTCTCGGACATGAACCTCGTTTTGGCCGCCACCACGGCCGGGCAGGGAATCGCCATGGGGGATGAACTCACCTGCCGGCAGGCGCTCGAGACGGGACAACTGGTCCGGCCGTTCGATCTCGGGATCCGGTCAAGCCGCGCCTATTATGTCGTGACCGAACATCACCGCACCGGCAATGCCGCCATGCAGGCCTTCTCGGATTGGCTCCGGTCGCGGCTCGTGCAAACCGCCTCCGTGCTCCGCCCCGCTTAAGACGCGGGCAGGACTGCCAAAAACCGCGCCAGAGGGGTGAATTATATTTGGTCTAAACCGTACGAATCTTCGTTTGTCGTGAGGATAAGAGCTCGATAGCCTGATCTTTCTCTTCTGGAGAGCGAGCGGGTGAACGCAAAGGCGGTCGGGTTAAGGGCGATCGGCATCGACAAGTCATTTGGGGCTTTTCGCGCCCTCAAGGCTGTGTCGTTGGACGTCGCGCCCGGCGAGTTCCTGACGCTGCTTGGGCCGTCTGGGTCCGGCAAGACCACCTTCCTGATGATCATGGCGGGGTTCGAGGCGCCGACCGGCGGCCGATTGTTGAGCGAGGGCGTCGATATCACGACCCGCTCGGCGGAGGCGCGGTCCTTCGGCATGGTGTTCCAGGGCTACGCCTTGTTCCCGCACAAGACCGTCGAACAGAATATCGCCTTTCCGCTCCAGGTCCGCAAAGTGCCCCGGGAGGAAATCGCGACGCGGGTGGCCCGGATCGTCGCGCGTGTCGGCCTCGCGGGACACGAGAAGAAGCTGCCCGCGAAACTTTCGGGAGGTCAGCAACAGCGGGTCGCCCTGGCCCGAGCCCTGGTGTTCGAACCCTCGGTCCTGTTGCTGGACGAACCGTTTTCAGCGCTCGACAAGCATCTTCGCGGCCGCATGCAGGACGAGGTGCGGCGGTTGCATCAGGAGTTCGGCACCACGTTCGTGTTCGTCACTCACGACCAAAGCGAGGCTTTGTCGCTGTCGTCGCGCATCGCCATCTTCAATCATGGTGAGTTGCTACAGGTCGCCACCCCGCAAGCCATCTATGAACGTCCGTCGAACCGCTTCGTCGCTGAGTTTCTCGGCGAGATCAATCTGCTCCCGGTCGAGGGGGTCGGCCATTGCAGCATCGGCACAAGTGGCTCCTTCGAGGGACGTAACCTGAAGGTGCCGCGCCAGGATCACGTCGGCCGCTCCGGCACGCTGGCGATCCGCCCTGAGCATATGTCGGTGGCGTGCGGCCCCGCGCCCGACCGCAACGGCGTTCCGGCCCTCGTGAAAGCCACCACTTACCTCGGCTCGGCGACGCGGCTCGGCCTTTCGACCGCGAGCGGGACGGCCTTGACCGTCACGTTGCCGACCGACGTTGCCGCAACCGCGCTCACGAACGGCCCCGATCTCTGGGTCACCTGGCCCGCCGACAAGGGCTTTCTTCTGCCGGAAGAAAGCCATGCTTGATCATTCTCGCCGAAGGAGCACGCTGATGAACGACGCCTTTCAAAAAGACTGTCTCGAGATTCTGGCCGGCAAGGTCGAGCGCGGCGAGATCAGCCGCCGCCGCTTCACGCAGATCGCCGCCATGGTGTTGGCGGGCGCGCCCCTGGCGCTCCGGGCTGGCGGGGCCCGAGCGGCCGATGGGCAACTCGTGCTCGTCAATTGGGGTGGCGACGCTCTCAAAGCGTATGACGCGGCCTATGGGCAGGCGTTTCAGAAAGCCACCGGCATCACGGTCAAGGAAGACGGCACGGGACCGACCGAAGGCGCCATCACGGCGCAGTTCAAAAGCGGCAAGCCGACATGGGATCTCGTTGATGCAGACCCGTTCTCGGCGATCTCGCTCGGCCATCAGGGCATGATCGAGCCGATCGACTATACGGTTGTCGACAAGGCCAAGATGCGGCCCGGCTTCGCCTGGGACTACGCGGCCTCGACCTACTTCTTCTCGTATATCATTGCTTATGACGCGCAGAAGTTCGGCAAGAATCCGCCGACCGGCATGGCCGATTTCTTCGACGTGAAGAAGTTCCCCGGCAAGCGCTCGATGTATAAATGGGGCGTCGGCATGTGGGAGGCGGCGCTGCTGGCTGACGGCGTCGCGCCCGAGAAACTCTATCCGCTCGACCTCAAGCGGGCTCATGACAAGATCGCGGCCTTCAAGGAGAATGTTTCGTCCTTTTGGGGAGGCGGCGCCGAAAGCCAGCAGGTGATGCTGAGCGGCGATGCCTCGATGGGGCTGATCTGGTCGACCCGCGCGAGCCTGCTCGACAAGGACCCAAGTGGCCAGGTCAAGTTCATCTGGGACCAGGGTCTCATCTCGCCCGGCGCGCTGGCGGTCATCAAGAACAACCCCGGCGGCAAAGCCAATGCCATGTCGTTCATCGCGAGCACCACCGATCCCAAGAAGCAACTCGTGATGTTCGATATGCTCGGGCAGGGGCCGGCAAATCCCGCCACCGATGCGCTGATTCCCGCCGATCAGCAGAAGTATAATCCGGTCGATCCCGCCAACATGAAGAAGCAGATCGCGCTCGACATGCCCTGGTATGCCGAAAATTACGGCGCGGCGCTCGATACCTACACGAAGATCATTTCGGCCTGACCCCTGCGAGCCGCCGGAGTGTCCGGCGGCTTGTCTTCGAAGGCCGCGACGGCCCGACAACCTAAGAGACGAACCCGAACCCGATGCGAGCGTCCGCCCCGCGCCTTGCCAGTCTGCTGCTTCTCGGCCCGTTGCTGGCATTCTTGACGCTCGTCTATCTGCTGCCGTTCCTCGGCATCGCGGAATGGAGCGTCACGCTGCCGACGCCCGGCTTCGGTCAATATGAACGGCTGACCGGGGATAGCCTCGTCCTGTCGGTGTTCCTGCGGACGTTCCGCATCTGCGCGATCGTGACGGTCGTGTCGGTCGTTTCGGCTTACGCGATCACCTACGTCTGGGTCCGCGGAAGCCGGCTGCAACGCAGCATCGCTGAACTCTGCATCCTGATCCCGTTCTGGATCTCGGTCCTGACCCGCGCGTTCGGCTGGCTGGCGCTGCTCTCGAACCGAGGCCTCATCAACGCGTGGTTGATGGGCGCGGGGTTGATCGACAGTCCACTCCAACTCTCCCGCAACGAAGCCAGCGTCATTCTCGGCATGACGCATGTGCTGATCCCCTTCGCAGTCTTCCCGCTCGCCTCGGCCATGCGCGCGGTGGACGAGCGCGTGCTGTTGGCCGCACGCGGCTTGGGGGCATCGCGCCTGCGGATTTTCTGGTCGGTGTTTCTACCGATGACGGCGTCGGGCGTCATCGGGGCGGGGCTGATCGTCTTCGTCTTCACGCTCGGCTTCTTCGTGACCCCCGCAATCCTGGGCGGCGGGCGCAGCATCATGGTGGCCGAACTCGTTTATCTCCGCATGTTCCAAAGCCCCGATTGGGGTCTCGGCGCCGCCGTTAGCGTCGTGCTGGTGTTGATCGTCGGCATCCTGATGGCGTTGCTGTTCAGGTTGGCGCGCCCGGCCTTGATGGGGAGCGCGCGGTGATTCAGCGCCCCGGACCCATCGCGCTCATTCTGGCGGCCTTTGTGGCGGCGTTTCTGTTGCTGCCTCTGCTCGCGGTGGTGCCGATTTCGTTTACGCCGGCGCGCTTCCTCACCATGCCGAAGGGCGAACTATCGCTGATCCATTACCGCGACCTGATCGACAATCCGGACTGGCGCCGCAGCATGCTGCTGAGCCTTCGCATTGGTATCGTCAGCAGCGTGGTGGCCACCAGCTTGGCGCTGGCCTTCGGGCTCGGCATCTGGATGTTTCAACCGCGCTTTGCGGCGCTGCTGGTCGGCATCGTGCTGCTGCCCATGATCGTGCCGCCCGTCGTGTCGGCCATGGTGCTGTATTTCTTTCTCACCTCGCTGTCGCAGATCAACGATCTCGTCGGCTACGACACGTGGCTCGGCGTCACGCTCGCGCATGTCGTCATGATCGTGCCGTTCGCGCTGGTGCTGATCCTGGTCGCCTTGGCGCAGGTCGACCGGCGCATCGATCTGGCGGCGCGCGGGCTCGGCGCGACGATCAGCCAGCGCGTGTTCGGCATCATCCTGCCCAACATTCGTTTCGGCGTGCTGACCGCAGCCCTGATGGCCTTCGTGCTGTCCTGGGAGGAGATCGGCGTCACGCTTTTCGTCACCAGCGTCAATGCCATCACGCTCCCCCGCATGATGTGGATGGGCGTGCACGACAATATCGATCCCGCGATCGCTGCCATTTCGGTGGTGCTGATCGTCATCACGACCCTGGCGCTGACCGGCCGCATGCTGCTGCAGCGTCAACACCCCGCATGAACACACGCCAAGACGAGGCCCCCCATGGATGAAGTCTTCGGCCGCCGCGACATGATCGCCCCGGCCCGATTGAAAGCTCTCAGCATCAAATCCGATGCGCGAGGCTTTCGGCAGCTCGGAACCCATCTTGGGGCGCTCGCTGTCACCGGGACGGCGCTGGCCTCGACGTGGGGGACGTGGTGGGCCGTGCTGCCGTTTCTGCTACACGGCACGCTGATCAACTTCCTATACGCGGGGCAACACGAACTCAGTCATTGGACCGTGTTTCGAACCAAAAAGCTCAACGAGATCTTCGGCCGGCTCTTCGGTTTCGTGCTGATCTACCCGCGCGACTTCGATCAGATCCAGCATTTCGCCCATCACCGCTACACGCAGGATTGGGAGGGCGACGGGGAACTCACGCGCGATCGTTACACGCTGACGTCCTATCTGCTCTGGGTGCTTGGCCCGACCTATTGGTACACGCGCGTGCGGCGCGTCATCCGTTTCGCACTCGGCATCGTGACCGAGCCGTATATTCCGGAGGGTCGCAAGCCCGAGGTCATCCGCGAGGCGCGATGGCATGTGGCCGGCTATGCCGCGATCGCGGCGCTGTCGATCGCGACTGGGAGCTGGCTGGCGATCGAGCTTTGGCTGCTGCCGATGCTGGCCTTGAAGCCGGTGCATCAATTGCAGAACACGATCGAGCATCTCGGTCTGCCGCATGTCGACACTATCGTGCAGAATACGCGATCGACCCGCACCAATGCGGTGATGCGCTGGATGGCGTGGAACATGCAGTACCACACGGCCCATCATGCCTTTCCGGGTGTGCCCTGCTATCAATTGCCGACGCTGCACCAGGAGATCTTCGTCGAGAAAGGCCGCAAGCCCCCGACGATGTCCTATCTGGCGTTTCAATGGGCGGTGGTCCGCGCTTTCTGGAACGGTCGCACCGAAGCCGATTACCCCGATGACGCGATCTGGATCAGCGACGACACCGATCTCGAGCCGGTCGCCCCGCGCGTGCGAAATGCCAGCGGCAATCCCGCAAAGCAAGGCTGACGATGCCCTTGCGGATCTATCAGTCTTTGTGGGCGACCGAGCAGCGACGACCCGGCGTGCCGGAGCGTCCCGTGGCCGAACGGTTCGATCGTGTCCGCGACGCCGGCTTCGACGGCATGGCGATCGACCTCGGCGCCATGGATCTCGAGGCGGCGCTTGCGGTCGTGCCCGAATTTGACCGCACGGGGCTGAAAGGGCTGCTGACCGCCTTTCCGACCTCCATCGAGGATCTGCGGCCGGCGTTGCGGCTCGCGCGTGACATCGGCTCGCCGTTCTGCATCGTGATCGGGCGGGTGATGCCGCTTGCGGTCGCAGACATGATCCCGGTGATCCGGGGCTGGCTGGCGATTGCGGCGGAGGAGGGCGTGCCGTTGCAGTTTGAAACGCACCGCAACTGCATCACCAACGACCTCTTTTCGACCCTGCTGTTGATGGACGCCATTCCCGAGATGCGCCTCAGCGCGGACCTGTCGCATTACGTGGTCGACCGCGAGATGATGCAGCCGATCACGTCGGACTATCAGGATTATGTGGGCCGCATCCTCGATCGATCGGACTCCTTTCAAGGCCGGGTCGCCAATCGCTGCCAGGTCCAGCTGCCGCTGCATTTCCCGCAGCATCGCGTCTGGATCGAGACGTTTCGCGCCTGGTGGAGGCAGGGGTTTCAGAGCTGGCAGACCCGCTTCGCGCCGGACGCGGATTGCATCTTTCTCTGCGAACTCGGCCCGCGCGATTATGCGATCACGGACCAGAACGGGGACGAACTCTCCGACCGCTGGGCCGAGGCGCTTTTGCTGAAACAGTGGGCGCAGGCCGATTGGACGGGCGCGCTCGCCACCGACATGATGCGGCAATGAGGTTGATCCGATGACGGTCACGACACTGAATATCGAGGCTCGGTCCGCCGAGTGGGAGCAACGGGTGGAACTCGCTGCCTGCTACCGGCTGCTCGCGCATTATAAGATGACCGACCTGATCTACACCCACTCGACCGTGCGCGTGCCGGGCGAGCCGGGCCACTTTCTGATCAATCCCTACGGCTACCGCTGGGAGGAGATCACCGCCTCCTCGCTGGTCAAGATCGACGTTGACGGCAACAAGGTCGGCGACAGCCCGCATCGCGTCAATCCGGCCGGCTTCACGATCCATAGCGCCGTCCATATGGCGCGCCACGACGCGGCCTGCGTGATCCACACCCATACGCGCGCCGGCATGGCCGTCTCTGTCACCAAGGATGGGCTGATGCCGCTCAGCCAGATCGCGCTGCAGTTCTATGGTCGGCTGGGGACCCACGACTATGAGGGGATCGCGCTCGATCTCGACGAGCGGCAGCGCATCATCACGGATCTCGGCTCGTTTTGCGGGGTCATTCTTCGAAACCACGGCCTGTTGACGGTCGGCCGGACCGTCGCCGAAGCCTTCAGCCTCATGTTCTATCTCAACATGGCCTGCGAGGTGCAGGTCGCGACACTGTCGATGGGCACACCCCTCGTGATCCCGCCCAAGGAGGTCTGCGAGCGCGTCGGCGCGCAGTACGACCAGATGGCTTTCGACGACGGCGACCTCAAGCTCGAATGGGCCGCGCATCTCCGCCTGCTCGACACGCTCGATCCGTCCTATCGATCGTAAGCCCGCCGCCCATCCTCCAGCCTCGGAACTCCCATGAGCCAGATTGTCCAGACCGACTTCGATTGGACGCTTCCCTCGCGCGACTACCGCGACCCGGCCGTCTACGAGCGCGAGCGGCAGGAGATCTTCGCTCGTAACTGGATGTTGTTCTCCTGGTCGGAGCGTTTGAAGCAGCCGGGCGATTACGTGACCGGCACCGTCGCGGGCTATCCGGTCTTCGTCATCCGCGATGACGCGGGCGGCATACGGGCGTTCCACAACGTCTGCCGGCATCGCGGGGCGCAGCTGTTGACCGAGGAGAGCGGTCATTGCGGCAAGCTCGTCGTGTGCCCCTACCATAGCTGGAGCTACACACGCGCGGGGCGGCTTAACAAAGCGAGCGACTTCGGCTCCGACGCGACGTTCGATCCGGAGGCCTGGAGCCTCTACGCGATCGACGCCGAAGAATGGCGCGGTTTGATCTTCGTGCGGCTGAAGGCCGGCGGCCCGACCCTCGTGGAATGGCTCGGACCCATCCATGCGATGGCCGAAAGCTATCCGCTCGAGCAGCAGCATTATTTCATGTCGAAGAACCGCGATTGTGCGGTGGACTGGAAGACCTATGGCGAGAATTATCTCGAATGCTACCATTGCCGGACGATGCATCCGGGGCTCTGTGCCGCCATGGATATCGAGAATTACCGGATCGACACCTATCAGAAGGAGCGGTTCTTTCACCTGCACGCGCCCAAGCGCGAAGGCGGCCTGACGCGCGGCCTGTATTTCTACCGCTTCCCGTTCCTGATGCTGAACCTCTACGACTGGGGCAGTTCCATCGCGACGATCGAGCCGCTCGGACCCGGGCGGATCAAGCATATCAACTGGTATTTCTTCAACGACGTGTCGCCCGATAAGGCCGAGGAGAACCGCAAGTCCGTCGCATGGTCGGCCGAGATCGTGTCGGAGGACCTCGACATCATCACGGGCGTGCAGCGCAATCTCGATGCCGGTATATACGAGCGCGGCCCGTTGTCGCCGAAATACGAGACGGCCGTGAAGGGCTTCCAGGACATGGTCCGCGAGGACCTTGGCGCTCCGCGCCCCCTGCACAGCATCGCGGCCGAGTGATGCGGGCGTCGAAACGGCCGCGCCGGGTTGCCCGATGACGGCGTCGCTCGCCCATCTTTACAGCCCGCTGACCATCCGGCGGACCACGATCAAGAACCGGATCATGTCGACCGGGCATGACACGACGCTGCCCACCGCCTTCGTGCCGAACGATGCGCTGGTGGCCTACCAGACCGCCAGGGCCGAAGGCGGCGCGGGCCTGATCGTGATCCAGGTCGCGGGCGTGCACGAGACGGCGCGCTACACCTCCCATCTGCTGATGGCGACGAGCGACGCTTGCATTCCGGGCTATCGACGGCTCGCCGAAGCCTGCCATGCTCAGGGCGCGACCGTGTTCGGCCAGTTGTTTCATCCCGGTCGCGAGATCATGGAAACCGCCGAAGGGACGGCCCCGGTCGCCTATGCGCCGTCTGCGGTGCCCAATCAGCGCTTCCACGTGATGCCGCGCGCCATGAGCCGCGTGATGATCGACGAGATCGTCGAGGGGTTCGGCGCCGCCGCCGCGCGGCTGGAAGCCGCCGGGCTCGATGGGGTCGAGGTCGTCGGCAGCCATGGCTACCTGCCGGCCCAGTTCGTCAATCCGCGTGTCAACATACGCGACGACCTCTATGGCGGCAGTTTCGACAACCGGCTCCGCTTCATCCGGGACGTGGTGGCTGCCATCCGCCGTGTGACGGGGCCGGATTTCGTCGTTGGGTTGCGGTTCAGCGCTGAGGATTCTGACCTGCACGGCTTGACGGCCGAGGAAGTTCTCGCCGTTTTGAAGGCCCTCGACGGCAGCTTCGATTATTTCAATCTGACGGTCGGCTCTTCCGCGAGCTTCGGCGGGGCGCTGCATATCGCGCCCGCCATGGCGTTCGCCAGCGGCTATGGAGCGCCGGCCGCTGCTGCAATCAAGCGACAGGTGTCGACACCCGTGTTCTACACCGGCCGCGTGAACCAGCCGCAGGATGCCGACCGGCTGATCGCGAGAGGCGAGGCCGACATGGTCGGCATGACGCGCGCGCTGATTTGCGATCCGGAGATGCCCAACAAAGCCGAGCAAAACCGCTTCGACGATATCCGCGCCTGCATCGCCTGCAACCAGGCCTGCATCGGGCATTTTCAGCTCGGCGTTCCGATCTCCTGCATCCAACACCCGGAAACCGGTCGCGAATTGCGCTACGGCCGTATCGAACCGGCTGGGCATCGCAAGCGGGTGCTGGTTGCAGGGGGCGGCCCGGGCGGCCTCAAAGCCGCTGCGGTGGCGGCGTCACGCGGCCATGAGGTGACGCTCTACGAGGCGTCCGATCGGCTCGGCGGCCAAGCCTTGCTGGCGCAATTGCTGCCACGCCGGAGCGAGTTCGGTGGCATTGTCACCAACCTGACGCACGAAGCCGAGCAGGCCGGTGTCCGCATCGTCAAGCGCACCCGCGTCGACGCCGACCTCGTTGGGCGCGAGAAGCCCGATGCGATCATCCTTGCGACCGGCGCCTTGCCGCGCCGACCCGAGGTGCCGGGCGCAGAAAGCGCGCATGTGGTCGATGCGTGGCAGGTGCTGCGCGACCAGGTCAACGTCGGCGCCTCCGTGCTGGTGGCGGATTGGCGCTGCGATTGGATCGGCATGGGCGTGGCGGAAAAACTCGCCCGCGCCGGCTGCAAGGTGAGGCTCGCGGTCACCGGCTATATGCCCGGCCAGCGCATCCAATCCTACGTGCGGGACCAGTGGGCCGGCGTGCTGCATGATCTCGGCATCGAGGTCATCCCCTATGCCGAACTCTACGGCGTCGATGCCGACACGGTCTATCTCTCTCATGTCTCGGGCAAAACGCCGATCATCGTGGACGGGATCGACACGCTGGTGCTGTCGCTCGGCCACGACGCTGAGACGACGCTCGAGGCACAGCTCGGCGGTTTCGACGGCGCTCTTCATGTGATCGGCGATTGCATGACCCCGCGCACCGCTGAGGAAGCGGTGCTGGAGGGCTTAAGGGCCGCCTGGGAGCTCTGAAGCAAGCGCCCTAACGGCAGTTTCGGTCGCGTGTCGGATCGCGCGCCAGCGCTCGTACTCCTGCCGTGCATCGGCGAGCGCGCGATGGGCGGGCGGACCTTCCGCTTGTCCGTCCCGCGCAGCCCCCGCAAGCACCTCGTTGAGGATGCTGTTCTGCTGGCCGGGCGACAAGCCCGCGGCTCGGCATGTCTCGATCACCACGCGCCGTTGTGCCTCGTCCGTATCCTGCAACCGCAGAGCATGGCGAGGCAGATCGGCGGCGCGCAGCAGCCGGCTGAGCCACTGCCCGTCCCAGGACGGTGCGCTCGCATAGAGCGTGTGGCCCGTCAGACACGCGATCATCCTCCTTCCGACCACGCCACTCAGTGATCGTCCCCCCTTGAAGTGGTCCATCCCGATGTATGGCTTTCGAGCCTGGAGGATGGATCGATGGGAAGACGACCGAAGCCTGAAGAGATCGTGAGCAAGCTGCGTCAGGTCGACGTGTTGGTCTCACAGGGGAAGACCGTTGCGGACTCGGTTCGCTCGATCGGGGTGACCGAGGTCACCTACTACCGGTGGCGGAAGGAGTTCGGCGGCTTGAAGCTTGACCAGGTCAAGCGCCTGAAGGAGCTGGAGACGGAGAACATGCGGCTTCGCAAGGCGATCGCCGACCTCACGCTCGACAAGCTGATTCTGAAGGAGGCGGCCTCGGGAAACTTCTGAGCCCCGCGCGCCGGCGCGTCTGCATCGAGCATGTGCGACAGCATTTGCCTGTCTCCGAGCGCCGCGTCTGTGCGGCGCTCGGTCAGCACCGCTCGACGCAGCGCAAGGCGCCGCGGGGCTTTGACGACGAAGAGGCGTTGACGGGCGACATCATCGAGCTGGCGCGGCAGTACGGCCGCTACGGCTATCGCAAGATCGCGGCGTTGCTGCGCGATGCCGGGTGGCTGGTAAACGACAAGCGGGTCGAGCGCATCTGGCGATGCGAAGGGCTGAAGGTGCCGGCCAAGCAGCCGAAGAAGGGACGTCTCTGGCTCAACGACGGCTCCTGCATTCGCCTCCGGCCCGAGCACCGCGATCACGTCTGGTCGTACGACTTTGTCGAGGATCGCACGCATGACGGCCGCAAGTTCAGGACCCTCAATGTCGTCGACGAGTTCACCCGGGAGTGCCTGGCCATCCGGGTCGCGCGCAAGCTCAACTCGACCGACGTCATTGACGTTCTGTCCGACCTGTTCATCCTGCGCGGCGTGCCTGGTCACATCCGTTCGGACAACGGCCCCGAGTTCATCGCCCAGGCTGTGCAAGACTGGATCACGGCGGTTGGAGCAAAGACCGCCTATATTGCCCCAGGCAGCCCGTGGGAGAACGGCTACGTCGAGTCGTTCAACGCTCGCTTCCGAGACGAGCTGCTCGACGGAGAGATCTTCTACTCGCTCAAGGAAGCTCAGGTCATCATCGAAAGCTGGAGAAGGCATTACAATACTGTGCGCCCGCACGGATCAATCGGCTACAAGCCCCCGGCGCCGGAGGTCTTCGTGCCCGCCTTCGCCGCATGGCCGGCTGCGAAACCCCGACCATCTCCGCCGGCCATGCTCAGGGTGGCGCCCAGGCCGACCATGAACTAACAATCAACCCGGACCACCCGATGGGGGCCGATCACGGTTGACCCTCGCTGAGAAGGAGATCGCGCGGGATGCCATGAATGGCTTCCGCGTCGCTTGCCCAATCAGTCCAGCCTGGAGCCGGACGGATCAGGGTGGCTTCGGAGCTCCCGTCATCGAACACCCAGGCGACTTCGATCGGATAGCTTTTCTTGCCGAGCGACGAAGCCTCGAAGTCCAGGAACGCGATCCGGCTCATCCCGGCCTACAGCTTGGCCAGCTATGCCTTGCAGACTGCGGAAACAGCGCGAGGCCCCGGCGCACCATGCTGCGCGCCAGAAGCAGCGTCACGCTCGTGCCGAGCGCCGCGCCGGCCAGCACGTCGCTCGGGTAATGGGCACTCACCACCACCCGTGAGATGCCGATCGCGACGGCGCAGACCAACAAGCCCCAACGCGCGCGCGGCATCATCAACGCAAGTGCGGTCGCGGCCGCGAAAGCGGATGTCGTATGGCCGGACGGGAAGCTGGCAAAATCATTCGGCCAACTGAACGGATGCAGGGAGAAGGGTCCCAACTGCTCGATGAGCCTTGGTCTCGCCCGGCCGATGATGTGTTTGAGACCCTGGACAGCGAGGCCCGAGGCCGCGATCGCAAGGAAGAAGAACACGGCTCGCCGTGCCAGCAGAGTCAGCTCCTCCCGTGTGATGCGGCTAGATTCATTCCGGCGAAGCACAAATGCCGCGAGCGCCACGAGAGCCGATACCAAAAACATGTAGCCGGATGTTCCGAACCAGGTGACGAAGAACCCCGCTTGCACGACCCGTGGCGATAAATGCGCGGCCCAGATGGCAACCGGTCGATCGATCAGGAAGAGAGCGAGCAGGCAGATCAGAAACAAAACTGACACGATGAGAGTGGATCGCCTGTCGAGCACAAAGCCGCCTTTCTGCAATGCACCTCGTGATTTGAGAGGTGTTGATGAAACGTCGCCTTCTCATCGGCAACATTGAGGCGGCACTGAGGACGGATCTGGCGAGACGCGTGCAACTCTTCGTGTCGATCGCGACAGCGACGCTGTTTATGGATGCGCGCCGTGTTGGCACATTGCCTAATGTTAATCCATCCCCGCGATCAGATGCCTTGCGCCGATGCCCCAATCGTCACCACTTGCTGCGTAAGTCGGATAGGCGGCTTCGACGGCAATGGGATCACGATGATGTTTTCGCGCAAGCGTTCGAATGCGGTGGTGAGGGGCGGCCTTCTGGCGCTTGCACTGCTGGCTGCGGCGCCGGTTGGCATTCATTCGGCCGAGGCGCGCGCCGGCGGCGGGTTCAGCTTCGGCTCGCGCGGCGCACGGACCTATAGCATGCCGCCGTCCACCGCGACAGCGCCGCGTGCGGCACAGCCATTTCAGCGGACCGAAACCCCAGCCTCCAGCGGCTTCGCCGCCAATGCGGCTCAACCGCGTCGCTTCGGCGGTTTCGGCACCGGGCTCGCGGCGGGCCTTCTCGGCGCCGGCCTGTTCGGCATGTTGGGCGGTGGCGGGTTTTTTGGTGGCCTCAACGGCATCGGTTCGCTCTTTGGGCTGCTGTTCCAGTTCGCTTTGATTGCCGGCGTGGTCATGCTGGCGATGCGCTGGTTCCGCTCGCGCTCTGCAACGCCTTCCATGGCAAGCGGCCCGTCGATGCAGGCCCGCAGCGGGTTCAGCGGCTTCGGAGGCGGCTCGCAGCCGGCTCGACCCGCCACGGTGCCGTTGGCTGTTCAGCCGCAGGATTTCGCTGCGTTTGAACAAGCCCTGATCGCGATCCAGACCGCCTTCAGCCGTGAGGACACCAATGCGCTGTCACGGCTGACGACGCCGGAAATCCTGCGCTACTTCGGCGCCGATCTCGACGCGAACCGCGCCCGCGGCGTTCGGAACGACATCGCTGACGTCAAGCTGTTGCAGGGCGACTTATCCGAAGCTTGGCGGGAGGGGGTAGCCGATTTTGCAACCGTCGCGATGCGCTTCGACGCGCGTGACACGATGGTGGATCGAACCTCCGGTCGCGTTGTCGACGGCAATCCCAACCAGCGAAGCGAGGTTGCCGAGTTGTGGACGTTCCGTCGAGACAATGGCGGCCCGTGGCTGCTCTCGGCCGTCCAACAGACGGCCTGATCGCCGCAGTGCGCTGCTTGGTTACGCTGGCCGCATGGCTATGACGGGATCGACCGCAGGAGAAAGCTCGTCAGAGCTTGAACCTCGCGGTCGACCGGCTTTCCGGGCGCAAAGGTCGAGACGGGCTTGCCGGCCGCGAACGATCGCACATAGTCGACGTCGTAGCTGAGATAAGGGCTGACGGTCTCGCCGAGATCGGTGAGCGCATCGCTGATCTGCTGTCCTTCATCCGTCTCGAGATCGACGCGGGTCGGCGCGAGAACCACCTTCAATCGCATATCGGGATCGACGCGGCTCGATTCCCTCGCTTTCAGGATCGTCTTCTTGGCCGAGTTCAGATCGAGGCTCGAGGGGCCGCATGGGATCACCACGAGGTCCGAGATCAGCACGGCTGTCTCGAAAGTAATCCCGAAGCCGGATGGCATGTCGACGATCACGATGTCGCCCGAGGTCTTGAGGACGTTGCGGATCCATAGCGAGACGTTGCGGAGGCCAACGAGCTCCTGACGCACACTGAAGCCGAGCTTGCGCGGCTCGGCCCATTGCACGGCACAACCTTGCGGGTCGGCATCGACGAGCGTGACTGACCGCCCGAGTTTGACCAATTCTCCGGCGACGTTGATCGCAAGAGTGGTTTTGCCAACCCCGCCTTTGCTCTGTCCGACCGCGATGACTTGCATGGATGACCCTTCGTCAACTGCAGCTTCGCTCTGGCTTAGTCTGGGACAAAGCTTTGCCGCAAGTCTGAACCGCGATCGTCCTCACGAGAGTGTTGTGGACCTCCCGCTGCGCGAGGCCTGATGTTAACCGCGCCCGTGCGGGGCGCTGAAATCGAGCAGTGGTCCAAGGGGGACGATGCCGGTCGGATTGATGGTTGGATGGCTCTCGTAGTAATGATGCTTGATGTGATCGAGGTTAACGGTCGAGCCGAACCCCGGCGTCTGGTAGAGATCGCGCGTGTAGGCGATGAGGTTCGGATAGTCGACGATGCGACGCAGGTTGCATTTGAAGTGGCCGATATAGACCGCATCGAAACGAATAAGTGTCGTGAAAAGGCGGATGTCGGCCTCGGTGAGATGCGGCCCACAGTGGTAGCGATTGTCCGCCAGCCGTTTATCCAGCCAAGTCAGGGTCTCGAAAAGGGGAGTGACCGCCTCCTCATAGGCGCCCTGTGTGGTTGCAAACCCGGCCTTGTAGACGCCGTTGTTCAGCGTGTCGTAGATCCGAGCATTCAAACCATCGATCTCCTCACGGAGGTCGGCGGGGTAGAGATCACCTACCCTTGCCCCAGCCTCGTCAAAGGCCGTGCCGAGCATGCGAATGATATCGGCTGATTCGTTGTTGACGATCGTGCCGGTCTGGCGATCCCACAAGACCGGAACGGTGACTCGTCCACTGTAATGCGGGTCGGCCGCCGTGTAGACTTCATGCAGAACCTGCGCGCCATGGATCGGATCGGGGATGACGCCCGGTCCTGGGTGGAAGGTCCAGCCATCCTGCCGCATCAGCCAGTGCGTGACGGCGATGTCGATGCTGCCCTCGAGCCCTTTGATGGCGCGTGCGATCAAGGTGCGATGGGCCCAGGGACAGGCCAGGCTGACATAGAGCAGATAGCGGCCTGGTTCGGCCGCGTAGCCCCCCTTGCCGGTGGGGCCGGGGCTGCCGGATGGCGTGATCCAGTGACGATAAGCGCTGTCTTTGCGGATGAATCGGCCGCCCGTCGCGCCCGTGTCGTACCATTGATCGTGCCAGACGCCGTCGACCAGAAGTCCCATGGGATGATCCTTTTTCGTGCACCAGGACAGCACCATGACGACGTTCGTCGAGTCGATCGTTTTCTCGTCGGACCAGGGTCAGAGATCGAGATCGAGTTGTGCGGCGGCCAGTGGTGCCTCATGGCGGAAATTGGAGAGCGACACGCCGAGCAGACGCACGCCCTTTTCGAACGGAACAAGCGCGTCGAGCAGGGCGAAGCTGATCGCCTCGATCGTGGCCCGGCTCGCGACGGGCGTCGCGACCGAGCGGCTGCGCGTGATCAGCTGAAAGTCGGCATATTTGACCTTCAGGGTCACGGTCGAGCCGCGTGCGCCGCTGCCCTCGCAATGGCGCCAGACCTTGTCGAAGATCGGCTGCAGATTGTCGCGCATGGCTTCGATCGCGGTGAGATCGCTCGAAAAGGTATTTTCGGCTCCGACCGATTTGCGAATGCGATCGGCCCGCACCGGCCGATGGTCGATGCCGCGCGCCACCGCGTGATAATACGGGCCGGATTTGCCGAAATGCGCCTGCAGGAACGCCAGCGTCTGCCGGCGGAGATCCAGCCCCGTCGCAATGCCGAGGCCATTCATCTTAGCGGCTGTGACAGGGCCGACGCCGTGAAACTTACCGACCGCCAAGGTCTCGACGAAGCTCGCGCCCATACGCGGCGTGATGACGAAGAGGCCGTCTGGCTTGCGATAGTCGGAGGCGAGCTTGGCTAGAAATTTGTTGTAGGAGACGCCGGCCGAAGCCGTCAGGCCGGTCGTGGCGCGAATCTTTGACCGGATGTCTTCCGCGATTGCGGTTGCCGAGGCGAGACCCCGCAGATTCTCGGTGACATCGAGATAGGCCTCGTCGAGCGACAGAGGCTCGATGACCGGGGTATGTTCGGCGAAGATCTCGCGGATCTGCTGCGAGACCTCCTTATAAACCTCAAAACGCGGCTTGACGAAGATCAGGTCGGGGCATTTCCGCCGCGCCGTAACGGATGCCATGGCCGAATGGACCCCGAAGGAACGCGCCTCGTAGCTCGCGGCCGCCACGACGCCGCGTTCTCGCGATCCGCCGACCGCGACGGGTTTGCCCCGAAGGTCCGGATTATCTCGCTGCTCGACCGACGCGAAAAAGGCATCCATGTCGACATGAATGATCTTCCGGTGTGGCTCGGCGTCGATTATCTCCGCGGCCGCGTCGCGGGTCGAGGCGGGCTCTCCGACGGCCGTCATGATGGGCAGGCCGCGCCGAACGCTTCCAGCCTTGTGTGGGGATCGCGCATGGCCCGCTAGGTCCACATGCCGCGCAGGCGTGCGCCGACGTCGATCCGAACGCTCTGCCGTCCGCTCGTCTCGCGTTCAGGCTGTTGGCTCGCGCGGGGCCATGTGCCGAGCGCAAACAGCGGCAGAAGCGATGAGGGGAGAAAGCGGGTCCGTGCCGCATAGACGTGCCGATCGCCCATCGCTGATTGCCCGTGGGTGAAGAACCGCTGCGGAACGAGCAGATGCAGGTCGTCCTTCGCCCGTGTCATCGCGACATACAGCAGGCGGCGCTCTTCCTCGATCTCATCCTGGGTGCCCGTGCCGAGATCCGACGGTATGCAGCCATCGACCACGTTCAACACGAAGACCGATCGCCATTCCTGACCCTTAGCCGAATGAATAGTCGACAGAATAAGATAATCCTCGTCGCGCAGGGGAACCCCAGCCTGATCGCTCGTGGCGTCCGGTGGATCGAGCGTCAGTTCGGTCAGAAACCGCTCGCGAGACGGATAACCGGCAGCGATCTGCTCCAGTTGCAACAGGTCCGCCTGGCGCATCGCCGCATCATCGTGCATGCGCTCGAGATGCGGCACGTACCAAAGCCGTGCGAGCTCGATCTCGGCCGGCCAGCCGGGCTGGCCAGAACGTATCAGGCCGACGACATGCAGGAATTCCGTCCAGTCCGGCCCGGCACGCGGTGGGGCGGGAGCCTCGCGGAGCGCTGTGTCGATGTCGGCCGCATCGGCGAGCCGATCGAGCACGCGTTGAGCCGCGCCGGGCCCGACACCCGGCATCAACTGCAGGACACGGAAGCCGGCCACCCGATCACGCGGGTTTTCGATCCAGCGGAGTAAGGCCAGCATGTCCTTAACGTGTGCCGCATCCAGGAACTTGAGGCCGCCGAATTTCACAAATGGAATGTTGCGGCGGACGAGCTCGACCTCGAGCGGGCCGCTGTGATGTGAAGTTCGGAACAGCACGGCTTGCTGTTTCAGCGCGATACCGCCTTCGCGATTTTCGAGCACGCGCTCGACCACATATTGCGCCTGTCCGGATTCGTCGCGGACTGTGACGAGATGCGGCTTTTCGGTCGAGGCGCGCTCCGTCCAGAGGTTTTTCGTGAAACGCTCCGCCGCAAGGCTGATAGCCGCGTTGGCGGCCGCGAGGATGGGCTGTGTCGATCGATAATTCCGATCGAGCGTGATGACACGGGCCGGGGGCGAAAACCGAGCCGGAAAGTCGAGGATATTCCGCACGGTCGCGGCGCGGAACGAATAGATCGATTGGGCGTCGTCGCCCACGACCGTCAATCCCTGGCCATCCGGCTTCAGGCCGAGCAGGATCGAGGCTTGTAGGCAATTGGTGTCCTGATATTCGTCGATCAGCACATGATCGAACCGCTCGCCCATGTCGGCCGCCAGTGTCGCATCGGCGACAGCCTGGGCCCAGCACAGCAGCAGATCATCGTAGTCCAGGACATTCTGGTGTTGTTTGGCGTCCACGAACGCGCCGAACAGGTCGCGCAATTCACGGCTCCAGCCGGAACACCAGGGGAACGTCCGCCGCAGCACCTCGTCGAGGGGCATCTCGGCATTCACGACCCGCGAGTAGATGGCGAGGCAGGTGCCTTTGGTCGGAAAACGCTTTGCGGTTTTCGAAAATCCGAGCTCGTGGCGGACGAGGTTCATCAGGTCGGCCGAATCCTCCCGATCATGGATCGTGAACGCCGGATCGAGTCCAAGTTGATCGGCGTAGAGGCGAAGCAGGCGGGCGCCGATGCCGTGGAAGGTACCGGCCCAGGTCAGGGCATCGGTCATGATGCTGGCATCTCGGCCCATCACCTCGGCCGAGAGTCGCTCGACCCGCTTCCGCATCTCGGAGGCGGCGCGGCGCGAGAAGGTGAGCAGCAGGATGCGACGCGGGTCTGCGCCATTGACGATGAGATGCGCGACCCGATGCGCGAGCGTATTGGTTTTGCCCGACCCCGCCCCGGCGATGACCAGCAAAGGCGCGGTCTCGGCCGCGCGACCGACGCCATATTCGACGGCGAGCCGCTGTTCGGCGTTGAGCTTGGCCAGATAGGCGGCAGACACGGGCGATTCGGCCTCCTCGACACTGGAGTGAGGAGACAGGTTTCCTGTTTTGTTCGCAAGCCCCGAACGGCGTCGAGACACGTCGGTTCAGCCGAAGTGGATTTTGTCGCGTGACGCAAAGGAGAGTCGCCAAGCCGAGCGCGTGGACGCGCCTCACCTGTCCCGACCAAAATGCCCGCTTGTGGGATGGGCGACGCGGGGCTCTCTAAGGAGCTGTTAAGGTCAACAATTCATGGTGAGTCATCGCCGGTCGCCGGTTTTCGATGTCTCCCATGCAGCCTTTCTCATGCATCCTCCGAAAGATATGATCATGCCTCCCGTGGATCAGGGGACCGGTCGCTCGACCGTCAATTCGACGGCGTCGGCGCGGGATATGGCCGATTGGCAGGCGCTCTACACCGCCATGCTCGGCCACATCACCGGCAATGTCGAAACCTGGTTGCAGAACTACCTGGCGCAAATGATGGCGGCGGGGCAATCACCCGCCGACCAGCTTCGCGCCGCGCCCGCCGTCCCCTCCGGCGCTACCACCTCTGAGAACCCCGATCTGCGGTTTGTCATCCCGCCGTGGCTGGAGCCCTTCAAAGACCCGACGAATGTGCGGTTCACCCGAACGCCCGACCATATCCTCATGCAAGAGAGAGGGATGTGGGCACAGGTCGGCCCTCTCAAAGACGATGAGGTCGTCAACCTGCAGCAAGCGCGTGAGGATCGCGACAGGCGAGATGAGGCGTCTGCGCCGATTGCGGCCGTCACCTCCTCGTTTGACCGAAGCCCTTACGTGCTGCCGCCCAACGTTCGCAATACGCGGACCCCGGATCGCATTTTGTCACGGATCGAGCCGGAAGTTGCCGCAGATGCGCCTTCGACAATTTCGCCGAACGCCACGGCACAGGACGCGATCGACGGGGTGATGGCTGAGGCTTTTGAGGTCGGCCGACTGGTCGTCGCCGTGGACGACGACATCGCGGGCGTAATGCCTGCGGTGGAAACGGATGCGACCATTTTGCCCGGCGACGCCGACCTCGACGTGGAGACGCATCTGGTTCAGCCGTGGGGCCGCGTCGTGCTGCTCGGCGCCATCGCGCTGCCGGTCATTCCTGCAGAGCAGGACAATGTCCGCGAAGCTCTCGCGGGCTTTCTGAGCGCCACTCAGGTGGTCGACGCGCCTCTGCCGCAGGAGGATTTCAATCTGGAACCGGACGCGATCGAAAGCGATGAACAGAACGGTGATGACGCCAATCTGATCGATCAGAGCTTGGCGGAAGCGCCTGCTCCCATGGCGGCCGTCGCGTCCAGCGTCGTCGAGATGATCCGCCCATCGATGCCGCCCATCAACGCCCTGCATCTGTCGATGATGGGCAATTTGCACCAGACCGCCAAACCGATCCGAGTTCGGGGTCCGCGCGGCGAATGGGTTTATGAGCACCCGCCGCTTGATCTTCTGATCGAGCCGGTGAAGTCGACCGGCATCGTGATGACGCGCGATGCGTTGGAGCAGCATGCGCGCTTGCTCGAAGGAGTTCTCGAGGATTTCGGCATTCGCGGCGAGATCATCAACGTGCGGCCCGGTCCGGTCGTGACGCTCTACGAACTCGAACCCGCGCCGGGCATCAAATCCTCCCGCGTGGTCGGCCTTGCGGACGATATCGCTCGGTCGATGTCGGCCATTTCGGCCCGCGTCGCCGTCGTCCAGGGCCGCAACGTCATCGGCATCGAATTGCCCAACCAGCGTCGCGACACGGTCTACCTGCGCGAACTCGTGGCATCGGAGGATTTCTCGCAATCCAAGCACAAGCTTGCGATCGCGCTCGGCAAGACGATCGGCGGTGAACCCGTCATCGTTGATCTGGCCCGGATGCCGCATCTGCTCGTCGCCGGCACCACCGGCTCGGGCAAGTCCGTCGCGATCAACACCATGATCCTGTCGCTGCTCTATCGGCTGAAGCCGGAAGAGTGCCGCCTCATCATGGTCGATCCCAAAATGCTGGAATTGTCGGTCTATGACGGCATCCCGCATCTTCTGACCCCGGTCGTGACCGATCCCAAAAAGGCCGTCGTGGCGCTGAAATGGGCCGTGCGCGAGATGGAGGATCGCTACAAGAAGATGTCCAAGGTTGGTGTCCGCAACATCGACGGGTTCAACGTCCGGGTCGCCGAGGCGAAGGCCAAGGGCGAAGTCATCACCCGCACGGTGCAGACGGGGTTCGACCGCCAGAGCGGCGAACCGATCTTCGAGCTTGAAGAGATGGATCTCACGGTCCTGCCCTATATCGTCGTCATCGTCGACGAGATGGCCGACCTGATGATGGTGGCCGGCAAGGAGATCGAAGGCGCGATCCAGCGGCTCGCCCAGATGGCGCGCGCGGCGGGCATCCATCTCATCATGGCGACGCAGCGGCCCTCGGTCGATGTCATTACCGGCACCATCAAGGCCAATTTCCCGACCCGCATCTCCTTCCAGGTCACGTCCAAGATCGACTCGCGCACGATCTTGGGCGAGCAGGGCGCCGAGCAACTGCTCGGGCAGGGCGACATGCTGCATATGATGGGCGGCGGGCGCATCAGCCGCGTGCATGGCCCCTTCGTGTCCGACCATGAGGTGGAGCTCGTGGTCGCGCATCTCAAGACGCAGGGCCAGCCCGAATATCTCGACGTCACGGTCGACGATACCGAGCAGACCGCCGACGCCGTCGCGGGCGAGGAGGGCACCGAAGACGGCGCCGTGTTCGACAAAAGCGCCATGAGCGAGGATGGCAACGATCTTTACGAACAAGCCGTCAAAGTCGTGTTGCGCGACAAGAAGTGCTCGACCTCCTATATCCAACGCCGCCTCTCGGTGGGGTACAACAAGGCCGCGTCGCTCGTCGAACGGATGGAAAAGGAAGGCATCGTGGCGCCTGCCAACCATGCCGGGAAGCGCGAAATCCTGATCTACAGCCGCGACATGCGGACCATCAACATCGACCTTCCGGACGAGGCCGAGGACGCCTGACGCATCCGCGTAATCAGCGCCGACGGCAGCCTCATGGGCGACCCGTCGGTGCCTGCCTATGCGTGAGCATGTCCGAAAAGGCCGCGCCGGATGTCCGTTAGGGGGTCCCGTGGGCCGATACTCTAAGCGACGTCGGAAATTCGCTGTGCCAGCGGCTGCGGGCTGGCGCTTCGCGCCAGCATGACATTGTTGAGGAATTGCCGGGCGCTTTCGGTCCAGGTGAACCTCAGTGCGAAAGCTCGTGCCTTGTCGCGCGCCACCGTCAGGGCCTTGCGACAGGCGAGTTCCAGATTCTCGTCCAGCACCCCAACGTCACTCTCTCCGATCACGTCGTTCGGGCCGGGCACCGGATACGCCGCGACCGGAAGACCGCTCGCCAGCGCTTCGAGCAGCACGATCCCAAACGTGTCGGTGCGGCTCGGAAAGACGAAGACGTCGGCGCTCGCGTAGATCGCCGCAAGCGCCTCGCCGGTCTGCATGCCGAGAAATGTGACATCGGGGAAGCGCGCCTGCAGATCCTCCCGCGCCGGACCATCGCCGACGACAACCTTCGAGCCGGGCAGGTCGAGCGACAGGAACGCCTCGACGTTCTTTTCGACAGCGACACGGCCAACCGAGAGAAAGATCGGGCGCGGCAGGTCGAGAACGGACATGGCGCGTGGCTTGAACATGTCTTGGTCGACGCCGCGCGACCAGCGCATCAGGTTGCGGAAGCCATTGGCGGTCAATTCACGCTCGATACTGCCGGTCGACACCATGGTTCCGGCGCTGCCGTTATGAAACCAGCGCAAAGCCGCAAATGTCAGACGCTTCGGAATCGGAGCACGCGCCGCGATATAGTCGGGAAATTGCGTGTGGTAGCTGGTGGTGAAGACCAGCCCGGCCCGGCGGCAATAGTGACGGGTCGCGAGGCCAATCGGGCCTTCGGTCGCAATATGAATATGGTCTGGTTTCAGATCTGCCATCCGCCGTGCCACGGCAGGCGACGTCGCGAAGGCCAACTGAATGTCGGGATAGGTCGGCATGCTGACCGAGGCAAAGCCCTCCGGCGTCAGGAACTCGACCTCGGCACCGAGCGGACGCGCCGCTTTTGCCATCGCTTCGATCGACCGTACCACGCCATTGACCTGCGGATGCCAAGCATCGGTCGCAATAACGATCCGCATCAGGCTGCGACTTTCGCCTGTCCCAGATCATCAACGTCGGCAGGCTCGGCTTCCATGCTCGGACCCAGCATCAACCAGCGGATGATCTCGAAACTGCCGTCGTAATGCTCGACCACCACCGAGCAGGATTCAACGAAGTCGCCGGTGTTGATGTAGGTGATGCCGTTGATCTCTCGGATGACGGCATGATGGATGTGGCCGCAGATCACGCCATCGACATTGTGTTTCAGCGCCTGCTCGGCGAGTGCCGTCTCGAACGATCCAATGAAGTTGACGGCGTTTTTCACCTTGAGCTTGGCCCAGGCCGAGAAGGACCAATATGGAAAGCCGAGACGTCGCCGCACGATGTTGAAATAGGTGTTGGTCTTCAGCGCCGCCTCATAGGCCCAGTCGCCCAGAAGCGCGAGCCAGCGGGCATGTCTGACCACGATATCAAAGTCGTCGCCATGGGTGACGAGGAAGCGCCGACCGTCCGCCGTCACATGGGTGGTGTCGCGCATGATCTCGACGCCGCCGAAATTATAGCCGACATATTCGCGGGCGAATTCATCGTGGTTGCCAGGGATGTAGACCATGCGGGCGCCCTTGCGGACCTTCCGCAGCAGCTTCTGCAAAATGTCATTGTGAAGCTGTGGCCAATACCACCCACTCCGCAGCCGCCAGCCGTCAATGATGTCACCGACGAGATAGATCGTGTCGGCGTCGTGCCGCTTGAGAAAGTCGAGCAAGAGCCCGGCCTGACATCCCTTGGTTCCAAGGTGCAGGTCCGAAATGAAAAGCGATCGAAAATGTCGAATGTCTTGGGTCATCGCCGTCATCCAGCCAAAATCCCTGATTGGTATCTCATGTCCCCAGCGGCATGGCACTGATGTGACATTGCCCCGAAATTGAAGCTTCGGCACCGCTGCGGTGCGGGATAAGCCCAAAATCCTGTCCAGAGCGCCAATTTGGCAACGAGGCGACGGGTGGGCCAGACCAGAGACCGACGTCGTTGAACCGGAATGATTCAAAGTTTCGTTCGATAATCCAAACGAAATCGTTTAGAATGGCAAACGGCTGCGAAGGCTGGACGGGTCAAAGCTTGGGCTTGTCCGACGATCAACTTGCAGGTGCGTTTCCGATGGGCGTCGAAGGACGGGACAAAGCGAAAGCTCTCGAGGCGGGCGCCATCGCAGTTTCAGGCCAACTCGGGAAGACGGTTCAGCGTCTCCGCAAAGCCTACAACTTGTCGTTGTCCGAGCTGTCCGAACAATCCGGCGTCGCCAAATCCATCATCAGTCAGATCGAGCGTAACGAGACCAACCCAACTCTCGCGACCATCTGGCGACTCGCGCAGGCTCTCGACATTTCGATCGACCGGGTGCTGCAGGCGGCCGAGGATGAGCCCTTCGTCGAAAAATCGAGCCGAGGCGACACGCCGATGCTTGTTTCGGACGATGGCCGGTGTCGGTTGGCCATCATCGGCTGGATCAAGACGGTTGAATGGCTGCAATGGTATGATTTTTCAGCCGATCCGGGCGGCATGCTGGATTCGGAGGCGCATCAGCGCGGCTCGATCGAATGTCTATCTGTTATCGAGGGCGAGTTGGAGGTTGAAGTCGCGGGCGCGACCGATCGCGTTCGCGCTGGCGAGACGCTTCGCTACCGGTGCGACCGTCCGCACACGATTCGCAATCGATCGGGCGAGTTCGCGCGCGCCACAATGGTTTGTATTCTGAAGGCGGCCGTCATGGAATAGGGCGGCTCGACGCCGCTGGCCTAGCCCCAGAGCTCCGCGCTCGGCGGATAAACCATCGACCCGTCATAGACCAGTCCATGCGGCCGATCCTCAGCCAGGAGCAGCGGCCCGTCGAGGTCGACGAAGCGTGCGCGTGGCGCGAGCAGCATCGCGGGCGCCATGGCGAGCGATGTTCCGACCATACACCCGACGAACAGTCCGAAGCCAAGCCGCTCACCCTCGTCGGCCAGAGCCAAAGCCTCGGTCAAGCCGCCCGTCTTGTCGAGTTTGATGTTGATCACATCATACCGGTCGACGAGGGCCGCCAAGCCGTTTCGGTCATGAACACTTTCATCGGCGCAAACCGGAACCGGGCGCGTCATGCGGGCGAGAGCGCCATCCTGACCTGCTGGCAAGGGCTGTTCGACGAGCGCGACATGGGCCGCAACACAGGCCGCGAAGTTGCGATCAAGGTCGTCTTCGCGCCACGCCTCGTTGGCATCGACGATCAACTCCGCATCCGGTGCCGCCGCCCGCACCGCCGCAATCCGGTCCGGGTCTCCAGCGCCCCCAAGTTTGAGCTTCAGCAACGGGCGTTCTGCGGCCGCGCGCGCCGCATCGGCCATGCTGTCCGGCGTCCCGAGCGATAGGGTGTAGGCCGTGGTGGCCGGGCCGATCCGATGCAGACCGGCCAGTGTTTCGGCCCGGAGACCCAGGCGCTTGGCCTCGAGATCCCACAGCGCGCAATCCACCGCGTTACGCGCCGCTCCGGCAGGCAGCATGCTCTGCAACGCCTCCCGATCGGCGCCGTTTTCGATCGCGTTCCGGAGGCTTGCGATCTGCGCCAAGACGCTATCGACCGTCTCGCCATAGCGTCCGTAGGGCACACATTCGCCCCGGCCGCGATGCTCCCCCTGCTGAATAGTGGCTACCACGACCGTGCTGACGGTCTTGGCGCCCCGCGCGATCACGAATGGCGCCGCGAGCCGAAAGGTCTCGATCGCGGCGGTCAGTGTTCGCATCATGGACGGAGGCTCCTCGACGTCAGCCGAGACGCCCAGCCGCATGGGCCAGCATCGTATAGACCTTGCCGGTCTCGGAGGAGAGATAGCGGCGTGTCACGCTGCCGTCGGTGTCGTCTCGGCTGACCTCACTGAGCAACCGCTCGAACTCCTGCGTGTAGCGGTTCACGGTCTCGGTGAAGTCCGCGTCGCTGCGATAGCGGCGACGGACCTCCTCGAAGGTCTGTTGACCCTGAGCCGTGTAGATCGAGCGTCCGAACACGTGGGTCTCGCCCCGACGGAAGCGCTCCCATGCTTGGGTCGCTGCCGCCTCGTCGATCAACCGGCCAATATCGAACGAGATGCTCGCGAGCGACCCCGCCGTTGTGGAGGCGGCCTGTTGCGGGGCAGGCGGCTTGACCGCTTCCAACGCCGGAGACCCCTCTGACGCCTCGACATTATCGTCGAACGAGGCGCGAGCGAGAAGATCCGACAACCACCCCGGGCCACGTTCGCCGGTCAGCGGAGCAGGACGCGCCGCAGCGGGAAGCCGCGGACCCCCGTCCGGATTGCGGGTGGCGTCTGTCGTCCGCACCGGAGCACGTGCCGGCACAAGTTGCTGGCTACGGGGCTCAGCCGCCCGCGCCGGCGCGCGCCCTGTTGAGACCGCGGTCTCCGTGCTGTTTGTCCGTCGGGCCGAGGCGGGCTCGATCACATCGTTGCCGTTGCTGGTTCGGGCGATGACCGCCGTCAGATCCTGCAGCGCTTTGACTTGCTCGTTTACCACGCGACGAACCTCGGCGGCCTGCTCGGCCGTTTCGCGCGGCAACTCGATGGTCGACCGATGCAGATCCTGGCTGGCGGTTTCGAGCTCGCGATGGATCTCACTCGCCATCTGCCGGATTTCGCCGGCCGACGCGCGGAACTTCTCGACTGCGCTGCCGAAGATCGCTGTCATGTCGGCTGTCGACTGATCGTGGATCGTCCGCAACGCGGCGGCAGTTCGGTCGCGTTCGTCCACCGTAACGGTCCGCACGGCGTCGAAATGCTCGCTAATGGCGCCCGTCGTGGCTTGAGCCGAGTCGGCCAGGAAAGTGCCGAGGTCGCGCGCCCGCGTCTCGGCGTGATCGAGCGAATCGTCCACAAGGCTCGCAAAAGAGCGCATGACACCGTCGAAGTCTTCGACCCGGGCGTTCACATTAGCCAGCAGTCCATCGAGCGTCGCGCGGCGACCATCGATCTCTGCATCGACCTCGGCCTGCGTCTGTGCCAGCGCCTGTGCCGCATCGATCAAAGCCTGATGATGCGTCTCGATCGACCCAGCCACGGCGCGCGCGTCGCCAATGCTGGTTTCGGCCGATTGGCTGATCGCGTCGACCTGCGCGGTGACGAGGCCGATGTTGTCGTTGAAGTCGGCCAGACGGTTCTGCAAGCCTGTGTCCACGCCCGAGAGGGTCGCGGACGCTTCGTCAATCAGATGCGAAAGTGCCGCATTGGTTGCGCCGAGCCGCTCGAGCAGCGCCCCAACTTCATTCTTCAGCGTGTCGCTGGTCCCGACCAGAGCCGCGACCGAGGTGCGCGCGCCTGCATCGAGCGAGCGACGGAGCGTCTGCGCGGACTGATCGATGGACGTGGTCAGTTCCGCCTGCTTGGCGCCGAGATGCTGAACGATCGCATGTCCGCGATCTTCGATCGTCTGCGCCACCATCTCGCCGATGCCGGCGAGTTCCTGCGCGACTTCGCCGCCCCGCGCCGACAGGAGGTCGACCAGGATCGGCCCCTTGTTGTCGAAGAGATCATGGAGATCGCCCGACCGGCTCGCGAGGGTCTGGTGCAGCACGCGGCCGCGTTCGTCGAGCGCGTTGCTGATGTCCCCGAGACGCGTTTCGAGTGTCGTATGGAGCTCTTCCAGCCGATCACCGATCGCCTGATTGATCTCCTGGGTCCGCGACCCGAGGGAGCCGTCGAGGTCGTGAACGGCCGTCGTCAACGTGTCGCGGACGAGGCCGAGATGCGTCTCGAGGCTATCGCCGAGGCCGGTCGTGCTGGCCTGTAGCGTCGTGGCGAGCCGTTCGGCGCCGCCATCGAGCAAGTTGTCGAGGGCACGGATGGCGTCGTCCAGCGTGGCACGCAGCTGGGCGGCATTGCCGTCGAGCGCGGTTCCGATCTCGCTCGAGCGGCTTTCGAGGGTGCGAGCCATGCTCGCGGCATGTTGGGCGAGCGAGCGGTCGAGCACCGAAATCCCCGTGCCGAGGACGTTGCCCATCGTGGTGACGTTGCCGGTCAACGACGTTTGAAGCGCCTCGATGTTGCCGGTCAGGACCCCTTCGATCTCGGTGGTTCGGCGTCCCAGCGTCTCGGAAATATCCTCGGCGCGAAGCGCAAGCGCGTGGTCGAGGCGTTCGGCTGAGCCGTCGAGCGCGTTCTGCATCGTCCCGACATGGGTCGCGAGCGAGGCGTTGATCTCGCTCGCCCGCTGTCCGAGCGTCCGCTCGATCTCGTTGGCGCGCGCGCCGAGCATGTTGGCCATCATGGATTGGGTAACGCCAAGCGCGTGATCGACGGCATTCGAATGCGTCAACAAGCTGTTCTGGAGCGCATCCGCTCGGACCGTCAGCATCGCGTCAATTGCTTCGACGTGATGTCCGACATCGGCCGCATGGGTCGCGATGACACCCTGGAGATCCGCAACCGAGCCACCCAGCACGGTCTTCATCGTGTCAACATGGCCGTTGATCGCCCGACCGACGTCGTTTTCCCGAGCCGCAAGCGCCGCGCGAATCTCGTTCGCCTGGAGCTGGATCGCATCGGCCTGCGTGCCGAGCGCGTCATGCAACACCGTCACACTGTCGCCGACGACCGTCTTGATGCCGTCGACATGCTGCGTGACGGCATCGTTGATGGCGGTCGTCCGCGCCTCGAGTGTGCGCTCGATATCGTCGACACCGGTCCCGATCGTGGTGCGGATGTCGTCGAGCCGCGACGTCAGCGTCTCGTGCATCCAAGCGGTGCGTTCCTCGAGGGCCCCGGCGGCCTGTTCGGCGCTGGTCCCGAAGGTGGTGGTGAGGGATTGGACGTGGGTGTCGAGCGCGGCGTAAAGCGCTTGGCTCCGCTGCGCCGCCGCTGTGTCCATCGCTTTCGTGCGTTCGGCGAAGATGCGATCGATTTCGCTCGCTTGGCTGCCGAGGGCGTTGGTGACCGCGGTCCCACGCCCATCGAGCGTCGTGCTAACCTGATCGAGCCGTTCGACGACATCCTGCTCCAACCGCGCGATGCGGGTATCCAGGCTCTCGGCGATCGCATCGGCACGCGAGCCGAGCACGCCATCGATTTCGGCGACCTTGGCCGCAAGAGTATCGGCGATCTGACCGGAGCGGTCGATCAACAGAACATTGATCTCCTTCGCCTTCTCGTCCAACGCGCGTGTCACGTCCCGGCTGCCGTCACCGAGCGCCTTGGCGACTTCCAGGGTGCGCTGCGCCAGCGTCTCGTTCAAGGTCTTGGCGCGAGCATCAAGCCCCGCATGGACCCGCGACATGACGCCATCGAGCGACTCGCCGATGGTTCCGGCACGCGAACCGAGACGCTCCTCGAAGGCGTGCATCTGCGCTTCGATCGCCTCTGATGTTTCGCGTGAGCGATCGGCGAGGCGTTCCACCATTCCTTCGCCATGCCCCGCAAACACCACCTCGATCTTGCCGAGACGATCGGCAAACTGGGTGGCGAATCGATCCGTATGAGCGTCGATCGAGGCGTTCAACGAACCGGTCTGCTGGCCGAGCGCGGCATCCAAGCCGGCCAATTTGTCGTTGATGTGCTGGTTGACCCGGTCGCCATGCGTGCCGAGAGCGGCGATGACCTCGGCGACCGTGTCGCCGAAGCGGGCATGGAAGCCCGTGCCGGTCTCCGACACACCGGCGATCGCGTGATCCGTCGCCTGGGCGAAGTCACGCTCCAAGGCTTGAAGATGCTCGGTGAGGATCGCGCGCAATCGGGTCTCGCGATCCGACAGCAAGGCCGCGAGTTCCTCGGCCGATTGACCGATCCCATCGCGCGCTGCGGCAGCCCGTTCATCGAGCAACCCGGCGATCCGATCCCCAGCCTCGACGATCTCGGCGCTCCGACCATCGATCTGTTGGCTGAAGTCGGCGCCGGAGCGATCGAGCGCCTCGCGAGCCGCGACAGCCCGCGCCGCGATCGTGGCCGCGATGGCTTCTCCGGCGGCCACGAGATCGGCCTGCCGCTCGGCAACCGTGCGAGCGATGGTTTCACCCGAAACGGCAAGCGCATCGGTGGCCGACAAAGCCTGCTCGCGGACGGTCGCGGCCATCTGCTCACCCATGGCCCCGAGGCCGACATGGTGGTCGGTCAACATCTGCGCCAGCGCATCGCTCGATGCCGCGAGCGCCTGTGCGGCATCGTTGGCCCGTTCGTCGAGCATGGCGGCGAAGCGCTCGCCCAATCCGGTCAGCGCTGCGGTCTGATCGGTGAGATCGGTTGCGATCCTGTTGTTGGCCTCGTCGAGCACGGACTGCACCGCATCGGCTCGCTCAGCCGCTGCTTGCGCCAGGAGGTCGCCGAAGTTCGCAAGCTCCTGCTGATGTTTGTCGAACAACTGGCCGAGGGTGCCGCCTGCATCGGTCAACGCCGCGAGCGATTGGCTGGCGTAACCTTCGACCGCCGCTCTGAAATCCTCGCTGGTGGCCGCGAGCGCGGCATGGCGCTCGTCGAAGAGATGGCCGAAGCGGTCTGCATGGTCATCGAGAGCGTCGCGCGCCGCGAGGGTGCGATGCTCGAGAAGATCCGCGACGCGATCGCCCGCCGCCTTCAGGGCGGATTCGCGCTCGTCGAAGAGTTGGCCGATCTGC